>JAAVVV010000001.1:2414495-3086827 GCA_023910605.1 Bosea sp. (in: a-proteobacteria) | reverse complement strand
TCGGTCATGTCCGAGACCGAGAGCTCACCCTTGGCGAGCAGAGCAAGGATGCGCAGGCGCGTCTCCTCGCCAGCGGCGCGCAGCCCGGCAAGCAGGCTCGGCAAGGAATGGTGAACAAGATCGACCATGCGGCAGCTTCCCCGAAGATATAAACATATCTTTATGTCAATCCCCAGGTGAGGGCAAGTGCCTTGCCGACATCTCGCCGGTGGCGAGGAACGAAGCCATGCAGCCGGGGTTGGGCCTTCAGCAGAGGGCGAGCGTCAACGCTCCCTTAACCGTTCCGCCACATGGTGAACGCTGGATTACCGCGGGGTCCGCCCAGCGTGCGCTCGAATCCTTTTCCTGGAGCCAGCCTGCCATGTCATCGCGCGTCGAGCCGACCCTTCTGGGCAACTGGTGGTGGACGGTCGACCGCACGCTGCTCTTCGCGATCTTCGGGCTGATGGTGATCGGCGTCGTGCTGCTGATGGCGGGCGGACCGCCCGTGGCAGAGCGGCTCGGCCTTCACACCTTCCACTTCGTCAGCCGGCAGGCCATCTTCCTCGCTCCGGCTGTCGTGATCCTGCTGGTGGTCTCGTTCATGTCGCCGCGCTGGGTGCGTCGGCTGGCTCTGCTCACCTTCATCGGCTCGCTGATCGGGGTGATCGCGTGCCTTTACATCGGCGCGGAGGTGAAGGGGGCGCGGCGCTGGCTTTCTCTCGGCGGCATGACCCTGCAGCCGTCGGAGTTCCTCAAGCCGTCCTTCGTCATCCTGATTGCATGGGCCTTCTCCGAAAGCGCGAGGCGGCCCGATGTCCCGGGCACGGCGCTCGCCTTCCTGCTCTTGCCGCTGACCGTGGTGCCGCTCATCCTCCAGCCCGATTTCGGGCAGACCATGCTGGTCACGCTGGTCTGGGCCGGTCTTGTCTTCATTGCGGGCCTGCACTGGTTCTGGGGGCTGAGCCTGGGCGGCCTGGGTCTCATCGGGATCGGCCTTGCCTATGAATTCGTGCCCCATGTGCGCGAGCGCATCGAGCGCTTCATGGACAAGAATTCCGGCGACAGCTTCCAGGTCGACACCGCCCTCGAGAGCTTCGTCGCGGGCGGCTTCCTCGGCAAGGGGCCGGGGGAGGGAACCGTCAAGCGCATCCTTCCCGACGCGCACACCGACTTCATCTTCGCCGTCACCGCCGAGGAGTTCGGCGTGGTGGCTTGCCTCGTCATCGTCGCCATCTTCGCGACGGTGGTGTTGCGGGCGCTTTGGATCGCGCTCTCGGCGGAGGATCCGTTCCGGCGCCTGGCCGTGACCGGGCTTGCCCTGCTGTTCGGCATGCAGGCGCTCATCAACATGTTCGTGAACGTGCACCTGATGCCGGCCAAGGGCATGACGCTTCCCTTCATCTCCTATGGCGGCTCGTCCTTGTGGTCGCTGGCTCTGGCCATGGGCTTCTTGGTGGCGTTGACGCGCAAGCGGCCACGCGCCGAGGGGATGGTGCAGTTCGGGGAAGGGCGCGGCCATGGCTGAGCAGGATACGGCGCAAGGCGCATCCGCGGCTGATGGTCTGCTCATCCTTCTCGCCGCAGGCGGCACAGGAGGGCATCTGTTTCCCGCCGAGGCGCTCAGCCATGCCCTCCAGCGCCGGGGGGTGAGCGTGGAACTGGTCACGGACCTGCGCGCCATTGAATTCACCAGCGGCTTTCCCGCCGCGGCCGTCCATGCCGTGCCGGCTGCGACGCCGTCGGGCCGCTCATTCAGCGACAAGATCCTGGCGGCGTTCGCCATCGTCAAGGGCGTGTTCGCCGCCCGACGCCTCATCAGGCAACTCCACCCCGATGTCGTCGTGGGCTTTGGCGGATATCCCACCGTGCCGCCGCTGCTTGCCGCCACGCTCGGGCGCCATGCGACCATCCTGCATGAGCAGAATGCCGTGGTTGGGCGCGCCAACCGCTTCCTGAGCAGCCGTGTGGACGTCATCGCGACAGGCTTCGCCGAGGTTGGCGGGCTTTCGGAGGCGGCGAAGGCCAAGTGCGTGCATGTGGGCAATCCTGTCCGCACGGCCGTCACACATGCCGCCGCCGCGCCCTACAGCCCTCCCGAGGCGAACGGCATGCTGCGGATTCTGGTGTTCGGCGGCAGCCAGGGCGCGCGCATCATGGCCGATGTCGTGCCCACCGCCATCCAGCAACTCAAACCGGAGGAGCAGGCGCGCCTGATGATCGTGCAGCAGGCGCGCGTCGAGGACAACAGGCGGGTGTCCTCGCTGTACCAGAGCCTTGGCGTGCGCCACGAGGTCTCGCACTTCTTCGACAACCTGCCAGAGCAGATGGCCGCCGCCCACCTTGTCATTGCCCGCTCGGGCGCGTCCACCGTGGCGGAGCTCGGCGTGATCGGGCGGCCCTCGATCCTGGTGCCGTTGCCGGGCGCGCTGGATCAGGACCAGATGGCGAATGCCATGACGCTCGGCCGGACCGGCGCTGCCACCGTCATCGCGCAGCCCGAATTCACGCCCAAGCGCCTGGCCGCTGAACTGAGCAAGGCGCTCTCCGACCCCGCCGGCTTGACGAAGGCGGCCGAAGCGGCGAAGAGCGCCGCCATGCCAGATGCCGCCAACCGGCTCGCCGAACTGGTGATCGCCACCGCGCGCCGCGCCTGATCGGCGCAATCACCGGCGCCTGGGCCTGCCGCCGCATTGCCTGTTTTGTCCTCCAGCCTGACCGTCCGCAGAAAGCCGCAGCCATGAAACTGCCCGTCCAGACCGGCCCCATCCACTTCATTGGCATCGGCGGCATCGGCATGTCCGGCATCGCGGAGGTGCTGCACAATCTGGGCTACACGGTGCAGGGCTCTGACGCCGCCGACAATTACAACGTCAAGCGGCTGGCGGACAAAGGCATCCGCACCTTCATCGGCCATTCGGCCGAGAATATCGCCGGGGCCGAGGTCGTGGTCGTCTCCACCGCCATCAAGCGCGACAACCCCGAACTGGCCATGGCGCGCGAAAGGCGGCTGCCCGTGGTGCACCGCGCCCAGATGCTGGCCGAACTCATGCGGCTGAAATCCTGCGTGGCGGTGGCCGGGACCCATGGCAAGACCACCACCACATCCCTGGTGGCGACGCTGCTCGAGAAGGGCGGGCTCGACCCGACGGTGATCAATGGCGGGATCATCAACGCCTATGGCACCAATGCCCGCATGGGCGACGGGGCCTGGATGGTCGTCGAGGCCGACGAAAGCGACGGCACCTTCCTGCGCCTGCCGGCCGACGTGGCGATCGTCACCAACATCGATCCTGAACATCTCGACCATTTCAAGAGCTTCGACGCGATCAAGGCCGCGTTCCGCTCCTTCGTGGAGAACCTGCCGTTCTATGGCTTCGCCGTGATGTGCATCGATCATCCTACCGTGCAGACGATGGTGGGCCAGATCGAGGACCGGCGCGTCATCACCTATGGCGAGAACCCGCAGGCCGATGTCCGGCTCGTCAATGTCGATCTGTCCGGGGGCAAGTGCCGGTTCTCGGTGCTGATCCGCGACAGGAAGCGCGGCTCGGAGGTCGAGATCGCCGATCTCGTGCTGCCGATGCCGGGCCACCACAACGCGCTCAACGCAACCGCCGCGATCGCGGTGGCCTATGAGCTGGGCGTGAGCCCCGCGATGATCCGAGCCGCGATCGCAGGCTTCGGCGGCGTGAAGCGGCGGTTCACACGCACGGGCGAGTGGAACGGCGCGCAGATCTTCGATGATTACGGCCACCATCCGGTGGAGATCGCCGCCGTTCTGAAGGCGGCGCGCGCTTCCACGACCGAGCAGGTGATCGCCATCGTCCAGCCGCATCGCTACACGCGGCTGCACTCGCTGTTTCCGGATTTCTGCACCTGCTTCAACGATGCCGACGCGGTTCTTGTGGCCCCCATCTACGCTGCCGGCGAGCAACCCATTGCGGGCGCCTCGCGCGATGACCTCGTGGCCGGCATCAAGGCCGCCGGTCACCGCAACGTGCAGGCGCTCGATGGGCGTCATGCGCTCGCCGGGCTGGTGGCGGGCCTTGCGAGGCCAGGCGACTACATCGTGTGTCTTGGCGCCGGCGACATCACCCAATGGGCTTATGCCCTGCCGAAAGAACTTGAAGCGTTGAAAAGCTGAAATGAGAAGGGCCGACCCTCAGGCCGACCCTCTCAAGCTGCCGCTCGGCACGCAGCCGGTGACGATCAGAATTTATAGCTCACTGCACCACGAATGACCGAGCCCCGGATGCCGGTGCTGCTGGCATAGTCGATGCCGTTCAGCGCGCCAACGGCGCGCACGGCGGCGTTGCCGCCGGCGCTCGCACCCTGCTTGCCAAGGTCGTAGAAAAGATACTCGAAACGCCCGATAAGGTTGCTCGTGAATGCGTACTCTGCTCCGGCGCCGAGGACATATCCCGTGCGTAGGCTGGATGTAGTCCCCTGCCAGACCAGAGCTGGAGCGTCGACACCATTAACTGACGCGCTGACCGTGCTTTTGCCATAGGCAAGCCCGGCGGTGCCGTAGACGTGGAAACGATCGAAAGCCACGCCCAGTCGACCGCGCACTGTGCCGAGGTAGTCAAGCTTGCTCTCGGTTCCCGTGCGCAAGCGGGTGCCGAGGACAGCCAAACCAGTGAAGGAGGCGCTCTGCGTGGACTGGCCACCCTGAATGTCGGCCTCAACGCCTACGACAATCGAACCCAACTGAGCGCTTGCGCCGATTTGTCCACCACCAATGAAGCCCTCAGCGCCCGATGAGAGGACGGCGGGAACGAAACCAGGAGCGATGAGCGTCTGGAAGGCCGGAGTTCCGATCGTCGTGCTGCGACGATCGCCGAAGGCATAGCCTGCGTTCGCGCCGATGTGAAACCCGCTCCAGTTGAAGACCGGAGCACTGAGCGGAGGCGGTGGCGGCGCGCCGCCACTCCGGTCACGCAGGTCAGCGGAGTGAGCTGCGCTTGAGACAGCAAGCACCCCGAACACTGTCACGAGAAAACGCATCAATAGCTCCCTTTTCATCGTCGTTGCGACCCGATCATACTTGACGCTTATGGTTAATAAACTGTTAACATTTGAATTTCAAGAGAGATTATGACTGATTATGGGTCATTTCAAGCAATGTTGATGAGATTTGCTGCCTTTCCATGCGCCAATAGTCGATTTTGTGCGAAACGATGCGATCAGGATAGCAAGTCAGGTGCACTGATTGTGTTTGGTGATTCGTCGGCGTGGAAACGCCGACAAGGTTTTCCGACAAACTGGCGAGATAGGGTTGCTGAGCGAAGCGCAAGCGCAGGACCAGTCCCGTCCTGTGCGCCTGTTTGCCGCAGGGTGAACCCGGCGGAATAGTCGCAGGATCGCCCTTGAGGAGCGCCACAATGTCGCGGCCAACAACCGCACCAACGCCTGATCATCTCGCGAGCACGAAGGACCCCACTCCGGTGAGTTTGTGGATCAAGCGGTTGGGGGTGGCTCTGATTCTGGCGACCACGTGCTGTGCGCTGCCTGCGGCACATCCGGTTTTCGCTGCGAACAGCGTTACCTCGCCGCTCGGCGTCGTCCGTGTGCAACATGACGCACCGACCAATCCTGCGCATCAGGCGGCCCATGAGCGCATTCGCGGCGACGCGACCTTTGCGCGTGCGAGCCAGGCTTTCGCGGCCTTTCGCCTGCCGCGCGAACTCTCGTTCCGGACACGGAGCTGCGGCGGGCGTCGCGGGGCCTGGTATTACGAAGGGGCCGTGACGATCTGCTACGAGTATCTGCAGGACATCATCGACAATGCGGCCGATCCCAGCCGGCCCGACTGGGTGAGCCAGGAGGCGGCCATTGCCGGACCCATCGCCGATGTGGTGCTGCATGAGGGTGCCCATGCGCTTTTCGAATTCTTCCGCACCCCGCTGCTGGGGCGCGAGGAGGACGCTGCCGACATGGTGTCGACCTATGCGATCCTCGCCTTCTTCGGAGCGGAGGCGGGCGATCTCGTGCGCGGCGTGGCCTATTCCTATCTGGTTGACGCCAAGGCCCGGAACTTCACCGATCTTCCGACGCTCGAAAACCGTGTGTTGCCCAGCCGGGCCTATGGCGGGGCACACTCCACGCCGCTGCAGCGCCTGTTCAGCGTGGTGTGCCATGCCGCTGGCTTCGACCCGTCTGCCTATCAGGACCTTGTGGAGCGTAGCGGACTGCCGCATTGGCGGGCCAGCGGCTGCGAGGACGAGTTCAAGCAGATCAGCTTCGCCGTGGGGCAATTGCTGGCGCCTCACCTCGACACGGCTGCGCTGCTGCAGCGCTTTCCGCAGGCGCGGCTTCCCGAGCGCTGAAGCCTGGGCAGTTGATCGCGGCGTGCTGGCGGGCTATCGCCCGTGCCCATGTCCGATCCCGCCGCCGACCGCCTTGCCAGCCTTGCCGCGCTGATGCCCGCACTGCGGGGTCGTCTGCTGGCCGGCCAGCCTCTCGCGCCGCTCACCTGGTTCCGCGTGGGTGGGGCGGCGGAGATCCTGTTCACGCCGGCCGATGAAGCCGATCTCGCCTATTTCCTGGCTGCCTGCCCGCAGTCGCTGCCCGTGCAGGTGATCGGCGTGGGCTCGAACCTGATCGTGCGCGATGGCGGCGTGCCGGGCGTGGTGGTGCGGTTGTCGCCGCGCGGCTTCGGGCAGGTGGCCACCGAGGGTGAACTTGTGCGTGCCGGTGCGGCCGCGCTGGACAAGCGCGTGGCGGAGGTCGCGGCTGAGGCCGGGCTTGGCGGCCTCGAGTTCTACCATGGCATTCCCGGCACGATCGGCGGCGCCGTCACCATGAATGCCGGCGCGAACCAAGGCGAGACCAAGGATGTGCTGGTCGAGGCCCGCGGCGTGCTGCGCGACGGGCGCATCGTGACCCTGAGCCATGCCGATCTGGCTTTCGCCTATCGCCGATCGAACCCGCCGGCGGGGATGATCTTCACCGAAGCGCTGTTCAGGGGGCGACACGAGCCGGGACAGACGATTCGCGAACGCATGGCTGCGGTCCAGCATCACCGCGAGACTGCTCAGCCCATCCGCGAGAAGACCGGCGGCTCGACCTTCAAGAACCCGCCCGGACAATCTGCCTGGAAGCTGATCGACGCGGCCGGATGTCGTGGCCTGCGCAAGGGCGGGGCACAGGTGAGCGAGATGCACTGCAATTTCCTGATCAACGCCGACGATGCGTCGTCCGCCGACATCGAGGCGCTGGGCGAGGAGGTCCGCGCCCGCGTCATGGCGCATAGCGGCATCGAGCTGCAATGGGAGATCAAGCGGATAGGGACGGCCTGAGCCGCCCCTTCAGATCCGTGCAGCGCAAGTCAGGTCAGCGCTGCGCCAGCCGTCGCTGCGTGGTGAAGGCGATGACGATCAGCATCGCCGCCAGGCCCATGAACCAGACATGGTCCGGCACGCCCACGGGAGCCTCGCCTTCCCGAGCGTCCAGACGCTCAAGACATTGGCCTGCACCCAGCCGAAGCTGAGCCCGTAAAGCACGCCGCCGACGAGCATGCCGACAGCGCCGACCAGGGCGTGCAGGCTGCCGGCACCGATGGCCCCGCCGGATACCTGCGACAGCGAGGTCGTGATGCCGATCAGCTTGTTGACCAGGACGAAGACGGCGATGCTCAGGACGCCTATCCCGGCTCCGACCAGATAGGGCCGCGAGCCGGCATTTGCCGGCAGCGCGACCGGATGATCGAGGCTGATCGCGCTCATCACGGCCTCCTCAGCGGGGCGTCGCGCCGCTGAGGGGGCAAGTGCTGAGCCCCAGGAGCGTGTAGGCGGGGCACCAGCCCAGCAGGCCCGTGGCGAGCGGCACGACGCCGATCAAGCCGGCCCACCACCAGTCGCCGCCTGACAGAAAGGCGAAAGCAAGCAAGGCAATGCCGGCTGCGATGCGAAGGATGCGGTCGATGGTTCCAATGTTCGTGGTCATGGCGGTGCTCCGGTTCCGATCGATACAATCTTACTTATACATTCTGATGTATGAATGTGTTTGATCGTGATCAAGGGGCGGCGACCTCACGGGCTCTTGCCGCGCAGTCTTGATGAGCTTGCTGTCCGCAGTGAACGCGACATGGCCGCCGGCGTCGAAGCGTGCCGGCAGGTTTGAGGTCGGCTGCGCGGCGCGCCTGGGCTCTTATGGTTAACCACTCCCTAAGGTCTGCGGGTGCACATTCCCGCTTCGGGATTCGGGTGATGGAGAGCGCTGACCCTCATGGCGAAGCATGTGGCTGTATTGATGGGGGGCTGGTCGGCAGAACGACCCGTCTCGCTCAACTCGGGCAGGCAGATAGCCGATGCGGCTGAAAGCATCGGCTATCAGGTCACGCGCATCGACGCCCAGCGCGACGTGGCCGAGGTGCTGTCGCGGCTCAGGCCCGATGTGGTGGTCAACTGCCTGCACGGGCCGTGGGGCGAGGATGGCTGCATCCAGGGCGTGCTGGAGGTCCTGGCGATCCCCTACACCCATTCCGGCGTGCTCGCTTCGGCTCTCGCCATGCACAAGGCGCGGGCGAAGGCGGTGGTGGCCGCGGCTGGCGTGGATGTAGCCGCCGGCGTGGTGGTCAGCCGCTTCGAGGCCGCCAGGCGCCATGTCAGGCAGCCGCCCTATGTGATCAAGCCGGTGGATGACGGCTCGTCCATTGGCATCGTCATCGTCAAGAAGGACCGTTCCCATCCGCCGCAGGAACTGGCGCGCGAGGATTGGCCCTGCGGCGACTGGATGCTGGCGGAGGAATTCATCCCCGGCCGGGAGCTGACCTGCGCCGTCCTTGGCGACAGGGCGCTCGACGTGATCGAGATCACCACCTCGACCGGCGATTTCTACGATTACGATGCGAAGTACGCTCCGGGGGGCTCGATCCACATCCTGCCGGCTCCTCTTAAACCGAAAATTTACCAACAGGTTCAAGAGTGGGCGTTAACGGCGCATCAAGCAATCGGCTGTCGCGGCGTGAGCCGCTCGGACTTCCGTTATGACGAGGACAATGATCGCCTTGTCTGGCTGGAGGTCAACACACAGCCCGGCATGACGGCCACGAGTCTTGTTCCCGAGTTGGCGGCCCATGCGGGCCTTGAGTTTGGCGAGTTGGTGCGATGGATGGTGGAGGACGCCTCCTGCGATCGTTGACGATGGCGCTCTTCGGAGTGCGGTCCCAGCGCGTTCGCCCGGGAGACATCGATGTGCCGCTGCTTGTCGGCGAGCGCTCGGGGCGCAGGGCCCTGCTGCTCGGCCTGTGGCCATTCGGCTCGCGCGCTTCCGTGACGCTGCCGCTCCACGAGCGCGTCTCGGGCAAGCTCTTCCCCATGGCAGCGCTCGCCGCTCTCGGCGTGATCGTCTTGTCCGGCCTGGCGCGCGGCGGGCAACTCGATACCTTCCGCGAGCGCTTCGGCGAACCGCACCATGTGGCGGCGCGGCTGATCGGCCTCGGCATGGATCGGGTCACGATTTCCGGAGTGGTCGAACTTGAGCCGACCGAAGTGCTGCAGGCCGCCGGCGTCAGCCCCAGGGGCTCGCTCGCCTTCTTCGACGTCAACGCGGCGCGGACACGCCTCGAGGCCCAGCCGCTGGTGCGCGAGGCCACTGTTCGCAAGCTCTATCCGGGCGAACTCACCATCCAGATCAAGGAGCGCGAGGCCTTTGCGCTCTGGCAGCTCAACGGCGAGATCTCGATCATCTCCTCCGACGGCACCGTGATCGACAAGTTCCGCGACGGCCGCTTCGCGCATCTGCCGCTCGTGGTGGGTCCGGGCGCCAACAAGCGTGCGCGGGACTATGTCGCCCTGCTCAATGAAGCGGGATCGCTGCGCGGTCAGATCCGCGGCGCGACGCTGGTGTCCGAGAGGCGCTGGACGCTGAAGCTCACCAATGGACTCGACGTGCGCCTGCCGGAAGAAGACCCGGAGGCGGCGCTCCGCCGGCTCGAACGTCTTTCAAGAGAGCAGAAGCTGCTCGACAAGGACGTGATCGCCATCGACCTGCGGCAGCCTGACCGCATCACCGTGCGCCTGACCGAGGAAGCGGCGGCAGCCCGCTCCGAAATGCTGAAGAACCGGCCCAAGCCGAAGGGAGGCGCGGCATGAGCCTGTTCTCCCAGGGCCTGACGCCGCGGTTGCGCCCGCTCTCCTTGCGCAAAAGCGCAACCTTGTCGGTGCTGGATGTCGGCACCAGCAAGGTCGTGTGCCTGATCGCCGAACTCCAGCCGACCGAAAGCAGCGACCGCCTGCGCGGACGCACGCATCTGGCCCGCGTCATCGGCATTGGCCACACCCGCTCCCTTGGCCTCAAGGGCGGCGCGGTGGTCGATCTCGAAGCGGCCGAGCGCTCCATCCGGCAGGCCGTTGACGCAGCCGAACGCATGGCGAAGGTCGAGGTCCAGTCCGTCATCGTCAACCAGACCGGCGGCCGGCTCGGCTCCCACAGCTTTGCAGCCAGCGTCGATCTTCGCGCCGGCTCGGTGGCTGATCAGGACGTGCGGCGCGTGCTCGCCGCAGCCGCTTCGCATTCGGTGCGTCCGGGCCGCGCCGTGCTGCACGCGCTGCCGACGGGCTTCGCGCTCGACGGCCAGCCCGGCGTGACTGATCCGCGCGGGCTGATGGGCCGCTCGCTGGCCGTCGACATGCATGTGGTCACGGGCGAGGGCTCGGCCGCGCGCAACCTGATGCTTGCCGTCGAACGCTGCAATCTTTCCGTTGAAGCGGTCGTCGCCACGCCCTATGCGTCCGGCCTCTCCGCCCTTGTCGATGACGAGGCCGAAATGGGCGTGGTGCTCGTCGACATGGGCGGCGGCACGACCTCGATCGGCGTCTTCTCGCAGGGCCACCTGATGCATGTCGATGGCGTCGCGGTCGGCGGCCAACACATCACCATGGATCTGGCGCGCGGGCTCTCGACCAAGGTCTCCGCGGCTGAACGGCTCAAAACGCTCTATGGCGGCACGATCGCCGCCGCATCCGACGAACGCGACATCATCACCGTCCCGGCCGTGGACGAGGATGAGCGCGACCATCAGAACCACGTGCCCAAGTCGCAGCTTATCCGCATCATCCGGCCGCGCGTGGAGGAAATTCTCGAGCTTGTCCGGGACCGCCTGAAGGCTGCCGGCGTTTCCAGCGATGCTGGGCGCAGGGTCGTCCTCACGGGTGGAGCCTGTCAGCTCACGGGCCTGCCCGAACTGGCGCGATCGGTTCTCGGAGGGCCGGTCCGCATCGGCCGGCCTCTCGGAATCAAGGGCCTGCCCGAGGCCGCGAAGGGCCCCCCCTTCACCGGCGCGGTCGGACTTCTGGTGTATCCGCAAGTGGCGCATATCGAGCATTTCGAGCCGCGCTCCTCGGGAGGTCATCTCGCGACCGGTACGGATGGAGGCTACTTCACCCGTGTCGGCCGATGGCTGAAGGACAGCTTCTGAACGAAGCAGGCCCGGCCCGCGTGGCGGCGGACCAGGCTCAGTACGGCGGATCGTGGCGGCGATCCTCCCGGAACGACAACAAGAAGAGGCGCTTGCCGGGCGTCGCAATGTGAGAGAGGCCAGAGCGATGGCGATGAACCTGCAAGCCCCGGACATCCGGGAACTCAAGCCCCGGATCACCGTGTTCGGTGTCGGCGGCGGTGGCGGAAACGCCGTCAACAACATGATCAACGCCGGCCTTCAGGGCGTCGATTTCGTCGTGGCCAACACCGACGCGCAGGCTCTGGCCATGAGCGCCTCCCAGCGAATCATCCAGATGGGCCTTCAGGTCACGGAAGGCCTCGGCGCCGGCTCGCAGCCGGAAGTGGGCCGCGCGGCGGCCGAGGAAGTGATCGACGAGATCCGCGATCACCTCGCCGGCGCGCACATGGTCTTCATCACCGCGGGCATGGGCGGGGGCACCGGCACGGGCGCCGCCCCGGTCGTGGCCCGGGCCGCGCGCGAGCTGGGCATCCTGACCGTGGGCGTGGTGACCAAGCCCTTCCAGTTCGAGGGCACGCGCCGGCTTCGCATGGCCGATGCGGGCATCAACGAGTTGCAGGCCTCGGTCGACACGCTGATCGTGATCCCCAACCAGAACCTGTTCCGCATCGCCAACGAGCACACCGGCTTTGCCGACGCCTTCGGCATGGCCGACCAGGTGCTCTATTCCGGCGTCGCCTGCATCACCGACCTGATGGTCAAGCCCGGGCTCATCAACCTCGACTTCGCCGACGTCCGCGCCGTGATGCGCAGCATGGGCAAGGCGATGATGGGCACCGGCGAGGCCTCGGGCGAGAAGCGCGCCGAGACGGCCGCGCAGGCCGCCATCTCCAACCCGCTGCTCGACGAAGTGTCGATGCGCGGCGCGCGGGGCCTGCTGATCTCGATCACCGGCGGGCGCGACATGAAGCTCTACGAAGTCGATGAAGCGGCCACCCGCATCCGCGAGCAGGTCGACGAAGAGGCCAACATCATCGTCGGCGCCACCTTCGACGAAAGCATGGAAGGCGTGATGCGCGTCTCGGTCGTCGCCACGGGCATCGACCAGGCGTCTTTCCAGATCCAGCCCGAAGTCTCCGCCATCGACAAGCGCATCGCCGAAGTGGCCGAGCGGCTGAAGGCGGAAGCCAGGCTGCGCGCCCAGTCCAGCGCCGCCGCGCCCCCGTTCCGTCCGGCATCCCCGATCGTGACCACGCGGTTCGCGCCGCAGGCTGTGGCTCCCCAGCCCGAGCCGCAGGCCACGATCATTGCCGAGACCGTTCGGCTCGAGCCTGTGCAGCCGCGCGTCGTGCTCGCGGCCGAGCCGCCGGCACTGACCGTCATGGCGCCGCAGCCCGAGGAATCGCTGGCTGCACGGCAGGAAACCTTCATCCCGCCGCAGGCCGAGCGCATCAAGCCCGCCCGCCTGCCGCGCGTCGAGGACCTGCCGCTCCCGGCGCAGAACCAGCTCGCCGCGCGCGCCGTTCCGCCCGCGCAGCAGGCCGGACAGTCCGCCGACCAGAAGCGCATGTCGCTGATGCAGCGCCTGGCTTCCGTAGGCTTCGGCCGCAAGGACGAGGCCGCACCTGAAGCGCAGGCTCCGGCGCGCCCCGCCATGCCGGCCGCCGCTCCTGCGGCCGCGCCTTCCGTGGCCCATGCCGAATACATGCGCCGGCCCCAGCAACCTGCCGTTCCGCGTACGGCTGAAGGCCAGCTCGACTCGCGAGGCCGCGCTTCGGCGCCGCGCGGGATCGAGGATGACCAACTGGAAATTCCGGCGTTTCTGCGGCGGCAAGCCAACTGAAACATGGCCTGAAAACGGCTGAATTGACGATTGGTTAACCTTCAACCACCTCAAGCGAGGTGGTTGAAGGCATCTTAACAAACCCTTGATTATTGTAATCAAATTTGGCGAAGAAAATAAGTTTGCTATTGTAACAGAGCGATAAAAACCGTGATTTTGCCGATGCTTCGCGAGGGGTTAGTTTGGTCGTGCTGGCTGAAGGCGCAACGAGTCGGTTGCGGTGAAGCGGGACATGATCCGGACGCGAGAAGCGGCATCAAGCCGCGCCTGGCCGGAGCAGAAGGGACTGACCGATGACATCTGGACGCCAGGCAACAGTGCGGGACGCGATCGTGCTCGCCGGATATGGTGTCCACACAGCCGGTCAGGCCACGCTCGTCATCCGTCCCGCTGGCGTGAACCACGGCATCGTCTTCCTCCGCAAGGGCCTTGATGACGGCATCGAGCGGCGTATCCCGGCCCGTTACGGCAATGTCAGCATGACCGAACTCTGCACCGTTCTGGGCGATCCCGGATACGGTGCCGTGTCCACGGTCGAGCACATCATGGCCGCGCTTTATGGCCTTGGTGTGGACAATGCGCTCGTCGAGATCGATGGCCCCGAAGTGCCGATCATGGACGGCAGCGCCGAGGCTTTCGTCGAGGCGATCCGCGAAACCGGGCTGGTTTACCAGCGTGCGGCGCGTCGTTATGTGCGCGTGCTGCGCAAGGTGTCGGCCTCTCGCGGTCAGTCCATGAGCGAATTGCTGCCGCATGACGAGGACGGACTTCGTTTCGACGTCACCATCGATTTCGACTCGCCCGTCATCGGCCAGCAGCGCCGTGTGCTCGACCTCAACCCCGAAAGCTTCGTCAACGAAGTGGCGCGCGCCCGCACCTTCGGCTTCATGCGTGACGTCGAGATGCTGTGGAAGAACGGCTTCGCCCTCGGCGCCTCTCTCGAGAACACCGTGGCGATCGGCGACGAGGCCGTGATCAACCCGGAAGGGCTGCGCTACGAGGATGAATTCGTGCGTCACAAGCTTCTCGATGCCGTGGGCGACATCGCGCTTGCCGGCCTGCCCATCATTGGCCTGTTCCGCTCGCATTGCGGCGGCCATCGCCTGAACATCGCGGTGCTGCGCGAGCTGTTCTCCGATCCGGCCAATTTCGCGATCGTCGAGGGCAAGGATCATGTCGCCTCGCGCCGCGTGCAGATGGCGGCCGCGGCCTACGCGCCGTCCCTGAGCTGAGGCCGGAAGGACCGCGTTTTCCGGCTGTTTCCAGAAACGGGCTATGCGGGTTCCTCGCATTCGCTGTGATCTCCATTGTTGTCTGGCTGCACGCCCCTGGCGACGAGCCTGCCGGATGTCATGATTTGGCCACAGCGCGGCTCAAAGCGGGTGCGCGGAGGGCGGCAGGCGGCCAGTCCAGCCGCGTTCGCCTGAGGCGGCCGCCGCGGCGCACCGGATCGAGACGCTGGTTGGAACTCGGATTGAGACTTGGCTAAAGCGCCTTGCATGGGTTACATGCTGCGCATCATGGATGGGGCGGCGCGTGCCGCCGATCGAGGCGAACCGGAATGGCTCACGTGAGAATCGCGCAACTGCTGGTGTTGGGTGTCGCGCTTGGTCTGGGCGGCTGCGATACGGTGGCGTCGCTCAATCCGTTCGACAGCACGGCGCGCTACAAGCAGGAAGTGCTGCCCGATGTCGCTCCCGAAACGCTCTACAATCAGGGCCTCGCCCGGCTGGAATCGGGCGACTCGGAAGGCGCTGCCAAGGTGTTCAGCTCGATCGACCGTCAGGCGGCCTTCTCGCCGCAAGCGCGTCGCGGGCTCCTGATGACTGCCTATGCGCATTATGAGGGCAAGCGCTATGACGAGGCCATCAATGCCTCGCGACGCTTCCTGCAACTGCATCCCAGCGACAAGGATGCCGCCTACGCGCAGTACATCCTGGCCATGTCGAATTTCGAACAGATCCCGGATGTCGGCCGCGACCAGGAGCGCACCGAGCGCGCTCTGGTCTCGCTGCAGGAGCTGATCGACCGCTATCCGCGCTCCGAATACGTCGTGGACGCGCGCGAGAAGATCCTGTTCGCGCGCGATCAGCTGGCGGGCAAGGAAATGAATGTTGGCCGCTACTATCTCAAGCAGCGGAATTTCCCTGCCGCGATCAACCGCTTCCGCGATGTCGTGTCGAAGTATCAGACCACGCGTCATGTCGAGGAGGCGTTGATGCGCCTCACCGAGGCCTATCTCGCGCTCGGCGTGACAAACGAGGCGCAGACGGCTGCGGCCGTGCTCGGCCACAACTTCCCGGACAGCCCCTGGTATCGCGACGCCTATACGCTGCTACAGTCGGGCGGGCTCGAGCCGCGCGAACAGCAGAGCTCGTGGATCAGCCGCGCATTCCGCGGCGTGGCGCGCACGGTCGGGCTCAATCCCTGAGCGAGCCATGCTCGCCCGGCTTCTCATTCGCGACATCGTCCTCATCGATCGTCTGGAGCTGAGCTTCTCTGGCGGCTTGAGCGTGCTCACGGGGGAAACCGGCGCCGGCAAGTCCATCCTGCTCGATGCCTTCGCGCTTGCGCTGGGCGGGCGCGGCGATGGCTCTCTGGTGCGCCATGGCGAGGCGCAGGGCCAGGTGACGGCGGTCTTCGACCTTGCCCCTGATCATCCCGCCCGCGCGCTCGCCGCAGGCCATGACATCGACATCGACGGCGATCTCATCCTGCGGCGCGTGCAGGTGGCTGACGGGCGCACCCGCGCCTTCATCAACGACCAGCCTGTGTCCGTGCAGGCGCTGCGCGGCATCGGCGCAAGCCTTGTCGAGATTCACGGCCAGCATGATGACCGGGCGCTGATCGAGCCCGAGACCCACCGGGCGATGCTTGACCTGTTCGGTGACCATGCCGCGCTGGCCCATGCCGTGGCAGAAGGCTGGCGCGCCTGGCGCGAGACGCGCGGCGCGCTGGACCGGGCGCGGGCGAGGGTGGAGGCAGCGCGCAAGGAGGCCGATTTCCTGCGCCATGCCGCCGAGGAGCTGGCGGCGCTGGCGCCCGAGGCGGGCGAGGAGGCGCGCCTTGCGGAGCGCCGCGCCCTTATGATGCAGGCCGAGAAGGTGACCCGCGACCTCGCCGAGGCCGCCGAGGCCCTGAGCGGCCAGGGTTCGCCCATTCCGGAGATTTCATCGCACATGCGCCGGCTCGAGCGACGCGCCGCGCAGGCGCCGCAGCTTGTCGAGGCCCCGATCAAGGCGCTGGAGGCCGCGCTGGTGGCGTTGGACGAGGCTTCGTCGACCCTCGAGGCGGCCTTGCGCGCCGCCGAGTTCGACCCGCGCGAGCTTGAAACCTGCGAGGAGCGGCTCTTTGCGCTGAGGGCCGCCTCGCGAAAGTATGATGTGCCGGCCGATGAGCTGGCTGCCCTCCAGGCGCGGCAGGTGGCCGAATTGGCCGCGCTCGATGCAGGGGAGGAGCAGCTCAAGACGCTCGAGGCGGAGCTCGCGATGCGGGCCGCGCGGTTCAAGGCAGATGCCGGGGCGCTGAGCGCTGCCCGCCGCGCCACGGCGCTGAGGCTTGACGAGGCCGTGAACCGCGAGTTGCCGCCGCTCAAGCTTGAGCGCGCCCGCTTCATCACCGAGCTCACGTCGGACCCCGAGAGCTGGAGCGCCAGCGGCATCGATCAGGTCGAGTTCTGGGTGCAGACCAATCCGGGCACGCGGGCCGGTCCGATGTTCAGGGTGGCGTCGGGTGGCGAGCTTTCGCGCTTCATGCTGGCCCTGAAGGTGGTGCTGGCCGACAAGGGCTCGGCGCCGACGCTGATTTTCGACGAGATCGACACAGGCGTGGGCGGAGCGGTCGCGGACGCCATCGGGGACAGGCTCGCCCGTCTCGCCGCGCGGGTCCAGGTGGTGTCGGTGACGCATGCGCCGCAGGTGGCGGCGAAGGCTCAGCAGCATTTCCTGATCTCCAAACATGCGGTGACGCCCGAGCGCGTGGCGACGCGGGTTTCGCCGCTGGCGCCGACCGAACGCAGCGAGGAGCTGGCCCGCATGCTCGCTGGCGCGACCATCACCGACGAGGCGCGGGCTGCGGCCCGGCGGCTCCTCGACAGCGCGTTGGCCAGGCGCTAGGGCACGTCATGGCCGCCTCCAACCTGCCCGCTCCCAACCTGCCCGCCTCATCGCCTGCTGAACCCGCACCTTCGGAGGATGCGGCTGCGCGCCGCGCCGCCG
This sequence comes from Bosea sp. (in: a-proteobacteria), assembly GCA_023910605.1. Classification (NCBI taxonomy): domain Bacteria; kingdom Pseudomonadati; phylum Pseudomonadota; class Alphaproteobacteria; order Hyphomicrobiales; family Alloboseaceae; genus Allobosea; species Allobosea sp. The sequence continues at coordinate 3,069,381 of JAAVVV010000001.1, read as the reverse complement.
CGCCCGATACGCTCGATCCCGTCGCGGCGGAGGCGGAGCATGGCGATCTGTTGCGCCTGATCGCTGAGGCCGACGAGGCCTATCACGGGCAGGACACGCCGGTGATGAGCGATGCGGCCTATGATGGCTTGCGCCGCCGCGCCGAAACCATCGAGGCGCTGTTTCCGGCGCTCAAGGCGAAGGGGCTGGCGCTCAAGGTCGGCGCCAGGGCGCAGGAGCGCTTTCCCAAGGTGCGCCATCGTGTGCCGATGCTCTCGCTCGCCAACAGCTTCAGCCAAGCTGATGTGGCGGAGTTCGTGGGCCGGGTGCGCTCCTTCCTCGGGCTTGGGCCGGGGGAGCCTGTGGCTTTCGTCGCCGAGCCGAAGATCGACGGGCTGTCGCTCTCGCTGCGCTATGAGAAGGGCCAGCTCGTGCAGGCCGCGACGCGCGGTGACGGCGAAGAGGGCGAGGATGTCACGGCCAATGCCCGGACGATAAGCGAGATCCCGCGCCAGCTTGCCGGCGCTGTGCCGGCTGTCTTCGAGGTGCGCGGCGAGGTCTATCTCGGCCATGCCGATTTCGCCGCGATCAATGCCCGCCAGCGCGAGGCGGGCGAGCGGGAGTTCGCCAACCCGCGCAATGCGGCGGCAGGCAGCCTGCGCCAGCTCGATGCGCGGATCACGGCATCACGGCCGCTGCGCTTCTTCGCCTATGCCTGGGGCGCGCATGAGGCGCTGCCGGCGGAAACGCAGTTCGGCGTCGTCGAAGCGTTCCGATCCTGGGGGCTGCCGGTCAACCCGCTGACCTTGCGCTGCGATGGGGTGGAAGCGCTGCTGGCGCATTATGCCGCCATCGAGGCGCAGCGCGCCATGCTCGGCTATGACATCGACGGCGTGGTCTACAAGGTGGACCGCATCGATCTTCAGCGCCGGCTCGGCTTTGTGGGGCGTGCGCCGCGATGGGCGACGGCGCACAAGTTTCCGGCCGAGAAGGCGCGCACCCTGGTCGAGGGCATCGACATCCAGGTGGGCCGCACCGGCGCGCTCACGCCCGTCGCCAAGCTGAAGCCGGTGACGGTCGGCGGCGTCGTGGTCTCGAACGCGACCTTGCACAATGCCGACGAGATCGCGCGGCTGGATGTGCGCATCGGTGACATGGTGGTGGTGCAGCGCGCGGGCGACGTGATCCCGCAGGTTGTCGAGGTGGTGGCGGAGCAGCGCCCGGCAAGCGCCGAGGCCTATGTCTTCCCGCATGTCTGCCCGTGCGATCTGAAAACGGAGGTGGTCCGGGAGACGACGGCGGCCGGCTTGGAGAGCGTGGTGCGCCGCTGCACGGGCGAGTTCGCCTGCCCTTACCAGCGCATCGAGCACCTCAAGCATTTCGCCTCCCGCCGCGCCTTCGACATCGAGGGGCTGGGCGACAAGCAGATCGAGTTTTTCTTCGAGAAGGGGCTGATCCGCGAGCCTGCCGACATCTTCACCCTCGCGACGCGCGATGGCGCCGAGGGCAATCTCCAGCGTATCCGCAACTTCGAGGGCTTCGGCGAGGTTTCGACGCGCAAGCTCTTCGCGGCGATCGGGGAGCGGCGGGCCATCCAGCTCGAGCGGCTCATCTTCGCGCTCGGCATCCGCCATGTCGGCGAGACGACGGCCAAGATGCTGGCCCGCGCCTATGGCTCATGGTCAGCCTTTGACGCCGCGTGCATGCGTATCGCAGTCGGCGATGCCGAGGCGGCGGCGGAGATGGACGCGATCGACCAGATCGGGGAGAGCGTGATCGCGGCGGTGCGCAGCTACTTCGCCGAGGCCCATAATCGCGCCATCGTGGACCGGCTGGCGGCGCAGCTCACCATTGTCGATGCCGAGCGGTCTGCATCGGATTCGCCGGTTGCGGGCAAGACTGTGGTGTTCACCGGATCGCTGGAAAAGATGACGCGCGACGAGGCCAAGGCGATGGCCGAGCGGCTGGGGGCCAAGGTGTCGGGCTCGGTCTCCAGGAAGACAGACCTTGTCGTGGCCGGGCCGGGAGCGGGCTCGAAGCTGAAGGCGGCGGCCGAGCTTGGCGTTGCGGTGATCGACGAGGACGCCTGGCTGGCGCTGGTGGGCGGATAGGGGCCTTTGGGCGCGGCCCCATGGGGGAGGAGGTGCGACCGCTCTCGCGGCCGGCGCTGCGTTACGCCTCCGCTTCCTCGCGGAGCATTTCGAGGCGAAGCCATTCATCCTCGCTCTCGGCCAGGCGGGCCTGCGTCAGGACGAGCGCTTCGAGGGCCTTGTTGAAGCGGGCCGGATTGCGCTCGAACAGCCCTTCCTCCGCCAGCAATGCGTTGAGCTTGTCGATGTCGTGATGAAGCTTGACGATCGTGGCCGGCAAGGTATCGAGCGCATGGCGTTCCTTGAAGCTGAGCTTCGCCTTCGCCTCGCGCGGCGCCGCCGCACTGGCCTGTGCAGAGGCGCCCTTGCCTGTCGTGGACGGCTTCGGCGCAGGCGGCTTGCGCGCCGCCACGCCTTCGCCGCGCTGGGTGACCATGTCGCTGTAGCCGCCCGCATAGGTCGTGAAGCGGCCATCGCCCTCGGCCATGATCACGGCGTTGACCGTGCGGTCGAGAAAGTCGCGGTCATGGCTGACCAGGATGACGGTGCCCTGATAGTCCGCGATCATCTCCTGCAGGAGGTCGAGCGTCTCGAGGTCAAGGTCGTTGGTGGGCTCGTCCAGCACCAGAAGGTTCGAGGGCCTGGCGAGTGCCCTGGCCAGCATCAACCGGCCGCGCTCGCCGCCTGACAGCACATGGATGGGCGTGCGCGCCTGCTCGGGCGTGAACAGGAAGTCCTTGAGGTAGCCCATGACGTGCTTGCGCTCGCCGCCCACGTCGATGAAGTCGCCGCGGCCGTCCGTCATGGCTTCGGCAAGTGTCCATTCCTCCTTCAGGCTGTCGCGGCGCTGGTCGAGCGTGGCCAGAGCGGTCGCCGGGCTGAGGATGATGCTGCCGGAATCGGGCTCCAGCCCGCCGGTCAGCATGTTGATGAGGGTTGTCTTGCCCGCGCCATTGGGCCCGACGACGCCCACGCGCTCGCCCCGTGCGATCCTGATCGAGAAGTCGGCCACGATGGGCCTGCCGTCGTAGGCCTTGGCGATGTTCTTCGCCTCGATCATCAGCTTGCCGGCGCTCTCCGCCTCGGTGACGGTCAGCGTCACATTGCCCTGGGCGCGGCGATAGGTGCGGGCTTCCTCGCGCAGCGCGTGCAGGTTGCCCAGCCGTCTGACGTTGCGCTTGCGCCGCGCCGTCACGCCATAGCGCAGCCAGTGCTCCTCATTGGCGATTCTCCGGTCGAGCTTGTGCCGCTCGGCCTCTTCCTCTTCGAGCACCTTGTCGCGCCATGCCTCGAAGGAGGCGAAGCCCTGATCGAGCCGGCGCGCCTTGCCGCGATCGAGCCAGATGGTGGCGCGCGACAGGCTCTCCAGAAAGCGCCGGTCGTGGCTGATGAGCACCAGAGCGCTTCTGGATTGCGCCAGCTCCTGCTCGAGCCAGGCGATCACCGGCAGATCGAGATGGTTGGTCGGCTCGTCGAGCAGCAGAAGGTCGGGCTCTGGCGCGAGCGTGCGAGCCAGCGCCGCGCGGCGCGCCTCCCCGCCGGAGAGCTGCGCGGGATTCTCATCGCCGGTGAGGCCGAGCTGTTCGAGAAGATAGCTCACGCGGTAGGCGTCGTCGCCTGGCGCAAGACCGGCCTCGGCATAGGCGCGCGTCGTGGCGAAGCCCGCGAAATCGGGCTCCTGCGGCAGGTAGCGCATGGTGACGCCCGGATGCACGAAGCGCTGGCCGCGCTCCGGGTCGATCAGCCCCGCCGCGATCCTGAGCAGCGTTGACTTGCCCGAACCGTTGCGCCCGATCAGGCAGATGCGGTCGCGCGGGGCGACGGAGAGTTCCGCGCCGTCGAGGCAGGGGTAGCCGCCAAAGCCGTGCCGGACGTCCTTGAGCGTGAGGAGAGGGGGTGCAGCCATCGCGCCCAAGTGGACCGGGGCGCTGCGTTTTGCAAGGTTCGGCTTTGCTGCGCCGTGCGCCCGGCCGGCATCTTGCCTAAATTGCGAAGCCCACGTATCACAGCGCCATGATGTTTGATGACGCCCTGCCGCGCCCTGCCGCCTGCGATCGCCTCGCAGGTCTGGCTGCGCCTGCGTCGCTTCTTTCCGGCCTGCTTCTTATCGGCCCCTGAGGGCCGTCCGGGCATGCCTGGGCTCTCAGGGGACGAAGCGCAACCAGCTTTCCGACGAGACCCCCTGAACCCATCCGCCGCGCGCCGCCAGACCACAGCTCCGTGAAGCAGCCGGCAAGCCCTGAGGACAGATCCATGGCCAAAGACCGCGTCGTCATCTTCGACACCACCTTGCGCGACGGCGAACAGTGCCCCGGCGCCACCATGACCTTCGAGGAAAAGCTCGAGATCGCCGACATGCTCGACGCCATGGGCGTCGACATCGTCGAGGCGGGCTTCCCCATCGCCTCGATCGGTGATTTCGAGGCCGTGAACGCCATCGCCAGGCGCCTCAGGCGCGCCACGGTGGCGGGCCTGGCCCGCGCCATCAACGCGGACATCGACCGTGCCGGCGAGGCCGTGAAGGTCGCCCAGCGCGGGCGCATCCACACCTTCGTCTCGACCTCGCCGATCCATCTGGCGCACCAGATGAAGAAGACGGAAGCGGAAGTGCTCGACATCATCGCCGCGACGGTGGCGCGGGCGCGCAACCTCGTCGAGGATGTGGAGTGGTCCGCGATGGACGCAACCCGCACGCCGATCGAATATCTGTGCCGCTGCGTGGACACCGCGATCAAGGCCGGCGCCACCACCATCAACCTGCCCGATACGGTCGGTTACGCCATGCCGGACGAATATCGCCGCATGTTCGCCGATGTGCGCGAGCGCGTGCCCAACTCCGACAAGGCGGTGTTCTCGGTCCATTGCCACAATGATCTGGGCGTCGCGGTGGCCAACTCGCTGGCCGGGCTCGACGGCGGCGCGCGCCAGATCGAATGCACCATCAACGGCATCGGCGAACGGGCCGGCAATGCCGCGCTGGAAGAGGTGGTGATGGCGATCCGCACGCGCGGCGACGTGCTGCCCTACGAGACGGGCATCGACGCGCGCATGCTGACGCGCGCCTCCAAGACCGTCTCCACCGCGACCTCCTTCCCCGTGCAATACAACAAGGCGATCGTGGGCCGTAACGCCTTCGCCCATGAGAGCGGCATCCATCAGGACGGCATGCTGAAGAACCAGTCCACCTACGAGATCATGACGCCGGAATCGGTGGGCGTGCAAAAAACCTCGCTGGTGATGGGCAAGCATTCGGGCCGCGCCGCCTTCAAGGACAAGCTCAAGACGCTTGGCTACGACCTCGGCGACAATCAGGTCGAGGATGCCTTTGTGCGCTTCAAGGCGCTCGCGGACCGCAAGAAGCATGTCTATGACGAGGACATCGAGGCGCTGGTGGACGACAACATCGCCACTGCGCATGACCGAGCCAAGCTGGTCTCGCTGTCAGTCATCGCCGGCACGCGGGGACCGCAACGCGCCACGATGAAGATCGAGATCGACGGGCGCATCGTGACCGAGGAGGCGGAGGGCAATGGCCCGGTGGACGCCACCTTCAACTGCATCAAGGCGATCATGCCCCATGAGGTCACTCTGGAGCTATACCAGGTCCATGCCGTCACCGAGGGCACGGACGCGCAGGCGGAAGTCTCCGTGCGCCTCAGCCGTGACGGCAACTCAGTGACCGGGCGCGGTGCCGACCCCGACACGCTTGTGTCATCGGCGCGGGCTTATCTGATGGCGCTCAACAAGCTCGAGGCGCGTGGGGCGCGGGTGCATCCGCAAGCTGCGGAGTAAGCGCTTCGTGGACCTGCCCCGCCCCGGCCCGCAGGGGCGGGATGCGGTGCGGCCGATGGCGTCGTCCGTTCTGATCCTGCCATAAAGCCAGCCCTTTCCCGTTCCGCCTCGCGGGGCGGGCAGGGGCGGGGCATTTCACAGAAGACAACATGCCCATCGCCCGCAAGCACCTTCTCGTCCTCGCCTGGATGCTCGGCTCGCTCGTCTCCTTCGCGGGGGTCGCGCTGTCGGTGCGGGGCCTTCAGGGCGCGATGACCGTTTTCGAGATGCTGGCGATCCGGAACATAGGCGGCCTTGTCATCCTCGCCGGCATGATGCTGCTGGCGCCAAACCCCCAGCAGACCGTCCGCATGGCGCGCCCGGCCATCCACGGACTGCGCAACGTCGCCCATTTCATCGGCCAGGCGCTGTGGGTCTATGGCGTGACCGTGCTGCCGCTGGCGACGGTGTTCGCCATCGAGTTCACTACGCCAGCCTGGGTGGCGCTGTTCGCTGTCTTTTTCCTGAAGGAGCGCATGACGCTACCGCGCGCCATCGCCATCGCGCTGGGCTTCGCGGGCGTGCTCATCATCCTCAGGCCCGGCATGGAGAGCTTCCGGCCCGAGGCGCTGGCTGTGGTGATGGCGGCTGTGTTCTTCGGCGTCCAGATCACCACGACGAAATTCCTCACGGGCTCGAACGCGACATGGACCATCATGTTCTGGATGAACCTGATGCAATTGCCGATGAACATGGTGGCGAACATGGCTATGGGCCACTCGCCGCTGATCGTCGGCAAGCTTGATCCTGCGCTGTGGCTGCCGGCGCTGGGCATCGCCGTCACGGGCTTTCTCGCGCATTACTGCCTCACCAACGCCTTCCGCCATGGCGACGCGACATTGGTCATCCCGATCGATTTCCTGCGCGTGCCGCTGATCGCGCTGATCGGCTGGATGTTCTATGCCGAGACGCCGGAATTGCCCGTGCTGCTGGGCGCCGCTGTCGTCATCGGCGGGGTCTGCGTGAACCTCTTGGCCGAAGCGCGGGCCAACAAGGCCCGCAATCGCGGCGCCTAGGCTGACTTACGCTCATGGCGGGAGGGGCAGGCCGCGATCGGGCTTGACCAGGCCCATGACAAAGCTCGACCGCACATCAGCCACGCCCGGCAGCGTCAGCAGCCGGTTCATCGCAAACTCGCCATAGGCATCGAGATCGGACGCGACGCAGCGCAGCAGCAGGTCCACCTCGCCCGAGAGCGCCCAGCATGCCACCGCCTCGTCGAAGAGCTTCAGCCGCTCGACCAGCCTCGTGCGCCAGCCTTCTTCGGGCATGTGCCGCTGCTGACCAACCAAGCCTATGCCGATTTCATCCAGGCCTATGGCGAGGCAGGCCTCAAGGCGCGCGACGCGGACGAACTCAAGCAACTGGCGCAGCTTTACTGGTACACGGTCGAGTTCGGGCTCATCGCCACAGGGGACGGCATGCGGATCTTCGGGGCGGGGATCGCCTCATCGCCGGGAGAAACGCTCTTTGCGCTGGAAAGCGCCTCGCCGCACCGCATCGCTCTCGACCAGGGCAGGGTGATGCGTACCGATTACCGCATTGACGATTATCAGGAGAGCTACTTCGTCATTGAGGCGTTCGACAAGATGCCCCCGCTTGACGGGGCCTCGCTCCGCCGCGTGCGCAAGGCCATCGCCGGCCAGCGCATGCTGGCGCCGGCTGAGATGGAGCCGGGTGACCGCGTGATCGCGACCGGCGACGGCGCCTACCACCGAGCGAAGCGGGCGGCGTGAGGGCTCAGACCGGCTTCTTCTGCTCGTCCCAAAAGATCCACACGCCCGCAGCCACGATGATGACGGCGCCGATGAAGGTGGAGGCGGGTGGCACGTCACCGAAGACCAGATAGCCCAGGATCACGGCCCAGACGATCAGGGTGTACTGATAGGGCACCACTGTCGAGGCGGGGGCAAGCTTGAGCGACTTGTTGGTGAAGATATGCGCGAACAGCGCCACCACGCCCAGCATGCCGAGAAGCGCATAATCCCGCAGGCTGGGCTCCACCCAGCCAAAGGGGGCCAGCACCGCGCCCAGGGCGAGCGCGGCGCCCGTTTGCCAGAACACCAGCGTTGTGTCGGGCGTGCCCTTGAGCTGGCGGGTGATGATCATCATCCCGGCGAAGGCCAGCGAGCTGGCGATGGCGATCAACGCAGGCCAGCCGAAGGCCGCGCCGCCGGGGTTGAGCGCGATCAGCACGCCGAGAAAGCCTATCGCGATGGCGATCCAGCGGCGGGGGCTGATCGTCTCGCCCAGGAAGGGCCGGGCCAGCAGCGCCACATAGATCGGGCCCGCGAGATAGAAGGTCACGGTCTCGGCAAGCGGCAGATAGGTCAGTGCCCAGTAGAAGAAGGCGATCTCGAGCGTGGACATCGCCACGCGCAGCGCCTGGAGCGCAGGATGGGGCGGGTTCAGCACCGTGCCCAAGCCCTCGCGCGCCACGGCAGGAGCCAGCACGGCCATGGCTGCGATCGAGCGGATCAACAGCAGCTGGCCTACCGTATAGGTGGCGACCAGCCATTTGCCGATCGCATCGTTGACCGAGAACAGGAACATGCCCGACAGCATGAACAGGATGCCTGCCAGGACCGGCCGCGACGTCATCAGGGTGCGCATGGAGCCTCAACGCGTGAGCGATGCCGTTCCGATAGCGAAGGGATTCGTGGCTGTCACCCTTCGGCAGCGCTGACTGCCAGGCCGGCCATGTGCCAGGCCGGAGACGCCATCGCCCCCATCCCCCCGGCGCTGCCCATTGCGAAAGCGCTGGACACGGCGCAGGGGCTTTGCTACTGCCCACCTCGTCGCGCGGAGGTGTCACCTCCGCGTCACTGTTTCGGCGGGTTGCAGCGCAACCACGTCGCTGGCGGGTGATTAGCTCAGTTGGTAGAGCAGCTGACTCTTAATCAGCGGGTCGTAGGTTCGAGCCCTACATCACCCACCAAATATTTCAGTGACTTAACCCCTCCTATTCATAAGCGGCCTGTTTCGGGCGGCCTTGCATCCGTTTCCTTGTTCGGGGAAAGCGTTGGCGTTGCGTGGTTTCACTGCGGCGTTGAGCGCGCCCGCTCCTTCGGGGCGGTCGGCGCGATGGAAGCCTGCGTGCTGGCTTGCTGGCGTTGCGCGGACGGCGGCCGGAGCATGGCGGCCTGATCGCGATGACGCCTAACGCCTCGCCCGGCGTTTTCTTTTCGGCGTGAAGCCTTATGGTCCGGAGCCGTTGACGCCATTCCGGGCCGAGGATGTCAATGACCGAAAAGTCCTTGCTGCTGAAGAACGCGCTCGTGCTCGCAACGATGGATGATGCGCGGCGTGAGATCGCCGACGGCGCCGTTCTGGTCAAGGGCCGGCAGATCATGGCGGTGGGCACGACGGCCGAGGTCATGGCCGGACTGGAAAGGACCGCCGACGAGACCATCGACCTCAGCGGCCATGTGCTGCTGCCCGGTCTGGTGAACACGCATCACCATATGTTCCAGTCGCTGACGCGCGCCACGCCGGGGGGGCAGGACGCCGAGCTGTTCGGCTGGCTGACGGCGCATTATCCCATCTGGTCGCACATCACGCCCGAGATGATCCGCATATCGGCGATGACGGCGATGGCCGAACTCGCGCTGTCAGGATGCACCACTTCGAGCGACCATCTTTATCTTTATGTGAACGGCTCGCGCCTCGACGACGCGATCGAGGCGGCGCAATCCGTCGGCATCCGCTTCCATGCCGCGCGGGGCGCGATGACGGTCGGCGTCAGCAAGGGCGGGCTGCCGCCGGACGCCATCGTGGAGGAGGAGGGCGCCGTCCTTGCCGAGATGCAGCGGCTGATCGAGGCCTGGCATGATCCGGAGCGCTTCGCGATGCTCAGGATCGTGCTGGCGCCGTGCTCGCCCTTCACGGTCAGCGACGACCTGATGCGCGAATCGGCGAAGCTGGCGCGCGCCCATGGCGTCTCGCTGCACACGCATCTGGCGGAGAACGACAATGACGTGGCCTATTCACTGGAGGTCTATGGCAAAACGCCGGGGCGTTATGTCGAGGATCTGGGTTGGATCGGGCCAGATGTCTGGCATGCGCACTGCGTGAGGCTCGATGACCACGCGATCGACCTGTTTGGCCGGACCGGAACCGGCGTGGCGCATTGCCCATGCTCCAACATGCGGCTCGCATCCGGCATCGCGCCGATCGGTCGGATGCGGGCGGCCTGCGTGCCGGTGGGGCTCGGCGTCGACGGTTCCGCCTCGGCGGATTCCGGCCATCTGCTCGGTGAGGCGAGGCAGGCGATGCTGCTGGCGCGCGTGGGCTTCGGTCCTCAGGCGATGACGGCGCGGCAGGCGCTGGAGCTGGCGACGCGCGGCGGGGCGAAGGTGCTCAACCGCGACGATATCGGGCAGATCACGCCGGGCCATGCCGCCGACATGGTGGCCTTCGACGTGCGCGGGCTGGACTTCGCCGGCGCGCAGGCGGACCCGCTCGCGGCGCTGGTGTTCTGCACCCCGGCCAAGGCGAGCTGCAGCGTCATCAACGGACGCATCGTGGTGCGCGATGGCCAGCTCGTCACGCTCGACGTGGCGCGCCATGCGCAGATTCACAACGCTGCGTCACGACGGCTGCTGACCAGCGCCGGCCTCGCCTGAGACGCAAAGCCAGACTTCAGCGCAGAACGTTGACCGTGGCGCCGACAGGAACGCGGGCATGCAGGTCGATGATGTCCTGATTGATCAGGCGGATGCAGCCGCTGGAGACACTCTGCCCGATGCTCCAGGGCTCGTTCGTGCCGTGGATGCGGTAAAGCGTGTCGTGGCCATTGGCATAGAGATACAGCGCACGCGCGCCGAGCGGGTTCGCCGGGCCGCCCGGCATGCCGCCGGCCCATGGCCCGTTGCGCTCGGGATCGCGGCGGATCATCTGGGGGGTCGGCGTCCATCCCGGCCATTCGCCCTTGCGCTGGATGGTGGCGCGGCCGCGCCATGTCGCGTCGTCACGGCCGACGCCCACGCCGTAGCGGATGGCCTTGCCGCCCGGTTCGACGAGGAACAGGTGGCGGCGCGCGCTATCCACCAGAATGGCGCCAGGTTGCTCGGGGCCGTCGTAATCCACAAGGCGGCGCAGATAGCGCGGGTGGATCCCGCTGACATCCACTGCGGGCACCTCGAAGGGCTCGTCCGGGACGGCCGCATAGATCTCTTCTGGCCAGAACGGGTTGTCGTCCCGGCGCCGCCGCACAAGCAGACGCTCGCGTTCCATCTCGGCGCGGGAGGACTGACAGGCTCCCAGCAGGGCCGGCGCGGCCAAGGCCAGCCCGAGTATCAGCATGCGGCGGCGGTCGGAGCGCGCGGGCGCGCGAAGGGGATCAGGCGAAACCAAGTCTGATGGCATTGCGGTGGAGGTTCTCTCGCTGAAGCTGGCTGCAGCCACGACAGCCGCAGGCGCCTCGAAAGACGAGGCATTCCTGCCATCAACCCGCCACCAGGACGTTTGTTTCAGCCAGGCTCCGTGGCAGCGCGGCTCAACCCAGCAGCGCTTCGAGCCTGAGCCGCGCGATCCGCTCGATCTGGTCGAGCGCCGTGGCGAATTCGGTGTCCGCATCATGGGCGAGGCGCGCCTCGAAGGAGGCGATGACATCGGCCTTGCTGCGGCCCTTCACGGCAATGATGAAGGGGAAGCCGAAGCGCGCCTTGTAAGCGTCATTGAGGGCAGTGAACCGCGCCTTCTCGTCTGGGGAGAGCTGGTCGAGCCCGGCGGAGGCCTGCTCGGCGGCGGATTCGGGCGTCAGCATGCGCGCCGCAGCGAGTTTTCCGGCCAGGTCGGGGTGGGCGAGGATGAGGCTGCGCTGCTGCTCGGGCGTGCCGGCGCGCATCGCCTTGCACATGGCGGCATGCAGGCCCGCCGCGCTGTCCTGACCGCTGGTTAGACCTGCGGAAAGCGTGGCCTCTGCGACCCAGGGCGAATGTTCCCAGACCGCGCCGAAGCGCTCGATGAACAGGGCCGGCGGCACGGCGGACGGGCGATATCCCCCGGCTGGCGGATGATGGCGCACCCAGTGCCGCGCGATGTCGAGCCGTGTAGCGACCCAGGCCTTGTCATGTGCCTGAACGTAATCGAGGAAACGGGCGAGGGCAGCGGCGCGGCCCGGCCGGCCGACAAGGCGGCAGTGCAGCCCGATGGACATCATCTTCGGCGCAGTCTCGCCTTCGGCATGGAGCAGGTCGAAGCTGTCTTTCAGATATGAGAAGAACTGGTCGCCGCTGTTGAAGCCCTGCGGCGTGGCGAAGCGCATGTCGTTGGCATCGAGCGTGTAGGGCGTGATGAGCTGCGGGCCACGCGGGCCTTCGATCCAGTAAGGCAACTCGTCGGAATAGCTGTCCGCCGTGTAGAGAAAGCCGCCTTCCTCCATGGCAAGGCGCAAGGTGTTGGCCGAGCAGCGGCCCTGATAAAAGCCGAGCGGCCGGCTGCCTGCCACCTCGCGGTGAATGCGGATGGCCTCGAGGATGTGCGCGCGCTCATCCTCGGGCGCATGGTCGCGGTAGTCGATCCATTTGAGGCCATGGGTGGCGATCTCCCATCCGGCCTCGTTCATGGAGGCGACCACATCCGGCGCCTTGGCCATGGCGGCGGCGACGCCATAGACCGTGACGGGCATGTTCCGCGCCATGAACTGGCGCCAGAGCCGCCAATAGCCGGCGCGTGAGCCATATTCGTAGATCGACTCCATGTTCATGTGGCGCTGGCCCGGCCATGGCGCGGCCCCCACGATTTCCGACAGGAAGGCCTCCGAGGCGGCATCGCCATGCAGGATGCAGTTCTCGCCGCCTTCCTCGTAGTTGATGACGAACTGCACCGCGATGCGCGCGCCGTTCGGCCACCGGGGATGAGGCGGGTTCCTGCCATAGCCGGTCAGGTCGCGCGGGTAGGGGGCGGTGGCCGGGTTGAAGAGAGACATGGCGATCAGCTTCCCCGGTATGTGGAATAAGCCCATGGCGAGCAGAGAAGCGGCACGTGATAATGGCCATCGGTTTCGGCGATGCTGAAGCGAACCGGCACGACGTCAAGGAAGGGCGGATTGGCCTGAGCCGCTCCGGTGGCCGCGAAATAGGCGCCGATATGGAACTCCAGCTCGTAGCTGCCGGGTCGATAGCTCTCGCCCAGCATCAGCGGCTCGTCGGTGCGGCCGTCCGCATTGGTGAGGACGTCTTTCATCGGTGCGCGGGCGGGGCCTTCGAGACGGTGGAGCGTGATCCTGACGCCGCGCGCAGGACCGCCCTTGACGGTGTCCAGGACGTGGGTTGAGAGGCGGCCCATGGCGTCGGTCTCCGGCTGTCTGTGAACTTGGATGCTGCAATGACATACATCACGCATGTATATCCTCAAGAAGGACATCATGCAGGTTTCGAAATGGGGAAACAGCCTCGCCCTGCGGCTGCCGAAGGCGCTGGCAGACGCGCTCGGGATCAGGGAGGGCGACGAATCGACCATGGTCGCGCAGCCTTGCCGCACGATCTCGCTCGGCAAGGAGGAAAGGCGGGCCATGGCTGTGGAGGGCCTGAAGGCTTTGAACCGGATCTTTATCGGGGTTGCAGTGGGGCCAGCCGCGCCGCCCGCCATCGAGACCCATCGCCCCGGCGACGACATTGCCCGGAACCATGGCTTCCAGATCGATGACAGCATGATCATCGCCAGCGCCTCCCTTGCAGGCTGCTCCATTCTCCACAACGAGGGTCGCCCAGATGGCGCTGTGATCGCAGGTGTGCAAATCAGAGATCCCTTCAACCTGCCAGATGACTCGTTTTGTGAGCCCGGTCGATGCTTGACGCCTACCTTCTCGAATGGGGATCGCTGCTGCTGCGCTGGCTGCATGTCATTGCTGGCGTCGCGTGGATCGGCTCGTCCTTCTTCTTCATGCACCTTGATGCCTCGCTGAAGACCGCGCCGGATATCCCCGCCGGCAAGGGGGGGCACGCCTGGCAGGTCCATGGCGGGGGCTTTTACGAGATGAAGAAGCATCTCGTTGCTCCTGCGGCCATGCCCGCCGAACTGACATGGCACAAATGGCAGGCCTACTGGACATGGTTCTCCGGCTTCTTCCTTCTGGTCTGGATTTACTACGCGCAGGCCGAGCTCTACCTCATCGACCCGGCGGTGATGGTCCTGCCGAAGTGGCAGGCGGCGCTGATCGGCATGGGCTCGCTCGTGCTGGGCTGGGCTGTCTATGACGCACTGTGCCGCTCGCCGCTGGCGAAGAACGACCTCTGGCTTGCGGTGTTCGGCTTCGGCTTCGTGGTGGCGATGAGCTTCGCCTATGCGCAAGTCTTCTCTGGCCGGGGCGCAATGATCCACATCGGCGCGCTGATGGCCACGATGATGGCCGGGAATGTGCTGATGGTCATCATCCCCAACCAGCGAAAGGTGGTGGCCGACCTGATCGCAGGCCGCACGCCTGATGCAAGGTACGGCAAGATCGGCAAGCAGCGCTCGACCCACAACAACTACATCACGCTGCCCGTGGTGTTCATGATGCTGGCGAACCACTATCCGGTGACCTACAGCAGCAATGCCGTCATTCCGCTCATCACAGCGCTGGTGATCGTGGCCGGGGCGGTGATCCGGCACTTCTACAATGTGCGCCATTCCGACCACGCCCGGTCGCCCTGGTGGGCATGGGCCGTGGCCGCTCTGGCGATCTGGCTCGCCTTCTGGGTGGCGATGGCCTCCTCGCCAGGCGGGCGCGAACGGCTGGGACTGGCGCAGCTCGACGAGCGGCGCGTGCAGCTGGCCGGGCTGTCTTTGCCGCCCGGGCCCGTTTCCGACATCATCACCGGGCGCTGCTCGATGTGCCATTCGCCGACGCCGGGCTGGGCCGGCATCCAGATCGCGCCCAAGGGCGTGCTCCTGCACACGCCCGAGCGCATCGCGCTCCAGCGTGAAGCCATCCGGATGCAGTCCGTGCTCACCCACGCCATGCCGCCCAACAACCTGACCGAGATGACGCCCGAGGAGCGCAAGGCCGTGGCTGCCTGGGCCATGGCGCGCTGAGGAACGGCCAGCCGCCGGGCAGAGCCCGATCGGATCAGAAGGCATCCATCACGCAAGCGTTACCAGCGTGGGGCAGGCGGGGCATGGCCTGCCCCACGCTGGGGGATTGGCCTGCGTGAACCACCAGTCATCTGGCTTGCGTCCCCGCGCGCGGCTTCATCGTCGAGACGGCGCGGGCTGGCATCCTTGTCCTGAACGATGTCTGGCGCCCGTGGCGGAGCGCGACCATCAACGGCCGGGACGCCGGCGCAAGACGCTCAGGCTGCTTGACCGCAACAGAGGCGATCAGGCGCCGGGGTCGCCCTTGAGTCCCGCTGCCGCGATGCCGGCCATGGCGGCGATCTCGTCATTGTCGGACGTGTCGCCCGACACGCCGATCGCGCCCAGCAGGGTGCCGGCCGCATCGCGAACCAGGACGCCGCCGGCGACGGGAATCAGCGCTCCGCCAAAGGCTTGGGTCGCTGCGGAGATGAAATGGGGCCGCTCGCCAGCCATGCGCGCGATGGCGCGCGAGCCGACGCCGAGGCTGATCGCCCCCATGGCCTTGCCGCGCGCTATGTCGGCGCGCTTGAGGCTGGTGCCATCCTCGCAAGCCGCCAGCTTGACCGCGCCGCGGTCATCCAGGATGCAGATCGCGAGCGCATTCATCGATTTGGCGCGCCCTTCGGCAAGCGCTGCGGCGAGGATGGTCTGCGCGTCGGATAGTGTCAGGGGCATGGCGGATCCTTGGGTCGAACTGAAACCTGATCTGCGGATAGACCCGATCCAGCGCGAAGGGCAAGCCCGGGGCCTGCAAAAACGCGGTTTCTCGCAGAGCACGAAGGCGGGCAGACGCCGTGCCCGGCCTCAGTCGCGCTTGCGGCCTGTCGCGTGCCGGTCCTGGGCCTTCATCGCCATGACGGCCGCCCATAGGCTTGCGATGGAGAGCATCAATCCCGCGCCGAGATAGAGCGTGAAGCTTTCGCGAACACCTTCAAGCATGCTTACCATCACTCGGCCTCCCTCGCATCGATCTGGCCGGCGCTGACGCCAGACGCCATCATATTGCAGTGCAAAACAAGGCGCTGTAATGGCCGGACCAGCGCCTGTCCGTCTCGACGGCTTCACAGATCCGTCAGTGGCCGAGCGTGCAGGGAAACGCCCGCATGGGCGTTTCCTGAGGCAATCCTGCAAGGATCGTTAAACGCTTGATCCGCGGCGCGCGCCTGTGCTTGATTGCCGCCCGACAAGGACCATGGAGATTGGAAATGGGGCTGTTCAAGTTCATCAAGAATGCCGGCGCCAAGATCTTCGGTTCCAGCCCGGCTCAGGCGGCCTCTGCTGACACGCTGCAGAAGGAACTGGCCAATCACGGACTTCCCTCCAATGTCAATATTGTGGTGAATGGTGATAAGGTTTCCGTATCCGGCCCCGCAATGACAACTGAAGAAGCTGAAAAGATCATCCTTGCTCTTGGCAATACTGTGGGGGTTGGCGAGGTCGAGAGCAATCTGATAGTCAACAACGAGGTGGCCGCCTCGGCCATGTACACCGTCCAGAAGGGCGACACGCTCTGGAAGATCGCCGAACAGCACTACGGCAAGGGCAAGGGTGCCAATTACACGGAGATCGTCAAGGCGAACTCGCCGCCGGTCAAGAACCCGGACCTCATCATGCCGGGCTGGGTGCTGCGGATTCCCCCGATGAACTGAGGCTCAACCGGCCTCGTCCATGAGGTAGCCGATCTGAGCGGCGCCCCAGCGGCGTCCCGACACGATGATCGGCGCAGAGACCTCGCGCACGACCTCGCCCAAGCCTTTGGGCACGTCGCGCGGATAGGCCTGCACAACCGGACCTTGCGCGAAGATGGCAGCGCGCAGGGTCCATCGGTCGTCATAGATGCGGCGATCGCGTGCGAAGCCGTGGTTGAAAGCCAGATCCCCGGATCGCTGCGCCTGCGAAAACCGGCTGTTATGCACCGGCACATAGCAGGAACGGTCCGTCGCGACCGCGTAGACGATGCCGGCCTCTGGCTTGCAGAAGCGGTTCAGCACCGGCGGCAGGATCTCGGCGAAGACCGGGCCGGCCGGATGGCTGAACTGGGCCGGGTCGCTGCCGGCAAGCCGATCGAGTTCGCCCGAGCAGAGATCCGCGATCGTGGCCTGCCGACGCTCCACGCAGGCCAGAAGGGCGCTGGCAATGTCATGCGCGAAATGCCGCGCCGTCGTGATCGCGGCGGCGTTGTCGGACTCCAGCAAACCGAGCAGCTGAATCAGCCTCTCCCCCGACGAGGGCGTCAAGGGGGCTTGCAGCGCCAGGGAAACGCTGTCGAGGTCCAGCGCAGCGACTCGCGCAGAGAAGTCGCCAATTCCGTGAACGGACAGCTTGACCGCACCGCAGTCGCCATCGACCGGCGGCCAGCCCGCGGCGCGCTCGATCATGATGCCCTCATTGCCGATGTCGAAACTGCGCGATTCGATGACGACGCCTTGGGTCTCCACGCAGACCTTGGCGCGGTAGGGCAGGCGGGCTCCGATCCGGCGATCCGCGCCCAGTGTCCGCGCCGCTATCAGCAGCCGCTCCAGGCGCCGCGCGCGGCGCGGGTCTCTGGTGAGCTTCATCAGCTTCTCGGCCGAGCCGGCGATGACGTGCGCCAGGGCCGGGTCCGCCAAGGCTGTCGCTTCGCCTGCGATGGCGGGAGCGGCGATGAGGCGCGGATCTTCGATGCTGGACATGCGAAACCGGTTCGAGGCAAAACGTGGCGCTCATCAAAAAGGAGAACAATTTACAAATACATAATAATTGATATTCAATCCGGTGGCTGGTCCGGCACTTTAATTCGGGCGCTTCGGCCTTCGACTTCTTGGCAGTTCGTGCGGCTTCCGATAGCTCTGTGGTGCGACGGCCAAACAGGAGCGAGGCAGCCATGGTGCGCGACTGGACACGGGACGAGGTCAGCAAGGGGCTTGCCGGAGGCACGATCCTGCTCGTCGACGTGCGCGAGCCGCACGAGTTCGCGATGGCGCACATTCCAGGATCGACCTCGATGCCGCTCTCGCAGTTCACGCCCGAGGCGCTGGCCCAGACCGAAGGCCGGACGATCGTTTTCTCCTGTGCTGCCGGCATCCGGTCCCTGCGCGCGCTCGATCTGGCGCAAGCGGCCGGGCTTGCGGCGGACAGCCACTATGGGGGCGGCTTCAAGGATTGGCTGATGTCGGGCGGGCCGGTCGAGCAGGGCTGATGCTGCCTTGGCGGGGACACATGGCCGCACTGCGCACTGCGCCCTTGCCTAACCGGCCTGATTGCTGCCCAATACCTATCTTCGGACTGAGATTCAGGATGCGAGCGATATGCGACCAATGAAGTTCGGCATGGGCCAACCCGTGCATCGTCTTGAGGACAAGCGTTTCATAACCGGAGCGGGGCGCTATACAGCCGATCTCCTGCCTGAGAAGTGCCTGCATGCGCTCGTTCTGCGCAGCCCGCACGCCCATGCCACGTTCCGCTTCACCGATCTTGAGACGGCGCGGGCGATGAAGGGCGTGAAGCTGGTGCTGACCCATGCCGAGATCGGGCATCTGGGCGATCTCCCCTGCAAGGGCCTGATCCAGACCATCGACGACACGCCGGTTAAGCCCACGCCCCACCCGGTGCTGGCCAATGGCACGGTGCGCCATGTCGGCGAGCCCGTGGCCTTCATCGTGGCGGAGACGATTGACCGGGCGCGCGACGCCGCCGAGGCGATCGGAATCGACTACAGCCCGCTGCCGGCCGTCACCGGTCTGCGCGAGGCCGTCGCGCCGGGCGCGCCGCAGGTTTGGCCCGACCGGGCAGGCAACATCGCCTTCGTGGCGCAACAGGGCGACAAGGACAGGGCGGATGCCGCCTTCGCCCGCGCGGCACGCACCGTCTCGCTGACGATCGTGAACAACCGCCTCGTCTCCAGCTACATGGAGACGCGCGCGGCGCTTGGCGAATACGACACCAAGACCAGGCGCTACACGCTGACCCTTGGCAGTCAGGGCAGCCATGGCGTGCGCGATCTGCTTTGCGACAACGTTCTCCATATCGAACCAGCCCGGCTGCGGGTGGTGACGCCCGATGTGGGAGGGGGCTTCGGCACCAAGATCTTCCTCTACAGCGAATATCCGCTTGTGCTCGTCGCGGCGGAGATGCTGAAGCGCCCCGTGAAGTGGGTGGCCGAGCGGACCGAGCATTTCCTCGCCGACGCGCATGGTCGGGCGAACCTCGCCACCGCGACGATGGCGCTCGACGAGAAGGGCAGGTTCATCGGGCTGAAGGTGCAGCTTGACGCCGACATGGGCGCGACGCTCTCGCAATATGGACCCTTCATTCCGTGGGTCGGCACGACCATGACCTCGGGCTGCTATGACATCCCGGCGGTGCATGTCGAATTCAGGGGCGTGCTCACCCACACCACGCCGGTTGACGCCTATCGCGGCGCGGGGCGGCCGGAGGCTGCCTATCTCATCGAGCGGCTTGTCGACGAGGTCGCCTTTCAGACAGGGCGCAAGCCCGAGGCGGTGCGCAGGCAGAATTTCGTGAAGCCGCGTCAGATGCCCTACAGGACGCAGACCGGCCCCATCTATGACTCAGGCGAGTTCGACGGGCACATGCGCCTGGCCATGGAACGCGCCGATTGGGCCGGCTTCCCGGCCCGGGCGCGTCAGGCGGCGCGTGCGGCCAAGCTGCGCGGCATCGGCATGGCGAGCTACATCGAGGCCTGCGGCGGCGGCGGGCCGGAAAGCGCCTGGGTGACGATCGAGGCGGACGGCTCGGCGACCGTGAAGATCGGTTCCCAGTCCAACGGGCAGGGCCATGAGACGGCCTACGCGCAGCTGGTTTCGCAGGAACTCGACCTGCCGCTCGACAGGATCCGCGTCCTTCAGGGCGATACCGACCAGATCGAGCATGGCTCGGGCACGGGCGGCTCGCGTTCAATCCCGGTCGGCGGCTCGGCTCTGGCCCATGCCTCGCGCACAATGGCCGAGAACCTGAAGCGGCTGGCTGCCGACAAGCTCGAGACGGCCGTGGCCGACCTCGAGATCGGCGCCGGGGCCGTGCGCATCGCCGGCACGGACAAGGCGATGAGCTTCGCCGAGATCGCGCAGCTGCCGGGCGCCACGCCTGACCTGCTCACCGTAAAGGACACGTGGAAGCCGCCCGAAGCGACCTACCCGAACGGCACGCATATCGCCGAAATCGAGATCGATGGAGACACGGGCGCGACCCGCATCGTCAACTACGTGGTGGTGGACGATTTCGGCGACACGCTCAATCCGCACATGCTGGCTGGTCAGGTTCATGGCGGCGCGGTCCAGGGCATCGGGCAAGCGCTGATGGAGGAGGTCAAATTCGACTCCAGCGGGCAGATGCTGACGGCCACCTACATGGACTACGCCATGCCGCGCGCGGCGGACTCACCGAGCTTCCATTTTGAAACACGGAACGTTCGCTGCGTCACCAACGCGCTCGGCGTCAAGGGCGCAGGGGAGGCCGGCGCGATCGGCGCTTGCCCCGCAGTGATGAACGCCGTGGTGGATGCACTCAAGCGGGCGGGCAAATCCACCTGCATTGACATGCCCGCGACGCCTGCCAAGCTGATGAAGCTGATCCGCAGCGGAGCCTGACGGAAGCGCCGCAGCGCTTCAGCGCGCTGCGATTTGTCGGCGGCCAGCACGCGGGGGCAGGCTCTTGAGGTACTCGGCCATGGCGCGTCGATCCTCAGGGCTGAGTTGTGCCGTGTTCTTCACGACGTCGGCCATCTCGTCGGCGACGAATGCGCCGGCAGGCGTGCCGCCATTGAGCAGCAGCATCTCGAAATCCGTTACGCTCCAGTCGGCCAGACCATCGGCGGCATGTTGCGAGATGTTCGGCACGAAGCCCTTGCCCTCGGCATTGGGGCCTCCCGCCATGCGGCCCCCGGCCGTGATCGCACCCAGCGCATTGCGGCGTGAATGGCACTCGGCGCAGTGGCCGGCGCCTTCCACAAGATAGGCGCCGCGGTTCATTGCCGGGCTGAGAGACGTTCTGGGCTCGAAAGCTTTGCCGTCGAGGAAGAGAAGCTTCCACATGCCAAGCGTGAGGCGTATATTGAACGGGAAAGCCAGATCATGGGGAGCATTCGGCTTGTCAACGGCCGGAAGCGTCTTCATGAAGGCGAACAGGTCCTGAACATCCTCAAGCTTCAGCCTCTGGTAGGATGTATAGGGGAAGGCGGGGTAAAGATGTTCTCCCCTCTTGCCGACACCCTTGATCATCGCAGTCGCAAATTCCGCCTCGCTCCAGCTGCCGATGCCGGCCGTGGGGTGAGAAGAGATGTTTGGTGCTATGAAAGTGCCAAATGAAGTCTTGAGCGCGTGCCCGCCGCCAAGGCTGAACGGATCTCTCTTGTCGCCAGTGGCGTGGCATGATGCGCACCCGCCGACATGGAAGATGGTCCTTCCATTGGTCAGATCTGCCTGGCGGGCGCTCATCGCAGAGGCCGGGATGACAGCCGGCATAGCAAGATAGAGCAACATGCCGCCGCCTGTGGCCAATGCTGCGCCGATGCCTGCAGCCACAAGTTTGAGCAGTCTTGGCATCACAGGCTCCCGGACGCGGTTTCACTCCAGTTCAGGCAGCCGCGAAGCCGACTGAGCGAAGAGCGCAGCCCTCGCGGGCCGGACTTCACTGGAGCGGGGTCTGCATCCGGCGGAAAGAGTCGCTCAGGCCAGGTGCATAGCCGCCCCGGTTCCCATGGCAGCTGCCGCAGGTGGCGGCGAGCTTCGCATACTCGACCTTGAACGAGGCTTCGTCGGTGATGGAGACCGAAGCGGCCTTGGCGTCCGCCACCCACTTGTCGATGATCGCGTCGAATTCCGCGCGGGAAGTCCAGACTTTCTCGGTCGCATCGGTGGAGCCGGTCTTCGAGTTGTCCGGAAACGCAGCCCTGAACCTGGGCGCGTTGTCCTGGATCGACTTCAGAACCGCCTGGACCGGGGCAAGGGCGAAGGGAAGCTCGCCGCGGGTCATCTTGAAGGGGTCTCCGCCAGCCTGGGCGATGGCGCGCATGGCCTCGCGCCGCTGCTTGATGGCGTCAGCATTCTGGGCTTGCGCCGTGGTCGCCATGAGGATGACCGCGGCTGACAGTGCGACGAAACGCAGCATTTTCGGAGGACTCCGGATTGTCGAAAGGTGTTATGCGGCGAGCTCTACCCGAAGGCGCTCTCTGGTGCGTGAACTGACGAACTGACACTGCATGCCGTGAGCCGTCATGCGAGACGGTACTACACAGCGCAAGCATGTAAACTCCCGCGCTGCTTCAGCTCGTTACACTTTAATTTGATCTTGCAGTTCCGCCAGAAAGCCTCTGCAATAATGCCGGAAGCTCCTTTGGCTGGCGCGTGCGCAGCGACCGCAAACCGGATCCTGTCAGCCCTGCCTGGCCGGGGTGTGGACCACCAGCCCGTCCAGCGCCTCCTTCACCTTGATCTGGCAGGACAGGCGCGAGGTGGGGCGCACGTCGAAGGCGAAGTCGAGCATGTCCTCTTCCATGGGCTCGGCCTTGCCCGTAGCTTGCGCCCAGTCCTCGGCGACATAGACGTGGCAAGTCGCGCAGGCGCAGGCGCCGCCGCACTCGGCCTCGATGCCCGGGATCGCGTTCTTGATCGCCGCTTCCATCACGGTGCAGCCGGCCTCCGCCTCGACCGAGCGCGAAGCCCCTGTGGAATCGATGAAGGTGATCTTTGCCATGGCCAAACCCGTAAACGGCCGCCGGTCCTTGCGGCGGCGGCGTGAAAAAAGGGCGCCGCATAGGCTGCGCGCGCCCGTCGATCCCGTCAGTTAAGGCGCAAGCTCAGCCTTGTGAAGGCGTCGCAACTCATAAGCCGCGTGAAATTTTGGCGAGGGCGCCTCAGGCCGCGCGCGCCATGAGCGCAATGGCCGCACGCGCGGCGTCGGTGGCGCGGCTGAGTTCGTCAAGTCCGGCCAGAGGCGCAGGGTTGGGGGCGGCCATTTGGGCCGCGCCGGCGCTCGAGAGCGCATGCTCAACCTTCTCGGCCGCGTCGGCCACGCCCCAGGCGCCGATGGCGCGGGCGGCACCCTTCAGCGTGTGCGCCGCCTCCATGCCGGAGCGGGACTGCGCGGACCGGATGGTGGCGAGATGCCGGATGCACTGATCGGCGAAAAGCGCCAGCAGCTCATGTTCAAGCGTCGAATCTCCGCCGCTCTGCCGCGCCAGGTGGACGAGATCGATCGGACCTGGATTCGTGCGGCTCATGGCGCTGGTTCCTTCGTGATGCGGGGATGGGCAGTCGCCATGCCGGCCGCGATGGCCGTCAGCCCCGTGCTGACCTTGGTCTCACGAACAGCTGGACCAGCATCGCCCGACATCCTGACCAAGCCGTTAACGACGTTTTGTAAAGATTGGTGGATAGACGGCGGTTGGCAGTTTCAATATGAGTTCCGGTCATTTACCTTTCGAAGTGGTAAACGTGTGGGCTTGAAGCGCCCGCTCCCTGTGGCGTGGCGTGAAAAGGCGGCTCTCATGTCAAAGATCAGAAAAGAAAATGATCCGACAGATATGGCGCTCAATGCGATCAAGGAAGCACTGAAGCTGGGTCAGCCTGGCGGTTCTGCTTCGAACCAGCACCGCACTGATGCCGCCGCCGGACAGGATCAGCAGGACGTTCGCAAATTTGGCTCGACCTTTGACCGGGCGGATGATCTGCGGATGCCGTCGGTCCATGACACGAATCTGGGTCCGCTGGAGCCCAAGGCCGCGTCGAGTGTGCAGCCGCTGCCCGATGCGCAGTCGTTGCCGCCCCTGCCGCCGCCATCGCAGCAAACCATTGTGCCGCCATCGGTGGTCGCCCCTGATTCCAGCCGCGTCGCCAATGACGACGGCCACAGCATGAACGATCTCGTGCAGGCTTTCTCGGCAAAGCCTTCACGCCGTCCCTTTGTCGTGGCGATCCTGAGCTCCGCCCTGTGGGCTGTCGGCATCGGCTTCATGCTCCATGCGCAGCATGACGGACTTGATGAGGCGGTGAGGGCCGTCGCCAGCTTCAATCCGGGGCAGTGGGCCCTGCTGGTCGGGGTGTTGCTCCTGCCCATCTTGCTCATGTTCGGGCTTGCGGCCATCTATGTCCGTGTGGGCGAAATGCGGCTTGCCGCGCGCGCCATGACCAGTGTGGCATTACGCATGTCGCAGCCGGAGACGGTGGCGACGGATTCGGTCGTTTCGCTCTCGCAGGCGATCCGGCGTGAGGTCGCGGCCGTGGGCGATGGCATCGAGCGCGCCGTGGCTCGCGCCGGCGAGCTTGAAACCATCGTCCGTTCGGAGATTTCCTCGCTCGAACGCGCCTATTCCGACAATGAGGTGCGGCTTCGCGCCTTGGTCGACGAACTCGTCACCCAGCGCGAAGCGATCGCTTCCAATTCCGAGCGCGTGAAGCATTCGATCAGCGGCGCCCACCAGAACCTGTCGCGTGACCTCGAGAGCGCTAGCCGTGTCATCGCGGAAGCGGTCAACACAGCGGGCGACCGCGTGACTTCGGCGTTGGGGGCGAAGGGCGACGACATCACCGACGCGCTGTCGCGCGTCGGTGACCGCATGGTCGACGACATCGCCATGCGCGGCACCGATCTGGTCGAGCGTCTGCAAGTGACGTCGGGTGAGGTGTCCAACCGGCTCGCGCGCGCCAGCGAAACGGTTTCGTCCACGCTTGAGGAGCGTTCGGCCGAAATCGCGCAGCGCCTGGAACAGGTCAGCGGGGACATGGCCTCCACGCTTGAGGAGCGTTCGGCCGAAATCGCGCAGCGTCTGGAACAGGTCAGCGGTGACATGACCTCCACGCTTGACGAGCGCTCCGCGCAGATCGCGCAGCGCCTTGAATTCGTCACTGGCGCGATGGCCGAAACACTGACGGATCGTTCCACCGAGATCGCGCAGCGGCTTGAGCAGGCCGGCAGCGCCATCGCCAACACGCTTGGCGAACGCTCGGCGGCGATCGCGCAGAGTCTCGAGAGCACCAGCTTCGAAGTCGCCAGCGCGCTGGACGCACGTTCTCGTGAGGTGGCCGCGCGCCTCGAGCACACCACGCAGGATGTGACGATGCGGCTGGACGCCAAGTCGCAGGAAATCACCGGTTCGCTGGAGCGCACCGGCTCGTTGGTCACCGAAGGGCTCACCGGCGGCGCGCGTGAGGTCACGCGCTCGATCTCCGAGACAGGCCGCAGCGTGGCCGAGGCCATCGCCATGCGGGCGGCGGAGGTCAACGAGGCGCTGGCGACCACGGGGAATCGCCTGTCCGGCGACATTGCCAGCCGCGCAGACGAGGTCGTCTCGCGGTTCAACGACAGCGGCCAGCAGCTTGCAGCGCTCATCAGCGAGCGTGGCAGCGAGCTTAATCGTCAGATCGGGGATGTCGGGTCGCGTATCCATGAGACGATCACGGTCAACGGCCGCACGCTCGCCGACGAACTCGCGGCGCGCACCGAGTCGCTGGGCAACGCGCTGGCGAGCCGCACGGCCGAGGCCCAGATGCTGTTCGGCAAGGCGGCCGACGAACTTGAGGCGCGCACCGACGTGCTGGGCGACGCGCTGGCGAGCCGCACGGCCGAGGCCCAGATGCTGTTCGGCAAGGCGGCCGACGAACTTGCGGCACGCACCGAGGCGCTGGGCGACGCGCTGGCGAGCCGCACGGCCGAGGCCCAGATGCTGTTCGGCAAGGCGGCCGACGAACTCGCGATGCGCACCGAGGTGCTGGGCGACGCGCTGGTGAGCCGCACGGCCGAGGCCCAGATGCTGTTCGGCAAGGCGGCCGACGAACTTGAGGCGCGCACCGAGGTGCTGGGCGACGCGCTGGCGAGCCGCACGGCCGAGGCCCAGATGATGTTCGGCAAGGCGGCCGACGAACTTGAGGCGCGCACCGAGGTGCTGGGCGACGCGCTGGCGAGCCGCACGGCCGAGGCCCAGATGATGTTCGGCAGGGCGGCCGACGACCTCGCGGTACGCACCGAGGTGCTGGGCGACGCGCTGGCGAACCGCACGGTCGAGGCCCAGATGATGTTCGGCAGGGCAGCCGACGACCTCCAACGCCGCATCGTGACCGAAACCGAGCAATCGCACCGGCTGCTCAGCGGGGCGGGCGAGGACATCGTCAGCGCGCTCCAGACCGAGCGTGCGCGAATCGACCAGGCGCTCACCGCCGGGTCGGCCACGCTCCATGACGGGCTGGCCAGCCGGACCGAGGCCCTGCGCGACACGCTTGCGATGCAGACCGCAGAAGCGCAGCGCCTGTTCTCTTCGACCACGACCGAGATGCAGATGCGACTCGCCGCAGAGAGCGAAGCCTCGCGCAACCTGCTCGCAGGCACCGGCAAGGACATTGTCCTGGCGCTCGCCAGCCAGGGAGTGCGCGTCAACGAAGCGCTGGCGGCAAACGGCGCCTCGATCCTGCAGACCGTCGAGGCGCGGGGCCGCGAGATTGAAAGCCTGATAGGCGGACGCCTGGAGACGCTGGAGGATGTGATCATCAACCAGGGCGGCCAGCTCGCACAGAAGCTGTCGACAGACTCGGTTCGCTTCGCCGACGAGATGGGCCAGCGCCTCATGCAGATCGAGATGCTGATGACCCGCGAGGGTGACCAGCTCATCGAACGGCTCACGCAGCGCACGGACAGCGCGGCGATGACCCTCTTGATGCGGACCAACGAGGCAGCGGCCGTGATGGAGACGCAGATCAAGGCGTTCGAGGACCGTTCGGGCACAAAGAGCATGGAGATCGCCAGCTCGCTCGATGGGCTCATCGCGCGGATCGACACCAATCTGGGCACTCGCGCCGAGGTCCTGAACGAAGCCCTTGTTGAGCGCACGGTGGAGATCGCCCGCGTGCTGGCCGAGGGCGGCCGCGAGGTCACGCAGGCTCTCGCAGCCAAGGCCGACGAGATCGGTGCGGTGGTGACATCCAAGAGCGACGCGCTCGCCCGCACGCTGTCGAGCAAGGCCGAAGAGATCAACGCGACGCTCGGTGGACGCACGCTCGAGATCGCGGAAACGCTGGACCTGCGCATTGCCCGCTTCGAGGAGCGCGTCGTTGATCGGCTCGACAACGTGTCGGGCATGCTTGACGAGCGCAGCCGCCTCATCGCGGAGACGCTCCAGTCCAAGTCCGCCGCCATTTCGGCGACGCTTGGCGCGCGCGCCGAGGAATTGCGCCAACTCTTCGACGAGAAAGGCGGCGGCGTCGTTATGGCCATCGGCCTTCGCGGCGAGGCCATCGCCGAGGATGTCGCCAGCATCGGCCAGACGGTCGTCTCGACCCTCGAAAGCCGTGGCGCGACGATCCTTGACGGGCTGCGCGCGCGCGGCGCCGAAGTCACCGACGCGCTGCAGGCGTCCAGCGACTCCCTGGCGCTGGAACTCGGCCGCAAGACCGAGGAGATGTCCGGTCTGCTGGCCCTCTCGCAGGAGCGGCTGCGCGATTCGCTCGACCAGCGCACCAGCGAGATGAATGCGGTTCTGAATACGCGCCGCACCCAGCTTGACCAGACCCTGGCGCAGCGGGCCGGAGAACTGGCCGCGGCGTTCACCCAGTCCCAGGATCAGCTGCACGAATCGCTCGACCAGCGCACCAGCGAGATGAATGCGGTTCTGGACAGGAGCCGCACCCAGCTCGACCAGACCCTGGCGCAGCGCGCCGGGGAACTGGCCGCGGCGTTCACCCAGTCCCAGGATCAGCTGCACGAATCGCTCGACCAGCGCACCAGCGAGATGAATGCGGTTCTGGACAGGAGCCGTACCCAGCTCGACCAGACCCTGGCGCAGAGGGCCGGCGAACTGGCTGCGGCGCTCACCGAGTCCCAGGACCATCTTCGCCAGACGCTCGAAAATGGCACCAGCCAGTCGGTGGCGACGCTTGTCAGCACCAACGAGCGCATCCGCAGCGATCTTGGCGGGACCCTGGAGCGGCTGGGCGACGCCAACCGCCTGATTCAGCAGATCGTAGCCTCGGCCAACAACAACCTCACGGGCGTGGAGATGAGCCTGGGCGAGCGCGTGCGCGAACTCGAGGCCATTCTAACGGCCGTCTCTGACGAGACATCACGCGCCAGCATGCAGGTCTCGGCCCAGGTGGATGCCCTCAAGGGCGTTTCGACCGGCGCCATCCAGGAAGCCTCGACCCTTGTCGGGCGTCTTGGCGAGCAGGGGCGTTCGCTCGCGGACAGCACCCGCGCCAATATCAATGCGCTCGTCGAAGCTACGGAGCAGCTTGAGAGCATCGAGGCGCGGGTCGGCGTGGCCCTGTACGACCGCAAGCAGAGTCTCGAGGAACTGCTCGAGGCGATCTCGACCCGCACTGAGGATGTGGAATCGATCACCAGCTCCTTCACCGCGCTGGTCGAGGATTCGCTGAAGGCCGCCGAACAGCGCGCCCGCCAGATCGGCGGCGTGCTGGCCGAGAGCGCGCAAGCGACCACCCACGCCATCACGGAGCATTTCGAGACGGTGCGCACCAACACTGGCAAGGAACGCGAGCGCACGGCCGCTGCGCTCCGGGCCGCCTATGAAAGCGTGGCGGGCGATCTGGGCGGGGGACTGACGCGGGCAACCGAGCAGTTCCAGCAGACAGCCGTCGAACTGCGCGCCATGAACGCCGAAATCCAGCGCGAACTGGAGGCCACACGCGCCGAACTGCGCCGCGGCGTGCTGGACATGCCGCGGGAGACGCAGGAAACCACCGCCGCCATGCGGCGGGTCGTGGCCGACCAGATCAAGGCGCTGAACGAGTTGTCCGACATCGTGACGCGCTCGGGACGAAACCTCGACGTAGCCGAGCCAGAGCCGGCCCGTGCCCGCGCCGTGGCGCGCGCGCCTGAGCCGGAGATGCCGCGCGTCGAGCCGAGGATCGAGGCCCGGGTTGAACCGAGGATCGAGGCCCGGGTCGAGCCGCGCGTCGAGCAGCCTCGCATCGAACAGCCGCGCGAGATCGCCCGAGAGCCTGCCCGCGAGTTGCCTGTCCGTGCTCCGGTGCGCATCGCCGCGGTGCCGCGCGCTGATTTGATGGGGCTTCCAGCCGAGGCTGCGCCGGCGCCAAGGGGCGGGTGGCTCTCGGACCTGCTGACGCGTGCCAGCCGCGATGAACGGCCCGCACACAAGCCGGCCGTCCCGGCGCTGGAGAAGCTGGATTCGCTCTCCGTCGACATCGCCCGCATGATCGATCATGACGCCGCAGTCGAGCTGTGGGATCGCTACAAGCGCGGCGAGCGCGGCGTGTTCACGCGGCGCCTCTACACCTTGCAGGGCCAGCAGACTTTTGACGAGATCCGCCGCCGCTATCGGCATGATGGCGAATTCAAGGAGACGGTCGACCGCTATATCGATGAGTTCGAGCGGCTGCTTGACGACGCCAGCCAGAGTGGCCGCGACCAGGCCACGGCCAACAGCTATCTCACCTCCGAAACCGGCAAGGTCTACACCATGCTGGCCCATGCGAGCGGCCGCTTCGAATAGGCAATCGCATCATCGCGCGAGATGCGAGAGCCGCCTGAGGGCGGCTTTCTGCTGTCGGGGGATGCTGGAAGGAAGGGGGGGCGCCCCGTGCCGTGGGACTGCAGGCCCGGCGGCTTGAGGCAGGCCAGGTGGTGGGGGGGCGGCCGCGCTCTAGCGCGCGTTCGCCCAGCGCACGATGTCGCGCAGGACCACGCCCATGGCCTGATCAAGGCCTTGCGCGGCTGCCGGTCCGCTGATGGCCGAGACCGGCATGCGGGCGCTGAAGCCGCGCGCTGCCGCCACGCGGCCCGAGCGGTCGCTGACGATGCGGACCGTCACCTCCACTACGGCCTCGGACGTGGCTGTCTCCACGGCAAAGGTGCGCAGATCGGCGTTGAGGCCCAGATCCGCCACGACCCTGTCGCCTGGACGGCCGACGCGACCGAGGCGGGATGCGTTCTCGAAGGTCTGGATCAGGCGGACCTGAAACAGCTTCGGCAGCCGGTCGGCCCATTGCCCATCCGGCAGATAGGAGATGACGGCGCCGTCGCGGACCATGATCCGGTCGGAATCGAGCGCCTGCAGGGCGGTGGGCTCGTTGACCACGAGCTGCGCGCCGCCCCGCGCGCCGCGGGCCCCGACATCGCCGGGGGCGGTGAGGTCGAAGGTGGTGCGCTGGGGCTGGCCGCAAGCGCCCACCAGGCCTGCTAACGCCAGCAGGGCCGGGGCAAGGGTGACGCCGCGAAGCTGGCGGCAGGCCGTGGCGCGGGGCATGATCAGCGTCGTCCGTTGTAATCCTGGATGGCGGGACGGCCACCGAAGATGAGCTGCTGCGGATTGCGCTCGAGGCTCCTCAGGGTGCGGTTGAGATCGTTCAGCGTGCGCCGCCCATCGGTGGCCAGAGCCTCGATGTCGCGCAGGCCGGGCCCGGTGAAGCGGCTGATCCCCGATGATATCTCGGCGGTGCGCTTGTCGAGGTTGTCGGCCAGCGTGCGCACCGAGCGCGCCGCGGCGCCGATGTCAGCCAGCGCGCCCTGGCCTTCGTCGCCTGCTGCCGAGCCGAGGAATGCCTGCGCGCTCTTGAGCAGGCCGTCGACCTGATCGGCGGCGCGGTTGAGCTTCTCGGTGATTGCGGCGACGGACTGCAGGGTCTTCGTCACATCGCCGGAACCGCCGGCCAGCGCGCTGGTGAAGGTGTCGACATTGTCGAGCGTGCGGTTGATCTTGGCGACATCGATCTGCTGCGCAACCGCCATGATGGTGCGGCTGAATTCCTCGAGCTGGTTGGCCAGTGGCCCGATTCGCTCCGCCGCCACCGCCACGCTGGCCAGCATCTTGTTGATGCCGTCGGCATTGTCGCCAAGCGCTGTGGAGAAGCGCTCGATGTTGCGCATGGTGCGCCCGATCGAATCATCATTGTCGTCGACGAGGCGCCCCAGCCGCTCGAACAGGTCGTTGGTCCGGGTCGCGACGTTACGCACAGTCTCAAGCAGATCCTGCACCTCGGAGCGTTCTGCGATGATGGTGGGCAGAGGCTGGCCTGCCTTGGCGACCAGGGGCGCAGCTGCGGGATTGCCGCCGAGAAGCTGCACGGCAACGACGCCCGCCAGCCCCTGCGCCTCGATTCGCGCGCGCGTGTCCTCTCGCACAGGGGTCGTCCCCGCGATTTCGATCACCGCGAAGATGGAGCGCGGATCATCGGGGAAAAACTGGATGTCCTTCACCTCACCCACGCGCAAGCCATTGAAAAGCACACTGGAACCGGATGTCAGGCCTGTGACCGAGCCTGAGAACACGATTCGGATCTGCCGGCGGTCCGCGCCGCCGCCAAGGCCGGAATACCAGGAGACGAAGCCGAAAGCTGCCGCCAGCACAGCGAGCGTGAACAGCCCCACCAAGGCATAGTTGGCCCGGGTCTCCATGTCGGAAACATCAACCTTTCAGCCGGGCGAGCGCACGCTCGCCGCGGAAATATGATTTCACCCATGGGTGGGGCGAGGCCACCAGCTCCGAGAGCGTGCCCACCGCAACCACCCTCCGGTCCGCCAGCGCCGCGATCCGGTCGCAAGCCGAGGCCAGACTGTCGAGGTCGTGGGTTACCATGAACACCGTCAACCCCAAAGTCTGCTGAAGGGTCCTTATCAGCTCGTCGAACTCCGCCGCGCCGATTGGGTCGAGCCCGGAGGTGGGTTCGTCCAGGAAGACGATCTCCGGATCGAGGGCGAGGGCGCGGGCGAGCGCGGCTCGCTTGATCATTCCGCCGGACAATTCGGAGGGGTGCTTGTCAGCAGCATCGGGCCGCAGCCCCACCATCTGGATCTTGAGCGAGGCCAGATCGTCCATCATCGCGGGGGAGAGGTCGAGATATTCACGCATCGGGACCTGGATGTTCTGCAGCACGGTGAGCGACGAGAACAGGGCGCCGTGCTGGAACATCACGCCCCAGCGCTTCTCCAGCAGCCGGTGATCGGCTTCCGGGATCGTATCGAGATCCTGGCCGAAGACCTCGATCGAACCTGCCCGCTTCTCGACAAGACCGAGGATGGTGCGCGTCAGCACCGACTTGCCGGTGCCCGAGCCTCCGACGAAGCCGAGAATCTCGCCCTTCATGACATCAAGCGACAGGCCATCGAGAATCACCTTCTCGCCGAAGCCCACGACAAGATCGCGCACGCGGATGACCGCTTCACCTGGTCCCGGAGCGGGCGGCTCGTCATGGTCCAGGGCCTGGGCGTCAGTCCGGGGCATGGTCAGTACCGGATCGCGGCGAAGAACATGGCAAAGAGGCCGTCCACCACGATCACCATGAAGATGGCCTTCACCACCGAGGCGGTGACCTGCTTGCCGAGCGATTCGGCCGAGCCCTTGACGTTGAGGCCCTCGATGCAGGCGATGGCGCCGATCACCACCGCCATGAAGGGCGCCTTGATCAGCCCCACGGAGAAGTGCTTCGTGGTGATGACGCTTTGCAGGCGCGCGAGGAAGGTGTCGGGTGCGATGCCGCCATAGAACCAGGCCGTCAGCCCCGCGCCGAACAGGCCTGCCATGGAGGCGAGAAAGGTGAGGATCGGCATCGCGATGATGAGCGCAAGGATGCGCGGCACCACCAGCACGTCCACGGGGTTGAGGCCCATCACGCGCAACGCGTCGATTTCCTCGCGCATCTTCATCGAGCCGATCTCGGCAGTGAAGGCCGAGCCCGAGCGGCCTGCGATCATGATGGCGCAGAGCAGAAGCGCCAATTCGCGCAGCGTGATGATGCCGACGAGGTCCACCACGAAGGCCGTCGCGCCGAAGCGCCGGAGCTGGAAGATGCCTTGCTGGGCCACGATGCAGCCGACGAGGAAGGTGATGAGGATGATGATGGGCGCGCCGCGAAAGGCGATCTGCTCCAGCTGGTTGACCAAAGAAGCCCAGCGGAAGGTCGATGGCCGGAGCATCACCCGGCCGATGGCGACGACCACCTCGCCGATGAAGCTGATGCCGCGGGCCAGATCCGAGCCGGCCCCGACCACGGCCCGGCCGATATCCGCCAGCATCTCCACGATGCGGGATGTCTGCGGCGGGATCACCGTCTCGCTGCGCGTCCGCACAGCCTCGATCAGCGTGGCATGGGCTGGCCGCGCGCGCGCAAGCTGCACGCGAACGCCATCACTGCCGATCCTGTGGGCGATCTGGTCGATGACACGGGCCCCGAGCGTATCGAGGCGGCCGACATCGCCTACATCGAGTTCGGCGCGGCGGACCTCGCCCAGTTCGGCAGGGAGCTCATCCAGCAGAGCCTCGAGGCGCCGCCCATGATCGAGGGTCCACTCGCCGCTCAGCGCGACGGTGGCCCGATCGTCGCTGCGGGCGATCCGGTAACCTGGAGAAACCAGTGTCTGTGACATGTGCTCGGCTCACGGCGTGCCGTCGGAAGGCGACGCCATGCCCACAGGTAGCGCGTGCGGGGAGAGACTGTCGAGGGCGAGAGGCCGCGCCAACCGATACGTGATGAGCAGTAGCACGAGGCCTGCCAGCGCCATCGGGATCATGCCGAGGAAGGCCTGCGCTCCGAACCGCTCATAGGCGAAGCCCGAGACGAGCGTGGCAGCGCCCATCAGGCAGGCATTTGCGGCGCTGAGCCGGCCCTGCATCAGCGCGCGGCGGCCCTCCGGCGCCAACCGCGCCACGATCGCCATGATGCCCATGAGCTGCGCGCCGAAGCTCAGCGCATGGAGAAGTTGCAACCCCACGATGAGCGGCAGCGAGGTGGCGAACGGCATGGCCGCGAAGCGGATGATGGCGGCGAGGCCGGCCAGTGCGAGGTAAAGCACCGCAGCCGACCAGCTCGACCAGGCGCGTCGGCCGAACCACCAGAACATCGCGATCTCGGCGACGACGGCCAGGGCCCAGAGCACCCCGATCGTGGCTTCGTCGAGGCCGATGGAGCGCCAGTGCAGCGTACCAAAGCCATAGAGCGTGGCGTGGCTGGCGTTGACGAGCGCCGAGCCGATGATGGCGAGCCATAGAAGCCTCGCCTTGGTGTCCGCGTTCGGATCGGCCGCGCCCGTCCTTTCTGCGGCTGCGGCCGGGGCGCGGTGCTCGGGCGCGAAACGGGCGGCCGCCACGGCCACAAGCGCGCACAGGCACAGCGCGAAGGGCACGATGGCGATGCCAAGGCGGGAGATGAGCAGCCCCGACAGGATGCTGACGACAAGGAAGGCCAGGGAGCCCCAGAGGCGGATGCGCGCGAAATCGAGGGCGGGACGCAGCCGCACCTGCGCCGTGGTGAGATGATCGCCCAGAGGCACGATTCCTGCCGCCAGAAGGGCGATGACCGCCATCGCGGCCATGATCGCACCCGGTGAGGGCAGCCACGCCAGGAGCAGATAACAGGCGGCGCTCAGGCCCTGAAGCATCATCAGGATGCGCGCGGCGCCCCACCGGCCGTCTCCCATCGCCGTCACCGGCTGGGACGCCAGCATGCGGATGATCATGCCGAGCGCAAGCGTGACGCCGATCTGCCGGTCGCTGAGACCCTGCGCGGCCAGCCAGGGCGGCATGAACGGCATGTAGATGCCGATGCCGGCGAAGCTCGATGCCTGGAGCGCGCCAAGGCGCACATCGACCCGCCTGCTCCAGCGGACAAGGGCCGGGTCCGCGGCCGCGGGGGAGGCTGGCTCGATGGTCATGGAGGTTTTTTTATCGGCAATATGATAATAATCCTTCGCGGAGACTGACGACAGCAGCGATTCGGACGCTGCGGCATGCCCTCCGGACATGGCCCATTATGACTAAAGATCCCCGCGCACTCACCCAGCTTTCGGCTTCCGATTATGAAGCGATCGAGCTGGCCGTCATGGAGACTGCAAGAGGCCGCTGGTTCCTGCACGAATTCGCCGCCCGCAACCGTACCGCAGACACCAACATGCTGCTTGGCGCCATGGCGCGGCTGGAAGGCGCCGTGGGCGGGGAGCGGGCGATGGAGCAGGTGGAGCGGGTGCGCTTCGACTTGCTGGAAATGGCCAAGTCCATCGCCGGGCTCAAGGTCGAGCTGGACCAGCATGAGAATGGCCCGGAAGGCGGACGCCTCGGTCAGGCGACCAATGCGCTCGACGGGATCGTGCGGACCACCGAGCAGGCCACCTCCAACATCCTCAGCGCTGCCGAAGCGATCCAGGAAATCGCCTGGAGCCTGCGCGAGCAGAAGCATGACGAGGCCATCTGCGATCGCATCGACAAGCTGGCCACCGACATCTACGCCGCATGCACCTTCCAGGACCTGACCGCGCAGCGCACGCAGAAGGTGGTGCGCACGCTGCGCTTCCTCGAAGGGCGCATCAACGCCCTGATCGACGCCTGGAGCGCAACCGAAGCGCCCATGCGTGATCGGACCGGGTGCGACGATCCAGGCCTTGGAGGGGCAGGCCCTGAAACCGATGGCGTCACGCCGTTGCCCTTTGATGGAAGGCTGGCGGATTCGTCGTCAGCCCTCCTGATGCTCCCCGCCTCTGCGGAACTGACGCAGAACGACGTGGATTTCGTGATCGTCGACGACGAGATCAGGGACGGGCCTCACGATGGCGAGCCCGCCATGCCGATGGCGCTGCCGCTGCCGGACGCGGCGGATGAGACCTGCCCCGGCGCGAGCCAGGCGTCTGATGGCGTGGACGACATCGCCTTCGGCCCGGAAGAGACGGTGTTCGAAGCAGCAGCGCCGGACTGTGTCCCTGCGACGCCTCCAGGTCCCGATCACGACCTGATGGCGGGGGACGAGCCGCAACTCATTGTTGGTGATCTCGACATGCCCGACGTCGATCTGCCGCCCGAGGATGCCGATCTCTTGCTGGACAGGTCTCCTGACAAGCGAGACGATGCCCTGACGGAGGACGAGCAAAGCAGGCCCGAGCATAGCGCCTCACTGGCGCAGATCGACGCGATGAGCGCGGTGATGAAGGCCCGCATCTTCAGCTGAGCGCGGCGACGCGAGCTGAGCGGCGCCAGGGCGTGCGCGCGAGCCGCAACGCTGCTGCATGATCCCCCTGCATCTTTGCGCTGGCGTGCCGGGAGAGGCCGCGCGATAACGCTGCCGGCAATTCAGGGAGTCTCGCCATGGATCTGGGTTTGGCAGGCCGCACGGCCATCATCTGCGCCTCGAGCCGCGGTCTGGGGCGCGGCGTGGCGTTCTCGCTGGCGCGGGCAGGCTGCACCGTGGTGCTCAACGGCCGTGACCAGGCGGTTCTTGAAAAGACCGCCGACGAGATCAGGGCCGAGACGGGCGTCAAGGTGCATGCCGTGGCGGCGGATGTCGGCACCAGGGCCGGGCAGGATGCGCTGCTCGCTGCGGCGCCGGATGTGGACATCCTCATCAACAACAATGGCGGGCCGCCGCCAAAGGGCTTCCGGGAACTTGACCGGGCCGCCATGCTCGATGGCGTGACGCAGAACATGGTCACCCCGATCGAACTGATCCAGCGGGTCATCGACGGCATGATGGCGCGCCGCTTCGGCCGCATCGTCAACATCACCTCGGCGAGCGTGCTGACCCCGCTGCCAGGACTCGACCTGTCCTCGGGCGCACGCGCGGGCCTCACCTCCTTTCTCGCCGGGGTGTCGCGCGAGGTCGCCCATGCCAACGTCACCATAAACAATGTGCTGCCGGGCATGTTCGACACCGATCGGCTGCGCGGAACCACGCGCAAGCTCGCCGAAGCGCAGGGCAAGACCGTGGAGGAGATTGTGAAGATCCGGATGGGCAACGTGCCAGCAGCCCGCTTCGGCACCGCCGAGGAGTTCGGTGAGCTGTGCGCCTTCCTGTGCTCGCGGCAGGCCGGCTACATCACGGGGCAGAACCTGCTGATCGATGGCGGCTTCTTCCGTTCGGCCTTCTGAGGCTGGCGGGCTTCAGGCGCGGTTCGCGACCGCGCACCCCTGATGCGCGCAAAGCGGGTTCCGGTGTGGAAGTGGCTGGGCTAAGAGGGGGGGCTCCTCCAGCCATTTGTCGATCTTGAAGCCGCTTCTTGGAATTTCACTGAAGATACTGTCCGCACTGGCTTTCACGCTGATGTCCTCGGTGGTGAAGACCTTGAGCGTGCGCTATCCTGTTGGCCAACTGATTTTCTGCCGCTCCTTCTTCGCGCTGATTCCGCTGATGATCTGGCTGAGCTTCCAGGGGCCGATTCTTGCCAACCTGCGCACCTCGCGCTTCGGCAGCCATCTCAGGCGCGGGCTCATCGGCGCGTGCGGCATGGTCTGCGGCTTCCTCTCGCTGGGGAGCCTGCCGCTGCCTGATGCCGTGGCCATCGGCTACGCGTCGCCGCTGCTCGCTGTGGTGCTGGCGGCGGTGGTGCTCAAGGAAACCGTGCGCATCTATCGCTGGTCGGCGGTGGCGGTGGGGTTCGTGGGCGTGCTGATCATGCTCTCGCCGCACCTCAACCTGTCCACGCTGGCGGCCGTCGCCAGCGGCGGGGCCGCGACCGGAGCCGCCTTCGGGCTGGTCGGGGCGCTGTGCTCCGCCTGGGCCATGACCGAGGTCCGGCGCCTAACCCGCTCCGAAACAACCGGCGCGATCGTGTTCTACTTCACCGCGCTCAGTTCCTGCCTTGGCCTCATGACGGCGGCACTCGGCTGGATCATGCCGATGGGCTTGTGGGATGCCAGCCTGATAGTGCTGATGGGCATTCTCGGCGGGATCGGGCAGATCCTGCTCACCGTCAGCTATCGCCATGGCGATGCATCCCTGGTGGCTCCCTTCGAATACACCTCCATGATCTGGGCCGTGGCGCTCGGCTGGATGCTGTTCGGCGATATGCCGCAACAGGTCGTGCTGATCGGGGCTGGCGTGGTGATCGCGGCCGGCATCTTCGTGATCTGGCGGGAGAAGCAGCTTGGCATGCTGCGCCCCGAAAACCGCGAGGCAGGACCCTCCATGGCCAAGTGAAGCTCGCCAGCTTCTCGCTCAAGGGCTGGCCGCCTGCCGCCGTTGGGGCGCTCGTGCTGCTGTCGATCACCATGATCATCGCCTGGGGCACGCTGTTTTACGGCATCACCCTGATCGGGCCGCGCATCATGGCCGAGACCGGCTGGAGCAAGACGCTGATCTACGGCGCGTTCTCGCTCGCCATGCTGACCTCGGGGCTCGTCGCGCCGCGCGTCGGCGCCGTCATCGACCACAAGGGCGGGCGCGGTGTGATGGCCCTGGGCTCGGTCATCGGCGGGCTGGGCTATCTCATGCTTGGCCTGTCGACGACGCCGCTGGCGCTTTACGCCGCCTACCTGGTGATCGGCCTCGGGATGGCGGGCAGCCTTTACGATCCGGCCTTCGCCTCGCTGGCGCGCATCGCCGGGCCGCGGGCGCGCATCGCCATCACCATGCTCACCCTTGCGGGCGGGCTGGCCTCGACCGTGTTCTGGCCGCTGGGGCTGTGGCTGCTCTCGTTCATGGACTGGCGCAGCCTGTGCTTCGTCTATGCCGCCCTCAACGCCATCGTGTGCGCGGCGCTTCATTTAGCCCTCAGCCCAGAGAAGGCGCCCTCCGCGCCTGCGGGCGGGGCCTCCGGCAGCGCCCATGGCAGCGCGCCGGCCGCGCTCAGGGGCAAGGTCATCGCCCTCCTGGCGCTGGTGTTCATGCTGCATGGGCTGGTGAGCAACGGCATGTCGGTGCACATCACCACGCTTCTGGCCGCGCTGGGCCTCACCGAAGCGCAGGCCGTTGCGGTCGGCACGCTGATCGGCCCATCGCAATCGGCAGGCCGGCTGGTGGAACTGGCGCTTGGCGGGGCCTATCCGGTGCTCAGGCTGGGCTATGTCGCGACCGGCGTGCTGCCGCTGGCCTTCACGGCGCTGCTGTTCGCGGGCGCGGCCATGGCCGGCGTCTTCGCGTTCGCGGTGCTTTACGGGATATCGAACGGCCTTGTCACGATCGCACGTGGCGTGATGGTGCTGGGGCTGCTGGGACGCGAGAATTACGGGCGCACCCTTGGAGCCGTCGCCGCGCCGACGCTCGCGGCCAAGGCGCTGTCGCCCATGGCCTTCGCCCTGCTCATCGATGGCGCGGGCGCGCCGGTCGCGCTGGGCGTGATGGCTGCCTGCGGGCTGGCCGCCTTCGTCGCCGTGGTGGCGCTGGGGGCGATGTTGCGCCGGGCGGGGGCCTGAACAGCAGGCTCGCGTGCTTGGTCGAGCCGCTTGCGGCTCCCCTCGTTCGATCCGCGCCAAGGCTTGCGCCCAGCCGCCATCGCGGGCATGGTTCGTCCTTAATGACAAACGCATGTTCGTTTTGACGGACAGCGGGGCAGTGACCGCGCCGCGGGCGCGACACGACGAAACGGAGGCCTGATGGGCATCGAGATCAAGGACAAGCCCCGCGAGCTGGAGAGCGGCGCGCAGATCATCTCGGGCAATCTCGGCAAGACGATCCAGCGCCTGCGCAAGGCCTACAACCTGTCGCTCTCGGAGTTGGCGGAGCAATCGGGCGTGGCCAAGTCGATCATCAGCCAGATCGAGCGCAACGAGACCAACCCGACCCTCGCCACCATCTGGCGGCTGTCGCAGGCGCTCGACGTGTCGATCGAGCGCGTGCTGTCCGACGCCGAGGAAGAGGCCTTCATCGAGAAGTCGACCAAGGCCGACACGCCCATCCTCGTTTCGGAAGATGGCAAGATGCGCCTGGCCATCGTCGGCTGGATCAAGACGGTGGAATGGCTGCAATGGTACGCCGTCTCGTCCGAGACGGGCGGCCAGCTCGAATCCGAGGGCCATCAGCGCGGCTCGGTCGAGTGCCTCTCGGTCACCTCCGGCGAGTTCGAAGTGGATGTGGCCGGCGTGATCCAGCGGGCCAGGGCCGGCGAGACGCTGCGCTATCGCTGCGACCGGCCCCATACCGTGCGCTGCATCAGCGAGGGGCCGGGCGAGGCCAGCATGGTCTGCATCCTGAAGGCCGCGGTGATGGAATGATCGCCGCGCAGGGCGCCGGCCGGGGCTCGGCGCTTAGTTGCCCACGAGGATGATGTGCACGCGGCGCGGCCCGTGCGCGCCCAGCAGCAGCACCTGCTCGATGTCGCCCGATCGCGAAGGGCCTGTGACCCAATTGACCGTTCGCGGCATCTCGCCCTTGCCGGTGGCGAAGCGAAGCCGTGTCCACATCTCCTCATAGTCGCCAGCGATGTCGCGCGCGTTGACCACGACGATGTGGTTGTCAGGCAGGAAATTGAGCGTGGTGGGGTTGGCGGAGCCCGATGTGAGCACGAGCGTGCCTGTCTCGGCCACGCCTGCGAAGGCATAGCAGACGCTGTTGAGGTCGCGCCCGTCGCTGGGGCCGCTCGCCATATCGAGGGCGGTGGACTGCCAGGGCATGGCCTTCAGCCTGAGATCATCGCCCATGCGGATCGTGGCGGGCAGGTTGTGATTCCGCAGATAGCTGGCCACCTCGCCCGGCACCTCGGACGCGCTGTCCACTGCGACGACGGTGGCGAATGTGGCCTCCGCCATCTGGCGGAACAGGGCGAGGCGCGCTTCGCCCGTGAGCTGGCTGCGCTCCACCACCACGCCGCGGGGCGCGCGATCGATGCGCTCATCGACCGCCTGGCGGCGCGGAGCCTCCTTGCCCGTCACGGCGAGCGAACGGCGTATGGACAGCATGATCTCGTCACGGGCGCTCATGAGCGGCGCTCCTTCTTCCAGCGTTCCTGGAATGTCGCGCCCTGCGGCGCGGGGAAATCGCGATGCTTCGTCCAGCCGTCCGCGAAGGGCAGCGAGGTGAAGCGGCCCCTGGCCTTGCCCATGGCCGCCATGGCCCGCATGCAGAGCGAGGTGGCAAGCCGGTAGAGCCTGGGCCGCTTCGCGAAGAAGCCCCAGAAGCTGATGCCATAACGCATCGTGGCCGGGGACAGATGCCGCTCGAACTCGCGCTCGCGCCACGAATGCATCATCTTCGGCAGCGGGATCTTCATCGGGCAGACGCTCTCGCAGCGCCCGCAGAAGGTGGAGGCGTTTGGCAGGTGCCCGCCCTTGTCCACCCCGATCAGCGAGGGCGTCAGCACAGCGCCCATGGGGCCGGGATAGACCCAGCCATAAGCATGGCCGCCCACGGCATGATAGACCGGACAGTGGTTCATGCAGGCGCCGCAGCGGATGCAGCGCAGCATGTCCTGGAACTCTGTGCCGAGCATCGACGTGCGGCCATTGTCGAGCAGCACGACATGGTACTGTTCGGGGCCGTCGGGGTCGCCCTTGCGGCGCGGGCCGGTCGAGAAGGTGGTGTAGACGCTCATCTCCTGGCCGGTAGCCGAGCGGGCCAGCACGCGCAGGATCTGGCTTGCATCCTCCAGCGTCGGCACGAGCTTCTCGAGGCTGGCGATGACGATGTGAACCTTGGGCAGGATCTGCGTGAGGTCGCCATTGCCTTCATTGGTGACGATGATCGAGGTGCCGGTCTCCGCCACGAGGAAGTTGGCGCCGGTGATGCCGACATCGGCTGCGAGGAAGCGGTCGCGCAGAACGCCGCGCGCCTCGGTGAGCAGCTGCACGGGCTGGGAGAGGTCGCGGCCCTTGTCGAGATGGGTGTGAACGCGCCGGAAATCCTCCTCCACCTGCGTGGCGTTGAGGTGGACGGCCGGGGCGATGATGTGGCTCGGCAGCTCGTTGCGCAGCTGGATGATGTATTCGCCGAGGTCTGTCTCGACCGGCGTGATGCCGTTGGCCTCGAGATGGGCGTTTATCGCGATCTCCTCGGAGATCATCGACTTGCCCTTGGTCACGGTCCTGGCGCCCACGGAACGGCAGATGTCGAGGATGAGGGAGCGGGCCTCGGCAGCGTCGCGGGCAAAATGCACATGCCCGCCGGCGGCCTTCACCTTGTCCTCGTAGCGCTCGAGATAAAGGTCGAGATGGGCCAGCGTATGGTCCTTGATGGCCTTGGCGCTCTCGCGCAGCTCCTCGAACTCCGGCAGCTTGCCGGCTGCGGCGAGGCGCTTGTCGATGAAGCCCTTGCGGACATTGCCCATCGCCTTCTGAAGCTGCTCGTCCTTGAGCGCCCGGACGGCGTTGTCCCTGAACCGGGGGGAGGTGGGGTGCGCGGTCATGCGGGCGTCCGGTCCTTGTGTCTTGACGATGTGGTCGGGCGTGGCGGACGGCGGGGAGCGCCGGCGAAGCGCGCGGCAGCCGCCCGGCAGCCGGTCATGGCTTCACCGCGCCGATCGGTGGGTCCTCGGTCATTCCGGCAAGCACCTCGGCCACGTGGCGCACCTGGATGGCGCGGCCCTCCCGGCTGAGCTTGCCAGCCATGTTCAAAAGGCAGCCGAGATCGCCCGCCAGCAGCAGGTCGGGTTCGGCCGCGGCGATGTTCTCGGTCTTCTTGCCGACTATGGCGTTGGAGATGTCGGCATACTTGACCGCGAAGGTGCCGCCGAAGCCGCAGCACACGTCGTTCTCGGCCATCTCGACCAGTTCGAGGCCTTCGACGGTCCTGAGCAGCTTGCGCGGCTGGGCCTGGACCTTCATCTCGCGCAGGCCCGAGCAACTGTCGTGATAGGTAGCCTTCGCGGTCAGCCTCGCCTCCACCTTGCTCACAAACATCACGTCCACGAGGAAGCTGGTCAGTTCATGGGTCTTGGCGCCGAGCGCGTGGGCGCGTGGCAGCCAGTTCGGATCATCGGCGAAGATCTCCGGATAATGCTTCCGGATCATGCCGGCGCAGGAGCCTGACGGGGCCACGACATAGGCGAATCCGCTGAAGGCCTCGATCACCTGCTCGGCGATGGCGCGCGTTGTGGCGCGGTCGCCCGAGTTCCAGGCCGGCTGGCCGCAGCAGGTCTGGCTGGGGACATGCACCTCACAGCCCGCTTCCTCCAGAAGCTTCACGGCGGCGAAGCCGATGGAGGGGCGCATGAGGTCGACAAGGCAGGTGACGAACAGGCCGATGCGGGGCCTGGCGAGCGGTGGTTGCATTTCCGACGGCATTCACTGGTTCCCGCGGTGGCCTGTAGCCATTGAAGCATGACGCCCAAACCTGCGCCATGTCCACCCCGTAACGCAAGGCCGTGCTGCCGCAGGCTTGTGCGCGTCTTTGCGATGACGTTGTGGATTGGGGAACAACACGGACGGCATGGGCGCAAGTATTGGGCTAGGATGAGGCGTCCGCGGGGGGCTGCGCCCCGTATAACCAGCGAGCGCATCCACAGGCCACCCGCATGACAAGCACCACCGACCAGGCCGCCCATGGCGACCATCCGCAACGCGAGGCGCTGCTGAGCGAGCTGCATGCGCGGCCCTTCGCCACCATGGATACGCCGCGGCGCGTGCTGCACTTCGCCTACACCACCGATGGCGGGCAGTCGATGGCGGCCGTGGCCGCGCTCGCGGCCTTCTGCTCGAAGCGATCGCTGCCGGCGCCTGCCGAGAATGCGCGACACCACAGGGTGAACGTCCAGGGCGCGATCCTGCGCTTCGAGCGGCACAGCGAGTTCTGCACCTACAGCTGGGAGTTCGACGCCGCCGCCGGCGCCGACGATGCGCCGTTCCGTCCGGCCGCGCGAGAATTCGGCAAGCTCATGCAGCTCTTGCCGCAGCCCGGGCCGCTGATGGTGCAGGTCGATCTGCACATGGTCAGGAGCGCACGGGTCACCGACAATCTCGAGACGGTGTTCGGCGTCGCCAACCTGGCCGCCTCCCAGGTGGAGGACAACACCGCCATCCTCGCAACGGACTTCCGCACCGATACGGACGGATATGTGCGTCTGCTGATCCTTGATGAACGGCTCACCCCGGCGCGGGCAGGCTCGCTCGTGCAACGCGCGCTGGAGGTCGAGACCTACCGCACCTTCGCGCTGCTCGGCCTGCCGGAGGCGCAGGCGCTGTCGCCGTCCATCCGCAAGATCGAGCTGCAGCTGCCCTGGCTGATGCAGCAGATGCAGGCGACCGAGGGCTTCGAGGCGAACCGCAAGCTGCTGTCTCGGCTGACCGAGCTTGCGGCGGAGCTGGAGGGGGGGGCGGCGGCCTCGCTGTTCCGCTTCGGCGCCACGCGCGCCTATGACGAGCTGGTGAGGCTCCGCCTTGACGCGATCGGGGAGAAGGCCGTGCCGGGACAGACGACGCTCTCGGGCTTCCTGTCGCGGCGGCTGGCGCCGGCCATCCGGACCTGCGTCACCACCGAGGAGCGGCAGGCCAACCTCTCGCGCAAGCTGGCGCGAGCGGCGCAACTGCTGCGCACCCGCGTCGACATTGACCTGGAGAGCCAGAACCAGGAATTGCTGCGGGCCATGAACGAGCGAGCCCAGGTGCAGCTCAGGCTGCAGCAGACCGTGGAAGGCCTCTCGGTGGCCGCCGTGAGCTATTACGTGCTCGGGCTGCTGGGCTATGTCTTCAAGGCGTGGAGGGAAAAGGGTGGAGGCCCCGATCCCACGCTGGCTGCCGCGATCGCGCTGCCCCTCGTGGTCATCGCGGTGGCGCTGGCCGTCAGGCGCGTGCGCCGGGGCCATGGCGAGAAGAAGAGCTGAGGCCGCAGCTCTGGCCGTCATCGCCAGCGCAGCGGGGCGATCGCGCGTTGCCGTTTGCCCGGCTGGTCGGCGGAGGCGTTGGGGTTGATGGATGGGTTGCTTCGGCCGCGCCTCGCAGTGATCGGGTTCACTCTGCCGCGAGCAGCGCATTGCGCCGCGCTTTCGGCCCCGTGATGGGCGGGTCGGTGAAGCCCGCTTCCTCAAGCGCCGCCGGAATCGGCCCGCCCGTGGCCCAGTCGATCAGCTCGGCGGTGTGGACCACCGGGATGGGGTGGC
Source organism: Bosea sp. (in: a-proteobacteria) (assembly GCA_023910605.1). Classification (NCBI taxonomy): domain Bacteria; kingdom Pseudomonadati; phylum Pseudomonadota; class Alphaproteobacteria; order Hyphomicrobiales; family Alloboseaceae; genus Allobosea; species Allobosea sp. Next base: position 3,024,736 of record JAAVVV010000001.1, on the reverse strand, counting down.
CGCCATCGACGAAGCCCCTGCCGATCTGGGTCATGCAGCCGATGTTGCCGGTTGCCACGAGATCGGGCCGCGTCTTGAGGATATTGCCGACCTTGCGGTCCCGCAGCTGGCCGGCGATCTGTGGCTGGAGGATGTTGTAGACGCCGGCCGAGCCGCAGCAGATATGGCCCTCTGGCACTTCGCGCACCCTGAAGCCTGCGGCGGTGAGCAGCTTTTTCGGCCCGTCCTTGAGCTTCTGGCCATGCTGCATCGAGCAGGCGGAATGGTAGGCCACGCTCAGGTCGAAGTCGCGAACCGGAGTCACTTCAAGGGTTTCCATGAACTCGCTGATGTCCATGGCGAGGGCCGAGATGCGGGCCGCCTTCCCGGCATAGGCCGCGTCATCCTTCAGCATGAAGCCGTAATCCTTGATCGTCGTGCCGCAACCCGATGCCGTGATGAGGATGGCGTCGAGGCCGGCGCCCTCGACCTCGGCCATCCAGGCGTCGATGTTGCGCCGGGCGGCGGCATGGCCGGCGTGCTCCTGGCCCATATGGTGCACCAGCGCGCCGCAGCAGCCTTCGCCCCTGGGCAGCACCACCTCCACGCCATTCCGGTTGAGAAGGCGGATGGCGGCATCGTTGATCATGGGGTTCAGCACGGGCTGCGCGCAGCCGGTGAGCATGGCGACCCGCTTCACGGGCGCTGCTGGAGGCGAGAAGGTGCGGCCCGGCTCGGCTGCCGAGCGCGGCGGGATGGAAGAGGGCGCAAGTTCAAGCATCGCCTTGATGCGAGGGCCCATGGCCGGGATGCCGGCGAGCGCATTGCGGAAGGGCCGGCCGATCATCGCGCCGAGGATCGCGAGGCGGAAGCGGTTGGGGTAGGGCAGGATCGCGCCCAGCACCCTGCGCATCAGCCGGTCATGCCAGGGGCGCTCATAGGTTTCCTCGATATGGGCGCGGGCGTGATCGACCAGGTGCATGTAGTGCACGCCGGAGGGGCAGGTGGTCATGCAGGCAAGGCAGCTCAGGCAGCGGTCGACATGCCTGACCACTTCCTTGGTGGCCGGCTTGCCGTTCTCCAGCATGTCCTTGATGAGGTAGATGCGCCCGCGCGGACTGTCGAGCTCGTCGCCCAGCAGCAGGTAGGTGGGGCAGGTGGCCGTGCAGAAGCCGCAATGCACGCAGGTGCGCAGGATCTTCTCTGAGCTCGGCATCCGGGGATCGGAGGCGAGTTGCTCGGGCGTGAAGTTTGTCTGCATCGTGTCGCCTGCTGTCTCAATGCTTCATGGCCTGAGCCGGGGCGCCGCCCTCCTGCGGGCAGGCCTCCGGCTGGCCCGGTATAACTGTTGTCATCAAGGATTGGCGGGCCCGGAATGGCTCCCTCATATCCCCGCATGCATCCGGCCGGGTTCGAAGATGCCGGCCGGATCGAAACTTGTCTTGATGCCGCCGGTCACGCCCGCGAGGGGGCCCAGCGGCTGGAAAACGTCGACGCTGGCGCGCACCTCGCGCGGGGCGCGGATCAGCGTTGCGTGCCCGCCCGCGGACGCCACGGCGGCGCGGATCGTGGCGCTGGCGGCATCGGACGAGGGCGGCACGGCCAGCCAGACCAGCCCGCCGCCCCAGTCATAGAACCAGCGGGCGCCGCCGATGTTGGCCGCGATGCCTGCCACCATGGCGGGGGCGCGGCCCGGAGCGGTGGAGATCCGCCACAGCGCGCTGTCCTGCGGTTCGGCCAGGAACTCGCAATCACGGATGCCTTGCCAGAGGCTGCTTGAATCCTCACCTTCCAGCACAACAAGCTCCTGAAATGATTCAAGAAGCTTGCGCAAGGCCTTGATCCGATAGTCAAGCGAGACGGAAAAGCCTTCCAGCCGGAGGATGGTCCTCGCCTGCGGCCTGCCGAGGCCAGCGGGCAGGTGGGCTGCGGCCGACGGCTCGAAGGGCGAACCCAGCGCAGCCGAAAGCGCGGCAATGGCGCGGGCGTCGTCGAGCCCCTTGAGCAGCAGGGTCAGCGTGCGCTCAGGTCGCGGGAGAACCTTGAAGGTGACCTCGGTGAGCAGGCCCAGCGTGCCGAACGAGCCGGTGACCAGTTTGGCGAGATCGAGGCCCGTGACGTTCTTCATCACGCGGCCGCCCGACTTGATCGCCTCACCGCGGCCGTTGATCACACGCACGCCGATGAGGCTGTCGCGGCAGGCGCCGGCCTGGATGCGGCGGGGGCCGGAATGATTGCCGGCCACAACGCCGCCGATGGTGGGCTCGCCGCGGGTGCCGTAGATCAGGCGGTGATCCATCGGCTCGAAGGGCAGCATCTGGTTCTGCGCCGCGAGCGTGGCCTCGACCTCCGCGACGGTGGTGCCGGCACGGGCCGAGATGACCAGTTCCGCCGGCTCGTGCAGCGTCACGCCCGCCATCTGCAGCGTCGAGATCGTGGCTTCGGTCTGGTTGGGACGGCCCAGGCCCGCGCGCGTCGCGCCGCCCTGGATGGTCACGGGCCTCTTCGTCAGGGCAAGGTCCGCGACAAGGCGCGCGGCTTCATCCTCGGTCTTGGGCGTGAACAGGCTCATGGCCTGACGTCCTGGATCATGCCCGGCCGCAGCGATCGCGAAAGGCGCGGAACCAGGCGCGGTTCATGTTGGCACCTCATCATGCCGCGATCCTTCCATCGAGCGGGAAGACCTTGGCCGGGTTGAGCAGCCAGGCCGGATCGAAGACCGCGCGCACGCGCATCTGCTGGGCGAGGTCTGCGGAGTTGAACTGAACATGCATCAGGTCGCGCTTCTCCACGCCGACGCCATGCTCGCCGGTAAGGCAGCCGCCCACTTCCACGCACAGGCGCAGGATATCCATGCCGCAATCCTCCGCCTTCTGGCGTTCGGCCGGATCGTTGATGTCGTAGAGGATCAGCGGATGCAGGTTGCCGTCGCCGGCATGGAAGACATTGGCGACGCGCAGGCCGTAATGGCTCACCAGTTCGCCGATGCGGGTCAGCACATGCGGCAACTGGCCGGTGGGGATGGTGCCGTCCATGCAGATGTAGTCGGCGATCTTGCCCGTGGCGCCGAAGGCTGATTTGCGACCCTTCCAGATCGCGGCCGTCTCCATGGCGGACTTGCTCTCGCGCACGGTGGTCACGCCATGGCGCCGGGCGATCTCGATGATGCGCACCAGCTGGTCGTCCATCTCCTGCTCGGAGCCCTCGACCTCGATGATGAGCAGCGCCTCGGCGTCCATTGGATAGCCCGCCTTCGCGAAGTCCTCGCAGATGGCGATTGCCATCTTGTCCATGTATTCCATCGCGACGGGGATGATGCCTGCGCCGATGATGGCGGCGACGGCTGCGCCCGCCAGCTCGGGCTTGGGAAAGCCGAACAGCACCGGGCGCGCGCCCTCGGCGCTGCGCAGGATCCGCACCGTGGCCTCGGTCACGATGCCGAGCTGGCCTTCGGAACCGATCAGCAGCCCCAGAAGGTCATAGCCCGGCAGGTCGAGATGATCGCCGCCGATCTCCACAACCTCGCCGTTCAGCAGCACCAGCTTGAGGCCGAGGATGTTGTTGGTGGTGACGCCGTATTTCAGGCAGTGCGCACCGCCCGAATTCATGGCGATGTTGCCGCCGATCGAGCAGGCCAGCTGCGAGGAGGGGTCGGGGGCGTAGAAGAAGCCGTCCGCCATGACGGCGCCGGTGATGGCAAGGTTGGTGACGCCGGCCTGCACGCGGGCGGTGCGGTTTGCGTAGTCGATGTCGAGGATGCGGTTCATCTTGGAGACGCCGATGACCACGGCATCCTCCTGCGGCGTGGCGCCGCCCACCAGAGATGTGCCCGATCCGCGCGGCACCACTGGCACGCCGTTCTCCGAGCAGAACTTCAGGACCGCCGACACTTCCTCGGTGGTGGAGGGCAGCACGACCGCCAGCGGCAGCTTGCGGAAGGCGGTGAGCGCATCGCTCTCATAAGGGCGCAGCTCATCCTCGGCGGTGATCAGCGCCTCGGGCGCCATGAGCCGGGCCAGCCCCGCGATGATCTCGGGTCGCCGGGCGAGGATCGCAGCATCGGGCGCGGGAAAGGCGATCGCTGTCATGACGGAGTTCCCCTGATGGTCGCAGGCGTTGTTAACCCAGCTGTTCGTCCGTTGCCACTCTAGCGCATCGGAATCGGACTTGAAGCGCGACAAAAAGGCGATCATTGTTTCCGTGATGGAAACAATCAGGGGTCATCTGGGCATCGGGGCATCAGCGCGCTGCAGAGGCGCACGCGCCGGCGCGTCCGGGCCATTCGCTGAGTGGCTGCGCAGGGCCTGATGGACCGGCTCGGAGATCTCGATGTGTTCGCGCGGGTCGTCACGGCGCGGTCGATGTCCGCGGCGGGGCGCGAGCTCAAGCTCTCGCCGGCCGTCATCTCGAAGCGAATACGGCGGCTGGAGGAGAGGCTCGGCGTGCGGCTGCTCCAGCGCACCACAAGGCAGCTGTCGCTGACGCAAGCCGGGCAGGGCTTTTATGAGCGCGTGATCTCCATACTCTCCAGCGTGGAAGAGGCGGAGAGCTGGGTAGCGTCCGGCGCCGCCACCGCGCGGGGGATGCTGAAGGTTTCCGCGCCGACCTCGTTCGGGCGGATGCATGTGGCTCCGCACATCAAGCAATTCCTCGACGCCAACCCGCTTGTGTCGGTGGAGCTTGTGCTCAGCGACAGCTTCGTGGACATCGTGGGCGAGAGCTTCGACCTGGCGGTGCGCATCGCAGACCTTCAGGATTCGAGCCTGGTGGCGCGGCGGCTCGCGTCCAATCACCGGGTGCTGTGCGCGACGCCTGCCTACGTCGCGGCACGCGGGGCGCCGCGCTCGCTGGCCGAGATCGAGGCGCATACGCTCATCGCGCACAATGCCGACCAGTGGCGGCTTGATGGGCCGAAGGGACCGGCGATCGTCCGCATCAACGGACCTTTGCGAACAAATTCCAGCGAAGTGGTGCGCGAGGCGCTGCTGGCCGGGCTCGGCATCGCGCTGCGTTCGACCTGGGATGTGGGCCCCGAATTGAAGGATGGCCGCCTCGTGCGGCTCCTGCCCGATTATTCCGGCGGACGCCGCGTCGCGATCCACGGCGTGTATCCGAGCCGGCGCCACATGGAGCAGAAGGTCAGGGCCTTTCTCGATTATCTCGCCGCTTTGTATGGACCCACGCCCTATTGGGATGACGGGCTTGAACTGGGCTGAGGCGCGGCAAGGGCCAAGGTGGCCTGCCCGGCCGGCGCGGTCCCGGCCCTCGGCAGCAGCGTGGTTTCCATACGCAATCATGCGGCGCATGCGGAGCGCGCGTGATCCAGATCAATCTGCGGCATCAGTGGCGGTGCAAGATGCGAGCGACAGAAGGAGGCAACATGTACAAATCAATCCTCGTTCCCATCGACCTGGCGGACATCGAAGTCGCGAGGCCGGCGCTGGATGCGGCGATCGAACTGGCAGGCCTCTCGGACGGGCATGTCCGGCTCGTGACGGTGCGCTCGCTGATGCCCGTGACCTACATGGAATACGTGCCGCCCGATTTTGACATCACGGCCAAGGCCGAGGCCGAGAAGGAGCTGACCGCGCTGGCCGCAACGCTGCCGCTGCCCAAGACACGGATCAGCGCCGTGGTGCGCATCGGTTCGGTCTATGGCGAGGTTCTGGACGAAGCCAAGGACTGCGCGGCCGATCTCATTGTGGTCGGCTCGCACAGGCCGAGCATGGCCACCTACCTGATCGGCTCCAACGCCAAGACCATCGTGCGCCACGCCACCTGTTCGGTGCTGGTGGTGCGCTGAGCCGGCGCCGCCTGCGCCCCGTCAGGGCCTGGGCGGCGAGGGCATGAGATGGGCCGGCACCTCGCCGGCCCGCAACGTGATCGGCTTGTTCAGGCGCACCATGGGCAGCATCTGCCAGAGCGCGACGACGCCAAGCAGCACCCCGATCCACATCGCGCCGGTGAAGCCCTGCGCGAAGGCGCGCCAGGCGAAATAGGCCATCATCCCCACCGACAGCGCCGCCACGCCCGCAAAGAGCGCCCAGACCAGCGGCGGCTTGCCGGCGAGGAACCGTGCGCGGGGGTTCTCGCGCGCGATCCCGGCTGCAAGCGCCGTGATGAAGGCGACGTAACGGGGCCCACCACGCTCGATCTCGACCAGGGAGCGCCATGAGGTGTCGCCGATGGTGATGGTCTTCCCATCCTTGAGGCGCAGCTGGGTGACGTAGCCCGTCGAGGCGATGTTGCCGGGCTTGAAGGTGAAGCGCACCTGCTCCACCGAGCCGAGCGGCACGCGGTCCACCTTGCGGGTGGAGTCGATGACGAGATCCGCTCCCTCCAGCTTGTAGGCCAGATCAAAGCCGATGGGCCGCGGGCGCTGCCGATAGGAAGGCAGCCCGTCATCATGATCGTGGCCGGGCGGAAGATGAAGCAGTGACATTCACAGCCTTTAGGGCACCAGGCAGGGAGCCGGCAAGCGGCGAAGGCGCGCGCAGCCGATCCTGAAGCGGATGCATCCAGAGCACGTTGACCTTGGTGCGCCCCCCTGGCGCTGGTTTGGCCGTTCGTGACACGCCAGCGCCTTCCACCTGCGCCGTGATCTGGCGTTGCGCTCCGCCAAAGGCTCCGCGCCAGATCCCGAAGCTCCCGCCAACGCAAACCCAAAATCCAGCACTCAGAGCGAACGCCGAACCGGACAAGACCTGGGGACAACGTCAGCGTGGCTGAGGGAATCGAGACGGCCCTGCTTCCCGCAAGCCGGCGGTTTCAAGGGCCGCAACTTGCCTTCCAGCCAGTGCTGATCGGGCTGGCGCTCCGGGTTGGCCGATGGCTGGTGCGCGTGCCTAGCGCGAGAGCGCCCTGATGGCGCGTTCCAGCCCGTCGAGATTGAGCGGGAACATCCGGCCGCCCATCATCCTGCCGATGAGGCCGATGGAGTGTGTGTAGGACCAGTGGTTCTGTGGGACGGGGTTGAGCCAGGCCGATTTCGGGAAGCGCTCGACAAGGCGCTTGAGCCAGACCTGGCCCGCCTCGTCATTCCAGTGCTCCACCGAGCCGCCGGGCTGGACGATCTCGTAAGGGCTCATCGAGGCGTCCCCGACGAAGACGGCGCGGTAATCCGCAGGGTAGGTCCGCAGGATGTCCCAGGTGGAGATGACCTGATCATGCCGCCGCCGGTTCTCGCGCCAGACGCGCTCATAGGGGCAGTTGTGGAAGTAGAAATGCTCGAAATGCTTGAACTCGGCCCGCGCGGCCGAGAACAGCTCCTCCGCCTGCTCGATGTGCCAGTCCATCGAGCCGCCAACATCGAGGAAGAGCAGCACCTTCACGGCATTGCGCCGCTCTGGCCGCAGCTTCACGTCGAGGTAGCCGTGCTCGGCGGTTGACCTGATGGTGTCGTCGAGATCGAGCTCCTCCGCCGCGCCGGTGCGCGCGAACTTGCGCAACTTGCGCAGGGCCAGCCGCATGTTGCGCACGCCAAGCTCGCGCGTGTCGTCGAAATCCTTGAACTCGCGCCGGTCCCAGACCTTCACCGCGCGGAAGTTGCGGTTGCCGTCCTGGCCGATGCGGATGCCCTCGGGATTGTAGCCATAGGCGCCATAGGGCGAGGTGCCGGCGGTGCCGATCCACTTCGAGCCGCCCTGGTGGCGGCCCTTCTGCTCATCAAGGCGCTTTTTCAGGGTCTCGAAGAGCTTGTCCCAACCCAGCGCCTCGATCTGCGCCTTCTCCTCCTCGGTGAGCATCTTCTCGGCCAGCTTGCGGAGCCATTCCTCGGGAACAGCGCCCTCGGGAATTGAATCTGACAACCGCTCCAGGCCCTTGAAGACATGAGCGAAAACCTGGTCGAATCGGTCAAGGTGTCGCTCGTCCTTCACAAGGCAGGTGCGGGCGAGATAGTAGAAATCCTCGACGCGCCAATCGGCGACGCCAGCCTCGACGCCCTCCAGCAGCGCGAGGTATTCACGCAGCGTGACCGGCACCTTGGCGGCGCGCAGCTCGGTGAACAGGTTCAGGAACATCCGCCAAGATTACGGGCGCGGGCAGCCCTTGTCACGCCTCAGCGCGCGGTGCCGGCGAGGAACCAGATGGCCACGCAGACGAGCGAGAGGGCCAGAACGCGCCGCACCGCCAGCATGCGCGCCTCGTCGATCAGGTTGCGGCGTGCTCCATCCGCCAGCAGCACCACGAGCGTGTGGATGATGGTGGCGACCAGGACATAGGCTGCCGTCAGCAGAGCGAGCTGCCAGCCGAGCGAGCCCAGATCGGGCTTCAGGAACTGCGGCAGCATGGCGACATAGAACACGGCCGCCTTGGGGTTGAGCAGATTGGCGATGAGTCCGCGCTGAAAGAGGGCGCGCGTCCCGTCCGAGACGGAGTTGAGGCCACGCTCGCTTTCGTCGATGGATCGCCAGGCATCCCAGGCCAGCCAGAGCAGATAGCCGGCACCTGCCCAGCGCAGGCCCTGATAGACCCATTCATTGGCCTCGATGACGGAGCCGAGCCCCAGCGCGGCCATGGCGCCGACGATAGCGAGCCCCAGCGCCACGCCCGCCACGACGGCAAGGCCCGCGAGCCGCCCGCGATCGAGGGCGACCTGCGCGAGGTAGGCCATGTTGGGCCCCGGCGTCAGCTCGATCAGCGTGGCGGCGAGGATGAAGGACGGCAGCACCGCCAGCGCGATGTCGAGCAAGTTCATGCCTCGCGGCCGCTCGCCTTGTTCGCTGCGGTGGCGCTCTGGCGCAGGCGGGTGGGGCCCGGCCGCGCGTCGCCGCGGTCGATGGTCTGGAACTCCGCGCGGAACTGGTCCCTGCGCTCATGGACTGAGGCGATGGCGAGGCCCAGCGGCACGCCTGCGCTGATCAACGTGGCCTCGGCCAAGTGCAGGCTGGCCTCGAAAGCTTCGGGCACGGCCTCGGTGACGCCTCGCGCGTAGAGCTCGCGCGCATGGTCGCGGTCCTTGGCGCGGGCCACCACCACGACATCGCCTCTGGTGCGGCGCACCGTCGCGGCGACGGTCTCAACCGCGGCGCGGTTGTCCATCGTCACCACCACGGCCAAGGCGCGGTCGAGACCGCAGCGCCGCAGGAAGTCCGGGCGGGCCGCGTCGCCATAATAGACCGGCCGGCCGCCCCGGCGCGCCTGCGTGACCGAGGCTGCATCGGTGTCGACTGCGATGTAGGAGACCTTGTTCTCCTCGAGCATGGCGGCGACCAGGCGGCCGACGCGGCCGAAGCCGACGATGATGACCTTGGCGTTGTTGTCGGTTCCGGGTTCGACGAGAGCCTCGTCGGGCAGGATCCGGGGCGGGGCGATGGCCTTCGCCACCGCGCGCCCTGCCATGCCTACCAGCGGCAGGATGACGAGCGAGAGAGAGGCAATGGTGATGGCGAAGCCGCCAATGTCGGCGCCGATGACATTCAGCCCCATGGCGATGCCCAGCGCCACGAAGGCAAACTCGCCGCCCGGGGAGAGCAGGGCCGCGCTCTCCACAGCCGCAGGGCGCGCGATGCGGAAGGCGCGCACGGTGGGGTAAATCACGGCGGCCTTGATCAGCAAAAGGGCGATGAGCGCTCCAAGGAGCGCAACGGGCTGCGCGAGGATCTTCTCCACGTTCAGCGTCATGCCGACGGAAAAGAAGAAGACGCCGAGCAGCAGGCCCTTGAAGGGCTCGATGGTGACCTCGATCTCGCGGCGATACTCGGTCTCGGCGAGGATCAGGCCAGCAAGGAAGGCGCCCAGAGCCATGGACAGGCCGCTGACCGCAGTGACGAGGCTGGTGCCGAAGATGACGAGCAGGCAGGCGGCCATGAACAGCTCGGGGCTGCGCGTGGCGGCGACGCGGCGGAAGACGGGGCGCAGAAGATAGCGGCCCGCCAGCACGATGCCGGCGACGGAAACCACGGCCTTCAGCCCGGCAAGGCCCAGCACGCTGGCGAGCCCACCGCTGGCCGAGGCGCCCAGAAGGCTGATCAGCACCAGGAGCGGCACCACGGCGATGTCCTGAAGCAGCAGCACGGCGAAGGAGGAGCGCCCCACCGTGCTGCCAAGGCGCTTCTGTTCCGCCAGGATCTGGATGACGAGCGCGGTCGAGGACAGGGCAAGCGCCGCGCCAACGATGAGGGCTTCAGCCGGCGTGCGGCCGAACTGGAGAATGACGACGCCAATGGCCAGCGTGCTGAGGACCATCTGGGTGAGGCCCATGCCCAGCACGAGGCGGCGCATGGTGCGCAATCGCTCGAATGAAAGCTCGAGCCCGATCATGAAGAGCAGGAACACCACGCCAAGTTCGGCGACATGCTCGAATTGTTCCCGCTCCGTGATGGTGACGTAACCCATCCAGGGCCAGGCCGCGGCCAGCCGTCCCAAGCCGTCAGGGCCGAGGATGACCCCCATCAGCATGAAGCCGAAGATCGGGCTGATCTTCAGCCGGTGGAAGGCCGGCACGATGATGGCCGCCGTGCCCAGAACGAGCAGGACTTCCTTGTAGGTGGCGGGATCGACTGCGGCGGCCATGGCGGAACCGTAATCGATTCGATGCGGAGCGCCAGCGAATCAGCGCAGGCGCCGGGTCAGAGCAAAGGCTCTCAACCTTCGCCTGAGGACAGGCCCGCCAGCGCCTGCGTCATGTCCGCGAGCAGATCGTCGATATGCTCGATGCCGATGGAGACGCGGATGGTGCTGTCGCTGACGCCGATGCGGTCGCGCACATCCTTGGGCACGCCCGAATGGGTCGTGGTGGCAGGGTGGCACATCAGCGACTCGGTGCCGCCCAGGCTGACCGCCAGCTTGAACACGGTGAGGGTGTTGAGCACCTGGAAGGCGGCTGCCTTGCCGCCCTTCACGTCGAAGGAAAAGGTGGAGCCCGGGCCGGTGGCCTGCGCCTTGTGCACGCGCGCCGCCTTCGAGCCGCGGGGCAGGGCGGTGAGATCATGCACCTTGTCGATCGCCGGGTGAGCCCGCAGGAAATCGGCCATCATCCGGGCGTTCTCCGCTGCGCGGTTCATGCGCAGTCCGAGCGTCTCCAGCGAGCGGCCGAGCATCCAGCACGAATGCGGATCGAGCTGGGTGCCGATGGCGGAGCGGAGCGCCTTCACCGGCCGGATCATATCCGCCGAGCCGAGCGCCGCGCCGGCGATCAGGTCGGAATGGCCGCCGACGTACTTGGTCAGGGAATAGACCGAGACATCGGCGCCTTGCTTCAGCGGGGTCTGGAAGACCGGCCCGAGCAGGGTGTTATCGCAGATGATCACCGGACGCATGCCGTCCTGCTTCGCCGCAATCTCCTCGGAGACGGCGCGCATCAGGGCGACGTCCACCAGCGTGTTGAGCGGGTTGGACGGCGTCTCGATCATGATGACCGAAAGCCGGCCCTTGCGCTTCCTCGCCAGCGACAGGGCCTCGCGCGCAGCGGCGCGCACCGCCCTGCCGGAGAGCCCGTCGGCAAAACCGATGCCCGCCATGCCGAAATTGGCGAGCGTCTTCGTCACCAGCGTCTCGGTGCCGCCGTAGAGCGGCTGCGAGTGCAGGATCACGTCGCCGGGCCGCGCATAGGCGAGGATGGTCGTGGCGATGGCCGCCATGCCGGAGGCGAAGAGCAGCGCGGCTTCCGCCTGCTCGTAGATGGCGAGCCTGTCCTCGACGATCTCGGAATTGGGATGGTTGAAGCGCGAATAGACAAGCCCTGCCGCCTCGCCCTTGGGCGGGGCCTTGCGGCCGGCCACAACATGGAAGAACTCCTCGCCATCCTCCGCCGACTTGAAGACGAAGGTGGAGGTGAGGAAAACGGGCGGCTTGACCGCGCCTTCCGACAGCAGCGGGTCGTAGCCATAACCCAGCATCATCGTCTCGGGGTGGAGGCGATGGTTGCCGATCCTGTCCTTGGAATAACGGGCTTTCGACATGGGTCATCCTTTGCGATGGCGTGCAGCATAGCGGATTCGGCCACGCCTTGCCGCAACGATGCGCGCCTCGCAATGCCGCGCGTGGCGCGTCCTTGGCGCGCCCGCCCGCCTTGTCGCCTGCCGCGCGCAATCGTAGAACTCGCCATCCTTGCGAAAGAGAGCCCATGCGCTTCACCGGCACGAAGAACTATGTCGCCACGGACGATCTCAGGGTTGCGGTCAATGCCGCGATCACGCTCGAGCGGCCCCTGCTGGTGAAGGGCGAGCCCGGCACGGGCAAGACCGTGCTGGCCGAGGAGGTGGCGGCCGCGCTGGGCACCCCGCTCATCACCTGGCATGTGAAGTCCACGACGAAGGCCCAGCAGGGACTGTACGAATACGATGCCGTGAGCCGCCTGCGCGACAGCCAGCTCGGCGACGCGCGCGTCTCCGACATCGCCAACTACATCAAGCGCGGCAAGCTTTGGGAGGCGTTCACGGCGCCGGAGCGGCCCGTGCTGCTGATCGACGAGATCGACAAGGCGGACATCGAGTTCCCGAACGATCTCCTGCTCGAACTCGACCGCATGGAGTTCCATGTCTACGAAACCGAAGAGACCATCAAGGCGGCGCGGCGGCCCGTGGTGATCGTGACGTCGAACAACGAGAAGGAACTGCCCGACGCCTTCCTGCGGCGCTGCTTCTTCCACTACATCCGGTTTCCGGATGCCGAGACGATGCAGGCCATAATCGACGTGCACTTTGCGGGCATCAAGAAGCGGCTGGTCGAGGAGGCGCTGAAGCTGTTTTTCGAGATCCGCGAGGTGCCCGGCCTCAAGAAGAAGCCGTCCACCTCGGAGTTGCTGGACTGGTTGAAGCTGCTGGTGGCAGAGGATATCGGGCCGGAGACCCTGCGCGAGCGCGATCCGAGGAAGCTCATCCCGCCGCTGCACGGGGCGCTTCTCAAGAACGAGCAGGATGTCAGCCTGTTCGAGAAGCTGGCCTTCATGGTCCGGCGCGAGGGGCGATGAGCCTTGCGCCGCCTTACTTGTACCAGGCCTCGACCTCGCCACTCAGCTTGATGGTCAGCGGCATGCCGAAACGGTCCTTGGATTTGCCGGCTGCAACCCGCACCCACCCTTCGGAGATGCAGTATTCCTCGACATCGAAGCGCTCCTTGCCGTTGAAGCGGATGCCCACCTCGCGCTGCAGCGCCTCGCCATCGTAATGCGGGCTGCGCGGGTTGACCGAAAGACGGTCGGGCAGGGCATGGGGGGGCGTCTCGGTCATCGTGCGGCTCTCAACATGGATGCTGTTGGCGCCACATAGTCGTAATGGCTGAAAAAATCCAAGGGCCATTGCAGTCAGCGCCTTGGTCAAAAGGAGGTGTTGCGCTCCGGCGCTGTCCGGCCAAAATCTGCGCTAGGGATGGTTCGAGCCATCACACGACTCAGGACGCCGCCACCGATGCTGCCGCACGATCCGATGACCTGGCTGATCATGTTGGGCAATGCTGCCCTGCTGGTCGTGCTTTACAGGCTGATCCGCGGCCGGCGCACAAGCTGAAACGCCGCGCAGCAGGGTGGCTTGCGCGGCGAATCGATGGCTTGGCGGCTGATGGACCTGGTCAGCCGGGCTTGCTTTCGGAGCCGCCTGCCGCGCCTCCGGGCTTGTCGCCCTGGCGCTGTTCGGCGCCTTCGCGGCGCGATTCGCGCTCCTGCATGAATTGCTCGAACTCGGTGCGGTCCTTGGCGCGCCTGAGGTCATCCAGGAAAGCGCCGAACGCTTCCTGTTCCGCCACCAGTTTGCGGCGCTCCTCTTCAAGACGGTCCAGCGTGGCGCGCTTGTAGTCCTCGAACACGGCGTTGCCGCTGTCGCGGGAGAGGTCGCGGCTGGTGCGGGACCACTGGCCGCCCTGCCATCCGCCGGCCATGCCCGCGCCCATGCCGCCGGTCATCGCCGCACAGGAATGGCGGATCTGACGGGCGGACCAGATGTTCCAGACCAGGAACGCAAGGCCGAGGGGAAAGACAATGATGAAGCCCACGATCATCGCCGCGATGTTGAAGCCGGTCCAGCCATAGGCCGGCCGCCAGGACAGCACATCGTTCAGGAAGCCGTTGCCCGTCATTCCGGCCCGGCCCGCATTGAAGCGCGCGCGCCATTCATCCTTCATCGCCCGGCGCTCGCTCTTCCACTGCTGCCGCTGCTCGCGGCTCCAGCCTTGCCCACACGATCCCATCGCACACTCCTATGTTAATGTGACTTACATTCACATAAAGGAGCGACGCGGCGATTTCAAGATCGTGGGTCCGGATGTCCGAAATTTAATCCAGCGGGGCTGCGCCGGCCGGCGAGCCGGCCTGCTGCGAAGCTTGGCCGGATCTTGCGCCCGTGCGCGCCAGCGCGCCGGCGACCAGCCGCTCGACGCCCTCGGTCAGCAGGTCCTGCGGATTGACGCCGAACCCATGTTGCAGTTGCCCGCTGGCGGCGAGCATCGCCACGCCGTGCGAAAGGGCCCAGACTTGGCAGGCGAGCTTCATCGGATCGAGCCCGTGCGGCGGTGGATCGCCGACCAGCGGGCGCAGGGCCTTGACCAGCGCCTCGAAGCCGGATTCGCGGACATCCCCGGAATGCGGCTGGCCCGCGCCCATGAACATGGCGGCATAGGCCCCAGGCTCCTCTCGAGCGAACGCAAGATAGGCGAGCCCCATGGCGCGGAAGGCGGCTATGGGGTCCGAATGGCCAGCCAGCGCGCCCTTCTGGCGTTCGGCAAAATCCTTGAAACCGCCCAGCGCGACCTCCGCCAGCAGGGCCTCCTTGTCGCGGAAGTGACGATAGGGCGCGGCTGCGCTGACCCCGGCGCGCCGCGCCGCATCCACGAGCGTGAAGCCGTGAGCGCCGTGCTCGGTGAGCAACTGTCGCGCGGCTTCGACCAGCGCATCGCGCAGGTTGCCGTGGTGGTAGCCTTTACGCGCCGAGAGATCGGATGTTAATGGCGTTGACATCGTGTCCATGTGGCGGAAGCATCGCCTGCTGGCAAGGGATCAGGTCCGGGGCAGAGCGTGGGCCTGCCTTGCGCCATTGGCAAGCGGCGCGCTCAATGGCTATGTAGGTGCGGACCCTGCCCGACCTCGAACCGATCGCCACCCCCGCCTATGCGCCGTCTGATGATCCTGCGCCATGCGAAGTCGGACTGGCCGTCCGGTTTCAGTGATTTCGAGCGGCCGCTCGCCCCGCGCGGCAAGCTAGCCGCCCCCCTGATGGGCCGCTACCTCAAGGCCGAGGGGCTGATGCCTGACCTCGCCATCGTGTCCTCCGCGCGCCGCACCGTGGAGACATGGGGCCTGGTGGCTGCGGAACTGGGCGAGGACGTGCCGCATGTGCTGGAGCGGCGCATCTATGAAGCGCCCTACGAGATGCTGGCGAGCGTCATCCGCGAGACGCCGCCGCATGTGAGGACGCTGCTCCTTGTGGGGCACAATCCCGGCTGCGAGGAACTGGCCGGCGCGATGATCGGCTATGGCGACCGTTTCGCGGCCCAGCGCATGCAGGCGAAGTATCCTACCGCAGGGCTGTGCCTGCTCGATTTCGATGTCGAGAGCTGGGATCACATCGCCGAAGGCTCGGCGCGGCTCGACCGCTTCGTCACCCCGGCTTCGCTCGGCGAGGGGCCGGACGAGTGACGGGTCCGCGATGAGCGCCGCCGCCACAGGCTGGCTTGATGGCATCGCCCAGGCCGCCACAGCCTTTTCCGAGGCGCTGATGGGCGTGGCGCAGCCGACGCTGAGGCTCGGCGTCACGGGCCTGTCGCGCTCGGGTAAGACCGTCTTCACCACCGCGCTGGTGCATCACCTCATCGAGGGCACGCGGCTGCCGCTGCTGCGCGCCTCGGCGGAGGGGCGCATCGCACGCGCCAGGCTTGCGCCGCAGCCCGACCAGGGCGTGCCGCGCTTCGCCTATGAGGCGCATCTGGCCTCGCTGACCGGGCCGGAGCGCAGCTGGCCGCAATCGACGCGGCGGATCAGCGAACTCAGGCTCGAGATCGGCTATGAGCGCCCGGGCGGCTGGCGCACGGGCGAGCGGACGCTGACGCTCGACATCGTGGATTATCCCGGGGAGTGGCTGCTTGATCTGGGGCTGCTCGGGATGAGCTATGCGGAGTGGTCGCGGCGCACCCTGAGCGATGCGCGCAAGGCCCACCGCCTGCCCTTCGCGCAGGCCTGGCTCGCGCTCACCCAGTCGCTCGACCCCGCGGCGAAGGCGGATGAAAGCCAGGCCCTCGCCACGAGCGAAGCCTTCAAGACCTATCTCTCCGCCCTGCGTGCGCATCCCGAGATGGTGGCCGTCACGCCGCCTGGCCGTTTCCTGATGCCCGGCGATCTCGAAGGCTCGCCCGCCTTGACCTTCGCCCCGCTCGAGGTGGGGAGCGAGTGCGCCGCTGGCTCGCTCGGCGGGCTGATGGAACTGCGCTTCGAGGCCTACAAGGCGCTCGTGGCGCGGCCATTCTTCCGTGACCACTTCGCGCGGCTCGACCGTCAGATCGTGCTCGTCGACGTGCTGGCGGCGCTGGATTCAGGCCCGCCCGCCCTGGCCGATCTCGAGACCGCGCTGGGCGACGCGCTGTCCGCGCTGTCGGTGGGCCGCAACAGCCTTTTCAGCAGCCTGTTCAGCCCGCGCATCGACCGCATCCTTTTCGCGGCCACAAAGGCTGACCATGTTCATCATGCGGAGCATGAGCGGCTGGAAAGGATCATGGAAATGATCGTGGGGCGCGCCCGCAGCAGGGCCGAAGGCTCGGGCGCTGACGTGCGGGCCATGGCGTTCGCGGCGGTGCGGGCCACGCGCGAGGTCCGCATCGAGGATCGCGGCGCAAGCCTGGCCGCCATCGCCGGCACGCCGGAGGCTGGCGAGGCCGTGGGTGAGGACCGGTTCGACGGAACCACGGAAGCGGCTGTGTTCCCTGGCGAATTGCCCGCCAATCCGGCCGCCCTGTTCGATCGCGACGGGCCGCGCTGGCGCGTCCGCGCGCCGCGATTTCGACCGCCGCTGCTGTTGCCCGATGCAGGGGGGCGGTTGCCGCCGCTGCCGCATATGCGCCTCGACAGGGCTCTGGATTTTCTGATCGGTGACAGGCTGACCTGATGAGCGCCGATCCCAAAGCGCCGCGCGCCTTCCGCCTGGAGCCTGGCGACGCCGGCCCGGCAGGCGGCATGCGCGCCCGTGACAGCGAGGTCGACATCGTGGCGGAGGTCGAGCCGCAGCTTGGGTCCGCATCAGCGCCAGATCTCCCGCGCAAGACGGGCTGGCTCTGGGCTCTGGGCTCGGCGCTGTCCGGGCTTGCGCTGATCTCGCTCTGTCTGTGGGTGCAGGACGCGGTGATCGCTGCGATCCGCCAGTCCGACGTGCTAGGGCTTGTTGCGCTGGGGCTGGCGGTTGTCGCCGCCATTGCGGGCCTCGTCCTTGCCGCCCGCTTCCTCAGGGACCTGCTTCGCGAGCGACGGATCGAGCGTCTCAGGGTGGATGCCGCCGCAGCGATCACGGCACGTTCGGCGCAGGGGGCAAGGGCAGTGGCCGAGGCGCTGGCTGCGCTGCAGGCGCACCGGCCGCAGACTGCACAGGCCCGGGCGCGCTTCGCAGCCGCCCTGCCGGGCATGAGCGATGCGCGCGACATCATCGCGCTCGCCGAGCGTGAACTGCTCGAGCCGCTGGACCGGATGGCGGCGGACGAGATCGCGCGGGCTGCGCGCCAGGTCTCGGTGGTCACGGCCGTCAGCCCACGGGCGTTGGTCGACATCATCTTCGTGGTCTTCGCCGGCGGGCGTCTGCTGCGCGCCGTGACCTCGATCTATGGCGGCCGTCCCGGCACGCTCGGGCTGCTGCGCATCGCGCGGGCCAGCGTGTCTCACCTGCTGGTGACGGGGGGGCTCGCCGCAGGCGATGCCGTCATCCAGCAGCTTGTCGGGCAGGGGCTCGCCGCGCGCCTCTCGGCCCGGCTGGGCGAGGGCGTGCTGAACGGGCTGATGACGGCGCGGTTCGGGCTTGCGGCGCTTTCAGTGTGCCGGCCGCTGCCCTTTGTCGAGGCTCAGCCGCCCACGCTGGCCGACGTGGCCTCCGGGCTGCTGTCATCCAGGGAGACGCCTGCGCAAGGCTGAAACATCAGCCAAGATAGTTGACGAGGCTCAGTCGCGAGAGGATCGAGGTCGTCTGATAGCTGGCCTGTAGCCGGGTCTGCATGGACAGGATTGCCGAGGCCACCTCCTCCTGCCGCGCATCCTCGACATCGGCCCGGGCGCTCCGGAAGAAGTTCGCCGCGAAGGTATGGCGCTCCTTGGCCGCCTTCATCGAGACCTGCGCTGCGGCGATCTCCATTCCGATATCCTGGGGCTTTTGCGCGCTGGCGAAGGTGAGCGTCGTGCGCACCCGCTCGGCGATGGCCTCGTAGCGATCGCGCGGCACGGGGTTGTAGAGCGGGCTGGCCGGGTTGGTGTTCTCGGTGAAATCGGCCGAAGCATAGACGGCGAAAGCCGCCAGCCCTTCGCGGAAGGCTTCCTCGTTGGCGCGAGCCCCGGTGGCGACCACCTGACCTGAATCCACCTGGAGCGGCGCTGTGTTGCGCGCCTGGATCGCCGGCTCCGCATCGCCCTTGTACCAGATCACTGTGGTGTTCGGCACGGGCGTGGCCGGGGGCGCGGTGGCGGTGGCGAAGCCCGGCCCTGGCACGCGCACTGGCGGATTGGCGGCCGTGCCCGCAAAGAAGGCGCGGGCCGCGACCGTCGCCGAGGCGGCGTTGAGGGCGGTGGCGGATTTCTTCTTCAGCGCGGCCTCGATGGAGGCGCCGAGATTGGCCGCGGTGGCGGCGGGCGTGGCCCCGATCGTGAAGCCCGTATCGGCCGGGCCATTGGACGTTCGCGCCTCAAGCTCGATCGTCTCGACGCTGCCGTCGGGCAGGTTCAGGGCGAGCGTGATCTTGTCGCCGGCGGCCGGGTTGGCGGCCACGTTGAAGCTCGCCGTCGCGGGCGTTCCGGCAGTGAAGGTCGCCGCGATGGCGGCTGTGCCGCTGGTCGCGCCGCGGATGGTGTAGCCATAGGGCGGATTCCCGGTCTCACGGGCCAGGTTCACGCTGGCACCGGCGACGGTGCTTGCCAGCCTGCCGAGATTGCCAACCCCGGCATCGGCCTGCTGGCGCTCCGAGATCATGGTGCGAATGCCGTCGAGGCCCGCGCCGTTGCCGTTCATGATCGTCTCGAAGCTCTCCACAGGCTTCACGTCATGGGTGCGACCCGAAAAGAGGTAACGGCCATTGACCTCGGCGTTGAGCATGTCGATCGACCGGGAAAGCCGGTCGCGAGCCAGGATCTGGCCAGCGACCTGGCCGCCGTTGCCGACGACAAAAGCGCCCGGACGCGCATCGCTCTTGCCGTCGAGCGTGGTCTTGGCGAAGCCCTCTATGCTCTGCATCATGAAGCGGATGCGCAGGTCGCCCTGATCGATGGATTGGGTCCAGCCTTCCAGCGCCGAGATTCGGGTGCGGGCGTCGAGGCTGATGCGCCGCTCGACGCCCAGATCGCTGAAGCTGTCGGCGCGCTTGCCGGTGGCGAGCTGGCGCTGGAGGTCCTCCATCTGCGTGCGCATCTGCACGAACATGTTGCCGTTGCGGCGCGCCGTGTAGGAACCGGGAATGAAGGGGTCGACCGCCATGTGCACAGCTCCTCGATCAGATCCGCAGCAGCACGTCCATCAACTCCTTCACGGCGGAGATGACGCGTGCATTGGCGGCGTAGGCGTTCTGCAGTTCAACCAGATCGGACATTTCCTGATCGACGCTGACGCCAGACTGTTCCGCGAAGCGGGACTGGATGGCGTTGAGCGCGATCTGCTGGCCGTCATTGAGGCGACGGCCGCTCTCGATGGTGTTGCCCTGCGCCTCGACAATGCGCTGGGCGAAGTTGACGATCGTCGAGCGCAAGGAGGAGGCCGTGCCGCCAATCCCCGTCTGCGGCGAGAAGGTCCGGACGGAACTGGTCAGGCGGCCCAGCATCAGGTCGACGCGCGTGGATTCGCCCTGCGGCGTCGTGCTGTTCGATGAGTACTGGACCAGCAGCGCCTTGTTGGCCACCAGTTCGGGGTTGATTTCGATGCGGCCGGAGAGGCCGCGCAACTGCGAGCGCCCCTCGAACGAGCCGGTGTAGAGATTGCCCGGCGCGCCCTTGTCCACGAAGAAAGGCAGTTCGGCGATGCGGGGCGCGGGCGGGGCGGGCTGCGCGCTGGTCGTGCCGACTACGGTCGGTCGGGCGGTCAGCGCGTCGACATTGCGCGTGTTGCCCGAGCCGTCATCAACAATGCGCAGGATCGTGCCGCCGGTATTGCTGGCGGTGAAGCCGACGCCCAGCGGCCCACCATCGAGCGCAGCCTGGATGCTGGCGGTGACGGCGGCCATCGAAGTGGGAAAGCCGGTGAAATCGATGCCGATGACGCGGTTGTCGCCAGAGTTGAGCCCGGAGGCCGCAATGCGGGCCACGGCAGCAGCGCTGTCGGCGCGGACGAAGGTGAAGCGGCCCTTCGCGCCGGTGACGCTGTCGGTGTAGTCCATGGTGATCTGGTTGCCGGCGGCGAGGCCGGCGATATCCACCTCGAAGCCGGCCGCGGCGCCCGCCGTGACCGGTGTGCCTGCAATCTCGCGGTCCGAAAGGGCGCTGGCCATGGCGGCGGCCAGCTCGTCGATCTGGTTCTGCGCCTGGACCAGCGTGCGGTCGCGCAACTCGATGAAGGCCGCAAGTTCGCCCGAGCGTATGCTGTTGGTGGCTATCAGGTCCGTGGAGCCGCCAAAGCCCATCTGCGCCCGGATGGTGCCGACTCCGCGCTCGGCGTCGTTGGGGCTCCAGAACTGGTCGGGGCCCACGCTGGCGGCGGCGTCGAAGGTCAGCACGGTGGCGTTGGAGCCTGCGAAGAGCGTGATGCCGTAGGTCGTGAAAATGCTCAGACTGCCCGACTCGTTCTCGCTTGTGCGTATATCGATGTAGCGCGACAGCTCGGTGACGAGCCGGTCGCGCTCATCGCGCAGCGGGGCGGAGGAATTGACGCCGGCACTTTCGCGAATGCGGCTGTCGACCGACTGGATCTGCCTGATCACCTCGTTGACGCGGGTCACCCCGGCTGCGATGCCTTCCTCGGCCTCACGCCGCAGGCTCTGGATGCCGCCCGAGAGGCTGCGCAGTCGGTTCGCCATCTCCTCGGCGGCCGTAATGACGCCGCTGCGCAGCGCATTGCTCGACGGATCGCCCTGAAGCTTCTGGAGCGACTGGGTGAAGCGGCCGAACACGGCACCGAGAGTGGAGGTTGAGGTGGGCGGGCCATAGACCTGATCGAGCGCGCCGAGCGCATTGCTGCGCGCCGCCGTGTAGCCCGCGCCGGAGGTTTCGTTCCAGAGCTGCCGCTGGACGACCCTGTCAAGCATGCGCTGCACGCCATCGGCGCGGGCAAAGCCGGAGGTGTCGCCGAGCGCCTGCTCGGAGACGGTCAGGCGGCGCCGGACATAGCCGATCGAGTCTGCATTCGAGATGTTTTGCGAAACGACGTCGAGGCCGGCTTGCGTGACCCGCATCCCCGACACCGCATTCAGCATCACCCCGTTCAGGCTCATGATCTCAGCTCCTGGCCCGCCTCAGGCGGCGTCTTCTTCAGCGGATGATGTTCAGGATGTCCGACAGCATCTGCTGCGAAGTGGTGATGACGCGGGTGTTGGCCGAGTAGGCCTGCTGCGTCACGATCATCTTCGAGAACTCGTCCGCGATGTCGGCGTTGGACTGCTCGGTGGCGCCGCCCACCAGCTGCGATCCGCCCGAGGCGGCCGAGCCGACGAGGGGCAGGCCCGCTTCGACCGTCTCCTCGAAGGTGCCGCCATCGAGGCGCTTGAGCGCGTTCGGCGCGGAGAACTGCGCGGTGAGCAACTGGGCGAGGGTCGCGACCTGTCCGTTTGAATAGGTGCCGATCACCGCGCCGCTTTCGTTGATGGTGGTGCGCTGGAGCGCGCCGGCGGCGTAGCCATTCTGCCGGATGGCGTTCGCTTCGAGCTGGCCGACATTCTGTGTGGAATTGACCTGCTTCATGCCTGTGCCGCCAATGCCGGTGGTCAGGCTGACGCCCGAGAGCGTGAGGCCGTTGGTCGTGACGGTCGGCAGCGTCGTTGTGGCGGCGGAGGTCAGTTTGCCATTGCTGTCGAAGGTGAAGGCGCCAGATGCGCCGGCGCGCGTCCAGGCGGGGGCGGCGCCGGTGGCTGCGGGGTCGCTCTGGACGTAAAGGCTCCAGGCGTCGGTCCCCATGCCGGAGGTGGTTTTGGCCCAGGCCAGCCGCACCGGGACGGGACGGCCAAGCGTGTCGTAGCCCGTGATCGTGCCGCCCTGGATGGACCGCGCCTCGAAGGTGGAGCTGTCGGAGGCTGCGATGGTGTTCAGCGCTGCCGGGCTGGCGGGGAACTGCGTCGACGCTCCGAGCAGTTCTGAGCCCACGGCGCCATTGGCCGCCACCCAGGCCGCGGTTCG
Organism: Bosea sp. (in: a-proteobacteria); assembly: GCA_023910605.1. Lineage (NCBI taxonomy): Bacteria > Pseudomonadati > Pseudomonadota > Alphaproteobacteria > Hyphomicrobiales > Alloboseaceae > Allobosea > Allobosea sp. Next base: position 3,002,334 of record JAAVVV010000001.1, on the reverse strand, counting down.
TGGCGTCGCCGGCAGCGTGGCCCGATACTCGATCTCGGTAGTGCCGCGCGGGGGCAGCGAGTCGGTGGGGATGCGGATCACGTCAGCCTCGGTGGCCTTTGGGTTGCCGGTGATGGGGTCGATGTTGAGGCCCTTGAGGAAGTAGCCCGCGCCGTTGACCAGATAGCCGTTGCGGTCGAAGTCGAAATCGCCGCGCCGGCTGTAGAAATTGGTCTGCGAGAAGTTCGGCAGGCCATTCAGCTCGTTCTGCTTCTTGGCGACGATGAAGAAGCCGTCCCCGTTGATCGCGACGTTGGTGGCAATCGCGCTCGCGGTGATGTCGCCCTGGACTGAGTTGGTGGTAGCGGAGCGGGCCAGCACCGAGCCGGCCAGCTGGCGGCTCGCGGGCGCGTCGGGGATGAGATCGCCGAAGCTGGTGTCGATCCGCTTGAAGCCCGCAGTGCGGGAGTTGGCGATGTTGCCCGAGATGTTCTCCAGCGCATAGGACTGAGACCTCAGGCCAGATATCGCGGTCGACATTGCACCAAAAACACCCATTGACCCGTTCCTTCCAAAACCGCCGCGCAACGGCGCAGCACACATCAGCTCAACCTTGCCCAGCAGCAATTGTGCCACGGGCAAGATCCAGCAATGTCAATAGCTTGGATGGTTAAGGGATCGTTGCGCCGGCAAGGACGGGCAGGGGGCCTGGCGCAGGGCGGCAGATTTTGCCGGGAGGGCGAACCTCAGACGCCCACGCCGCCATCGTTCAGGTGGCAGGCGCTGACATGGCCGGGCGCGATCTCGCGCAGGGCGGGGCGCTCGGCCGAGCAGCGCGCCCCCGCCATGGGACAGCGGGGATGGAAGTGGCAGCCCGCCGGCGGATTGAGCGGCGAGGGGATCTCGCCCTTGAGGGGGGCGAAACGCTTGTGCCGGCTGGCCAGCGTCGGGACATTGGCGAGGAGAGCCTGGGCGTAGGGGTGGTTCGGCCCCCTGAACAGGTCCGCCGCGCTCGCGGCCTCCACGACACGGCCCAGATACATGATGACAACCTTGTCGGAGAGGTGGCGCACCACGCTGAGGTCATGGCTGATGAACAGATAGGTGAGCTTGAGATCCTGCCTCAGCTTCATGAAAAGGTTGAGCACCTGCGCCTGGATGGACACGTCGAGCGCGGCCACGCTTTCGTCGCAGACAAGGAAGCGCGGGTTGACCGCCAGCGCCCGGGCGATGCCGATGCGCGCACGCTGGCCGCCCGAGAACTGGTGGGGGTAGCGGCGGCGATAGGTGGGATCGAGGCCCACCCGCTCAAGCATGGCCTCGACATAGCCCTCCTGCTCCGCGCGGGTGACGAGCCCGTGGAACACCGGCGCCTCGCCCACGATGTCGGTGACCCGCAGGCGCGGGTTGAGCGAGGACATCGGGTCCTGGAAGATCATCTGGACCGCAAGGGTGGCGGCCTTCTTCCCGGCGCCGTCGAGGGCGGAGACGGGACGACCCTCCCAGACCAGTTCGCCGGAGCTTGGGGCATGGATGCCGGCGACGACGCGGCCCAGCGTGGACTTGCCGCAGCCTGACTCGCCGACAAGGCCGACGACCTCCCCCTCGCGCACGGCGAGGTCCACGCCGTCCACCGCATGCACGACCTGCTCGCGATTGCTCGCGCCCATGAGGTTGGCGAGGCGCGCGGCGGCGTCGAGCGGCTTGACGAAGCGCTTGGAGACGTCGCGCAATTCGATGATCGGGGCTTGCATCACGCGGCTGCCTTCGGCGCATCGAGGGGGTGGTGGCAGCGGGCTTCGCGGGCCGCGCCATGGTGCAGGCTCTCGGGAGCCGCCGCGCGGCAGATTTCGCTGGCGTAGCGGCAGCGCGGAGCGAACGCGCAGCCCTGCGGCAACCGCGCGAGCGAGGGCGTCGCGCCCGGAATCTGGACCAGCGGCTGGCCGGGCGTGCCGGCGGATGGCAGCGAGCCCAGAAGACCCTGCGTGTAGGGATGGATTGGCGCGTCGAGCAAAGCGTCGACCGGGCCTGTCTCCACGATGCGTCCGGCATACATCACGGCCACGCGCTGGGCGAGGCCTGCGATGACGGTGAGGTCATGGGTGATCCAGATGAGCGCGGTGCCCGTCTCGGCGCAAAGCTGCTGCATTTCGGCGAGGATCTGGCTCTGGATGGTGACATCGAGCGCCGTCGTGGGCTCGTCGCAGACGATCAGCGATGGCGAGTTGAGAAGCGCGATGGCGATGGCGACGCGCTGGCGCATGCCGCCGGAGAACTGGTGCGGATAGGCGCTGAGGCGCTCATCCGGCGAGGGGATGCCGACGCGGGCCAGCGCATCGCGCGCGCGGGCGCGCGCCGCCTTTTCCGAGACCTTCTCGTGGGCTGTTATGGCCTCCATCATCTGCGTGTCGATGCGCAGGACCGGGTTGAGCGTCATCATCGGGTCCTGGAAGATCATGGCCACGTCGCGGCCCCGGATCTTGCGCATGGCCTCGTCATCGAGACCGACCAGTTCCTGGCCATGGAGCCTGATCGAGCCGCCGACGATCATGCCGGGAGGGTCGATCAGCCCCATGATGGAGAAGCCGGTGACGGACTTGCCGGAGCCTGACTCGCCGACAAGGCCGAGCACTTCGCCCTTGTTCACATGAAACGAGATGCCGTCGACCGACTTCACGGTGCCGGCGCGGGTGATGAAATGGGTCTTGAGATCGGTGACCTCGATGACGGGCGCGGTCATCATTTCTCCAGCCTCGGATTCAGAACGTCGCGGATGCGATCGCCCATCAGGTTGATGGAGACGATGGTGAAGAGCAGCGCAAGGCCAGGAAAGACGCTGATCCAGTAGCTGCCCGAGAGCATGTACTGGAAGCCGTTGGCGATGAGCACGCCGAGCGAGGGCTCGGTCTGCGGCAGGCCGACGCCGAGGAAAGAGAGCGTCGCCTCCAGCGCGATGGCGTGCGCGGTCTGCACCGTGACGATGACGATCACCGGTGCGAGGCAGTTGGGCATGATGTGACGGAAGACCACGCGCGCATTGGACAGGCCGAGCGATTGCGCGGCCTCGACATATTCCTTGCGGCGCTCGACCAGCGCATTGCCGCGGACGGTGCGCGCATAATAGGCCCATTGCACCACGACCAGCGCGAAGATGATCTTGTCGACGCCCTTGCCGAGCGCCGCGACCAGGATAAGCGCGATCAGCACGGCGGGCAGCGACAATTGCAGGTCGACGATGCGCATCAGGATCGTCTCGACGCGCCCGCCGGCATAGGCGGCGATCAGCCCGACCGCCATCCCGATCGAGGCGGCGAGGATGCCCGACAGCGCGCCGACCATCAGCGAGATGCGCAGGCCGTAAAGGATGCCGGAGTAGAGATCGCGGCCGACGCCATCAGTCCCCAGCCATGCGGTGAAGCCTTCGCCGGTGACCCCGCCGGGCGGCAGGCGCGAATCCATGATGTCCACGCTGCGCAGGTCATAAGGGTTCTGCGGCGTGATGAAGGGCGCAAGCAGCGCCAGCGCCACGATGAGCGAGAAGACCAGAAGGCCGGCGACAGCCACCTTGTCCTCGAAGAAGGCCCTTGAGAAACGTGCAAGTGGCGTTTCTTCCCTGGGCGGGGCCGCCACCGCGCCGGGAAGCGTGTCCTTGAGGGCGCTGTCGGTCATGGCCTGTTCCTCACGCCCGGGCTTCGGTGAGCCGCACGCGCGGATCGAGAATGGAATAGAGCACGTCGACGATGAGGTTGATGGCGACGAAAAGGACCACCACCACCATCACATAGGCCACGATCACCGGCCGATCGAGCCGCTGGATGGCTTCCAGCAGGAGCTTGCCCATGCCGGGCCATGCGAAGATGGTTTCGGTGACCACCGAGAAGGCCACGAGGCTGCCGAACTCCAGCCCAAGCACGGTCACGATCGGGATCATGATGTTCTTGAGGATGTGGACGCCCACGATGCGCCGCTGGGACAGGCCCTTGGCGCGGGCGAACTTCACATAGTCCATCAGCGCGGCCTCGCGCGTGCCGGCGCGTGCCAGGCGGATGACGAGGCTGATCTTGAGCAAGGCGAGGTTGAGGGCCGGCAGGGCCACGAAGGTCCAGCCATTCCAGCTCAGCAGCGATGTCTCGATGCCGAGGATGCGCGTGGTGTCGCCCCGGCCGGTGGCCGGCAGCCAGCCCAGCATGATCGAGAAGAACATGATGAGCATCAGCCCCACCCAGAAGGTGGGCAGCGAGAAGCCGAGGATCGAGACGGCCATGATGCCCTTGGCGAGCCGGCTCTCCGGCTTCAGCCCGGCATAGATGCCGAGCGGCATGCCGATCACGATCGCCATCAGCAGCGCCACCAGCGCCAGCTCCATTGTGGCCGGCATGCGGCTGAGGATGAGCCTGATGGCCGGCTCGCCATGGACGAAGGAGCGGCCGAGGTCGCCCTGCAGCGCATTGCCGACGAAGATGAGGAACTGCTCCCAGATGGGCTTGTCGAGGCCAAGCGCGACCTTGGTGGCCTCGACCGCGTTCTGGTCCATTTCAGGCGAGATCAGCATCCAGACCGGATCGCCGATGACGTTCACGCCAAAGAAGACGATCACGATCATCACGCCGATGACGAGCGCAGCCTGGCCGAGACGTCGCAGGATGAAGGCGAGCATTCTTGATCCTCAAGCCCGGCTGGGCGCTTGTCGTGTTCGGGCCGGCGCCGGGCTTCGCCGCAATGCCGCCTGCATGGCCGGCCGGAAGCGAACCGGCGGAGAGGCGGCTGGACCCTGTGGCGCCCCGAGACGCCAAGGAGCCGGCCGCCAGAAGGCTCACCTGCGGCGAACGCCCGTCGCCAGGGTGTACTCGTCGGCGCGCGGGGTCACCGCGAAGCCCTTGCGGGAGGCCCAGACGTTGGTCTGGTAATGGGTGGTGATGATGCCGACATCGTTCATGGCGATCTCGGAGGCTTCCGCCAGCAGGGCCGCGCGCCTGGTGTCGTCGACGGTGCGCAGGGCTTCGGCCAGCTTCTCGTCGAACGCCTTGTTGGAATAGCGGCCACGGTTGGCCCCGCCCGAGCCCTTGGCGCGGTCGAAGGTGCCGAGCAGCGCGAGCAGCGAGCCCGAGGTTTCCCCCGTGCCGGCGCCCCAGCCGACGAGGATGAAGGAGAATTCCGGTTCGCCATTGGCGCCCTGGGACGCGCGCGTGAAGAAGTTGGCGGGCGGGATCGTCTCCAGCTCGGTATCGATGCCAAGGCGGGTGAACATCTGGGCCACCGCCTCGATGATCTTGGTGTCGTTGGTGTAGCGGCCATTGGGGCCGTGCATCTTCATCTTGAAGCCGTTCGGAAAGCCGGCGTCAGCCAGAAGCTTGCGCGCGCCTGCCAGATCGAAGGCGGTGGGCTTGAGCGTCTTCGATGTGCCGAAGAAGCTGGAGGGCAGCACCTGCTCGGCCGGCACGGCCTGGCCTTCCATGATGCGCTCGACGATGGCTGGGCGGTTGATCGCCATGGACAGCGCCTGGCGCACGCGCAGGTCGCGCAGCGGGTTCTTGATCGGCGAGCCGTCCTTGGCGGTGATGAAGGGGCTGGTCTCGCGGAAGTGATCCATGTGGAAGTAGATCACGCGGTTGGACAGCTCCTGCACCACCTCGAGGTTGGCGTTGCTCTTCAGCCGCGCCATGTCGGATGGCGGAACGCCTTCGATCACGTCGACATCGCCGGCGAGAAGGGCTGCAACGCGGGTCGGGGCGGCGGTCAGGAAGCGGAAGGTGACCTTCTCCCAGTCCGGCCTGGCGCCAACGAACGCGTTGTTGCGCTCCATGACGATGCGGTCGCCGGGCTTGAATTCGGTGTATTTGAATGGGCCAGTGCCGCCCTGGCACTTGATGGCGTTGAAATCCTCGGTGCTGAGGGTTTCCGCGCAAGCCTTCGAGACAATGCCGAAGGTCGAGAGGTTGGTGGGCACCAGCGGCGCAGGAGCCGCCGTCTTGATGCGGATGGTGTGGCTGTCGACCTTCTCGACGGTCAACCCGGCGATGAAGGAGGCAAAGCTCGATGGCGAGCGTGGCACGTTGGGCACGCGCTTGAAGGTGGCGAGCACATCGTCGGCGGTGAAGTCGGAGCCGTCGAAGAACTTGACGTTGCGGCGCAGCTTGAATTCCCAGGTGGTGTCGTCCACCGCCTTCCAGCTTTCGGCGAGGCCGGGCTCGAGCGCCTGCTTGGAGTCCTGGCTCACCAGCGGCACGAACACATGCCGAGACAGCATGTTGTTGGGGCTGAGGTTATGATAATGCGGATCGATGGAGCTTGGCTCGGCGGCCATGCCGACGCGCAATTCCTGCGCAGCGGCGGCTCCGATGAACGACAGCGCGGCAACAGTCGCCAGCGCCAGGTGCCTGATTGGTTTCATGGTCCGGTTCTCCCTTTGCAAGGCACGCGGCGGCCCTTTGTCGAAGCCTGTCGCTGCTTATGCCCACCTATCCCCCGCCCGGCCGTGGCTTGGCAAGAGCCTTGCCCCCGCGCCGGAGCCCTGGAAGGGTCATTCGCGCCCTGACAAGAGTAGATATGTCCGACCTGCATTTGTCATCTGAAATCATATAATGATAATGCATGATTGTATGTTCGCGTCGGATCAAACCGTGCCGTCCGGCGGCCATCAGTATTCGGCGCAGGTGATTGTACCGAATGTCCGAGCAATCCAATCAGGGCAACGAGTCCAGGTTAACGCGGTGAGGCATGGATGATCTGGGCGAGGGTGTTTGTGTTCCATCCAGCGGCTTTTCGGGCTGTTTTGATGGAGCGGTTTCCCTTTCCTGCGCGGACGAGGTTGAAGGCGAGCCTTCGCACGAGGGCCATGTTCTGCGCTCCATGACCGCGCCTGAGGCGTGATTGATCCTCCTTGAAGACGACATCGAGCACCCAGTGGAGGCTTTCGATGCCCCAATGGCTGCGAATGGCGGTTGCAGCGCGTTCGGGTGTGAGAAGGGCGGAGGAGATGAAGAACCGCGTCTCCCGGGAGGTCTTGCCCTGCCGTTCGACTTGTGTGGTGGCTCGCACGATGCTTCTGAGACGGTGGAAGCGATGCTCGCCGGGATGGCGTCGCCCGCCTTCCAGCCAGCCGATCTCATGGCTGACCGTGGTGGTACGGGTCTCGATGCGTCCATGATCCTTGTCGACGCTGATGCTGGTGGCGAGCCCTGTCGTGGCCGGATCGTCGAAATAGGCCGCGACCTCGTCGTGCAGGGTCGGCTGGTTGCGCTTGAGGGCCAGAAGATAGTCGCCTTCCTTGTCCGTGATCGCCTTGGCCATGGACGGGTTGGTGGCGATGGCGTCGATGGTGACGAGCGCGCCCTTGAGCGTCAGCCGCTCCAGGATTGCCAGCATGGCGGCGCATTCGTTGTCCTTGGCGTCCACGGCCTCCTGCGCCAGCACGAGGCGCTGGGTCGAGGCCCAGGCGCTGACCAGATGGATGGGGGGCAGACTGCGGCCAGCCTCGCCGCTGCGGCGCGCTGTCTTGCCGTCCAGCGCGATCAGGTCCGCCGCGTCCGGTCGCAGCTGCGTCGCCCAGGCCGTGAAGCAGGCCGCAAACAGCGCCGGATCGATCCGGTTCAGCACCACCCGCAGCCAATCCTCCTTGGGAGTGCCGAAGAAATACTCGGCATGCTCGCGCAGGAAAGGCAGATGCGCATCGCCCCAATCGGCGATCTCGTCATAGTCGTCGCAACCCGCGACAGACGCGCAGGTCACCAGAAAAAGCACTTCCGCAAGCGGATACTTGACCTTGCAGCTCTCGCGCGGGTCCCCGACGCGTCCGAAGTGATCCAGCAGAAGGCGCAACCGGTCCTTGACGAAAATCTGATCCATCGTTCGGGCTCCTGATCCGAGCCCGTTGAATCAGAAGCCATACTCCAAAGCTATCCCGTGCGCTCCGCCGTTAACCTGACAAAGTTGCCGTGGCAATCCAATGACCCGAATTGACATCTACTGTATGTCCACATAATCTTCACAAATTAGCCATGTATAATGTAAGCGCATAGATCCATGCATGCAAATGCGGACGCTGGACAGGACCGTCCAAGCCTGAGAGAGCTTGAGGTGCTGCGCGCGCTCATCAGGTCGCGCAAGACCACTTCCGCCGCCGCCAGCCTTGGCATCTCCCAGCCTGCCGTGTCGCGCGCCATCGCCTCGCTGGAGGAGCGGGTCGGACGGCCATTGTTCGCACGTGAGGGCGGGCGTCTGATCCCCAATGCCGATGCCTTCGCGCTCGACGAGGAGGCGCGCCCGATCTTCGCCGCCATGGACCGCATCAGCGCATGGCCGGACGGCGCCATGCGGCCGGGCATGCTGCGGGTCGCGGCCTCGCCGACGCTGGCGCATTTCCTCCTGCCCGACGTCGTGGCGCGGTTTCAGTCGCTGGAGCCGGCGTTGACGGTCCATGTCGAGATCGGAACAGGCTCGATGGTGATCGCGGCCGTGGCCGATCGCATCGCCGATCTGGGGCTGGTCGATGCACCCTCCTCGCATCCCGGCGTTCGCGCCGAGCCGGTGCGTGAGGAGATCGCGCATTGCCTGATGCGTGCGGACCATCCGCTCGCTGCCAAGCCCACCATATCGGTGACCGATCTGGCCGGCGAGGCGATGATCGCGCTGGCGCGGCGCTTTCCATCGCGCATCGAGGCGGAAAGGTTGTTTGCGAGCGCCGGCGTCGTTCCGCGCATCGTGGCGGAGGCGACGACCTCGGCCTTTGCGGCCGAACTGGTCAGGCGCGGCGTCGGCGTCGCGCTGATCAATCCGTTTCCGCTCGATTGCGGCGGCCTGGGCGGGCTTGTGGCCCGGCCGTTCACGCCCGCCATCCGCTACACGACGATGTTGCTGTTCGGGGTGGACGGCCCTGCCTCGCCCGCGGCGCGCCGCTTCGCTGACGCGCTGAAGGCGCATGCGACAGTCGAAGCGCTATCAACGCCGGCGCGCTAGGCGGCGTCTGTCCGCTTCGCGGACGCTGGCCCGCTTTTTCAGAACGCCTTGAAGGTGATGATCGTGTGCGTGTCCTGAATATCAGGCACGGTCTGCACGTTCTGCGCGATGAAGTGGCCGATGTCGACATCGCGCGGGATGTGGAACTTGGCGAGGATGTCGTAGTGGCCGGCCGTCGAATAGATTTCGGATGCGATGTCGCGGTCGGCCAGAGCGGTCGCGACATCGTAGGTCTTGCCGAGCTTGCATTTGATTTCGACGAAAAACGTTTGCATGGCCTGCCTCCTTGTGGGTTGGGTCCCGCTTAAACGATCCGCCGCGCCGATCAAGCGTGGCACAGGCCGGCGAGGCGCGCCGTCATGGCGCTGCCGGGCTCCGCCAGCGGGGCGATCACGGTGAAGTGGTTGCCCGGCAACTCCTCATAGCGCGTGACCACGCCTTCCAGCCCCCAGACATCGGTGATGCGGCGGCTCTGCTTGAGGTACTCGGCGCTTTCGTCGGCGCCGACCACGGCATCGAAGGCAAGGCGCGAAGGCGCGGGCCAGAACAGCGGGCTTTGCCGTTCCGCCTCGTCCATGTCGAGGCCGAGCGCCCTGTTGACGGATGTCTCGGTCAGCGGCTTGAGGTTGTAGAGCCCGGATATGCCATAGCCCGAGCGCACGAGCCGGGGCGGCAGATCCTGCGCAACGGCCTGCCAGTCGGTCGCCAGCAGGCAGGCTGCCAGATGTCCGCCCGCGGAATGGCCGTAGGCGACGAGGGGCAGCGCGAAGCGGCGGTGCAGGGCGGCGCAGGCGAAGCGCGTCTGCCCGATGATGCCGGCGAGCGACACATCGGGGCACAGATCATAGCCGATGACGGCCACGGCGACACCGTGCGCGTTGAGCCCGCGCGCCATGTGGCTGAAGAAGGTGATGTCCAGCGCCTGCCAGTAGCCGCCATGGAGGAACACGGCCAGCGCATCGGCGCTCATGTGCTGCGGCCGGAACAGATCGTAGCGCTGCCGGGGCGAAGGGCCGTAGGATACGCCATGCTCGGCTGACGCAATGTCGCGATAGGCGGCCGCATCGCGCGCCCAGCCCGCGATGATGCCCGGATGCTCCGGCACCCGGCCGCGGTTGTCATACTCGACCTCGTAACTGCTCATCATTCCGCTCCCGGCGCCGCCCAGCCAACAGCGCAAGCGCCGGCCGGGCTGTGGCCAACCTAAGGCAAGCCGTGCGGCAAGGCGAGGGTGCGGCAAGGGCAGCGTGCGCGCCGCGCGGGCTGCCCTGCAGGGGCCGGCTTTGACAGCCGCGCCCGGTTCGGACAACAAAAGCGCCCAACAAGGGGCTGAGCCATGGACAATCCTGTTCTCGTCGAGGTGGTGCGCGGGTCGGCGGTGGAGTCGGGCCATCGCGGCGCCTTCATCGTGGTCGATGCGGACGGTGCCGTGGTGATGTCGGCGGGCGATGTCGAGCGGCCCGTGTTTCCGCGTTCGGCCGTGAAAGCTATCCAGGCGCTGCCGTTGCTCGAAGGCGGCCATGCCGATCGCTATGGTCTGAGCGCTGCGGAAATCGCGCTGTGCTGCTCGTCTCACTCGGGCGAGCCGCACCATGCCGCAGCTTCGGCCTCCATGCTTGCCAAGGCCGGGCATGATCCCTCCTGCCTGGAATGCGGGACGCACTGGCCGATGTACGAAAAGGCCGCCCGCGCGATGGCGGCGTCGGGCGCCTCGCCTTCAGCCCTTCACAACAACTGTTCGGGGAAGCATGCAGGCTTCGTCTGCCTCTCATGCGGGCTTGATGAGGACCCGGCTGGTTACATCAATGCCGGCCATGCCGTGCAGCGCGCGGTGCGCGGCGCGCTGATCGAGATGACAGGCGCGGCGCATGATCCCGAAACGGCCGGGATTGATGGCTGCTCGATCCCGACCCATGCCGTGCCGCTGCGCGCCCTGGCGCTTGCGTTCGCGAGGTTCGGGGCCGGGGGCGGCAAGGGCGCGGCGATGGGGCCGGAGCGGGTGAAGGCAAGCCGGCGCATTCGCGCCGCGGTGGCCGCGCATCCGGAAATGGTGGCCGGCACGGGGCGCTTCGATACGAGGGTGATGCAGGCGCTCGGCGCGCGGGCCTTCACCAAGACGGGCGCCGAGGCCGTGTTCTGCGGCGCGCTGCAGGAACTGGGCTACGACATCGCACTCAAGATCGATGATGGCGGCACCCGCGCCTCGGAGGCGGTGATGGCGTCGCTTCTGGCCCGGCTGCTCGCGCCGGATGGTCCGGCGGCCGAGGTGCTGGACATGTTCGCCAGGCCGCGCATGGTCAACTGGAACGGCATCGAGGTCGGCCACGCCAGGGTGATCGGCCTCTGACGCGATCATGGCGACCGCAAGCGCCGCGATTTTTCAGGCGGCTCCCTGCGCCGGAGGGGTCTCGACACGCGTGCGCAGGCCCGAGGCGATTTCGCGGTTGATGTTGATCAGCACCTGCAGCTTTGCCGGATCAGGGTCATGCTGGGCGGTGAGCGCGATGGTGTGGTTGAAGATGAACATGCCTAGCCCGATGATGTTGCGCTTGATGTCGAGCGGCAGGGGGCTGGCCTCCTCGCTGACTGCGCTGACGAGCACAGTCCAGATCTTGCGGTTGATCACGAGCGCTTCGTCGAGCTCGCCCTTCTTGAGCTCCCAGTTTTCCTTGATCTGCTGCAGGCGCGCGGCTGACTTGATCAGAACATGGGCTTCGAGTTCACGAGGGCTGGTCGGAGCCGATTGGGCCGTCTTGGCGTAGGCGTTCGCCGCGTAGGACATGGGCTAAAAGCTCACTCTCATATGTGATCAGCTTCTTGGCTGCTTTCAGAGCTTTGTAGAGATCACCATTTAAGATGCGGTTATTGAGTTCGGACACCGCCGGGGCGGAACTGGGCACCGCCTCCAGAAACTCGCGCACGAGCGTGAAATAGATCTCGTGATGCTTGCCGATGACCTGATCGAGATACATCAGTTGCACGGCCAGGTAGATGCGCTTGGCCGGCGTGTCCGCGGTGCGGTGGGTGAGGATGTCCTTTTCCCGCAGGATCGGCGCATCGCCCTCGATGAACAGCCGCGTGCGCTGGTCGTCGGCGCGGATCACCACCGTGCCGATGATGATGCGCTCGTGCGGCTTGAGTTCGACCTTCAGAGCCATGACGGCCTCCTGTGATGGCCGCCGGGCGGCCGTGATGCAATCAGCTGAAGAGCCGCAGGATCGCCTGATCCGACTGGGACGCCAGCGACAGGGCCTGGGTCGACAACTGCTGGCGCGTCTGCAGGGCGAGGAGGTTGGCGCCCTCCTCGTTGAGATCGGCGACGATCAGCCCGTCGGAACCCATCTTCAGCAGCTTGACGGCCTCCTTGGTGAAGGCCTCGCGCGTGGTGGCGACGGTGTTGTTGGCGCCGAAGGTGGCGGCCTGGGCGCGGATCAGCTTGATGGACTCGCCGAGCCTCGCAATGCCGGTGTTGATCTCGGTGTCGGACTGCATGTTGCGGCGTGTGTCGCTGGGCGAGAGGCCGAGCCCCTTCGAGTCGAATACGACGCCGCGGATGACCATGCGCGTGGTGGCGTCCTCGTTGAAGATCATGTCGAGGCTCTGCCCGTACAGCAGGTTGGTGCCGTTGAAGCCGGCATCGCGCGCGGCAAAGGTGATCTGGGTCAGGAGGTCATTGTATTGTTCGGCGAACTTGGCGCGCGTCGGGTTGGTCGTTGCCCTGATCACGCCCGTGTCCGTGGCAGTGGAGGTTGGCAGCGGCGGCTCGAAGGTGCCAAAGAGCGTGCCCAGCGAGTTGGGCGGCACGCCCGTGCCGCCGAGCACCAACTGCAGCGTGCCATTGGTTGTGTTGTCGATGACCAGCCGGCCGCCTGCGTCGATGGAGGCGTTGATGTAGCGCTCGCCTGTGGTTGTGTTGTTGTTGGCGGTGTTGCTGTTGATCTGGTTGACCAGATCCTGCGCCGTCATCGGATTGGTGAAGGTGATGGTGAAGGTGCCAGCGGTGGGCGCGCCGGTGGCCGGGGGCACGGGCGGGACATCGAATTTGAGCTCGAGCGTGGCCCCGGCCGCGAAAGCCCCGGCCGCGCCGACGCCGGAGCTGCCGACCAGGTTAGAGTTGGTGAGATAATCCACCGCGCGCTTGTTGATCAGGTCCATGCCCGAGGCCAGCTTGGCGTTGGTGGCGGCGGTGTTGAGCGCCGTGCGCAGTCCTGCCTGCATCTGCTCGACCATGCGCGTGATGGCCTTCAGGCCATTGTCGGCGGCTTGGATCGTCTTGATGCCGAGGCCCTGATTGTCGAGCAGGCGGGTGAGATCCTTGCTGCGCGTGGTCAGCGTCTCGGACTGGAAATAGTTCAGCGGGTCGTCGAGGGCGGAGTTGACCTTTCGTCCTGTCGAAAGACGGTTCTGCGTCATGTCCTGGAGCGCAGAGGCGTTCTGCAAGGAGATCAGGTTGCTGCGAATGCCTTTTGAAAGAACAATGTCGTTCATCGATCAGATGTCCCGTTCTGGAGCAGCGATCCTTCTGAACCGCATGACACTGATCATGCCTTGTTAACCCTAATAGTTCGTTAATCGTTGCAGCCCCTTTCAGGCCAAAAAAAACCGGGCGCGGGCCCGGCTTGCGGCGATCATCGATCAAGGCGCGCGTTCAGCCCGGCTTGCGGGCATACAGCTCCATCTGCGCCTTGTAGCGGCCCGGAATGTCGAACATCTCCACGGTGAAGCCATGCTCGACCAGCTTGGCCGAAAGGGACTGGCGGGTGAAGTTATGATGGTGCTCGATCTCCATCCAGTAGGGATTGGCCGAGGCCTGGTCCATGAGCCGCCAGCTCGACGAATCCATGTTGGGCAGGGAGATGATCAGCAGCCCGCCCGGAGCCAGCAACTCACGCGCATGATCGAGCGCGCGGCGCGGGAAAATCATGTGTTCGAGCACGTCGAACATGGAGATGACGGTGACGGGCTCGCCGGCCTGGGCAGCCATGAACTCACTCTGCGTGGCGGCATAGCCCAGCCGCTGCAGCGCCGTCACGGGCTCGGCGCGCGCATCAAGCCCCAGCGCAGCAAAGCCGAACTCCGACGCCGTCATGACGAGCGCGCCGTCTCCGCAGCCGACATCGAGCCATGTCGGCGTGCCGGGGCCGGCCATCACCGACGGGTAGCCGCCCAGCAGGCGCAGCGCGTTCTGCAAGGTGGGGCGCCATGTCTGCCGCTTCTGGTCCGGATCGCCGCCGGCGACCTGCGAGGGATGCGACTTGCGGAACACCTCCGCGAGGCCGGCCTCGGTCCAGTAATGCTGGGTGAAGACATGGCTGCAGTCATCGCAGCGCATCCAGTCGAGAGTCGGCGGCAGGCCGCCATGCCAGTTGACATAGGATGTGGTGGCGGCGGCGCCGACATGGCGCATCCGGGTGCTGTCGCAGAGCGGGCAGCAGGCATAGGCCGTGCGAATGGCGTCGAAGCGCCCGGCGTGGGGCGCGGCGGCGACGCTTCTCTTCGATTCGGACATGGCGCGGCTCAGCGGGGCAGGGCGAGGCGCTGCTGGCGCGCGGCCTTGCGCTCGCTGTAGCCCTGCGCATACGCGACATGGCTGCCCTCGGGCAGCTTGCCGCGCTTGACCAGTTCGAGGATGCAGCGAATGGCGAGGTCGATGCTCTCATAGACCACTTCCGCGAGATAGGCGGTGCGGCGCAACGTGTCATCGTCGATGCCATCGGGGTGGACAAGATCGCGCATGTAGACGATGTCGGCCTCAAGAAGCTGGTTGAGCGGCCTGCGGAAATCGTTGCCGAGCACGGTGGGCGCGATGATCCAGCGCTTGCAGGCCTGCATGTGGTGCGGGATGAACCCCTTGGACCGCATGAAGCCGTCGATTTCGCCGAAGCTTGCCTGGTTCTTGTAGAGCGGCACGAAGGACACTTCGATCTGGATCATCGCCAGCTCATCCAGCTTGGCCCCGCCATGCCGCAGGATCATCAGCTCGGAGCCCTGAACGTCGATCTTGACGTAATGCAGGGCGTCGACCTCCTCGACATCGGCCAGCTTGCGGGTCGGCATCGGGATGGTGCGGTTGACCGTGCCGAAGCCTTCGAAGCCGTTGAAGAAGTTGAGCGCCGCAGGATCGGGCTCCAGCAGCGAGGTCATCCCAGCCGGGCATATGTGCAAGGTGTGCGTGCCGCCATCGCCGAGCGCGTAGGGCAGGTAGGTCTGCCGGTCGTTGTTGGTCCGCACCAGATCGTTGAAGCAGGCTTCCTCCGGCTCGAAGCCGAACTTGCGGGCATGGCCGCGCAGCGCGAGGTCGGCGAAGGCGTCGGGCTCGCCGTAATGGGCGGCGCCGATATCGGCGATGACCACCGGCCTGTCGAGGCCGAGGAAGGTCTTGAGCCAATCATGATCGGGCGCGAGCGCGAAGGCCGGCTGAAGCGCGCCGGCGATGCCGCCGATATGCGGAGCGGCGGGAGCAGGCTTGTTGAACACGAGGGTCTGCGGCCTGGCGCTCATCTGTGCGTCCTTCGGTAGCGCCGTGCGCCTGTGCATGGGTGGTGAGCCCCATGATTAGGCCGATCATGGTTAACGCATCGTTTGCCTTTGCAGGCTAGGTGTGGATCAGGGTCCGGGGGCGGGCCGCCAGCACCGGCGAGGACGAGACCATGGCCAAGCGCGAATGCGGATCCTGTTCGCTGTGCTGCAAGGTTCTGGATGTGCCGGCTGTCTACAAGCCGGCGGGCCAATGGTGCCGGCATTTCCGCGCAGGCGCGGGCTGCGACATCCATCAGCTTCGGCCCAAGCCCTGCCGCGAGTTCTCCTGCCTGTGGCTGGCCGAGGACTGGCTTGGCGAGGAATGGAAGCCCAGCACCGCCAAGTTCGTGATGGCCTGGGAGTATGGTGGCGATTGCCTGACGGTCTATCCCGACCCCAAGGCGCCGAATGCCTGGAAGCTCGAACCCTATTACACCGTGCTCAAGAAGCTGGCCCAACGCCACCTCTCCGAGAACCGCCTCGTGATGGTGGTGGAGACGAGCCGCCGCATCCTGATCCTGCCCGACCAGGATGTGGTGGTGGGCGTGCGCTCGGATGTTTTTGAATGGCAGATCACGCCGAAGGATGACGGCTCTGGCCAGTTCGATGTGGTTTTCGATCCCGTGTCGGACGGGGCCAAGGGCGGCGCGACCCGCTTCGATCAGCCGCCATCGCAGCCGCAGGCAGCCTCCGACAGCATCTCTTTCAGCTGATCCCCCCGCTTCGATCAGCGCAAAGCGCGATAGCGGGTTGCTGAAACACGTCAGCGATTTCGTCATTGCGAGCGAAGCGAAGCAATCCAGCGCGCTCAGTGGCGCATCTTGCGGTCTGGGCCCAAAGAATGCGCCCCAAGCCATGCTTTCGTGGCGCTTCTGGATGGCTTCGCTGCGCTCGCCATGACGCAAGCGCGGTTTTCGATGCCGTGTCGGACGGGGCCAAGGGCGGCGCGACCCGCTTCGATCAGCGCGAAGCGCGATAGCGGACCAAATCCCTTCAAGCGCGCGACAGCGGGTTGCTGAAACACGTCAGCGATTTCGTCATTGCGAGCGAAGCGAAGCAATCCAGCGCGCTCAGTGGCGCATCTTGCGGTCTCGGCCCAAAGAATGCGCCCCAAGCCATGCTTTCGTGGCGCTTCTGGATGGCTTCGCTGCGCTCGCCATGACGCAAGCGTGGTTTTCGATGCCGTGTCGGACGGGGCCAAGGGCGGCGCGACCCGCTTCGATCAGCGCGAAGCGCGATAGCGGACCAAATCCCTTCGATCAGCGCGACAGCGGGTTGCTGAAACACGTCAGCGATTTCGTCATTGCGAGCGAAGCGAAGCAATCCAGCGCGCTCAGTGGCGCATCTTGCGGTCTCGGCCCAAAGAATGCGCCCCAAGCCATGCTTTCGTGGCGCTTCTGGATGGCTTCGCTGCGCTCGCCATGACGCAAGCGTGGTTTTCGATGCCGTGTCGGACGGGGCCAAGGGCGGCGCGACCCGCTTCGATCAGCGCGAAGCGCGATAGCGGACCAAATCCCTTCGATCAGCGCGACAGCGGGTTGCTGAAACACGTCAGCGATTTCGTCATTGCGAGCGAAGCGAAGCAATCCAGCGCGCTCAGTGGCGCATCTTGCGGTCTCGGCACAAAGAATGCGTCCCAAGCCATGCTTTCGTGGCGCTTCTGGATGGCTTCGCTGCGCTCGCCATGACGCAAGCGCGGTTTTCGATCCCGTGTCGGACGGGGCCAAGGGCGGCGCGACCCGCTTCGATCAGCGCAAAGCGCGATAGCGGACCAAATCCCTTCAAGCGCGCGACAGCGGGTTGCTGAAACACGTCAGCGATTTCGTCATTGCGAGCAAAGCGAAGCAATCCAGCGCGCTCAGTGGCGCATCTTGCGGTCTGGGCCCAAAGAATGCGTCCCAAGCCATGCTTTCGTGGCGCTTCTGGATGGCTTCGCTGCGCTCGCCATGACGCAAGCGTGGTTTTCGGCAGCGCAATAGCGGGCTCTTCCCCCTCAGATCGTACCGGTGCGCAGCCGGTCCATGTAGTTGCCGGCGAAGATATACATGCCGATATGGCCGATCTTGCGGTCAACCCTTGCCCAGACCTCGCCGCCGCATTCCTTGATCCAGCGCTCGCAGAAGGACAGGTCCTCTGAAAGGTAGCGGCCGCTCTCCTCGGAGAAGACCGGATCGAAGAAGCCTGTCACGGCGCCGCTGAAGAAGCCGCCATTGTTTTCGGCCTTGCCGGGCTCGGGCGTCTTGACCACGCCCTTGTCGATCATGGTGCGGAAGGTGCTGAGCTTGATGAGGCACAGCCCCATGCCGACGCCGGCCACGGGGCAGAGCCCTTCGGTGATCTGCAGCGTCGTGGCCGGCAGGTGTCGATGCACGAAGTCGAGGGCGGCGGTGGAGGCCTCGTCCATCGTCTTGCCGGCCCTTGCGGCGGCGAAAAACTGCTCCTGGTTGAACAGCCGCTTGGGGTAGATGTAGCCGATCACATCCTTGTCGGCGCGCAGCAGGTCCACCACCGCGTCGGCCTCGAAGCTCATGTCGTCATCGACGAAGAGCAGGTGGGTGACATGCTTCTCGCGCAGCGCGTGGGACGCCATGGTGTTGCGCGCCATCGTGATCTCGGCGCTGTCGATGTTGATGACGTCGCAAGGGATGTTCAGCGTGGCGAGCAGGAACACGGTGCGCGACAGGCTCACCATGGTGTGGCTCATCACCGTGCCGCGGATGCTGGGCACGCAGATCAGGATGTTCACTTGGGTCTTGCCGCTCATGCCATGGCCTCCCGCCGCCCATGGGGATATGCGATTCGCGGGGCTTGCGTGAGGACAGAACCGCGCCGCGCGTTGGACGCAAACCGAAACGGCAAAGCCGGCGGGTCGCCCCGCCGGCTTGCCTTGCGCCGCTTCGTTGAAGGAAGCGTCGCGATCGGGATCAGAACAGACGCAGGATGGCCTGGTCGGCCTCGTTTGCCAGCGCGAGCGCCGTGATCGAGAGCTTCTGGCGTGTCTGCAGCGAGGTGAGGGCGGCGCCTTCCTCGTTGATGTCAGCCAGCGTCAGAATATCTGCGCCTTCGTTCAAGGTCTTGATCGTCTCGTTGTTGTAGTTCTGACGATTCTGCAGGATCGTCGCGTTGTTCGAGAATGCCGACGATACGGCGTTCACGGTTTCCTTGGCCCTCGCTATCTTTGCCAGTGCGGAATTGATTTCTCGATCATTCTGGAAGTTGCGCGCTGCATCGCCAGACTGGGCCACGGGGTTGTCGAGCGTGAAGCCCAGGGACGACGTGTCGACGCGTCGGCCCTGCGTGGTGATCGAGGTCGAACCGCTTTCATTGAACGAGGTCCGCATGAAGTCGCCCTGCAGCAGGTTCGTGCCGTTATAGCCAGCGTCCAGCGAGGTGTTGCGGATCTGGTTCAGCAGTTCACGGAACGAGGCGGCCGCAGCTTCGCGGATGGGCTGGTTGGCGGTGCCCCCAACCATGGTGACCGTCTGGGTGCCCGCACCGGTAGAGGTCGGCAGGCCGCCGACAACGCCCGAGAAGGCGAAGATGTCGGTGGTGTTGTTCTGGGTCTGCGTGCCGCCGCCGGCGGTGTTGACCACGAACTGCAGCGCCAAGACTTCGCCGGTGCCGGCATCCCTGCCGTTCACGGCATTCTCGATGACGATGTTGCCGGAGTCATTGAGATAGGCGGAGATGCGGGCCGACTGGCCGGCGCTGTTGATCGACGTGTTGTTGTTGACGTTGTCGAGCAGGTTCTGGACGGTGGTCGTGGCCGCCGTGGTCAGGGTCGTGCCGGTGCCTATAACTGTAGCCGTGCCGGCCGTGTTGACGCGCACGAGGTTGACCGTGATCGTGTCGCCAGCCTGAAGGCGGTTGGTGGCGGTGCCGGCGGCCGCTTCGGTCAGGAGTTGCGTCGCGTCAGCTGCGCCCGTTGCCGCGTTGCGGAAGGCGAATGTCGAAATGGCCTTGGCGTTGGTGCCGGTGCTGTTGAGAGCGCCCTGAAGGGCGCCTTCGGCCTGGTCAAGCGAGGCCTTCATCGAGTTCAGGGCCTTGCCGGTCTGCTTGATGACCTGAATGCTGAGGCCGATGTTGTCCTGGATCGTGGTGATGCTGCGGGCGCGGGAACTGAGTGAGTCTGCCTGGAAGAAGGTCAGGGGATTATCGATAGCCGAGTTCACCTTCTTGCCAGTGGCAAGGCGGTTGTTGGTCTTCTGGATGTTTTCCTGGAGGTCGGTGAGCGAGTTCAGGGCATTGCGCATGCCGATGGTAAGGGAGGTTGGCACTGGAGGGATCCTTTCTGGGTCCAAAGTCCGGTTTTGTGGATTGACGGACTTTCTGCCCGCCGCTCCGCCTGCCAGACTTGCCAGCGCCTCCTAATGCTTCTTCAAGTTGTATGGTGAGTCGTATTTAACGTTAAACGCTAGTGGACAAGCCTGGTTAGCGCGACGTTTCCCGATAAGGTTAAGCCTGTGTGTCCCGAATGGGCCCTGAAACGGCAGATGGCGGGCTCCTTGCGGGGCCCGCCATCCGTTTTCGCGCCTTGGCCTTCTGGCTGCCGGTGCGTGGTGCGTAGTCGGGCGCGTTCTGCGCCGTGGAAATCAGAACAGACGCAGGATGGCCCCGTCGGACTGGTTGGCCAGCGAAAGGGCCTGCACCGAGAGCTGCTGCTTGGTCTGCAGCGAGGCGAGAGTGGCGCCTTCCTCGTTGATGTCGGCCAGGGTCAGCAGATCCGAGCCGTCGGTGAAGTTCTTGATGGCGAACTTGGTGTATTCCTGCCGGTTGGTCATCAGGCTGCCGTTGGCCGCGAAGGCGGTGGTCATGCCGGAGATCGTGACCTTCGCGGCCTTGACCTTGGCGAGCGCCGCCGAGAGCTCGCGGTCGCCCTGGAAGTCGCGGAAGGCATCGCCCGACGCCGAGAGGATGTTGTCGAGCGAGAAGCCCAGCGCCGAAGCGTCGACGCGGCTGCCCCGGGTGGTGATCGAGGTGCTATCCTCCTCGTTGAAGCCCGTGCGCAGGAAGTCGCCCTGCAGCAGGTTCGTGCCGTTGTAGCCAGCGTCCAGCGCCGTGTTGCGTATCTGGTTGAGCACTTCGCGGAACGACTTGGCAGCCGAGGTGCGAGGCTCCTGCAAGGTGGAGGCACCCATCATGAGCACGGTCTGGGTGCCAGTGCCGCTGACCGTCGGGGTTGCGCCGACCGCGCCGGTGAAGCCGAACACATCGAGCGAGTTGTTCTGGGTCTGGGTGCCGCCGCCAGCCGTGTTGACCACGAACTGGAGAGCGAAGGTGTCGCCGGTGGCGGCATCCTTGCCGTTGACATTGTTCTCGATGACGATGTTGCCGGCGTCATTGAGGTAGGCGCTCATCCGCGCCGACTGGCCCGCGACGTTGATCGACGTGTTGGTGTTGATGTTGTCGAGCAGGTTCTGGACGGTGGTCGTGGCCGCCGTGGTCAGGGCCGTGCCGGTGCCGACAACCGTGGTCGTGCCGCCGGAGCTGACGCGCACCAGGTTGACCTGCACCGTGTCGCCAACCTGAAGGCGGTTGGTCGAGATGCCGCCGGCTGCTTCGGCGAGGAGCTGGTTGGCGTCGGCCGCGCCGGTGAGCGGGTTGCGGAAGGAGAAGTTGGTCGTGGCCTTGGCATTGGTGCCGGCGGTGTTCAACGTCGCGCGGAGCGTGCCTTCAGCCTGCTCGAGCGAGGTCTTGATCGAGTTGAGGGCCTTGTCAGTCTGCTTTATGACGTTCAGGCCGAGGCCGATATTGTCCATGACCGTCTGCAGGCCGCGGGCCTTGGACGAGAAACCGTCAGCCACGAAGTAGTTCAGGGCGTTGTCGAGCGCCGAGTTGACCTTCTTGCCGGTGGCGAGGCGATTGTTGGTCTTGTCGATCTGACCCTGGATATTGTCGAGCGCAGATAGGGCATTCTTCATGCCCGTGGTAAGCGACGCAGCTTTCATTTTACGCACCATTCTTGGCTTGGAACAGCCCATCCTGGGCTGGCCGGCCCTTCTGGCCGACGAACGGGATCATGGCGCGTTAAGTTTAATCGGCGGTAAACGCTAACCAGGTTTTTCGGTTAAGGCTTCACCATGGGGCGCCGGCAGCCGGAAAGCGTCTGCCTTCAGCTGCGCGGGGTCAGGGCGCTTCAGGCCGAGCGGGAGACGGAGGGCGCGCCGGGGGTTTCTCCGGCCCGGGCATCGCGCTCGCGATTCATGTATTCTCGCAGCTTGAGGCGCGTCTCGTCGGGGAATTGGCGCACCACCTCGCCGGTGCGGGTGTCGACGGCGCGAAACACCAGTTCACGGGTGCGGGGATCGACCTCGTTGCGGTTGCGGATGAAACTGCGCAGCAGACTTTCGCGATCGATCTGCTCGCGCGCCCTGTCATTGCTGATGTCGATGCGAACGCTCGGGCTGTCGCCTATGGCTTTCACTGCCGCCTCGCGCGGCAACTCGGTCGCTACGGCGCGCGCGCCGCTGGCCGTGGGCTCCACACGGTTGGCCGCGGGAATTGGCGCAGCGGCGGGTGCCAGTTTAACCCCGCCGATATCCATTGTCCGGGACTCCTGTTCCCGCCGGACTGACATATCCGGCACTGTCAGGATGTCACAGAAATACTAACGTCGGGTAAGAAATATTGGTGAATCCTTAAAGTCCCGACCAGCGAGGATTCATCGAGTCATCACAAGGATTTGCTCACCACGATGGGGCCCGCTCCGCCGCGCTGGGGGGGCTGGGTCACGGCGCCATAGCCGGAGCGGGAATAGCCCTGGGCCTGCGGCGCGCGTCCCGCATCCTTGGCGAGGTCGCGCACGATGGTCTCGGAGACAGCGCGCGCGGTGGCCAGCACGGCCTGGTTGGTTTCCAGCAGATCGCTGAAGGCCTGGTGCGCGCCCTTGAGCCGCTCCAATTCATCAGGAACGAAGCGCGCCAGCGCCACGGCGTTGGCCTTGACCACTTCCAGCCCGCGCATGTAGCGCCCTGCCAGCTCGGTCTTCTTCGGTTCGCGATCAAGCGCCGCACCGATCTGGCCGTCGCGCATCAGCTGCGTCTCCTCGCCCACCACATGGGAAAGGCCGGAAAGCGTCTCGACGATCATGTCCACAAGTTCGCGCGCCTCCGCCGCCGACGTGACGCGGGGGCGATCATGGACGGACTTCTCATGAGCCAGCATTGGCGCGCTCCTGCATCTGCAGCATCTGGCGGTAGATCGTGTCAGAAATGCCGATGCCGCCGGATTTCGCGACCGAGCGTGCATATTCGTTGACCAGCATGCCGCGATAGACCTCGGAGCCGGTGCCGTTGTCGCCCACGGGGCCTTCCCTGGCGTCCTGCGGGAAGACCTGCGCCATCATGTTCTCAAGGAACATGGTCTCGAAATCGTCCGCAGTCTTGCGGATCTTCTGTTCCTGCGGATTCAGCGCGTTCTTGACGGCGCCGAGGGCGGAGGTCGCAACGCCGATGGCGAGCTTGGCGGCCGGAACGGCCAGTCCGGTCAGGGCAAGGGTCATCACATCACCTCGATTTCGGCTTGGAGGGCTCCCGCGGCCTTGATGGCCTGCAGGATGGAGATCATGTCGCGCGGGCCGATGCCGAGCGCGTTGAGGCCATCGACGAGATCGCGCAGCGATACGCTCTCGTTGACGATGGCGAGCTTGTTGCCGCCTTCGGCATCGACCTTGACGCTGGTGCGCGGCACCACGGCCGTCTGGCCGCCGGCCAGCGCATTGGGCTGGGAGACCTGGGGCTGTTCGGAGATCGTGACCGTGAGGTTGCCCTGCGCCACCGCGACCTGGGAGACGCGCACGTCGCGGCCCATGACAATGATGCCGGAGCGCTCGTCGATGACGATGCGGGCGGTCTGGTCGGGCTCGACGCGCAACTGCTCGATTTCGGTCAGCAGGCGGATCATGTTGCCCTGGTAACGAGCCGGGATCTGGATCACGACCGTGGACGGATCGGTCGGCTCGGCCGTGGCGGCGCCCATGAAGTCGTTGATGGCGGCGGCCATGCGGCGGGCGGTGGTGAAATCGGGGTTGCGCAACGACAGGCGCAGCGTCTTGAGCTTGTTGAGCGCGAACTCGATCTCGCGCTCGACCATTGCGCCATTGGCGATGCGGCCGACCGTCGGAACGCCGCGCGTGATCGAGGCGGCGTCGCCCCCGGCTGCGAAGCCGGAAATGGAGACGGCGCCCTGGCTGACGGCATAGACCTCGCCATCGGCCCCCAGCAACGGCGTGACCAGCAGGGTGCCGCCCTGGAGCGACTTGGCGTCGCCCAGCGAGGAGACGGTGACATCGACCTTGCTGCCCTGGGTCGCGAAGGCGGGCAAGGTGGCGGTGACGATCACGGCCGCCATGTTGGCGGTGCGCATGTTGGCGCCGCGGGTATTGACGCCCAGGCGCTCCAGCATGGCCTGCGCTGACTGGCGCGTGAATGGCGCGTTGTTGAGCGTGTCGCCCGTGCCGTTGAGGCCGACGACGATGCCGTAGCCCACCAGCTGGTTCTGGCGCACGCCCTCGACAGAGGCGAGATCCTTGATGCGCGACATGGCGCTGGCCGGGGCTGCCGCCACGACGCAGAGCGCCGCCATGGCGGCGGCGGCAAGGAGGCGGAGCTGGCTGGCGAAACGAGGCTGCACGATGTCGCTCTTCCGGTCGATGAGGGCTGCGGAGCCCGATCAAGACAGTGTTCTGCGAAGGTCATGCCAATAGCTTGATTCAAATTTTATGTATTGATCTCATGGGCTTGGAGGATTCATGCCTGATGCTGGACGGCATTGGGGCCCGGCCGATCCTGCCCAGGCCGGCAAGTTCTGCCGGGCACGAAACGTATCGTTAACCATGTTCACTCCAAGGTGCAGCCATGTTGCCGATCGATCCCCGAGCCGTGATCCAGCGCACAGCGTCGACCCCGGCGCGCGCCGCGAACGGCAGCGGCGCGAAGTTCACGCTCGGCGGCGCCACGGCGGGTGGTGAGAGCGCCCGTATGGCCGGGGTCAGCGCCGCCATGCCGATGGACGCGTTGGTGGCGCTACAGGCCAATGAGGATGCCACCGAGCGCAAGAAGCGCCAGGTCCGGCGCGGGCATGACCTGCTCGATGGGCTGGACCGGTTGAAGGCCGCGCTGCTGGGCGGCGTCGTGCCGGTGTCGCAGCTGGCGCAGCTCAAGACGCAGCTTGAGGCGCGGCGCGAGAACACGGACGATCCACGCCTTGAGGACCTCATCGGCCATATCGAGCTGCGCGTCGCGGTGGAGCTGGCCAAGCTCGGCCGCTGACTGAACGGCGCCGGAAGGCCCACGCCCGATCAGCGCCCTGTCATGACATGATCGCGGCCGTCTGGCGTGACAGGCCCGCGCAGCCTCAGGGGCGGCTGGCAGGGGCGGCCGGCGCGATGGCCTGCAGTTCGTTCGAGCCTGCCGGCGCAGCTGCGGCCGCGGCGGTCGGCTCTGTCCGGGCGCGCGCGCGCAGGGCGAGGGCCACCGTGAGCTTCTCGGCCGACTCCGAGCTCATCGAGGCCATGACCTCGGACATCTTGCGCGGATTCATTTGCAGCACCATCGGCACCAGCACATCGGCGGGGAGACGGTCGAAGACCCGGGCTGCGTCCTTGGGCTTCATGTTCTCGTACATGATGACGAGCTTCTTCAGGCCCTGCGACTCGGCGCTTTCCTTCTCGTCCTTCTTGCCGTCGAGCTTCTCCTCAACGGCCTTGAGTTCGCCTACCCGGCCATCGAGCTTGCGTTCGGCGGTCTCCAGCAGCTTTTCGCGCATATCGAGCTCGCGCTGGCGCGCCTCGATCGCATCGCGGCGCTCTCCGAGGCGTTCGGCCAATGCGCGCTCGGCGGAGGACAGGGTGCGCTGGCTCTCGTTCATCACGGCGGCACGATCCTTGAAAGGCGGCTCCGGCATGGCCGGGGCCGTCGCGGGCGTGGCGCCGGCCGGAGCCTGGGCGGCGGACGTCTGGGGCGGCTTGGCCGGAACCGAGCCAGTGACGTCGACCCGGTCCGGGAAGTAGGGCTCGCGGGCGCGGGCGAACATCTGGGTCATGCCCCTGAAATCGGACGGATTGTAGCTGCCATCCGGCTGGACGATGGCCGTGCGCGGCGCCACCTGCTCAGCCAGCGGCGTGATCTGGAGGCTGCCCGCAAGCCCCAGCCACGACATCGCCTTCAGCGCGAGAAGGCCCATCGCGCCAAGGATTACTGCCGGGATCAGGCGCCGCCTGTCGATCATGATGAGGCCGAGCCAAGCACAAAACCGTTCATGCCGCGTTGCCATCAAGGCGACGAACCGCGCGTTGCGTGATCGCTGCGGCGAGTTCAGCGGCTTCAGAGAGCTTGCGCGTGGTGGCGCCTGGCTCCGGCTCGGCATTGGCCGCCGGGGGCGCGACAAGGCGCGAAGCCTCGACGATGCGGGTGATCCGGGACATGACCTGCTCCCCCGCCTCGATCTGCGCCGCAAGGTCGGCGGCGTAGCGCTCGGCGGTGCGCAGGCGCTCGGCGAGCGTGCGGTCGCATTCGTTGAGGGTCAGCTTGAGGCCCGAGATCGCGCGCTCGGCGCTGTCGGTGGCGGCCAGCAATTCGCCGATGGTGCGGCGCATGGCGCCTTCATCGGCCTTGAGACGCTCGATCCGCTTGGAAAGCACGATGCAGGTGCTGATCGTGGCGACGAGCAGCACGGCCACAAGCAGATCCGCAACGAGCGCGATGGTGAAACTCATGGCCTATGGTCCTCTGGATAACGCACTTATCGGCCGCCATCGCCGCGAGGCGATGCCGTCGAGTCAAACACGCCGATCGTGGTCTTGGAGCGCCTGAGCGGCGCTATGGTCTGGACGGCGATCTTGTCGTCCACCCGGCCGACCCGGCCCTCGGTCACGCCGAAATCGCCGCAGCGCAGCGTGATGAAGCGGTCCGGCTTGGCGTCGAAGACGAGGGTGTCGCCGATGTCGAGCTTCATGATGCGCGAAAGAGGCATCAGCTCCTCGTGCAGCACCGCCTCGACCGGCACGCTGGACTGGTAGATCTCGGTGGCGAGGTGGTTCTCCCAGATCGGGTCACGCCCGATCTTTTCACCCATGAAGCTCTCGAGCAGCAGGTCGCGGACCGGCTCGATCGTGGCATAGGGCAGCAGCACCTGGAGCGAGCCGCCCCGGCCTTCCATGTCCAGCCTGAGATCAACGCGGATCGCGGCGTTGGCTGGGCGCGAGATGGTGGCGAAGCGCGGGTTGGTCTCGATCCGGTCGACCGTGAAAGTCACGGGCGAGAGCGGCTTGAAGGCCAACTCGGCATCCATCATCACGACGCTGATCATCCGCCGGAGCAGGTTCATCTCGATTGTGGTGAAGGGGCGGCCGTCATTGCGGATGGCGGCATTGCCGCGCCGTCCGCCCAGCATGGTGTCAAGGACGGCGTAGGTCAGTGTCGACTCGACCGTGACCAGCCCGAAATTGTCCCATTCCTCAGCCCGGAACACCGCAATCATGGCCGGCAGCGGGATGGAGTTCACATAATCGCCAAACCGGACGGAGCGAATGGCGTCGAGCGTGACTTCGACGTTGTCGTTGAAGAAGTTGCGCAGGCTGGTCGAAAGGTGCCGCACCATGCGCTCGAAGATGATTTCGAGCATCGGCAGGCGTTCGTAGGACACCGTGCCTGAATCGACGATGGCGCGGATGCCGGCGCGGCCGCCCGCGCCAAGCTCGCCCACCGAGAAGCCCAGCATCGAGTCGATCTCGTCCTGGTTCAGCAGGCGATCGACCCCGCTCTCGGCGTCCTCGAAATTGGTCTGCGAATCGAGCATGGAGGCCCATTCGGTCGACTTCGTGTCGCCGCCGCCGCCATCGGCGCCCTGTTCGGCGAGCGCCGCACCCCATTCGCCGGCCAGGGAATCCTTATCGCCGCCTTCGGTGTCGTTGTCGTCCGGTCCTGCCATGGTGATGCCTATTGAACCAGAAGTTCCTTGAAGAGGATGGCGTCCACCTTGGCGGGCTGCACCGCCACGTTGACGCGGCGCAGCAGCTCTTCCTTGAGGCGGAAGGTTCCCGCAGAGCCTTCAAGGTCGGCAGGGCGCAGTTCGCGCAGATAGACCTGGAACATATCCTCCACGCGCGGCAGGAGCGGCTGGATCTCGGGAGCCATCTTCGAGTCCGCGATCTCGAGCGCGACCTTGATCTTGATGAAATTCTGGCGTTCGCCGGGCTGCGCTCCGGCGATGTTCACCATGATCTCCTTCATATCGACGAAACCGGTGGTGCGGGGCGCGGGCTTGGCGGACTCCGCAGCTGCCGCGGCCGGCTTCATCTTGAGAAAGTAATAGGCTCCGCCGCCGCCCAGAAGCAGCACGACCGCCACGCCGCCGAGAACGAGCTTGTTGCCAAGCAAGGACTTGAGCCCGCCCTTCTTGGAGGCGTCGCCCTCGCCCGGGGTGGCCCCGTCGGCCTCCTTCTCAGGTGCTGTTGGTTTTTTCGCCATGGATCCGTGAAGCCTCAGGCTGGCAGTTCAGCGCAATTCAAGCTGCATGACATGCAAAGTGGGCAATCATGGTTAACGCCTCGTTAAACCCGGCAGATGTTGCCGGGCCGCTTTTGCCGCCAGGTGCGAACCCGGCAGGGGAGGCGCAGCGCGTAGAGATCGCCTAACATATTGATAGAAAAAAGATTAATACAATTCATCTGGTTTGGCACGGCTCATGCGAACCCTTGGGGTGCGGTGGCCGCGCTGGGGAGCGTCCCGGTCTGCCGCGTAACATGGGAGCAGGCAGCATGGAGAACTCGCTTCTCGTCGGATTGTCACGCCAGATGGTGCTTCGGCGCGAGATGGATGTGATCGCCAACAATGTGGCCAACATCAACACCAACGGCTTCAAGGCCCGCTCCTTGCGGTTTGCGGAGCATATCCAGCCCGCCGCCAAGGCCGAGACATTTCCCAACGCCGACAAGAAGGTGTCCTACGTCATTGACCGCGGCACGCCGATCGACCTTTCGGGCGGGATGATGGAGCGTACTGGCAATCCGCTGGACGTGGCGGTGCGCGGCGACGCCTTCTTCACGGTGCAGACCCCGAACGGCGAGAACCGATACACCCGCGATGGCGGTTTCGAGATCAATGCCCGCGGCCAGCTCGTCACCCAGAGCGGCCTGCGCGTGATCGGCGAGAACGGCCCCATCGAAATCTCCGCCAACGAGACGGGCGTGCGAATCGCCGAGGACGGCACGGTGCTGACCGACCAGGGCACGCGAGGCAAGCTGAGCCTGGCGCGCTTCGCCGACCCGCGCGCCCTGCGCAACGAAGGCGGCAACCTGTTCACCAGCACGGGTCCCGCCCAGCCCGCCGGCCCCACCGCCCGCGTCGAGACGGGCGTCATCGAGCGTTCCAACGTCAAGCCCGTGCTTGAGATGAGCCGGCTCGTCGAGGTGCAGCGCGCCTATTCCTCCGTCACCAGCATGATGGGGCGCACTGACGAACTCCGGCGCGACGCCATCCGCCGCCTTGCTGACCTCCAGAGCTGATCGGGAGCAACCGCCATGCGCGCTCTTTACACCGCCGCGACCGGGATGATGGCCCAGGAGCTGAATGTTCAGGTCATCTCCAACAACATCGCCAACGTCCGGACCAATGGCTACAAGCGCCAGCGGGTCCACTTCCAGGATCTGCTCTACGAGAACTTGCGCCGCGCCGGCTCCGCCACCTCCGACCAGGGCACGCAGGTGCCCGCCGGAACTTTCGTGGGGTCAGGCGTCAAGACCGTGGCCACGGGCCGGGTGATGGGGCAGGGCCCTCTCACCGAGACCGACAAGGAATATGACCTGTCGGTGCGGGGCGACGGCTTCTTCCGTGTGCGGATGCCCGATGGTCGCACCGCCTACACCCGCGACGGCTCCTTCGATCTCGACAGCCAGGGCCAGCTCGTCACCAAGGATGGCTACATCGTCGAGCCGGGCATCAACGTGCCACAGAACGCGCGTGCAGTGACGGTCAGCGGCACTGGACAGGTGCAGGCGCTGATCCCCGGGCAGACTGCGCCGCAGGATCTTGGGCAGGTCCAGCTGTCGCGATTCGTCAACCGCGTTGGCCTTGAATCCATCGGCGACAACCTGTTCGTCGAAACCGCCGGCTCGGGGCCCGCCATCGACGGCAACCCCGGCGGCGAGGGTTTCGGCACGGTTCAGCAGAGATGGCTGGAAGAATCCAACGTGAACGCAGTGGTCGAGATCAGCTCGCTCATCGCCGCGCAGCGCGCCTACGAAATGAACTCCCGCGTCATCTCGGCCACCGACCAGATGATGCAGGCCACCAGCCAGCTGTTCAGGGGTTGATCGTGATGATGCGCGCTTCTGCCGCTTTCTTCTGCAGCCTCTCCCTTGGCTTCATCGCGCTGGCGCCCGCCCCGGGCTTCGCCTCGCCCGGCATGTCCGTGCGCGTCGCGGCGGCGCCGGCCAAGCCCGCGCTCAAGCCCGACATCACCGCCACGCGCGATATCCTGACGCTCGGCGATCTGGTCAGCGGCCTGCCGGTGTCGGTTGCCGCGCAGCCTGCCTTCCGCGCTCCGGCGCTTGGCGAAACGGGCACGATCCAGTCTGCCCGCATCATGGAGGCTGTGCGCGCTCAAGGTGTCGAGACGCTCGCCGATGGCGGGGCCGCGCAAGTTGTGGTGACCCGCGCCGCACGGCGCATCGGGATGCTGGACATCGAAGGCGCGCTGCGCCGCGCCATTGAGGAGCGCTACGGCGTCGATGCCCGCAGCCTGAGCCTCGTGCTCGACAATGGCGCGCCCAACCTCGTCGTCGAACCCGATCTGCGCGGCGCGCTGCAGACCCAGGATCTCGTCTATGACGCGCGCAGCCGCCGGCTCACAGCCACACTGATGCTGCCTGGCAGCGCTTCGATGCGGCTCAAGCCTGTCCGGGTGACGGGCCAGATGGTCGAGACGGTCGAGGTCGTGGTGCCGGTGCGGACCATCGCCCGCGGCGAGATCGTTCAGGCGGCCGACCTCATGGTCGAGCGCCGTCCGCGCGACGCAGCCAGTGCCGACCTCGTGGTGGAGACCACCGCCGCGATCGGCAAGGCCGCGCGCCGTGCGCTGATGGCCGGGCAGCAGCTGCGCGCCAACGACCTGCAGCGCCAGGAAATCGTGGCGCGCAACGAGGTCATCACCGTCGTCTATGAAGCGCCGGGCCTGATGCTGACGATGCGCGGCCGCGCGCAGGAGGGCGGAGCGCAGGGCGACATGATCTCGGTCATGAACGTCCAGTCCAAGAAGATCCTGCAGGGCACCGTGATCGGGCCGGGCCGTGTCGCCGTCAACGGCGCCGCCAGCGGCCGTGTCGCAGCCGCCAACTGAAGCACGAGGGAAAGACCATGAGCCAGACCAGCCTTACCTTCCGCCTCGTCGCCGTCGCCGCGATGGGCCTCACCCTCTCGGCCTGCGGTGCGGCGGACCGCCTCGCCAATGTCGGGCGCGCGCCGGCCCTCTCGGCCATCGAGGACCCCACCGCGCAGGAAGGCTACAAGCCGGTGCGGATGCCGATGCCGACGCCCGAGCATGTCTCCTTCGGACCCAACTCCCTGTGGCGCCAGGGCAGCCGCGCCTTCTTCAAGGATCAGCGCGCCCGCCAGATCGGCGATCTCGTCACGGTGAAGGTGCGCGTCACCGACCGGGCGGAGCTTCAGAACCAGACCAGCCGCTCGCGCAGCGGCAAGGACAGCATGGGCGTGCCCAACCTGTTGGGAATCGAGTCCAATCTGCCCGCCATCCTGCCCGAGTCCGTTTCCCCCGGCTCGCTCGTCTCCACCAATTCGAACACCTCGACGCAAGGCGCAGGCTCCGTCCGCCGCTCCGAGCAGCTCTCCACGAATGTGGCGGCAGCGGTCACCCAGCTGTTGCCGAACGGCAACCTCGTCATCGAGGGCAAGCAGGAGATCCGCATCAACTTCGAGGTCCGCGAACTGATCGTGGCCGGCGTCGTGCGCCCTGAGGATATCGACAGCGACAACACGATCGACTCCACCAAGATCGCCCAGGCGCGCATCGCCTATGGCGGGCGCGGCCAGATCACGGATGTGCAGCAGCCTCGCTATGGCCAGCAGGTGATGGACGTGCTGCTGCCTTTCTGAGCGTCATCGATCAGGCCCCGCCGGCGTGACGCTCCCCCCCAACGCCGGCGGGTGACAGGCCAAGGCCGTTCCTCGCTCCCCAGCCGGGGCCCGGTCCTGGCGCCCGGTGACCAGCCGCTTCCCATGGCGGCCCGTCACTGCGGCGCGCAGCAGCGCTTCCCACCTTGCTGCCGCCAGCTGACGAAAGCCCCGCGCCTCCCACGCGGGGCTTTCGCGCGTCAGGCTTGCAAGGCGGCGGGTGGCGGCAGGGTGCGCAGGCGGGCGAGCGAGGAAGCCAGAACGGCCAGCAGTGAGGCGGCAAACAGGCCGACGATAAGCCCCATGGCCGCGCTGAAACCGAAACGGGCCGCGACGATGCCGCCCAGCAGCGCGCCAACTGAGCGCACCCCATAGATCGCGACCTGAATGACCGATCCGACTCGCCCGAGCAGGACCGACGGCGTCACCAGTTGGCGGATGCTGTTCTGGCAGACGAACCACAGGATCGGGCCAAAGCCAAGCAGCAGGAATACCGCTACCGGCCCGGCCAGACGAAAGCCTGTGCCGGCAATTTGGGGCGACAGCGCCAGGATCACCGATGCCAGCATTGAGGATGCTGGCCCGAACACGAGGATCAGCCGGGGCGAGAGCCTTGCCATGGCCATGGTCGCCAGCAGGGCGGCAGCCAATGAGCCGATGCCCATGGCCGATTGTGCGATTCCCGTCTCGGCCGCGTTGAGCCCCAGCGGGCCGAGCGCGAAGGGCACGAACACGGCGGTAAGGGCGAAGAAAGCCATGTTCCAGAACAGCGCGCAGGCGACGATGCCGACGAGCAGCGGCTGGCGGCGCACGAATGCGAACCCTTCGGCGATCTCTGCCAGGGGTTCGCGCATGCGCGGTGCTCGCGCCGGCTGTCTGCCGAAGCCGAGGGCAACGGCAAGACCAAGAGCTGCGATAAACCCAGCCAGGAGGTAGGCCTGCATGGTCCAGCCCTGAAGCACGGCGAGGCCCATCAGTGCGGGCCCGGCGAGGGCGGCACTGGACTGGACCAGTTGCAGCCTTGCATTGGCGCGCGGCAACTGGTTGGCCTGGACAAGG
This sequence comes from Bosea sp. (in: a-proteobacteria), assembly GCA_023910605.1. Taxonomy (NCBI): domain Bacteria; kingdom Pseudomonadati; phylum Pseudomonadota; class Alphaproteobacteria; order Hyphomicrobiales; family Alloboseaceae; genus Allobosea; species Allobosea sp. The sequence goes on along the minus strand of JAAVVV010000001.1, from coordinate 2,969,695 downwards.
GCCTGCACGCTGGCACTTTCGGCGAGGAAGCCGACGACGGCAGCGGAGGCGCTGAGAAAGGCGCCCGCTGCAAACAGGGCAAGGTGCCCTGCGCCCAGTCCGGCCATGGCCAGGAGAACTCCGGCGACAGCCATGGCCATGGCGGCCTTCAGCCCGTTGAGCGGAGCGATGCGATCAACCCAGACCCCGGCCGGCAGCGACATCAGCAGCCAGGCGGAGCCCTGGACCGCAACGATGAGCCCGACGATGTCAGGCCCGCCACCGAACAGCGCGGCAACGACCAGCGGTGTTCCGGCAACCATGAGCTGGTCGGCACCACGAAAACCCGCAGCAACGGCGGTGAGACGGTGAAAAGCGGCTGGAAGCATGGTCCGTCATCCCTGTGAGCCCCGTCTGAACCACGAAAGGGCTGTCTCGGGACACCCGATTTCCGGGAAGGCCGAACCGCGGCTATCGCCTAGTCGTCGCGGAAGACGCGCTCGTTGCGTTCGTGGCGCTCCTGCGCCTCGAGCGAGAGGGTGGCGATGGGCCGCGCTTCGAGCCGCTTCAGCGAAATCGGCTCGCCGGTCTCCTCGCAATAGCCGTAGGAGCCATCCTCGATCCGCGCGAGGGCGCTGTCGATCTTGGAGATGAGCTTGCGCTGCCGATCGCGGGCCCGGAGTTCGATGGCGCGATCTGTCTCGGACGAGGCGCGGTCGGCGATGTCGGGGTGGTTCTCGTTTTCAGCCTGCAGGGCGAGGATCGTCTCCTTCGCTTCCTTCAGGATGTCCTCCTTCCAGCGGAGCAACTTTTGCCGGAAGTAGACCTTTTGGCGTTCGCTCATGAAGGACTCGTCGTCAGTGGGTTTGTAATCCACGCTGATGATGATCTCTTTCTCCATGACATGCCTCGTTCGAAGGTTCATTGCGCCGAGATGACCCCCGACGGGAAGGTCCCGCCTGAGCCCCCCGACTCGTCCGACCCGTCGTGACCACGCGGCTGCTATAGACTCAAGTCCAGACCGAGACAACGATGCATATCGCTCGCAACCGCCGCTTCGTGTCGATTTGAAATTGTTGATTTTGAAAAGACCCTCCTTGGCCGGTCTTCGGCCATTCCGCCCATGTCACCAAGGCGAGGCAACGGCTTAACCGAGCGATAACCTCGTTGGCTCATGGTGCATCAGGGCCAGTGTGCCGGGCCGCGCTTCTTCGGCATGAGTAAAGTTATGGTGGCGTTGCGTTCCCCTCGCACACGATCCTTCCGCGCGCGGATGCTGGGCATCGGCGTGGCGGCGCTTCTGTGCGCCCTGTCGCCTGGCGCGGCGCGTGCGCAGCAGGAAGCCACGCTGAAGGGCGAGGAAGAGCGCAATTTCGGCCGCCTCGTCTTCACCTTGCCCAGTTCCCAGCCCGTCAGCGCGCGCGTCACCAACGGCGTGCTGATCGTCGGCTTCAGCGAGCCTGTCCGCCTCACAGCCGACCGCATCTTGCGTGAAATGCCGTCTTATGTCTCGGCAGTGCGCGTGGACCCTGACGGTCGGGGCGTGCGCTTTGCCCTGACGCGCGCCTTCACCTCCAACATGATCGAGGCTGGCGAGCGCGTCTTCGTCGATCTCCTGCCGCAGAACTGGCAGGGGCTGAAGCCAAGCCTGCCGCCCGAAGTGATGAAGGAGATGGTTGACCGGCTGCGCCAGGCGGAACTGATCGCGCGCGAGCTGGTGCGCAATCGCGAGCGGACCGAGGGGCCGGAGATCGCCGTGCGCGGCGCCACGCTGCCCACGCTGTCGCGTCTTGTCTTCGAGGTGCCGCAGGAGATGAACGTCGAGGCCAGGGCCGAGGGCGACGCCCTGACGGTCGCATTCCGCGCGCCGGCCAGGCTCGCGGTGGGCCAGGTGCGATCGCTGCTGCCCCCCGGGGCGAGCGTCGACGCGATCGAACGATCTGCGGACGGCATCGTGATGCGCCTCAGGGTCGATCCCCAGCTTGAGCCCCGCACGTTCCGCGAGGAAGACGGCTTCATCATCGATCTGGTGGACCGGGCCAAATCCGCCGCTGCCGCGAAGGCTGCGGAGGCGCAGCTTGCGGCACGCGTCGCCGAGGCTGAAGCCGCCGCGCGCCCCACGGCTCCACCCGCTGCCGCACCCGCTGCCGCACCTGTTGCCGCACCTGCTGCCACTCCCGCCGCCACTCCCGCCGCCAAGGCAGCCCGCGCTGCAAGCGCGGAGGCGCCGCCCAAGCCAGCGGGAGCCGCTCCCGCCGATCCGCCGGCCGCTCCGGCCTGGCAGACGGCAGGCCCCGCCGCGCCGCCGCAGTCCGTCGGCATCGCCGTGACGCAGGCGCCCGATGGCGCGCGCATCGATTTCGCCTTCCCGCGCCGGACGGCCGCGGCGGCCTTCGACGATCGCGGCGAGACGGTGGTGGTCTTCGATACGATTGACACACTCGATGCCCGGCAACTGATGGCCGAGGCTGGCGCCCATATCGTGAGCGCGGCGGCGACCCGCGAAGGCAAGGCCACCGTGCTGCGCCTGCAGATGAAGCCCGGCGGCATCGTGCGGCTTGCGCCCGATGGGCTGCGCTGGTCGCTGACGCTGGGCGACAAGGGCGTGCAGGCGGCCGAGCCGCTGCTGGCGCGCCGCAGCTTCGACGAGCGCGGCCAGAGCGTGATCAGCCTGCCTCTCACCCAGGTTTCCAGCGTGCACTGGATCGGAACCGAGCCGGGCCAGAGCGTAGCTGTGGCCACCGCCTATGGGCCGGGCGCATCCACGCCCAAGGTGCAGCGTTTCGTCGAGTTCCAGATCGAGCAGACGGTCCAGGGTGTCGCGGTCAGGCCCGTCGCAGACGATGTGATGGTGCGCGTCGGCGTCGGCGAGGTCATCATTGGCCGCGGCAGCGGTCTGGCCGTCTCGGCGGGACATGACAAGCCGCAGGTGCCGGGTTCGGATGAGGCCGGCTCCAACCTGGTGGCCGACCAGGCCAGCTGGACAGACATGCGCAAGGGCGACACCTATGCGCAGCTCCAGGAACTGATGCGCAAGGCCGCCGACGCACCCCGCTCGGAGCGGAGCGTGGCGCGGCTGAAGCTGGCCACATTCCAGCTCGCCAACGGCCTGCATGCCGAAAGCCTCGGCCCCGTGGCGACCGTGCTGGCGGATGATCCCAACATGCGCAACGACAGGCGCGCGCATCTTCTGCGCGCCATCGCGCTGACTTTGCTTGACCGTGGGGAAGCAGCCGAGAAAACGCTCTCAGCGAGCTTCCTCAAGGACGATGCCGAAGCCCACATCTGGCTGGCGGTGAATGATGCCCGCCTGGGGCGCTTTCCCCGTGCGCTGTCGTCGTTCCGCAGGTCCATGGATGTATTGGATGCCTATCCGGACATGCTGCAGGCCGTGGTCCGCAGAGAGATCGTCAACGCCGCTATCGCCATGCGCGATGTGGGCGTGGCGGATCGCGAACTGACATTGCTGGCGGCGCTTGCGCCACACTGGACGCCGCAGGACGAGGTGGAACTGCTGCGCGCGCAGCTTGACGAGATCAGCGGCCGGCCCGAGGCGGCGCTGGCCGGTTACCGGGCGCTCTTCAATTCGAACCGCCGACCTGTCGCCGCCAGCGCGCAGCTGCGCGCGGTGCAGCTGGCCGCGCGAGAAGGCGATGCCTCGATGAGCGTCGACGAGGCGCGCGCCCGGCTCGAGACGGTGGCCTTCATCTGGCGCGGCGGCGACACCGAGATCGAGGCCATGGGCGAGCTTGGCGCCATCTACGCCGTGCAGCAGAAATGGCGCGAGGCCTTCGCCCTGGCGCGCAAGGCCAATGGCGTCTTCCCGGACCACCCGATCACACGCAAGCTGCATGACGATACGGCACGCCAGTTCGAGGAGCTGTTCACCAACGGCAAGGCGAACCAGTTGCCGCGCATCGACGCGCTGGCGCTGTTCTACGATTTCAGGGAGTTCATGCCGATCGGCCGCCGCGGCGACGAAATCATCCGGCGCCTGTCGGACCGGCTCGTGGAAGTCGATCTGCTGGACCAGGCGGCCGAGCTGCTGCAGCACCAGATCGATAACCGGCTCGCGGGCGGCGCGCGCGCCACGGTGGCGGCGCGGCTTGCAATGGTGCAACTCATGAACGGCAAGCCGGCCGAGGCGCTGCGCTCGCTCAGCACCACGCGGCTGGCGGAGCTGCCACGCGACGTGAAGCGCGCGCGCCAGCTGCTCGAAGCCAAGGCGCTGTCGGACCTGTCCCGCACCGACCTCGCGCTCGAGGTGCTGGAGAACGAGCGCGGCCCCGAGGTGGACCGGCTGCGCGCCGACATCCTGTGGATCGCCCGGCGCTGGCGCGAGGCGGGCGAGGCGCATGAACGCCTGCTCGGCGAAGCCTGGCGCCAACCCGCGCCGCTCGACGAGCGCCAGCGCGCCGACACCATGCGCGCCGCCGTGGCCTATGTCATGGCCAGCGAGGGGCTTTCGCTCGACCGGCTCCGGGCGAAATACGCCAATGCCATGTCGCAGACGCCCGACGCGCGCACCTTCGCCTTCGTGACGGGGGCCAATCGATCGCGCAGCGGCGATCTGAGGGAACTCGCGCGGACCGTGGCCAATGCGGACACGTTGATGGAGTTCATGACTGAATACCGCAAGCGCTATCCCGATTATGCATCAAGCCTGCGAACGCGTCCGGCGCAGCCGGCCGCCCGGCCCGATGCAGCGGCCGAGCCGCCATCGGGGGCTCCGGCGCCAGAAGCCGCAGCGCCCGGACCCGCGCCGCGTCAGGGCTGAGGCCGGGCGCGGGCCCTACTCGCCGTAGCTCTTCACAAGCGAGCCGGCTACCAGGCCCCAGCCATCCACCAGCACGAAGAAGATCAGCTTGAACGGCAAGGCGATGATGACTGGCGGCAGCATCATCATGCCCACCGACATCAGGATAGAGGCCACGACCAAATCGATGATGAGGAAGGGCACGAACAGGAGAAAGCCGATCTCGAAAGCCCTGCGCAGTTCCGAGATCATGAAGGCCGGCACGAGCACCTGAAGGCTGACCTGCTCGGGAGAGGCCGGCGCCGGCTCCTTCGACAGCTCGATGAACAGGGCGAGATCCTTCTCGCGCACATGCTTGAGCATGAAGGCCCGGAAGGGCTGGACGCCCCGCTCGAAGGCCTGCTGGGGCGTGATCTGGTTGGCGAGCAGCGGCACCGCCGCCACCGTGTAGGCCTCGCGGAAGGTCGGCGCCATGATGAAGGCTGTGAGGAACAGGGCAAGCCCGGTGATGACCGCATTGGGCGGGGCGGTCTGCGTGCCCAGCGCCGAGCGCAGCAGCGAAAGCACCACCACGATGCGGGTGAACGACGTCACCATGATGAGGATGCTGGGCGCCAGGGACAGCACCGTGATCAGGGCGATGAGCTGGAGCGCACGCTCGGTGACGCCGCCGCCCTGGCCGAAATCCAGCGTCATCGTCTGTGCCATGGCCGGGACCGCAAGCCCGGCCGCGGCTAGCCAGCCAAGAGCAAGCAGTAAGGCTGCCAACGGACGCCCGAGACCTCGCCGGGCGGCTCGGCGCTGAGGCCGATCCCCTTGATCCCCGCCGACAGGGGCGGGGGGAGGAGACGGCACCTGATATGCAACAGCCGACATCGTGAACCCGACTCACCTCGCGCGAGACTGTCACGATAGAGCAGGTCAGCCCGCAAAGGGGAACTGGCCGCAAGGCGCCGCGACGCCGCAGCGTCCGATCAGGTCCGGGGCGGGGCTCCGCGGTTCAGGAGGCGTGCGAACTCGGCCTCTATGGCATCGAACGAGAACGGATCGGAGGCGGCTTCCGGCTCCGCAGGGCGCGCCTTGTTCCCGTCGGGATTGTCAGAGGTTGTCTCCAGTTCGGGGCTGGCGGGTTCCGGCGCAGGCTCGGCAGGCTCCGCCACCGCCGTGCCAGGCGTGTTGAGCGCAGGCTCAACCGACTTCGCACGGGCAGCGGCGGCGGCCTTGAGTCCCTCCATCCTGCGCGGTTCGGACGCGGCCGGCGCCGGAGCAGCAGGCGGAGGCGGGGCAGACGGGGCAGACGGGGAAGGCGGAGGCGGGGCAGCCGGCTCGGAAGCGCCGATCCTGACTGACGGCGCCACGGGGACGGGGCTCTGCGGCGTGTCAAGGGCAGGCGCGGATGGAGCATCCTCGGCCTTCGCCGGCTCAAGGCGGGCCTGCGGGCTGGGCTTCACCCCCGAGAAGGGGCGCTTCAAGGCCTCCTGTAATTGCCGCGTCATGTCATCGATCTCATCGCGCGAGGCGCGCGCCGACGCAGACGATGCGATCGGCTCGAGGATCTGCTTGCCTGGGCCCGCCTCGTCGGACTTCGCGTCGTGGGACTTCGCGTCGTGGGACTTCGCGGCGGTGGGTGCTGCGCCGGTGGATTCTGCGCCGGTGGATGCTGCGGCGGACGTTGCGGCGGCCTGGGCCGTCATGTTGTCCATCTCCGCCGCGAAGGCGGCTTTGATCTCGTCCGGCGCGGCAGGCGCTGATGGGCCTGAGGCGGAGGGGGCGGCATCGGGGGGCTGCGGCTGCGCCATGGTTGGCGCGGCGGCTGCGCTGGCCGGCCGGGCAATGATGGCGGCGGCGCCAGCAATGGCGGCCGCTGACAGGGCCGGCTCGGCATTGGGCGAAGCGGGGCGTGTTGGCGCGCTTGCCGGGCGTGGCGGCGGGGTCGGCATTGCGAGCGGCGGCTCCGGCGAGGCGGGGCGTGTTGGCGCGCTTGCCGGGCGCGGCGGCGGCGTCGGCATTGCGAGCGGCGGCTCCGGCGAGGCGGGGCGTGTTGGCGCGCTTGCCGGGCGTGGCGGCGGGGTCGGCATTGCGAGCGGCGGCTCCGGCGAGGCGGGGCGTGTTGGCGCGCTTGCCGGGCGTGGCGGCGGGGTCGGCATCGCGGGCGACGGCTCCGGCGAGGCGGCAGGAGCGATGACCCTAACCGGGGCTTTGGGTTCGGCCGGCGGGGGCGGCGGCTCGGGTTCGGGCGCCGGCGCGGGCGTCTGCGCCCGGACGACGCCGCGCACGATGCTGGCCTCGACCAGCAGATCGTTGGGGCCGCCGATCATCACGAGGTGCTCGACATTGTCGCGGCGCAGCAGCACGAGCTGGCGCTGGCGGTCGAGATCGAAGGTGTCCACGATGCCGAGCCTTGGCTGGCGCGTCAGGGCCGCCTGCCCGGGCAGGCCGGGCAGCCTCAGCCGCCCGCCGGCGATCTTGCGCAGCGCAAGGCCCGCGAGGACAACCAGAATCAGGACGAAAGCCAGGGACAGGATCGCCTTGGCGGGCGTCGAAAGTGCAGTGAACCAGTCCACGATCTCGTCGCCCTCGATCATCCTGCCAAGGCGCCGCTTGTAGACGGCTCCGGCAATCTTTCCGCGAAAGCTTCACCATAACACCGAACCGCAGCCTGCGGAAAGCATGGTTAGCAAGCTGTTAAGATGTCCTGTGGAGCACGCTCCCTTAACCGGATGTTAACCATGAACGCGGCAATTATTGCCTGTCGCAACGCAGCGCCTCATTGATCGGTTCCTGTCATGGCCATCGGCGGACTTCCTCTTTTCGACGCGCTCAAGGCGCGGATGAGCTGGCACCATGCCCGCCAGAAGGTTTTGGCGGAGAACGTCGCCAACTCCGACACGCCGGGCTTCCGGCCCCAGGATCTCAGGCCGCCGCCGACAGCAACGTCCGGGCTGCAGATGGCGCGCACCAGCGCCGTCCACATTCCCGCGGGCGGGGCCGACCCTAACAGCAACCCGATGAAGCAGCGCCGATTCGAGACCACGCCATCGGGCAATGGCGTCAATCTCGAGGACGAGATGCTGAAGGTTGCGCAGAACAACCAGGATTATCAGATGGCCGCAACGCTCTACCAGAAGAGCCTGGGGCTGATGAAGACCGCCATCGGGCGAGGCCGCTGAGGAGGGCGCATCATGGATCTTCTGAAAAGCATTGTCGCCGCCGCCTCGGGCCTTCGCGTGCAGTCCGGTCGCATGAAGGTGATCTCCGAGAACATTGCCAATGCCGACTCAACCCGCGATGCGCCGGGCCTTGATCCTTACCGCCGGCAGGTCCCCACCTTCCGGGGGCAGCTTGACCGCGAACTCGGGGTGCGGACTGTGGAGCTCGGCCGCGTCAAGACCGACACATCGCCCTTCCGGACCCGCATCGAGCCCGGGCACCCCGCCGCCAACGCCAATGGCGAGGTCAGGCTGCCCAACGTCAATTCGCTGATCGAGACCATGGACATGCGCGAGGCGCAGCGCAGCTACGAGGCCAACCTCAACGTCATCGCCTCGGCGCGCCGCATGATCAGCCGCACCATCGAGATCCTGCGCGCCTGAGGCGGCGCGCGGATCACCCGGCGGGTAACCGCAACTGACGAGCACAGGGAGAGACAGCCATGACCACATCATCCTTCGTCGCCGGCGCCTACTCCGCCGTGCAGGGGCTGGGAACGCGGACGCTGGCCGCCAGGCCGGTCCAGGGCGCCGGCGCGCTGGGCGGCGAGGTTCCCGATTTCTCCGCGATGGTGAAGACCGCCATAGCCGGCGTGGGCGCCGCAGGGTCCAAGGCCGACACGCAGGTCGCGGCGGCGGTGGGCGGTCAGGCAGACCTCGTCAACGTGGTCACGGCCGTCGCCGAAAGCGAGGCCGCGATCGAGACGCTGGTGGCCGTGCGCGACCGCGTGATCGCCGCCTATGAGGAAATCATGCGTATGCAGGTGTGATCCGGGCCTTTCTTCGGCCCGCCGCCTCCGCCAACCGCACCTGATGAAAGCCCTGACCCCATGACCGGCGCCCTGATTCTCGACATCGCCCGCGACGGCATCGTGACTTTCCTGAAGGCGGGGGCGCCGGTGATGCTGGTGGCGCTGGCGATCGGGCTTGCGATCTCGATCCTGCAGGCTCTCACCCAGGTGCAGGAACAGACCCTGGTGTTCGTGCCCAAGATCATCGCGGTGTTCGCCTCGATGATGCTGTTCCTGCCCTTCATGGGCGACGCGCTGGGAGGCTATATGCTGCGAGTGGCGGCGCGAATCGCCTCCGGTGGCTGATGGCGGTGTTTGCGCCGATCGGCCAGGGCGGGGGCCAGGCGCGCAGCCTGAGCCCGGGGCGTCATGACCTTCACCTTCCTGCCAGAGCTGGCTGCCTTGTTCATGCTCGTCTTCGCGCGGGTGGGGACGATGGTGATGCTGATGCCGGGCATCGGCGAGCGCTTCGTGCTGAACCGGGCGAAGCTGGCCGTCGCGGTGTTCATCGCGCTGCTGCTTGTGCCGGTTGCGCGGCCGCTGATGCAGGTGCCCACCGATCCGGGCGCGCTGATGACGCTGCTGATCACGGAAATCCTGATCGGCGCGATCCTGGGACTCTCGGCCCGGCTGATCATGACCGCGCTGCAGACGGCCGGCGTGATCCTGGCCAACCAGATCGGGCTCGGCTTCGCCACGGCGGTGGACCCGGCCATGGGCCAGCAGAACCCGTCCATCGGCAACCTGCTGACCATCCTGGGCGTGACGCTGGTGATGGTCGCGGACCTGCACCATCTGGCGATCTCGGCGATCCACAACAGCTACATGCTGCTGCCGCCCGGCGCCTACCCGTCGGTGGGCGATGCCTCGGCCCTCGGGCTCCAGGCGGTGTCGAAATCCTTCGCGGTCGCGGTGCAGCTTTCGGCGCCGTTCATCGTGTTCGGTCTGCTGTTCAACCTCGGCCTCGGCATCCTGGCGCGGCTCATGCCGCAGTTCCAGGTGTTCTTCCTGGGCGCTCCGGCCTCAATCCTGCTGGGCATGGCGATGCTCGCGGCGCTGATCGGCGTCATGATGACCCTGTTCCTCGGCGAACTCGGCGGCTTCCTCAAGCAACTGTCTGGCGGGTGACGCGCCATGGCTGACACCAAGGAAGACGACGACAAGACAGAAGAGCCGACCCTCCGGAAACTCGAGGAGGCCATCAAGAAGGGCGACGTCGCCAAGAGCGTCGAGCTCAACACCTTCTTCATCCTCGGCGGCTTCACCCTTGCCGTCCTGATCGCCGGCGGCCATGCCGCACGCGAAAGCGCGCTGAGCCTGCGCGCCTTCCTGATGAACGCGCATCAGGTGCCGTCCAGCGGCCACACCATCCAGTGGGTCACCGGCAAGGGCTTCTTCAACGTGATGGTGGCCTCGGCCGGGGTTTTCGGGATCGTGCTGGCCGCGGCGCTGGCGGGCTGCCTCGTGCAGCACAAGCCCTTGTGGACTTTCGAGCCGATGACTCCCAAGCTCAGCAAGCTTTCGCTGCAGCAGGGGGCCAAGCGCATCTTCGGCAAGGATGCGATCGCCAACTTCATCAAGGGCATCCTCAAGGTCTTGATCGTCGGCGTCGTCGTCGGCGTCGTGCTGTGGGCCGAGCATGACAGGCTCGACGCCTTCACGCGCATGGACATCGCCGCCATCCTGCCGGCCACGGCCGGGATCGTGCTCAAGATGATGGTCGGCGTGCTGTCGATCTATTTCTTCGTCGGCGTCGGCGATTACGTGCATCAGCGCTTCACCTGGATGAAGCGGCAGCGCATGACGCGCGAGGAGCTGAAGCAGGAATACAAGGACACGGACGGAAACCCCGAGATCAAGGCCAAGCTGCGCCAGATCCGGATGCAGCGCCTGCGCCGGCGCATGATGGCGAAGGTGCCCGAAGCCACCGTGATCGTGACCAACCCGACGCACTATGCCGTCGCGCTGCAATACGAGGCCGGCATGGACGCGCCGATCTGCGTCGCCAAGGGCGTCGACGCCATGGCCCTGAAGATCAGGGAGGTGGCGGGCGAGCATGACGTGCCGATCATCGAGAACCCGCCTCTGGCGCGCGCGCTGCACGCCTCGGTCGACCTCGACGAGGCCGTGCCGGTGGAGCATTACAAGGCGGTCGCCGAGGTCATCGGTTTCGTCTTGCGCACACGGCGCCGGCGCGCCTAACTAACCCCACGGACGCGGCGCGGAGCGAAGCGTGGCAAGCGAGGCTTTCACGGCATGACCCAGGCAATCAAGAGCGAGGCTGCCGGCCAGGTCGGCGCGGGCGCGGCCATCGACCGCTCCGACAGGCCCGGCAATGTCGGCCTGCTGCTCGTGGTTGCGGGGATCATCGTCGGCGCGGCCATCGGGCTCGGCTTTCTGGCCAATGAATGGGCGCAGCCGCTCATCCTCGCCTTCCTTGCCATGCTGTCGGTCATCGGCGTGTTCTGCCTCTTCTCCCTGGCGATCGGGCTGCTCCAGCTGTCGGGCCGCTCGGGGCGCAATGACCTCACCAAGATCATCGTGGACGAGGCCGAGGATGGCGTCATCGTCACGGAGTCCGACAACCACATCATCTACGCCAACCGCGCCTACCAGTCGCTGTCGGGCGCGGCATCCGTGTCCGAGATCAAGCCCGTGGAACGGCTTTTCGCCGGGGGCTCGGAGGTGTCGGAGGTGGTGTACCGCCTCGCGCTCGCCGCGCGCGAGGGCCGGTCCCAGACCGACGAGATCAGACTGTCGCCCCCGCTCACCGGCAAGGGCGATGCCGGCTGGTACCGCGTCTCGGTCAGCATGACCACGCGCGGGGACGGGCGCACCGCCTCGCTCTGGCGCGTGCGCGACATCACGCGCGAGCGCGTCGGACAGGAGAACGTCTTCCAGGAACTGCAGCACGCGATCGATTTCCTCGATCATGCGCCCGCCGGCTTCATGTCGATCGATCCTGACGGATCGGTGCCCTATCTCAACGCCACGCTCGCCGGCTGGCTGGACTATGACCTCGCCAAGGTGGGGTCGGGCGGGCTCCTGCTGCGCGACATCGCCCCGATCAACGCCGTCGCGCTCGTGGCGGCGATAGCCGGCAAGCCGGGCGAGGTGCGTACCGAGGTCGTGGATGTGGACCTGCGCCGGCGCAACGGCCAGTCCTTGCCGGTTCGCCTGCATCACGAGGTCGCCTTCGGCCAGGATGGCAAGCCGGGGGCTTCGCGCACGCTGGTGCTGAACCGCTCACCCGGCGAGGCCGGCGCCGATGCGGGCACCGCGGCGGAGGCGCGGCTGGCGCGATTCTTCAACAACACGCCCATGGCGATCGCGACCGTCGGCGCCGACGGGCGGATCGTCCGCGCCAACGGCGCCTTCGCGCGCCTGTCCTCGGGCCTGCCGGCGACGAGCCTCAAGGCGCTGCTGAAGGATGCGGACTGGGCCGCGCTGCAGCCCGCGCTCACGGCGGCCGGCGTCGGCAGCGCTGACATCAAGCCGCTGGACGTCTCGATCACGGGTGAGGGCGAGCGCTCCGCCAGGCTCTTCCTCGCACCCGTCATCGATGGCGAGGGCGGCGAGGAAAAGGCCATCGTCTATGCGCTCGAGACCACCTCCGAGCGCAAGCTCAAGGAGAACATCGATCAGGCGCAGAAGATGCAGGCGGTAGGCCAGCTTGCCGGCGGCATCGCGCATGACTTCAACAATGTGCTCCAGGTGATCATCAACGCCTCGGATTTCCTGCTCGCCAGCCACAAGCCCACCGATCCGTCCTTCCAGGACATCATGCAGATCAAGCAGAACGGGCTTCGTGCGGCTTCGCTGGTGCGTCAGCTGCTCGCCTTCTCCCGCCGCCAGACGCTGCGACCGCAGGTGCTGGAGTATGGCGACGTGCTGTCGGACCTGTGGCTCATGCTCAAGCGCGTGGTGGGCGACACGATCGGGCTCGACGTGCGCCATGGCCGCGACTTGTGGCCCATCAAGGCCGATGTCGGCCAGCTCGAGCAGGTCATCGTCAACCTTGCCGTCAACGCGCGCGACGCCATGAAGCCGGGAGGCAAGCTGACCTTGCGCACCCGCAACGTCACCGAGGCGGAGTCCCGCGCTTTCAGCTACGCCTCGATTCCGAAGGCGGACTATGTGCTGCTCGAGGTCGAGGACACCGGCACGGGCATCCCGCAGGAGTTCATCGACAAGATCTTCGACCCGTTCTTCACCACCAAGGATGTCGGCAAGGGCACCGGTCTCGGGCTCTCCATGGTCTATGGCATCGTCAAGCAGACGGGCGGCTTCGTGTTATGCGATTCGACCGTCGGCAAGGGCACGACCTTCCGCATCTTCCTGCCGCGGCATGTCGCAACGGCTGAGGAGGAGGCCGATGCGTCGGCCAAGATGGCGGCTGCCGCCGCTGCGCCAGCCATCTCGGTCGACCACACCGGCGCGGGCACGATCCTGCTGGTGGAGGACGAGGATGCGGTGCGCGCGCTCAACGCCCGCATGCTGGTGAGCCGCGGCTACACGGTGCTGGAGGCGGATTCAGGCGTCAGCGCCCTGCGCGAGATCGAGGCGCACGGCGCCGAGGTCGATCTGGTCGTGTCGGATGTGGTCATGCCCGAGATGGATGGCCCGACGCTGCTGGTCGAGTTGCGCAAGCGCAACCCGAAGACCCGCTTCGTGTTCGTGTCGGGCTACGCCGAAGAGGCCTTCAAGAAGAACCTTCCCGAAGGCGAGAGCTTCCACTTCCTGCCCAAGCCTTTCACCATGAAGCAGCTCGTGGAGACGGTGAAGGCGGCGATGGCGTGATCGACGCCTCTTGCCCTACGTCTCGCTTGGGGTAGTCTACGCTCCCAAGACGGTGCGTGAACAACGCAATCAAAAACATTGAGGGAGAGATACATGTCGTCACCATTCGAACGCCTGTCGCGCCGCGATGCGTTGCTGGGCAGCGCCGCAGGGCTGGCGGCCCTGGGCCTGCCTGCCGGCCTGAGCGCGCAGGAGGTGATTGACCGGGTGCAGATCCTGATCGGCTTCGGCGTGGGCGGCGGCTTCGACCAGACGGGCCGCGGCACGCAGGAGGCACTGCAGAAATCCGGCCTCGTGCCGAACGTCTCGGTCGAGAACCGCACTGGCGGCGGCGGCTCGGTGGCGATCGCTCATCTTATCGAAACCGCCACGCGCCAGCAGAACACGCTGATGGTCAACGGCACATCGATCGTGGTGCGTTCGCTGAACCGCGAATTCCAGCAGACCTTCCGTGACATCACGCCGGTGTGCACCATCACCGCAGAAATCTTTGGCGTGATCGTCAACGCCTCCTCGCCCCATGCGGACATCGCCAGGCTCACAACGGCCTTGCGCGGCGATGCGCGCGCCGTTCGTTTTGGCGGGGGCAGCCCGCGAGGCGGGATCGATCATCTCGCGGCTGCGCGCTATCTCAAGCAGGCGGGCGTCGATCCCAAAGGGATGCAATACATCGCCTATGACGGCGGCGGGAAAGCCATGGCCGGCCTGTTGGGCAACGAAATCCAGTGCCTTGTGATGCCCTTCACCGAGGCGCTGACCCAGATCAAGGGCGGGCAGGTGAAGCTGCTCGCGATCATGAACGATTCGCGCGTCGCCGACGTGCCCACCGTCCCGACGCTGACGGAAAGCGGGGTTCCGGGCGCCGTGCTGGCCAATGTGCGCGCCTTCTTCATGGCTCCGGGCACTCCGGCTGCGCGCGTCTCGGCCTTCGCCGATCTCATCGAGCGTCTGACAAAAACGCCGGCCTGGGAAGATGTTCGCGCGCGCTACGGCTGGAACATGGCGTTCTCACGCGGCGCCGCCACTTCCGCCTTCTTCGATCAGCACGAGAAGGATATCCGAGCCATGCTCGTGGAATTGGGCTTCATCCAGGCCTGATCGGCGGGCGTCGAAGCGCCTCAGCCTCGTGCGCCGGCCTTGCGCTGGCGCGAAATCGGGCTGCAATGGTCGGGGGACCCATGACACGCACCGGCCTCGAACGCCTGACGGCGCTTCTGATCTTACTGTTCTCGCTGGCCTATTTCATACTGGCCTTCAACATCAAGCTGCCGCCGGGTTCCGATGAGTCGCCGTTCTCGGCGCGCACCTTTCCGCTTGTGCTGGGCCCGCTCGGCATGGCGCTGTCGCTGGCGCTGGTCATAAAGCCGCCAGATGGTGCGCCGATCGGCGCGGCAAGCCTGGCCTGGGGGCGCGCAGGGGGGCTCCTGGCCCTGATGGCGCTTTATGCGCTCGCCATCAACCGGCTCGGCTTTGTCGTCACCTCGTCGCTCTTCCTCGCGGGGGGCTTCCGGGTGCTGGGCGAGCGGCGCCTCAAGGTTCTGGCGCCCGTGGCGCTCGTCACGGCACTTGGCTTCTGGGTCATGTTCACGCTGCTAAAGGTCGAGCTTGACTGGGGTATTTTCGGGCGGATGCTCGGATGATCGAAGGTTTGCTCACCGGTTTCCAGACCATCATCACGCCGATGAATTTTGGCATCCTCATCCTCGGATGCCTGATGGGGACATTCATCGGCATGATGCCGGGGCTGGGGCCCGTGACGGCGGTTTCGCTTCTGGTGCCGGTTGTTCTCACCATGCAGCCGGCGACCGCGATGGTGCTGCTTGCGGCGATCTACTACGGCGCGATGTTCGGCGGCTCGACCGCCTCGGTGCTGATCAACGCACCGGGTGAGTCGAGTTCGGTGCCCACCACCTTCGACGGCTATCCGATGGCGAAGGCCGGGCAGGCCGGCAAGGCGCTGGCGCTTTGCGCCTGGGGTTCCTTCGTCGGCGGCACGGTCGCGACGCTGCTTTTGATGCTGGCCGCGCCGACGCTGGCGGGCTGGGCGCTCAACTTCCAGTCGCCGGAATACTTCGCGCTGATGGTGCTCGGCCTTACAGCGGTGGCGGCCTTCACCGAAGGCGGCGGCGTCATCAAGGCGCTGCTGATGACGGTGGTCGGGCTGATGCTGGCGACCGTCGGCACCGATGTCGCCGACGGGGTGGAGCGCTATACCTTCCGCATCGCCGATCTGGCGGACGGGCTCTCATTCGTGCTGCTCGCCATGGCCGCCTTCGCGCTGGCCGAAGCCATCACCGCCGCCCTGCGCAACGAGAAGGTCTCCGAAGAGGCAAAGAAGGCAGCGCGCGGCAATGTCGGTTCGCTGAAGCTCACCGGCGATGACGTCCGCGAGGTCGCGCCGACAATGGCGCGCTCGTCGGTGCTGGGCTTCGTCGTCGGCGTCCTGCCCGGGGCCGGAGCCACGATCGCCGCCTTCATGTCCTATGCAGTGGAGCGCAACATCGCCACGGGCGCGCGCCGGGACGAGTTCGGCAAGGGTTCGCGGCGGGGCGTGACGGCGCCTGAAACCGCCAACAATGCCGCTGCGGGCGGCGCCTATGTGCCGTTGCTGACCCTCGGCATTCCGGGGTCTGGCACGACGGCGGTCATCCTCGGCGCGCTGGTGGCGCTCGGCGTGCAGCCCGGCCCGCGCCTCTACATCGAGCAATCTCAGATGTTCTGGACTGTCATCGTCTCGATGTATCTGGGCAACCTCGTGCTGCTCATCATCAACCTGCCGCTCATTCCCTACATTGCGCGCACGCTCGCCATCCCTGAACAGATGCTCGTGCCGCTCATCCTGTTCTTCTGCCTTGTCGGCGTCTACCTCGTCTCCTTCAACACCTTCGATCTGTGGATGCTGATCGGGCTGGCTGTGATCTGCGTGGGCCTGCGCCTCGTCGACTATCCGATGGCGCCGCTGTTGCTGGGCTTCGTGCTCGGCAAGCTGATGGAGGAGAACCTGCGCCGCGCGCTGCTCGTCAATGACGGCTCGTTCTCGTTCCTGTGGGACAGGCCGATCACCGCGCTGCTGCTGGCCATCTCGCTCATCTGCGTGCTGACCCCGCTGCTTGGAAAACTGCGCAAGGCGCGTCGCGCCGCCTAGGCTGTCCAGTCCTGGGCGGTTCAGTCCTGGGCGGTTCAGTCCTGGGCGGTCATGCCTGGCCGATCACGGCGAGTTCTCCGGCAAACCGCTTCCAGTTCGCGACATAGCCGGCTGCGCTGGCGGTGATGCGCGCGGCGGCGGCGTCGTCCAGCGTGCGGATCATGCGTGCGGGAGAGCCGACGATCAGGGAATTGTCGGGGAATTCCTTACCCTCGGTGACGAGCGCGCCGGCGCCGACGAGGCAGTTGCGCCCGATGCGCGCGCCGTTGAGGATGATCGCGCCCATCCCCACCAGGCTGTTGTCGCCGATGGTGCAGCCATGCAGGATGGCGTGGTGGCCGATGGTGCAGTCCTCGCCCACACTCAGCGGAAACCCGATGTCCGTGTGCAGCATGGCGCGTTCCTGAATGTTCGAGCGCGCGCCGATGGCGATCAGCTCGTTGTCGCCGCGCAGCGTCGCCCCGAACCAGATGCCGACATCTGTTCCGATGCGGACATTGCCGATGACGCTGGCGTCGGGGGCCACCCAGAACTGGCCCGGCCCGGGCAGCTGCGGCGCGATGCCGGCAAGCGCGTAGATCGGCATGGTCAGGCTCCTGTGGCGGGAAGCGGGGTTATGCGGGCAAGGAAATCGCGCACCGCGGAGGTGAAGTCGTCATTGCTGTCGCCGGCCACCATGTGGCGCGCCTTGGCGACATCGACGCTGGTCATGGTGCTGGCGACGCTCAGGAAGGCGCGCGCGGCCTCGTCTGTGACCAGCTCGCTGAAGGCGCCGCGCACCAGAAGGCCCGGAATGTTCAGTCGCGCAGCCTGCCGCATCGCCCGCTCGCCCACGGCGTCCCACTCAGCGTTGACGGTTCGCGGCCCGTCGAGAAAGCGCGGATCCCAATGCCAGCGCCAGCGGCCATCGGGATCATGGCGCAGATTGCTGCGCAATCCGTCCAGCGATCGGGGCCTCGGGCGGTGCGGCAGATAGGCGGCGACCGCATCCGCCGCCTCCTCCACCGAGGCGAAGCCCTCGGCGGCGCGGGCGCGCATGAAGCCCTGGATGGTGTCGACGCCGACGGGGTTCATCTGTGGCACGATGTCAACCATGCACAGCGCCGAGAAGGCGGGGTCGGCCGGGTCGTCCAGCGCCAGAAGCGATGCGATGCCGCCGAGCGACGCGCCCACCGCGACGGGCTTGACGCCGGTTTCAGCCGCGATCTGCCGCGCCACGGCTTGCGCATCGCGCGCATAGTCAGTGAAGGCATAGGCGCCATCGGTCGCCCAGTCGCTGTCGCCATGGCCGCGCTGGTCGAGCGCGATGATCCGCCAGTCCTGCGCCAGCGCCAGCGCCAGCGCTGTCCTGCGCCAGGCACGACGCGTCTGGCCGCCGCCATGCAGCAGAAGGGCGCTGCGCTGGGCGTCGCCATGGATGGTGGCCATGAGCCGGCCGCCGTCTGCGCCGGTGAAGGCCTGGATGCGTTCGTGCGTGCGGGGCAACTGGGCTGCTGCGGTGGCTTCGGAGATCGAGGTCATGGCGCTCAGGGCCTGCGCTGGAGGAAGTTCAGCACGCCTTGCTTGTGGGTGCGGTCGCCGACCGCGAGGTTGTGGTCCCGGCCCGGAATGTCCAGCACCTCGCCTTTCGGCAGCAGCGCCGCCAGAGGCGCCGCGGCTCCCGCTATCTCGTCCGCCGTGCCGACCGAGACCAGAACGGGCATGGCGATGGCCCGCACCTGTTCCCCGGTAAGGGTCTGGCGCGAGCCGCGGATGCAGGCAGCCATGGCGCCGAGATCGCTGCCGGTGGATTGGGCGAAGGCGCGGAACATGCGCTGCGTCGGATCGGTGAGCGTCGCCGGGTCCGGCGCCTCCATCGCGTCGGCGATGCCGGGGGGCAGGCCCACGCCATCGATGAGCTTGATGCCGAGGCCGCCCAGAAGGGCCGAGCGCATGCGTTGCGGATGGGCCAGCGCCAGATGCGCCGTGATGCGCGCACCCATGGAATAACCCATCACGTCGGCACGCTCGATGCCGAGATGGTCCATGAGGCGGCGCGCATCCTCCGCCATCAGGCTGGCATGATAGGCGGCGGGGTCGTGCAGGCGCTGGCTGCGGCCATGGCCGCGATTGTCGAAGGCCAAGACCCGCCGGCCATCGCGCGTCAGGGTGCTGGTCCAGCTGGTGTTGACCCAGTTCACGGCATGGTTCGAAGCGAAGCCGTGGATGAGCACGATCGGCTCATTCTTGTCCTCGCCCGTGGCCGGCAGGTCGATGTAGGCGATGGCGACGCCAGCGGAATCGAAGCTGTTCATGGCGTCCGCTCTCAACGTGTCCCGGCCGCAGCCCTTGCAGCAGGGCGCCGCGCTGCCCGGCGGATGCGCGTCTTCACCACCGGCTGGAGTTCCTTGGCGATGGTGCGGCCCACACGCTCCACCTTGCGCATCACCCGCAGGAAATTGGCTCCCGCCACGCGCGAAAGGATATGCTCGCCATGGCCGCGCCGGATAAGCTCGGCGAAGAGCGCGGGATAGACCGAGGCGTCCTCCAGCCCGATCGGCTGAGGGCCGCCATAGAAGTCGCCGCCAATGCCGACATGATCCGGCCCGGCGATCTTCAGCAGATAATCCAGATGGTCGCAGAACTGCGCGAGCGTGGCGGCGGGCAGGGGGCCGAAACTGGCCGGATCGTCGAGCGCGGCGATCTGGGCGGGGTCGGCATTGGGCCAGTGTGCGCGCTTGGCGCTCTCGATGCGGGCCCAGAGCTCGGGATTGATGAAGGACGGCACGAAGGTCGCCATGATGACGCCGCCCGAAGCGGCGACCGCGCGGATCACCTCGTCCGGCGCATTGCGCGGATGCGGGCACAGCGCATGGGCGTTGGAATGGGACAGCACCACCGGCGCGCGGCTGGCCTGCACCGCCGCCAGCGCGGAGGCGGGCGCGGCGTGCGACAGGTCGATGATGATGCCGAGCCGGTTGAGTTCGGCGATCATGGCATGCCCGAAACCGGACAGCCCATGGGCCTTCGGCTTGTCCGTCGCGGAGTCCACCCAGGGCAGGGAGCCGTTGTGGCAAAGGGTGACGAGGCGCACGCCGAGCTGGTGCCACATGCGGATGGGCGCGAGCGAGCCCTCGCAGCCCACCGTGCCCTCGACCGAGATCAGCGTCCCGATCCTGCCCTTGCGCTTGGCGGCCGGGATGTCGGTGGCGCGGCGGATCGGCATGAAGACATCGGCGTGAAGCGCCTCCATGCGGCGGACGAGGTCGATCTGCTCGAGGGTCACCGTCGCAGGGTTGGGAATTTCGGTGGGCAAGAAGGCCGCCATCACCTGCACGTTGACCATGCCTGCCTTGAGGCGCGGAATGTCTGTGTCGGTCTCGGGGTGAACCTTGCGCAGGTCATAGCTGACGAGGTCGCCCTTGGCGGCCTTGCGCACCACCCAGGGAAGGTCATTATGCCCGTCGATCAGGGCGGCCTTCTTCAACAGGTCGATGGCGCGCTTGTGAGCGGCGTCCTTGCGTCCGGTTTCGCGCGCCAGCGCCATGTCAGTCTCCCTGTCCCTCTTCGCGCCGCGTCGCGTCCAGCACGAGGGCGGCCGCGTCGTAATCGCGGCGCCGCGCCGCCATGCGGGCCGTAGCCTCGTCATCGACGCCCCAGACGCGTGACTGATGATCCTCGTCGACATGGGCGGCGCCCCAGCCCTCGTCAGGGCCGAGGCGACCATGGGCCAGCGCCAGCGCGATGATGGCGGAACCGGTGAGCGTCGTGACGGTGCTGAGCGCGGCCAGCGGCAGGGGAGCCGGCACGGCCTCCACGGCACGCGCCACCTGCTCGAGCGCCAGCTCCGGCTGCGGCACATGGACCACGCCGGCGCCGAGCATCAGCGGAGCGCCCAGCGCCTCGCGCGCCCAGGCTACAAGCGGATCCCAGAGCCCTGCCTGTGCATCCGACAATTCGGCCGGCGCCTCGGCGCGGTAGCAGATCAGATCCGTGCCGGCATAGCGGGTGATCTCGGCACGGACGGCCCCGGCCTGCGCTGCCACGCCATCGAGCGCGGCGTTCACGAGGCGCGTCAGCGGCATGGTGGCAGGGTCGATCAGCTCCGCCTGTGCGTTCCATTCCGACGCCAGCGCGGCTGCCACTGTCTCATTGGCGGCCATGAGCGGATGCCGGGCCGGCGTGCGGGCCGGCTTGCCGTCGAGGACCAGACGCCAGCCATCGGCCATGCGCTCAAGCCCGGCCGTCTGGTAGAAACGGCGCGGCAGGCCAGCGCGCATCGACTGCTGGGCGGCCTTCATCGGGTCGCGCGGCTCGTGCGGCTCGCGCGGGGCAAAGAGCCCGAGGAACTCGTCGGTGGACATCGGGGTTTGCTATCATGCCCTGCCGACAGCGTCAGCGGCAAAGATGACAAAACCGTCATGCGCGGGCCATCGCCGCGACAGGGCGCGCCCCTCACAGTGGTGCCATCGAGACCTTTCAGCCCACCAGCCCCGGAGACCGACCATGAAACGCCTGACCCTCGCCGCCACCGCCGCAGCAGCCCTTCTTCTCGGCGCCGCTGCCTATGCCCAGCCGTCGCCCGGGGCAGGCGCGCCTGATGCGCCGCGCGCCGAGCAGCGCGGCCAGGACCGCATGGAGCGCCGCGCTGCGCGGATGCAGGAGCGGATGACACAGCGGATCGAACGGCTCAAGGCCGATCTCAAGCTCAACACGCAGCAGGAGGCGCTCTGGACGCCGCTCGAAGCGCATCTGAAGACCCTTCAGGCGGAGCGGCAGACCATGCGCGAGACCATGCGCGGCGCCATGCGCGGCGCCGACATTCCCGAGCGGCTCGACATCATGGCTGAGCGCACGGCCAAGGCGGCCGCCAACATGCAGCAGCTGGCCACGCTGGTGAAGCCGTTCTGGGCCACTCTCGACGAAGGCCAGAAGCGCATCGTGCGCAACAGCCTGCCGAACGCCGGCTGGGGCCAGCAAGGGCAGGGCTTGCATGGCGAGGGCCGTGGTGAAGGCCGCGGATATGGCCATGGCGGCCGCAACTGACGGCGTGGAGACCGCCACACCAAACGAAAAAGCCGCCCTTCAGGGCGGCTTTTGCATGTCGGGACGGTGAGAGCAGCGGCCGTCTGGCCGCAGCGCTCTCAGCGCGAATAGAATTCGACGACGAGGTTGGGCTCCATCTGCACCGCGTAGGGCACATCCGAAAGCTGGGGCACGCGCACCATCTTCGATGTCATCTTGCTGTGATCCGTCTCCAGATAGTCGGGCACGTCACGCTCTGCGAGGCCGACCGCCTCGAGCACCAGCAGCATCTGCCTGGAGGCTTCCTTGACGGCGACGACGTCGCCCGGCTTCACGGCGTAGCTCGGGATGTTGACCTTGCGGCCATTGACCGTGACGTGGCCGTGGTTGACGAACTGGCGCGCTGCGAAGACTGTCGGCACGAACTTCGCGCGATAGACCACCGCGTCGAGGCGGCATTCGAGCAGACCGATCAGGTTCTCCCCTGAGTCGCCCTTCATGCGCACGGCCTCGGCATAATAGCCGCGGAACTGGCGCTCGGAAATCGAGCCGTAATAGCCCTTCAGCTTCTGCTTGGCGCGCAGCTGCGTGCCAAAGTCGCTCATCTTGCCCTTGCGGCGCTGGCCATGCTGGCCGGGTCCATATTCGCGGCGGTTCACCGGGGACTTCGGGCGGCCCCAGATGTTCTGGCCCATGCGGCGGTCGAGCTTGTATTTTGCGGCGTGGCGCTTTGACATGTATCGCGTGTCCTCTTGGATGCGAGTTGTGAGGACCGCGCCCTCCTGTTCCGCGCTTCAGACCTTGATCCGGAGCGGGCGACAGAACCAGGCTGGTCTCAGCCGGTTCACGGGTGCGGAAAAAGCCACGCGGGCCATTGCTGACCCGCGCGACGGGCTGCTTAAAGCCATGAAAGCGCAGCCATGTCAACGCATGATCGCGCCGCGCGATGGCTATCGCGCAGGGAAGCGGGTGGGCGGCAGCATCGCGCCGATGCCGAAGTGTTCCAGCACGGCGCCAAGCGCCGCGGGGGACTTTCCTGCGGTGAAGCTGGCGCGCGCCCCGCCGGGAGAAGCCGCATCGGGCGCGCTCCCCAGCACCTCCACCACCCGTCTGGCGATGGCGGGGGCGGGGTCGATCCACTGCACGGGCCAGGGCGCGAGGCAGATGAAGCGATCGAGCAGCAGGGGATAATGTGTGCATGAGAGCGTTATGACATCGGTGCGCCGGAAGCGCCCGCTCTCGTCGCTCACGCTCTCGCTGCCGCCCTGCCTCTCATGCGTGACGAAGCAGGGCGCTATCTCAGCAAGGATGTCCGCGTCGGAAACCACCTCACCCCGCAGTTGCGCTTCCGCCATGCCGGCGAGGCGCGCTGATCCGACCAGCGTGACCTCGCAATCGCCGGCGAAGCGCGCGATCAGGCTGCGGGTGTAGTCGCGCGAGACGGTGCCGGGGGTGGCAAGGACGGTGATCATCCGAGAGACGGAGATCTGCGCCGCCGGCTTCACGGCCGGAACCGTGCCGATGAAGGGCAGGTCGAAGCGCGCGCGCAAGGCAGGCAGGGCAAGGGTGGAGGCCGTGTTGCAGGCCAGCACCACGCAATCGGGCCGGTGCTCGCCCACAAGCGCCGCCATCAGCGCAACGATGCGCTCCACCAGCGCGTCCTCGGGCCATGCGCCGTAGGGAAAGGCCGCGTCGTCGGCCACATAGATGAAGGCCGCATCGGGCCGCAGCCTGGCGACTTCGGCAAAGACAGTGAGGCCGCCAAGGCCCGAATCGAAGACCAGAATGCGGCGCTGAAGTGTGTTCATGATGCCCGCGCCATGGTTTCGTCCCGCCAGAAGATCAATGGTTTGCACGGTCGCGCACCCGCAGCGCCGAGACGGCCCAGATTTTCCGCATAAAGTTGCTTTGATATCAATTTCACTGATCAATCGCTGAAATCAGCCGACTTGGCCGTATTTTACACACTTTTTGCGAGCACTCGCGCGTTTCATATGTCAAATAACACGCGAACGAACTTGGCGTGGCGACACGCGATCGCACAGGGCATCGGCCTTTGAAGCGACGTTGGTCGGCACGTCTGTCTGAGGGGCACCACTATGCATGACAGGAAAGGCATCATCCGGCATTTCCGCGTTAGGGACGTGGCCGAGAAAGCCTTGTCGGCCGGGTGGATCGACTGGGCCAGCCTGCAACATGGCATCGGCCCGTCCCTCGTCAGCATGGACATGCGCCTGGGAGGGACGGGGCAGGCCGGGGTGTCGCTCGACATGATGGACCTCGACGGCATTTACCTCAACTGGAGCTCGGCCACCACCGTCAGCATGGTGCGCCATGACCGCCACCTGGGCGACGGCAACGACATCACGCTCACGATCCCGTTCTCCGGCTCGATGAGGGCCAGCCAGTGCGGCGCCAACGCCGCGTTAGGCAACGGACATGCGGTCATCCTCCGGGCTGCCCTTCCCAATGACGTGGACGTGGCGCAGCGGTGCAATTTCGTGGGGGTCAAGCTGGCCGAAGCGCTGCTCGAGGAGAGGGACACAGTGCTGCTGCGTCGGCTCCGGGCCCAGGCCGGCCCTGGCCTGCTCGCAACCGAGAGCCCGGCCTTCAAGCTGCTCCGCAGCTACATCTTCGGCCTGCGCACCATTCCTGACGGGCTTTCGACATCCGAGGCGCATCTCGCCTCGCGGCAGGTCATCGAGTTGTTCGAGCTGTGCCTGGCCTATCCGCTCGCGGGCAGGCTGCCGGCTGCCGTGCGCCTCGACTACGACAGCATCCGCAAGGCGGTGCGCGCGCTGATGGAGCGCCACTACCAGGACGCGACGATCACCGAGGTCGATGTAGCCGGATGGATCGGGATCGAGCCGAGCGTGATCGAGACCAGCTTCGCCGAAACGAACAGCTCCTTCGACGTGGAGTTGCTCAAGATCAGGCTTGGCCATATCGGCCGCTCGCTGCGCGATCCGGCCTCGCGCCAGCGACGCATCGGAGAAGTGGCGCTCGAGCATGGGGTGGACGACAGCCGGGCGCTGATGCTCGCCTTCGAGCGCTTCTTCGGAACCGATCCGGAAACCTACCGCCGCACCCGGATGGGCTGAGGCTCAGCGCGGCCTCAGCAGGCTTGCGCAGGCGCGCACGGCCCTCCGCGCCGACAAGGTGGCGCCGCCCACAGTCATCGAGCCGCCCTCAGACGTGGCTTCGCCTGCGAACCAGAGCCTGTCGGCGATGGGGGCGGCGAGAGCGGACCGCGCCGCGCTTGCGCCGGGGCGGCATACCGAATACGCCCCGCGCGACAGCGGATCCGCCCACCAGGAATGCAGGCGGCCGCCCGTGACCGCCGCTCTGGCTTGCGCGCCAAGCATCGCGCCGATCATGCCGGTTATCTCCGCGACCGCCGCGGCTTCTCCGCCCGACGCCAGATCACGCGCGAAATCGCCCCCGCAGATCGCGATCGCGAGGGGACGGCCTGACGGGAACATCTCGATCATGGTCATCGCCTCGGGCTTGCCGGCCTCCATCAGCGTGGTCGAATCGGAGAGGCCGAAGCGCCCGGGGCCCAGGCGCAGCGCGATCTTGGTCAGCGCGCCCATGCCGATGCCGCCCAGAGCGTCGCGATGGCTGCCGGGAAGGTCCGGGGTGAAGCTGATGCCGCCGGCCGCCAGCACGCCGACCGGAGCGGTGACGATGGCCGCGTGGGCCCGCAAGAGTCCGGCCGGGGTCTGCGCCTCGATGCCGCCATCGCCCCAGGCGATGCGCGTCACCGGGGTCGACAAGGATACGGGCAGGCCGGCGCCATAGGCGGCCACCAGCGCGCCATAGCCATGGCGCGTGACGTAATCGGGGCCGGTCCAGAGCCGCTGGTTGTCGAGCACGGAGATGCGCGCGCCATCCTCCCCCAGCACGAGCAGCAGGCCGGAGCGGGCGATGGCGCGCGCCTCGGGCTCGAACTCGGCCACCGCCTCAGCCAGGGACATGTCGCGTCCGGCCGCCTGCACCGCTTCCAGCCGCGCTTCCATGGCGCGGAAGACCTGCCAGCGCCGGCTGCGATCGAGGACGCCGAGCGGCCGGCCGCGATCGAAGACCTGCCAGCCGCCCAAGCGTCCGCCCGAGGTGTCGAGTTCGACGCCAAGGCTTGCGGCGATCTCGACCCAGGGGTTGGCATGGGCGAAATGGACGATCTCCGCTCCGGCATCGAAGGGCGCGCCGAGGCTGTTGTCGGTGAAGGCGCGTCCGCCGATGCGGTCGCGAGCCTCGACGATCGTGAAGCTGAGGCCCAGGGCGGCGCATTCGCGTGCGGCGCTGAGGCCGGCTGCGCCCGCTCCGACGATCAGCACGTCGCTTTGCGCCGCGAAGAGGCGGCGCGGCATGCCCAGAAGGGCTGCGGCGCCCAGGCCCGCGCCGATCATGCCCCGTCGGGTCAGAGGCAGGGTCGATGAACCAAACGGCATGTCACGCAGCGGCATGGAATCAAGCTTCGGCTTATGGCGCAGCATGTGGAAGGGGCCGGCCGCTCACAAGCCTGTCAACCGACCGTTTCAGCGCGCGTGCAATCCGGCGAGCATGGCCCTGACGGCCTCCATTCCAGCCGCCAGCGCCGCTGGATCGCGCGAGCGCACGATCAGGTTGGTGTTGGGCTGGCCGTTCTCGTCCCAGAAGGGATAGGAGCCGATCATGGCATCGGGATGCGCCTTGGCGACGGCGCGCAGCGGCTCGCCAAGATCGCCCTCCTTCATGTCGGCGCGGACGCTTTCCGAAAGAAGCTTCACGCCGGTCTGGAGCGTGGGCGCGACGGCATCAAGCATGGCCTGCATGATGACCGGGACGCCCGCCATGACGATGACATTGCCAATGCGGAAACCCGGCACCTTGTTGTAGCTGTTGTGGACCAGTTCGGCGCCCTCGGGCATGCGCGCCATACGAAGACGCGCCTCGTTCAGCTCCTCTGGCTTGAAGCGCTCGCGCATCACCGCCACGGCGCGCGGATCCACGTCGATGGGCAGTCCAAAGGCCTTGGCCACGCAGTCGGCCGTGATGTCGTCATGGGTGGGGCCGATGCCGCCCGTGGTGAAGACGTAGCTGTACCGGTGCCGCAAGGCGTTGAGCGCCGCCACGATCCCGGCTTCCTCGTCGGGCACCACGCGCACCTCGCGCAGGTCGATGCCGATATTGGTCATGTATTCGGCGATGTAGCCGATGTTCCTGTCCTTGGTGCGGCCTGACAGGATCTCGTCGCCGATGATGAGCAGGGCCGCGGTGATGATGGTGGGGGGCATGACAAGGGCTCGCTGTGCGGCTCAGGCGCCGGCTGACAGTTCGAAGACGAAGTTGAGCCGGGTCTGCCGGACAAGGCGATAACCGGCGCGCTCGAGCAGGGGCCTCAGGTCGACATTCCATTTGGAGGTGGAATCCTCGATGATGAGCAGGCGCGGCCACAGAGCGCTGTTCGCCGCAGAGAGAAAGGGCTCGAGGATCAGATCCTCGGCGCCCTCGACGTCGATCTTCATGCCATCGACTTGCTCGAAGCCCTCGGAGCGCAGCAGGTCCGCCAGCGGCACGGCCGGAACCTTGACCGAGCCGGCCCCGGTGGAGCGCAGCATCCGCATGCTCGACTCGCCCTCGTTGCGGGCATCGAGAAACAGGGTGAGCTCGCCAGCCTTGTCCGCCACGGCGCAGGCCACGGCCTTGACGGTGCCGAAGGGATTGAGCGCGATGTTGAAGGCGAGCCGTGCGAAGACCTGCGGCTGCGGCTCCACCGCAAGGATGCGCGCCGCATTGCCGGCCCGGGCAGCCACGAACAGGGAATAGGCACCGACATTCGCGCCGATGTCGATGAAGCGGTAGCCTTCGGTGATGTGGGCGCTGAGGATCGCCAGTTCATCGGTGTCGAAGAATTGCGGCATGAACAGCACCCGCTTCTCGCAGACATTGCTCTGCGGCTGGATGCGCATGCGCGCGCCGAGCGTCGTTGTGTCCACCGGCGCGCCGCTGAGCGAGCGGATGGCGAGGCGGCGCAACAGGAAGGCCATGCGGCGGCTGGCCCAGGACCTTGAGCTGGCGCGGGTCCGCTCGATCGCCCAGGCCACGAAGCCGCGTGGTTCAAATGCGCCGAAGGGCGGCGTCTCGGTCTGCGGTTGGTTCGGCATGGCGGGGGCTTACCACCGGAAGCGCGCGAGGCAAAGGGGCGGACGCCTGCGCCGCTGCAACGCGCCTTTCGCGGGGGCATCCCTTGCGTGACAGGCTTGCTCGCATAGTTTAAGACCCATCGCGTCAAGCCCGAGCGATCCGAGCCATGTCCAGCACTGACGCTACCCTCGCGCGCCGGCGCACCAACGAGATCAAGCAGCACGGACCCGAGGCCTTTGCGGCGATGCGGGTGGCTGGCCGGCTGGTCGCGGAAGGGCTCGACATGATCGCCGCCCATGTGCGGCCGGGCGTGACAACGGTCCGCCTCGACAGGCTGCTCTTCGAATTCGCCATGGATCATGGCGCCTACCCGGCCACGCTCAACTATCGCGGCTACCGCCATTCGAGCTGCACCTCGATCAACCATGTCGTCTGCCATGGCATGCCCGAGGACAAGCCGCTGCGCGAGGGCGACATCATCAACATCGACTACACGCTCATCGTGGCGGGCTGGCATGGCGACGCCAGCCGGATGTATGGCGTCGGCCAGCTTGCGCGCAAGGCCGAGCGGCTCTGCGAGATCACCTATGAGAGCCTGCGGCGCGGCATCGCTGCGGTGCGCCCGGGCGGCCACATGGGGGATATCGGCCACGCCATCCAGAGTTATGCGGAGGGCGAGCGGTGCTCGGTGGTGCGAGATTTCTGCGGGCACGGACTAGGCCAGCTCTTTCATGACGCGCCCAACATCCTTCACTATGGCGTGCGCGGCGAAGGCCCGCGCATGGAGCCGGGCATGCTGTTCACGATCGAGCCGATGATCAACCTTGGCAAGGCGCATGTGAAGGTGCTTGGCGACGGCTGGACGGCCGTGACGCGCGACCGGTCGCTCTCCGCCCAGTTCGAGCACACCGTCGGTGTGACGGACAACGGCGTCGAGGTGTTCACGCTCTCGCCGGCCGGGCTTGACTACCCCATCGCTCGGTCATCCTAGCGCGCCGCGCCGAGCCCATGTCGGCTGAAACGCCTTCCGAGCCCCATTACATCGGCCACCGCGACCGGCTGCGCGAGCGGTTCGCGGCAGCGGGCGGCGAGGCCATGGCCGATTACGAACTGCTGGAGCTGGTGCTGTTCCGCTCCATTCCCCGCCGCGATGTCAAGCCGATCGCCAAAGAGATGATTCGCCGCTTCGGTTCCTTCGCCGAGGTGCTGGCCGCCCCGGTGCATCTGCTGTGCGAGGTGCAGGGGGTGGGTGAGGCGACGGCCAATGACCTCAGGATCGTCGCCGCAGCAGGGCAGAGGCTGGCGCGGGGACAGGTCACGAAGCGGCCGTTGCTGTCGAGCTGGTCGTCCGTGCTCGACTATTGCCGCACCGCCATGGCCTTCGCGGCGCGCGAGCAGTTCCGCATCCTCTTTCTCGACAAGAAGAATGCGCTGATCGCCGACGAGGTGCAGCAGGTCGGCACGGTCGACCACACCCCGGTCTATCCCCGCGAGATCGTGCGGCGGGCGCTGGAGTTGTCGGCGACGGCCATCATCCTTGTGCACAACCACCCCTCCGGCGACCCCATGCCAAGCCAGGCCGACATCACGATGACACGGCAGATCGTGGACGTGGCCAAGCCCATGGGCATCATCGTGCACGACCACATCATCGTGGGCAGAGACGGGCATGCCAGCTTCAAGGGGCTGCGGCTGCTCTGACGGCTTGATCCTCCGCACAAGGGCTGATGCACGCGGCCAACTCGCCTCTTCCAACGCCTGCCTTCGGACACTAAGGTGCCGGCCACATCACGATCCAGGAGCCGCCGACATGGCCGAGAAGGGCGTTCCCCATTTCCATAATGAAGCCGGCGTGCCGACAGTCCGGGTGGGCTCGCGCGAGTTCATGTGCATCGGCGCCAAGCCGCCCTTCGATCATCCGCATGTCTTCCTCGACATGGGCTCGGACAGCGAGATCATCTGCCCCTACTGCTCGACGCTGTATCGTTTCGACGCCGCCATCGCGGCGGGGCACGGCGAGCCTGCCTCCTGCGAATGGGCCGGCGACGGCATCCGCGCAGCCTGATCGGGGCGCGCCGCGCACCAGCCGATGATCAGACCCCCTGTCCTGATCGCCGGGGCCGGCATTGCCGGCCTCACGGCCGCCATCGCGCTGGCGCGGGCCGGTGTGGAGGCGCTGCTTGTCGAGCGCAGGCCCGGCTTCACGGAAGTGGGCGCCGGGCTTCAACTGTCCCCCAACGCCAGCAGCGTGCTGCACAGGCTCGGGCTGGCGCCGGCCGTCGCGCGCCATGCCGTAGCGCCGCGCCGGCTCGACATTCGCAGCTGGGACAAGCCGCGCAGCTTTGCCGGCATGCCGATGCAGGAGGCGGCCGAACCTGACGGCGCGCCCTTCTGGTGCCTGCGCCGTGCCGATCTCCAGACAGCCCTTCTCGACCAGGCGCGGATGATGCACGGCATCCGGCTCATGGTGGGCCGCCGCATCGTGGCGCTGACGCAAGATGGCAGGGATATCGCCGTGACCGTCGAGACGGAGCGGGGGAGCAGCGAAACGCTGCAGGCCTCGGCGCTGATTGGCGCTGACGGGATCTGGTCGGATGTCCGGCGGCTGCTGGGCGATGCGGGCCAGCCCGCCTTCACTGGCCATGAGGCGTGGCGGACGCTGATTCCGGCTGACGCCGCAGCCGAGTTCGCGCACATGCCTGCGGTCAACCTCTGGCTTGGGCGGCAAGGCCATGCCGTGCATTATCCGGTCGCGGCCGGGCGCTTCATCAACCTCGTGCTGATCCGGAAGGGCGGGCCGGCGCGCGAGGGCTGGACGCGGGAGGGCGACCGTTCGGAGGTTCAGGCGATGCTGGCGGGCGCCGCGAAGCCGCTCAAGGCGCTGGGCGCCGCAGCCGAGGGCTGGCAGGTCTGGTCGCTTTTTGACCGCCCTGCCGCCGCCATGGCGAAAGGCCGCGCTGCGCTGATCGGGGATGCGGCGCACCCTGTGCTGCCGTTCCTGGCGCAGGGCGCAGCCCTTGCCATCGAGGATGCAGGGCTGCTGGCAGCGCTGCTGGCGCCGGCCCTGGCCGCCGCTCAGGAAGGGGCGATCGAGGCGGCGCTGGGCCGCTTCGCCACGCTGCGGCGACAGCGCGCCGCCCGGGTCCAGGAGACGGCGCGGAGCAATGGCCGCATTTATCACGCAGGCTTTCCCCTCGCCGTGGCGCGCGATCTGGTGCTGCGGCGCCTCGGCGATGAGGGCATGCGCAAGCGCTATGGCTGGCTCTATGGCTGGCGGATGGACGCATCCTGAGCCGCGCGTTCCGGCGTCCGGAAGGCCTTTCCGCCATCTGCGGATCTGCAAGGGCGGCACGCTTCGAATGCAGGTTCTTCTATGTGTTTTTCTGCTATGCGATGAGGCGGTTTTCGGGTGTCGTGATTGAAGGCGGATATCTGGGGATTGTCATGTCGAGGTTGCTTCAATTTGGCGAGATCGTTCCGGGCCATGACATTCCGGTCCTGAACGAGCGCGAGGCCCGGGCATGGGGGCGGCATCCTGCTGCCGATCGCGCTGGTGATGAGCTCCGAGGCAAGCCACCACATGGCGCCGGTTATTGGCGCGGAGGCGCCGCTTGCCTTCGGGGCAGGGACGCCATCGGCCTGCGCCGGCGGGCCAACGGGCGGATGCACGCCAGCTGCCAGGCCTGACGCCGATGTCTGAGCAGCCGGTTCGTCTCGCCCGCGCGATCGGCCTCGGCCCGGCGGTGCTCTATGGGCTGGGCATCACCATCGGGGCCGGGATCTATGTGCTTGTCGGCCTTGCCGCTGGCCGGTCGGGCGCCCATGCGCCGCTTGCCTTCCTCATCGCCGCGCTGGTTATGGGCTTCTCGGCGGCCAGCTTCGCGGAATTGGGCACGCGTCTGCCAGTGGCGGCCAGCGAGGCGGCCTATGTCGAGGAAGCCTTTCGCCGCAAGCGGCTGGGGTTTGCGGTCGGCCTGCTCTGCATCGCCACATCCACGGTTTCCGCCGCGACCATTGCGGTCGGTGCATCGGGCTATCTCAGCGTCTTCCTGCCGCTGCCGCAGCCTGTCCTCATCGCCGGCATCGTGCTTGGGCTCGGCGCGCTGGCCATGCGCGCGACGCTTCAGGCCATCGGCATCGCCGGCGGAATGACGTTGATCGAGGTTGGCGGCCTTGCCGTCATCATCGTCGCCGGGCTGGCAACGCTCGATCTCGGGCCGCCGCTGGCGGCCATCATTCCGGGCGTGCAGGACGGAGGCGCCTGGGCGGGCTTGGCCTCGACAGCGCTGCTGGCGGTGTTCGCCTTCATCGGCTTCGAGCATCTGGTCAACATCTCCGAGGAGATGAAGGATCAGCGCCGCACCTTGCCGAGAGCGCTCTTCATCACGCTCGGACTGACGACCCTGTTCTACGCCCTCGTCGTGCTGATAGCGGTGACGGCCGTGCCGTCCGCCGAGCTTGCGGCGTCGCCTGCGCCTCTGGCGCTGGTGTTTCAGCGGCTCACGGGCTGGCCGCTCTGGCTGATGAGCCTTGTGGCGGTGGCCGCGACGCTCAACGGTGTGCTCGTCAACATGATCGTTATCGCCCGGGTGGTGTATGGACTCGCCGATCGCGGGCAATTGCCGGCGGCGCTCGGCAAGGTGGACCCAACAAGCCGCGCTCCTGTGACGGCCACTGTCGCCGGGGTTTGCGCGATCCTTGCGCTCTCGCTGGCTGTGCCGCTCTCGGGCCTTGCTGACATCGCCTCGACCGGAACGCTGATCGTGTTCGTGGTCATCAACATCGCGCTGATCGCCATCAAGGCGCGGGAGGACAAGCCCCCGACCGGGGTTTTCGTGTGTCCGACAGTGGTGCCCTATGCTGGCGCCATCGCAAGCGCGGGCCTGCTGGGCGCCGATCTATGGGGACGACTTTGAACAGTGATCCACCCCCATTGAATTGGTCTGCCTTGAGGTGTGTCTTGTGGCAACGAGGAGGATCTGATCCATGCCGGGAAAGCGTCATAAACCCGAAGCAGACAGTCCGCCCTTTGCCTGATCTCATCGGAACCTCGCATCCGCAGCAAGGATTCAATCAGGATCGCCGTGGCATCGGTCGAAAGGCATCGGCGTAAACGGGCGCGGGCAAGACCCGGCAGATCCGCTTCCTAATCAGACTCGCGCATATCTGCACGCTGAATGATCCGGAAGTTTGCGCCGCTCTCTGGCTGCTCGAACAGGACGAGCGCGTCGACCTTCAGGAACGCAGTGCCGATCTCGTTGGCCATCGCGTCCGCCAGCATGTCGGCGATGTCATGCACGTCGGCGACTTCTCCGGTCAACGTCATGTGGAAGCGAAAGTCGGGCCCGACGAACGGATAACCGAAGCGGTCCAGCGCGTCACGCTGGCGCGGGCTCAGGCGCTCGGGCCGTCTTGCTGCACGATCGGCCGCCGTCATCGGGCTCCGAAAATCATCGAAGGCGCAAACCGTAGCCATCTCCAGCTCCGCCAACGGAGCAGATGGCAAGGTCTGCGTCAGCGCAGCGAAACCATGGCCCGATCCATCGGCGATGGCGGTGACAGCCAGGGGGCCGAGATCGAAGGCGTCTCTAGCGGCAGCGAAGGCGGACAGCTTGCACTGAAGGTCTTCAAGACTCTTGCCGGCAGCCAGATGAAAAGGCGCCTTCAGCGTTGCGTGAAATCCATATTGGCGCGGCCGCATCGTGATCCTGCGCCAGGCGGCAGGGTCGATTCCGCGTGGCGCGAAGCCCTGCAGGTCCTTGCCGGTGGCGGCGTCATGGCCGAGCACCTTTGAGCCGAAGGCCCAGAGCGGGGCATCTACGGGCGGCGCGAGATAGATGGCGTAGCGCGGATGGGACATGATCGGCCGCTATCTCGCCAGCAGGGATCTGAGCGCGGCGACAAAAGCGTCGATGCTGTGATGCAGCGCCCCGTCATTCTCGATGCGGATGTCGGCCTCGACAGACTGATCCTTGAGCAGGGCGCGGGCCAGGCGATGCTCACGCTGGTCCGCAGGCTCGCGGCCGCGCTGTTCAAGGCGTGCGGCAAGGGTCTCGGACGAGGCTGTGACATGAACGACCAGCGCCCTGGAGAAACGGCTGCGCACCATCGGCGTCATGTCGCGTGAGACATTCGCCACGATGACCCGACCGTGCGCGAAATCGTCGAGAAGGGAGGCCGGAAGCCCGTACTCCAGGCCGTTGGCCGACCACCATAGCGCGAAGCCTCCACTCTCGGCTCTGAGGCGGAAAGCCAGCGGCGTGGCGCTTTCATAGGGCTCGCTGTCATCAGGCGGCCGCGTGATCACGCGCCGTGCAAAGACGATGCGTTCATCACCGGCAAAGACATGCCTCGCTCCTGCGATCAGGCTGTCTTTCCCTGCGCCGCTTGGTCCGGCGACTGCGACGAAAACTCCTGCGCCAGGCTGCGCCACCGGAGCGGCCTGACCGACGAGTGACCCGTGCCCCCCGATCGTCATAGGCTTACGCCACACGCTCGCCAGCCCGCCAGACGGTGCGGACCACGGGCGCAGAAGCCGAGCCCGTGACCCTGATCAGGTCCGCGCGTTTGCCTTTCGCGATCTCGCCCCGGTCGGAAAGGGCGAGTGCGGCGGCGGGATTGGACGTGACCAGCCGGACGGCGCCAGGCAGGCCGTCGATTCTCGGGCTATCCGCCAACTGAAAGGCGCCGAGCAGCAGGCTTGCCGGGACATAGTCCGAGGAGAGCATGTTGAGCAGGCCGGCGTCGGCCAGTTCCCGCGCCGCCACGTTGCCGGAATGCGAGCCGCCGCGCACGACATTGGGCGCGCCCATCACTGTGGACATGCCAGCCTCCTGGGAGGCGGCCGCCGCATCAAGCGTGGTTGGAAACTCGGCGACGCTCACGCCTTCCGCATGCGAACGCGCAACCTCATCGAGTGTCGTGTCGTCATGGCTTGCGAGCTTGATCCCCTGGGCTGCGGCCATCGCCACGATCAGGGGGCGGTTGTGCTCGGCGCGCTGGCCGCCGGTGCTCTGGCGCCGCGCCACCACTTCACGAACCTCGGCGTCGGATTTGCCGGTCCTGCCGCCGTAGTAGGTGAAGTATTTGTCGAGGTCACGGAACTGGCGCTGGCCGGGCGTGTGGTCCATCAGCGAGATCAACTGCACAGGGAAACGGTCGAGGAACAGCTTGAGTTCGTCCACCACGTCCCTTGCCGGGACCTCGCAGCGTATGTGGGTCAGGTGATTGCAACGCAGATGCCCTGCGGCCGAGGCCTGGGCGATCAGCTCCGCAAACTCGGCGACCCTTGCGCTCACGCCGGCCTTCGACTCGTGCTCGTCGATCCCGATGCGCAGTGAATCGAACACCGTCGTGATGCCAGAAGCAGCGATCTGCGCGTCGTAGGCAAGCACAGCGCTTGCCGCATTCCATTCCACCTTCGGGCGCGGCATGAAATGCGCCTCCAGATGATCGGTATGGATCTCGATCAGGCCGGGCAGAAGAAAATCACCGCCGAGATCGATGCCTTTCTCGGGCGCCGCGCCGGCGCCAACCTCGCTGATCAGTCCGTTCTCGACAACGAGATAGCCCCGAAAGCGGTCTTCGCGCGTAACGATCTCGGCATTGGCAAATATCTGCGCCATGGTCATCGCCTTGCCTCATAACGCATCAGGAATTCATCAATGGGAAGCGCACGGAAATCATCGAGCGCGTCGCGCAATTGCCCGTGGCTCCAGTCCCACCAGGCGAGCCGTTCGAGGCGCGCGCCGGTTGCTGCGTCGAAACGTGCACGGATCAGCCGGGCGGGCACGCCGCCGACGATGCTCCATGCTGGCACATCCTTGCTGACGACAGCCCCCGCGCCAATGACCGCGCCATTCCCGACCGTGACCCCCGGCAGAACCGTCGCGCCATGGCCAATCCAGACGTCGTGGCCGATATTGACCGCGTGCCTCCGTCTCCAGTCGAAGAACTCCGCCTCGTGCTGCGCATCGGCCCAGTAGTCGCCCGCGCGATAGGTGAAGTGGTGCAAGCTGGCGCGCCATGTGGGATGATTGGTAGCATTCAGCCGGACATGGCTGGCGATGTTGACAAACTTGCCGATCGTCGCTGTCCAGACCTCGCACTCGCGCATCATGTACGAGTAATCGCCGATCACGCTGTCGGTCACGGCGCAGCGTTCGGCGACCTCGGTGTAGCGGCCGATCTCGCAGCCGATGACGACTGCGGTCGCGTGGACAAGAGGCTCCTCCGACAGGCGCGTCGGCAGGCGCTCGGGCAGCTGGCCGGCGCTCATGCTGCCTCCCCCGTGACGTGATCACGCGCCGCGAAGCCGGCGACGTCGATGATGCGGTCGGCGACGCGAGCGCGCACCTCCTCGTCGTGGAATATCCCGACGAAGGCTGTGCCGGCCGCCTTGCGCGTCGCCATTAGCCCGATAACCGCCTCGCGGTTGGCGGCATCGAGCGATGCGGTCGGCTCGTCGAGGATGAGGATCGTATGTTCGCCAGCGAAGCCGCGCGCGATGTTGACGCGCTGCTGCTCGCCGCCAGAGAACGTCGCCGGCGGCAATCTCCAGAGGCGCTCGGGCAGGTTGAGCGTGTCCAGCAGCCCGGCTGCGCGCTCCATCGCCCGATCGCGCGCCACGCCCGCGGCGAGCGCCGGCTCCGCCACGATCTCGATCGTCGGCACGCGCGGGATGACGCGCAGGAACTGGCTGACATAGCCGAGCGTGCGCCGCCGGACGTCGAGCACGACGCGCGGCTCGGCGCCCACGATGTCCACCATATCCGAATCATGCCGCACCCGGATGTGGCCACAACCGGCAAGGTAGTTGCCGTAGAGCATCTTGAGGATGGAGGATTTGCCGGTGCCCGACGGCCCGCCCAGCACCACGCACTCACCCGCGTGGACGACGAAGCCGACATTCGCCACGACGGGCAGGCGCGCGCCGCCATGCATGTGCAGGATGAAGCTCTTGCCGAGACCCTCCACGGCCAGCGCGACCTTGTTGGGAAGATGGTTCATGCTGCCAGCACCGAAGAGACGAGGAGTTGCGTGTAGGGCGCCTGGGGATCGTCGAGCACCCGGTCGGTCAGCCCGCTTTCGATCACATGTCCCTCCTTCATCACGATGATGCGGTGGGAGAGCAGCCGCGCCACGGCGAGGTCATGGGTGACCAGAACGACACCAAGACCCAAATCCGCTACAAGCCCGCGGATGAGATCGAGCAGGCGTGCCTGCACGGAGACGTCCAGCCCACCGGTGGGCTCGTCCATGAAGACAAGGCGGGGGTTGGTGACGAGGTTGCGCGCGATCTGCAGCCTCTGGCGCATGCCGCCCGAATAGGCGGTCGGCTTGTCGTCGATGCGGTCGACGCCGATCTCGACGCGGGTGAGCCAGTTGGCCGCAGTTTCGCGGATGTTGCCATAATGGCGCCCGCCGACCGCCATGAGCCTTTCGCCGATGTTGCCGCCAGCGGAAACATTCATGCGAAGGCCAAGCGCCGCATCCTGATGCACGAAGCCCCAGTCAGTGCGCGCCAGAAGCCGGCGCTCAGCCTCGGACATCAGGGCGATGTCGCGCACCAACCCGTCACGCATGCAGTAATGGACCGTCCCCGCGTCGGGCGCGAGCCGGCCTGACAGGAGGTTCAGCAAGGTCGACTTGCCGGAGCCCGATTCCCCGACGATCGCCAGGACCTCGCCAGCGTCGAGGCTGAGGGAGACCTGCCGGCAGGCGGGGCGGCCGCCATAGCTCTTCGTCAGCGACCTCGCTTCGAGAAGGGGTCTGTGCCTGGCCGGGTTCATTCGGCTGCCTCCATATTCCGGCCCTGCTCGGGCCCGGTGGAGGGCGCATTGGCCAGCATCGTCCCGCGATGGCCCCTGGCGCGACGATCTTCGCAATGATCGGTGTCGGAGCATACGTACATCCGCCCGCCGCGATCGTCGGTCACCACTTCATCGAGATAGCTGTCGGTCGCGCCGCACAGCGCGCAGGGCGCGTCGAACCTGTTACGCTCGAAAGGATGGTCCTCGAAATCCAGGCTGACAACTTTGGTGTGCGGCGGGATGGCGTAGATGCGTTTTTCGCGCCCGGCGCCGAAAAGCTGAAGGGCAGGGCAGTCATCCATCTTCGGATTGTCGAATTTCGGGATGGGCGACGGGTCCATGACATAGCGGCCGGCGACCTCCACGGGATAGGCGTAGGCGGTTGCGATGTGGCCGTGGCGGGCGATGTCCTCGTAAAGCTTGACGTGCATCAGCCCATACTCCGAGAGCGCGTGCATGGTGCGTGTCTCGGTCTCGCGCGGTTCGAGAAAGCGCAGCGGCTCCGGGATCGGCACCTGGTAGACGAGCACCTGATCGGCGGTCAGCGGTGCCTCGGGGATGCGGTGACGGGTCTGGATGATGGTGGCCTCGGCCGTGGAAGTCGTCACGGCGACATCAGCGGTCTTCGCGAAGAAGGCGCGGATCGAGACCGCGTTTGTGGTGTCGTCGGCGCCCTGGTCGATCACCTTGAGCACATCGTCCGGCCCCAGGATCGCGGCGGTGACCTGCACGCCGCCCGTGCCCCAACCATAGGGCATTGGCATCTCGCGGCTCGCGAAGGGCACCTGATAGCCCGGCACCGCAATGGCCTTCAGGATCGCGCGGCGGATCATCCGCTTGGTCTGCTCATCCAGATAGGCGAAGTTGTAGGCGGCATTCATGGCTGGTCCCGTCATTCCGCGGCCTCCTGAACCTGTGCGGCCGCGCGCGCCGCGACCTCGGCGCGCATCTCGCGCAGCATCGAAATCTCGGCCTGGAAGTCGACGTAATGGGGCAGTTTGAGGTGCTCCACGAAGCCGGTCGCCTGCACATTGTCCGAGTGTGACAGGACGAACTCCTCGTCCTGCGCCGGACCCTTGCGTTCCTCGTCGAACTCGGCGGCCCGCAAGGCGCGGTCCACAAGCGCCATCGACATGGCCTTGCGCTCGCAATGGCCGAAGCCAAGCCCATAGCCCCGCGTGAACCGGGGCGGCTCCGTGAGCGAGCCCTTGAACTGGTTCACCATCTGGCATTCGGTGAGCGTGATGTCCCCGAGAGGAACGGCAAAGCCGAGGTCTTCGTCGAGCATCTCGACCTCGACCTCACCCATGCGGATCTCGCCCACGAAGGGGTGATTGCGGCCATAGCCGCGCTGTGTGGAATAGCCCAGCGCCAGCAGGAAACCCTCGTCGCCGCGTGCGAGGTTCTGCAGGCGAAGGTCGCGGCCTGCGGGAAAGCCGAGCGGATCTCGCGTGAGATCACCGACCGGCTGGCCCTGTCCGGGCGCCGGGTTGGCCTCGATCATGTCCTCGGCGCCGATGATGTCAGTGACGCGCAGCATGCGCTCATCCGCATCGGCCGGAGCGGTGGCGGGGCTTTCGGTCTCGCCACTGTCCTCGCCGTCGGCCATCAGCGCGAAATCGATCAGCCGGTGGGTATAGTCGAAGGTCGGGCCCAGCACCTGGCCGCCGGGCAGATCCTTGTAGGTGGCCGAAATGCGCCGGCGCACCTGCATGGCGGCGGTGTCCAGCGGCTCGGAGAAGCCGAAGCGCGGCAACGTGGTGCGGTAGGCGCGCACCAGGAAAATCGCCTCTATCAGGTCGCCGCGCGCCTGCTTGATCGCCAGCGCCGCAAGCGTGCGGTCATAGAGCGAGCCCTCGGTCATCACACGGTCAACCGCAAGGGCGAGCTGTTCCTCGATCTGTTCAACGCCGATGACGGCAACTTGCCTGTCGCCGCGCCGCTTGTCGGCCAGCAGCCGATGAGCGTTGGCGATGGCGCGTTCGCCCCCTTTGACCGCGACATACATCAATAAGCCTCCCCGATGATGCGGGCGCTGCGCGGCAGGCCGACAAGGGCTCCCGGCGCCGCGAAGATCATGTCGACGCCAAGCGGGAAGCTGGCGCGGTTTGCCGCCCACTGCGCGATGAAATCCGGGGGCAGGTCGGGAACGTGCAACTGCGCCACATCGGCGATGCCCGGCCCGGCAACGAACAGGGCCGCATCTGCCTGCAAACTCGTGCAGCAGGCGATGATGGTGGTCGATCGATCGGGATATTCGGGCGTGCCCTGCGCGAAGCTGCCGAGATCCAGCCTGTCATGGGCCAGGTCCAGCAGGGCGAAGGCCGCTCGTGAGGGCTCGGCCACCAGCGGGACCCCGCTGTGGAAACGCAGGAACGCGGCGACGCCGGGCAAGGCCGCGAGATGCGGCGACAGATAAAGCGGCGTCTCGAAGTCGCAGAGCGCGAGGATGAGGCCAGCGGCCGAAGGCAGGAGGGGCGCATCCGGCAGGATGTCTGCGCCGATCGGCCTGATGCGCCCTGGGCGGGCCAGCGCTTCCATTGCGGAGCGGAACGTCGACTGGCTGTCGAAGACGGAGTTCGAGAACCCTTCAGCGAGGGAAGGGCGAGCCTGTGCGGTCGTGGTCATGTCAGCCGTCTCCGCGCACCATGGTGAAGAAATCGACGCGAGTCGCCGCCGTCTCGGATCGCGTTCTCGTCGTCATGCTGGCCAGTCTTGCGCGGATCGGGGTCAGGATGTCGCGCTCGATGCGCGGCCGTTCCGCCTCGTCCTGCCATAATGCGTCGACAATGGCGGAAAGCCGGGCAACTGTCGCATCGCGCCCCAGCCTCTGGCCGTGGCCACGCTGTCCACCGGCAAGCTCCACCACGGCGCGCGTCACCGTGGCCTCGCCGAGGTTGAACGGGGCGCCGTCGCCGCCCATCCGGCCGCGCAGCATGGCAAGGCCGATCTCCGGCTTTCTCAGGTCGCGCACGACGATGTCGGGCCAGTTCCGGCCAAGCGGATCGGCCAGTTCCGGCCTCGTGGCCCGCGCCAACAGCGCGAGCACGGCCTTGCGGTCATCGATGGAATATGTCGTTGTCATGACCGTGCCTTTGACAAGCGTATATGACAGTGGCGTGACGTTTCTCACAGCTTTCCCGTCCTTGTGCCGACGAGCGCTAGTCTGAGGCGCGAGGAGACATGGTCGATCACGGCGACCGTCG
Source organism: Bosea sp. (in: a-proteobacteria) (assembly GCA_023910605.1). NCBI lineage: Bacteria > Pseudomonadati > Pseudomonadota > Alphaproteobacteria > Hyphomicrobiales > Alloboseaceae > Allobosea > Allobosea sp. Next base: position 2,928,867 of record JAAVVV010000001.1, on the reverse strand, counting down.
CCAGGATCATCAGGATGATGAACGCCACCTGGTCCCATTCGTATGTGCGGATCGTCTCGGCGAGATAAAGCCCGATCCCGCCAGCGCCGACGATGCCGATGATGGTGGCCGAGCGCGTGTTGGATTCGAAGTAATAGAGGGTCTGGCTGATCAGCACCGGCATGACCTGCGGCACGATGCCGAACCTTATGGCGTGCAGCCGGCTGCCGCCGGTGGAGATCACGCCCTCTCCAGCCCTGCGGTCGATACCCTCGATGGCTTCCGAATAGAGTTTGGAGAAGGAGCCAATATCGCTGGTCATGATGGCCAGCACGCCCGCAAATGGCCCGAGACCGACGACATTGATCCAGATCAGCGCCCAGATCAGCGTGTCGACGCCGCGTATCGAATCGGAGAACCTTCGGGTGAAGAAGCGCACGATGCGGCTCGCCATGGTGTTGCGGGCCGCGAGGAAGCTGAGCGGAAAGGCGATGATCGCTGCAAGCAGCGTGCCCAGAAAGGCGATCGCCACGGTTTCGGCCAGCGCCTTCAGAAGCATCCAGAGCTGCGTGCCGGGCGTCGGCGGGACCATCATCCCCAGGAACGTCCCGAGCTGCACGATGCCGCTGCCCAGACGGGCGAAGGAAAACTCAAGCCTGACGAGCGCGAGCAGCGCGACGCCGGCCATTGCCAGGACGACGGCGAGCGTGATCCAGCGCTCGCGCCGGGAGCCGATCACCAGCGCTCCATGGCGCACCTTGACCGCAGACTGGTCAGGAAACATGCGCGAGGGCTGCCGAAGAGAGTTCACTTTGCGTGCTCCTGCGTGATCAGGCGGTGGCGGATGCGCTCGGTCACAACATCGATGACCATGACCGTGGCGATGATCAGCAGCAGGATCGCGGATACATCCGAGTAGTAGAATTTGCGGATGGCCTCGATCAGGTCCTGGCCGATCCCTCCCGCGCCGACGAAGCCCATCACGGAGGCGCCGCGCACGTTGATCTCGAAGCGCAGCAGCGCGTAGCTGGCGAAGTTGGGCAGCACCTGCGGCACGACCGCGTAGCGGATGGCCTGCCAGCGGGTCGCGCCGGTGGCGATGGCTCCCTCGACCGGATTCATGTCGATGTTCTCGACCACCTCGGCGAACAGCTTGCCGAGCGCCCCGACCGTGTGGATCATGATCGCGATCACGCCCGGCACAGGCCCGAGCCCGAAGGCCACCACGAAGATCAGCGCGAAGACGATCTCTGGAACTGTGCGGCAAAACTCGAGAAAGCGACGGGCAAGGAAGCGCTGCGCCGGGTTGACCGCGAGGTTCACCGTGGCCGCGAAGCACAGGAAGAAGGCCCCGATGGCACCCAGCAGCGTGCCGAGATAGGCAATCAGCACCGTGTCCCAAAGACGGCTCATCCAGCGCCAGAAGCCCCAGTACCAGTCGGCGATGTCGGTGAGGACGAGCTTGCCGTTGTCCAGGTAGAAGATGCGGCCGAGATAGCTCGTGAGTTGATGGGCGTTGGCCCACAGCTTGGCGAGATCAACCTCGGCGACGCGGCCCGCCAGCATGATCAGCACGGCAAGAACCAGCACGCCGATCAACGTTGTGCGGCGCTTGGCGGCCTGTGCTGACCGGTAGGCGGCGGACAGGTCAGCGATCTGGTGGTCTGGAAGCCGGGAAATCGCGTGTGCCATGGGGTCCTGGCGGCCTTGCCTTTGCGTGCAAAGAAGAGGGGCGCCGCACGATCATGCGGCGCCCCCGGTGAAGTCGATGGCTCAGGAGCCGCTGCGGCGGCGCAGGCTGTCGACGAAGCGCTGAAGCTCGATCGTCACCTGATAGTCAGAGTGCTGGGCTGGAGCGAAGTTGGGCGACTTGCCGTCCGAGAGGCGATCGAAAGCCGCCTTGCCCTTGGTAGGGGCATCGAAGAAGGCCTGCCGGATCGCGGCCTTGGCCTCGGCGGGCAGCGAGGTCAGGTAGGCATAGGGCGAACCGGGGATCTTCTCCGAGCGGAACACGATCTTGAAGTCTTCCTTCTTGACCATTCCCTTGTTGGCCATGCGGGTCAGGTTGGAGTCGTCATCCGAATTCCACCAGTTGAAGGCGACGTCGCATGTGCCCTGCTGTACGGCCATCACAGCATTTTCATGGCTGCCAGCATTGGTGACCCGGGCGAAGAACTGCTCCGGGTTCAGGTTCATCTTGCTGAAGCTGTAGAGCGGAACGTTGTTGCCCGACGCCGAGTTGGGATCGACGAGGCACAGGTTCTTGCCGCGAAAATCCTGGAGCGTCGAGCCGGGTGCGGAGGCTTTGGCGTAGGCAACCGAGAAGTATCCCGTGGAACCGTCGCCAGCCCGCAGCGTGGCGAATGCCTCGACGCCCCCATTGGTGACAGTGTGGGCGCGCACGTAAGACGACGGGCCGTAATCGCCGATGTGGATCGAGCCGGCGCGCTGGCCCTCGATCACGGCGGCGTAGTCGGAGGCGATGCGCAGCGTGACCTTCACGCCGAGTTCGCGGGAGAGATACTCCATCCAGGGGCCCATGCGCTCGGTCACGCCGGAGGCGTTCTCGGCTGGCACGACAGCGTACACGAGTTCCGGGAACCGGGCCCGCCAGTCCTGGGCGAAGGCGGCGGAAGATGTTGCGGCGAGCGCGAGGCCGGCGACGGCCCCGAGAGCAAGGCGGCGGGTCAGGGACATGCTTTCACTCCAGCGAGAAAGTTGGGGTTGGGACGTGTGGAACCGCGCCGACCTGAAGCCGGCAGCGGGCTCAGGCGACAGCCGCAAGGGGCTGATAGATGCCGCCGGCGACAGGCGGCAGGACGGTCATCGCCTCATGGGCTTCGAGGCCGTACAGGTCGCGGGCAGCGCTTTCGGTGAGCGCATCGGGCGCGCCATCGAACACGATCCGGCCCTGCGCCATGCCGATCAGCCGACCGCAGTATTCCTTGGCGATGTCGAGGTCGTGCAGGTTGCAGATGACCGTGATGCCGAAATGCTTGTTGAGGCGCAGCAGCGCATCCATGACGACCTTGGTGTTGCGCGGGTCGAGCGAGGCGATAGGCTCGTCCGCCAGCACAATCTCGGGCTCCTGCACCAGCGCGCGGGCAATGGCGACGCGCTGCTGCTGCCCGCCAGACAGAGATTCAGCTCGCTGGCCGGCAAGCGCCGTGATGTCGAACTGCTCCAGCGCGGAGACGGCGATGGCGCGGTCGTCCGCAGACCAGAGCTTGAGCAGGGAACGTATCTGCGGGGCGTGATTGAGCCGGCCCATCAGCACATTGGTCATCACGTCAAGGCGGCCGACGATGTTGAACTGCTGGAAGACCATGGCGCAGGAGGCCCGCCAGTCACGCAAGGCCTGACCTTTCAGCGTGGTGACGTCCTGTCCATTCCAGCGGATTGAGCCCGACGAGACATCCTGCAGGCGGTTGACCATCCTGAGCAGCGTCGATTTGCCGGCGCCGGAGCGGCCTATGACGCCAACGAAGCTGCCTTTTTCAATATTCAGGCTGACATCGTCGACAGCGCGCTTGGTGCCGAAATCGCGGTTGACATTTAGCAGTTCAAGCATGCTGTCCTCCTACTCGTTTGGCGACGCCTAGCGGTGTAGTGCGACGGTTGGATGACGCTTCAATGCAAGTTCAGTGTCAGGGGCCGTGCCTCCCGCCGCTGTCCACAGGCTGGCGGAACGGAATCCTCAGGCCCACGGCGGCAATGCCATCATGTCGGGGCTGCCGACGGCCGCTCCGAGGGGGCATGCGGGCACATCGGCGGCGAGGCGGCAGTGGCCGGCGATTTTTCGGTGGTGGTCCCATCCACCCCCATGCGGCTGTCCGTTCTCATGATGGCCGCGCAACTCGCGCAAACTCGGCGTAGAGACCATGGCGCACGCCCGTCACGCCACCGGCCGCTACCCGTGGGTCGCGGGCCTGCATGTCATGGACGCCGAGCGGCTGTCCTTTCCGGACGGCGCGTTCGACGCGGTTGTGGCGCAGTTCGTGATCACGCTTGTCGCCAACCCGGAGCGCGTGCTGGACGAGTGCGCCAGGGTGCTCGCACCGGGCGGCGAGATCATGCTCGTCAACCACTTCCATTCCGGGCGCGGCTTCGTGGCGAAGCTTGAGGATGGCCTTGCCGGCGTCGCACGGCCGCTGGGCCTGCGTCCGGAGTTCCCGTTCGCGCGGATCGCGCTGTGGGCTGAGTTGCGCGGCGACATGAGGTTTGTCGAGCGACGTAAAATCAAGCCGTTCAAGGCGTTCACGCTGGTCAGGATACCGGAAACGCTGACCCTCCGCCTGGCAGCCGGCGCCTTGCCGATCGCCTCGCGCGTCCGAATCATCGTTTCGGATGGCCTCTGCTGGCCGGACCCGGATCAGCTTCGGAGGTGTCGCGCACGATGCGCTCTCAGCCCCGGGCGAATGCCCGGGACACTTCTTGGATTACCTTATGCCGTGCGCTCGGAGAAGGCGGTGTCAACAGAGAGTCACCGCGCCGCGATCATTGCGCCAGGCCGAGCCGTATCAGATGGTCCGCCCCGGCCCTGACTGTCTCCTTCTCGCGCACTTCGAGGATAAGGCGCGGGTTGCTGCCGAGCTTGGCAAGGGCGCGGAACACGGCCTGCCACGGAATGTTGCCTTCGCCCGGGTTCCAGTGCCGGTCGGCATGTCCATCGGTATCCTGCAGGTGGACATGATGCAGCATGTCGCCGGCAGCATGGACGTAATTGTCAACCGGAGGTCCGTTGGTCGAGCCATGGGCGTAATTGGCGTGGCCCGTGTCGATCGAAACGCGGACGGAGGGGCTGTCGAACGATTTCGCCAGATCGACGCGGATTTGCGCATCGACATCCTCGATGTTTTCGATAACCAGAACGCAGCCGATCTCCTCGGCGCGCTTCACGGCCGCGGCCAGCGTCGCATGGGCGCGCTCGACCACGCCCTGCCGACTGCCCGGATTGGTGTCGAGATTGTTGTGATCCCAGGTGGTGTAAGGCGAGTGGATGACCATCTGCGTCGCGCCCAGCGCCTCGCAGACATCGAGCCCCTGCATCATGCGGCGGGAGACGACGGCGCGGATGTCGCTGTCCATCGAGGCGATGGCGAAGCCCCAGAACGGGCCGTGGATGCCCAGCCGGCCCGTGTAGCCGTCAAGCGCCGCCTTGTACTGGGCGACCATGCCGCGCCAGTCCCCATCGAGCAGTTCGGTATGGCAGAAATCCTGGATCTCGAGGTCGCGCTGCTTCTCGAGGATCCAGTCACGGTGCAGGCGGAATCCGCCAAGCGGCAGGGCGACGCCGAGGACGGGCAAGGTCGGGTGGCTGGTCATGTTCGGTCCGGTGTTCGGGTGGCTGTCAGGGGGCGGGATGGGCCGGGCTGCCAGCAAAGGGCAGAGGCGGCGCAGCGCACTCAATCCACGCCCAGATGACGCGCAGATGACGCGCGGATGACCACAAGCACGTAGCGCATCCTTCAGCCATGCGGCCGCGCACCGGAATCCAAACTGCCACAAAAGCACAACATGCCTGTCATTCCGCTGACCTAGGGAGCCATGCCGGCAGATGCCGCAAGCAGATGAGGGGTCCACCATGGCAACACGTTTATTGAGCATTGCATCGCTGGCGCTCGCGGCCACGATCGGCGCGGCGCAGGCGCAGGCACCACGCATCAAGTTCGAGTACTGGTATGGGCTCACCGGGCAGCTCGGCGAGATCATGGCCGAGCACTGCAAGCGCTTCAACGAGGCGCAGACACGATTCGAGGCGGTGTGCGTGGGCCAGGGCGGCTATGACCGGGCCGAGCAGAACACCATCGCCGCTTTCCGCGCCCGCCAGCATCCCACCATCGTGCAGATCTATGATGCAGGCACCGTCAACTTCATGCTGTCGCAGGCGACCTACAACGCGGTCCAGTTCGCCAAAGACTTCAAGATGAAGATCGAATGGAATGACTATTTTCCAGGAATCCGGTCGTACTACGCCACCTCGAAGGGCGAGATGTGGTCCTTCCCCTACAACTCCTCCACCGCTGTGATGTACTGGAACCGTGCGGAATGGGCCAGGATCGGGCGCACCGAAGCCCCCGCCACATGGGAGCAGTACGAGAAGGACATGCGGGCTCTGAAGGCCGCCGGCAGCGCCTGCGCGCTCGGTTTCGACATGGACACCTGGCAGAACATGGAGCAGCTCTCGGCCATCCACAACCAGCCGATCGCCACTATGGGCAATGGCTATGACGGGCTTGGCGCAGAGCTGGTCATCAACAAGGGCCTGTTCCCGCGCCATGTCGCCAATCTGAAGAAGTGGCAGGACGAGGGGCTGGCCCGGGTCCAGACCGCGCAGACCGGCAAGACGATCGTGCAGGCCTTCGCCGACGGCTCCTGCGCCTCGATGGTTTCCTCTATCGCCAACCATGGCGTCGTCGGCGCGACGGCTCGCGACGGGCTCGACTGGGGCGTCGCGATGATCCCGATCTATGAAGGCTTCACGCGCCACAATTCGCTGGTGGGCGGCGCCTCGCTCTGGGTCATGGCCAACAAGTCCAGGGAGGAATACGAGGCCGCCGCCGCCTTCCTCGATTTCGTGCTGACCCCGGCCGAGGTGAAGTGGATGCCGAACGTCACCGGCTACATCCCGATCACCGTCCCGGCCTATCGCCAGATGCTTGATGACGGCTTCTATGCGCAGCCGCGCTTCAAGGGCCGCGAGGTGGCGATGCAGTCGCTGACCTACACCCCTCCGACCGAGTTCACCCGCGGCATCAGGCTCGGCAACTTCACCTCGATCCGTTCAGAGGTCCGCTCCGAGCTTGAGGCGATCATGAACGGGCAGAAAACGGTCGAGGTCGGCCTGAACGACGCGGTGGCGCGCTCCAACCAGATCCTGCGCCGCTTCGAGCAGACCTTCCGCGGCCGCTCCCTGCCCTGAGCGGCAAGGCCAACTCTCCCGCGGTCGGGCAACACGCCCGGCCGCGCCTCAAGATGGATGCGGCCGATCGAGCCGCCGGGGCGCCAACATGACCGGAAAACGCGTGACATTCGCCGGGACCTGGCTGGCGGCGCTGCTGATCGCGCCGCAACTCATCCTGGTTTTCACCTTCTTCTACTGGCCGGCCGGCGAAGCGCTGTACTGGTCCTTCACGCTCGAGCCGCCTTTCGGCGGAGAGAACCAGTGGGTCGGCTGGCAGAACTTCAAGACCGTGTTCGACGATCCGCTCTACTGGAACTCGGTGCGCATCTCGGTCACCTTCGCGCTGGCGTCGACGGCGCTGGCGATGGGCATGGCGCTTCTGCTCGCGCTCTTCGTCGATCGGCAGCTTCCGGGCTACAAGACCTACCGCTTCCTTTATTTCTGGCCCTACGCCGTCGCGGCTCCGGCAGTCGGGCTGGCCTTCCGCTTCATATTCGCGCCCGATGCCGGTTTCGTATCCGCGTTGAACCACTGGTTCCCGGGGATATGGAACCCGGCGCGTGACGGCCTTGACGCGGTCATCCTCATCACCTTGGCCAATGCCTGGTCGATGGTGGCCTACAACTTCATCTTCTTCCTGGCAGGGCTGCAATCCATCCCGCGCACGCTGACGGAGGCTGCCGCCATGGACGGGTCAGGGGTGCTGCGCCGGATGGCCGACATCCAGTTCCCGCTTCTGGCGCCGACCTTCTTCTTCCTTGTGGTGATCAACCTCACCGACAGCTTCGTCAATTCGTTCGGCATCGTCGACATCACGACCGCCGGCGGCCCGGCCCGTGCGACCGACCTGATGGTCTACAAGATCTATTCCGACGGCTTCAAGGGCAAGGATTACTCGCTCGCCGCTGCCCAGTCGCTTGTCCTCATGCTCCTCGTCGTCAGCCTGACCTTCATACAGTTCAGGTTCGTCGAACGCCGCGTTCATTACAGCTGAGGTCGCCATGGTTGAACGCACCCCGATCCTCAACGTCCTGACGCACCTGATCCTGCTCACCGGCCTCGTGATGCTGCTGGTGCCGCTCTGGATCGTCTTCGTCGCCTCGACCCACGATTTCCGGACGGTGAACACGGTGCCGATGCCGCTGTGGCCGGGGAACCAGATGGTCGAGAACTACACGCTCGCCTGGAACCAGTCCGGGTTCGGGCCGAAGATGCTCAACTCGTTCATCGTGGCCATCGGCGTCACGGCCGGCAAGATCGCCATCGCGGCCATCTCCGCCTATTCGATCGTCTACTTCAACTACCGGTTCCGCAGCCTGTTCTTCTGGCTGATCTTCATCACGCTGATGCTGCCGCTCGAGGTCCGCATCGTCCCCACCTACGCGGTCGCCGCCAATGTGCTTCGGCCCTATCAGGAACTGCTCGACGCCACCGGGTTGAGCGCGCTGCTGTCGATGTTCGCAGGAATCACGGTCAGCTTGCCGGAATGGTCGATGCTGAACTCCTATACCGGCCTGATCCTGCCCTTGATCGCAACCGCCACAGGCACGTTCCTCTACCGCCAGTTCTTTCTCACTGTGCCGGACGAGTTGGCCGAAGCGGCGAAGATGGATGGCGCCGGCGCCTTGCGCTTCTTCTGGGACGTGCTGCTGCCCTTGTCCAAGACCAATATGGCCGCGCTCGCCACCATCATGTTCGTCTATTCCTGGAACCAGTATCTCTGGCCGCTCCTCATCATCACCGACATCGCCAATTACGGCACGGCCGTGATGCAGCTACAGCGCATCGTGCCGGGCCCGCTCTTCGGCGAGCCGCCGCGCTGGCACATCGCCATGGCGGGCACGCTCATGGTGATGACGCCGCCGCTGCTCGCGGTGATCTTCATGCAGCGCTGGTTCGTGCGCGGCCTCGTCCAGACAGACAAGTAGGAGCTTATCCATGGCGCACATCGACATCCGGAACGTCAGCAAGAGCTACGGCAAGACCCAGGTCGTCCACGGGGTGGACGTCGCCATCGCGGATGGCGAGTTCGTGGTCATCCTCGGCCCGTCAGGCTGCGGCAAGTCCACATTGCTGCGCATGATCGCGGGGCTCGAGGAGATTTCCCATGGGACGATCGCGATCGCCGGAGAGGTGGTCAACGAGCGTGAGCCGCGGGAGCGCGGCTGCGCCATGGTCTTCCAGAACTACGCGCTCTATCCGCACATGAGCGTGGCGGAGAACATAGGCTATGGTCTGAAGGTGGCCGGGGTCCCGAAAGCGGCCCGGCTCGCGCGCGTCAAGGCCGTCGCCACGACCGTTGGGCTCGACGAATTCCTCGACCGCAAGCCCGGCCAGCTCTCGGGCGGCCAGCGGCAGCGCGTGGCGATGGCGCGCGCCATGATCAAGGAGCCGAAAGTCTTCCTCTTCGATGAGCCGCTGTCCAACCTCGACGCCAAGCTGCGCGTCCAGATGCGCATCGAGATCAGGAAGCTGCACCAGCGCCTCAAGGCGACCTCGGTTTTCGTGACCCATGACCAGGTCGAGGCGATGACATTGGCGGATCGGCTCGTGATCATGAACAAGGGCGTGATCGAGCAGGTTGGAGCGCCGAAGGATGTCTATGACCGCCCGGCAAGCGTCTTCGTCGCGAGCTTCATCGGCGCGCCTGGACTGAACCTGCTGGATGCCGTGGTCAGCGCCGATGGCGAGGCCGTGAGCCTGTCGGACGGCCAGCGCCTCGCAGTCGACACGATGCGCTATCCATCCTTGAAGCCCGGCCCCGTCACCGCAGGCATCCGTGCCGAGGCGCTGACGATCCGGCCGCTTGGCGCCAGCTCCGGCGTGGGCATGAAGGCACGGTTCGACTTCGCCGAAGAGCTTGGCCTGGGCCAGCACATCCATGCCGAGATCGCAGGTCAACCCCTGGTGATCCATGTCGACGGCCGCCATCCCTATCGCCCGGGCGCCGCGATCGGCATCGATGTCAGCCCGCAGGACCTGCAGCTGTTCGACGCCGTGACGGGGCTGAGGATTGCTGAGGCAGATGCGGTTGTTAGGATCGAAGAGGCCGCATGACGCGCGGCGACGCAGGCTCAGGCGTTGCCTGTGCCCCAGGCGCGCACGTCGCCATAGGCTTCCGGGAAGGAAACGAGGTCATGGTGGATGAGGCCGCGCACCGGCACCACCTCATGACGATGCGAGCCGTCGGCGTGGAACTCGTGGGAGAGGTAGCCGACCATCTTCGCGCCATAGCCGGGTTGCCACGGATCGCTGATCATGAACGACGTCGCGGGCGCCCACAGGTGACGGCTGCCAGCCGAGATGGTGTCGCGGTACTGATGCACATGTCCGCAGCAGAACAGGGCGGGCGACGCGTCGCCGAGCAGGCCTGCCAGATGCCGCCTGGGGCCGGCCGTCATGAATCTGTTGCTTGTCAGGCTCTCCTCATGGCTGACATCCATCAGCGGCTTGTGCAGGAAGATGGCGAGGGACCGCCCCGCAAGGGACCTTGCCGCGTCCCTGACCAAAGTGTCCTGCTGGCCGTCGTCTAGATCGAGTCCCAGCGTCAGGGCGTTGAGGCCAAGCAGTCGCCAGCCCGGGATGTCGAAGCTCCAGGCGTCGGGGCCGACAATGCGTCGATAGCGCGCCAGCCGCTCCGCATTGACCGGCTGGCGGCGCGCCACGTCTAGATGGTCACCCACGTCATGGTTGCCGGGGATGGCACGGCATTCGAGCCCAAGGCCGGCATGGGCAGCGCGGGCTTCCTCAAGGTCAGCCTCCTGGTCCGCGCCATCTAGCGCCAGGTCGCCGGTGTTGATGACCATGTCCGGAGCGTGGGCCCGGAGATGGTCCGCCACGAGATCGAAATTGCTGCGGAACCAGGGCTTTGCAGGTGAAAGATGCGTGTCGGAAATCTGGGCGATGCGGGTGATCATGTTCAGTCCGTGATGAAGATTACGGGCGCCCGCGACTGCGAGCGCCCGAAGCGACGGGGTTGAAGACGGGTCTCAGCCCTGGCGCGGGATGAGGCGACGCACTTCGGTCGCCATGTCGGCGAGCACCTGCTCCGGCGTGGCCTTCTGCTCGGCGATGCGCGAGATGTTGTCGACCATGACCTGCGTGACGCGAACGGAGTTCTGGCCGGGGAAGGCATACCAGGGCACCATCAGGTGAACCTGCCGGGTAGCGGCCTGGAAGAGCGGGTTGGCCTTGTAGAACTCGCCCAGATAGCTTGGATCGTCGATCGCCAGCTGGTTGCATGGCACGTAGCCTGTGTTTTTGACCATCAGCGTCGTGCCCTCGGCCGAGGTCGCGAATTTGACGAATTTCCAGGCGGCCTCGAGTTTGCGAGGATCCTTCGTGGTGATCATGGCGCCCGCGCCGCCGGTGGGCAGGCGGCCCCTCGCCGGGTCGATGACAGGCATGACCGTGGTCCCAAGCTCGAAGTTGGAGCCGACCGAACTGGCGATCGAGCGCACCTGGGCGGTGGTGCGGAACATCATGCCGAGCTTGCCGGCGGCGAAGGCCTGAAGGTCCGCCGTTCCGGCGTAATTGGGCATGCCGCCCTCCTTGACCATCCGGTCGAGCAGCCGCAGCGCCGCGAGGCCCTCGGGTCCGTTGAACGCAACATCGGTCTCAGCGTCGTTGAGCATGCGGCCGCCATGGCCGTAGAGCAGCGCCGAGAACATCCAGTCATCGCCTGGCCAGCGGAAGAACATGCCGTCATTGCCGTCGCCGAGGGCACGGACCTTCCGCGCGTCAGCGATGACCTGATCCCAGCTGGTCGGAAACTTGGCCGGGTCGAGGCCGGCGCGCCTCAGCAGGGTCGCGTTGTAGTAGCTGATCGGATTGGAGGTCGCGAAGGGCAGTCCGCACTGCACCTTGGCGTGAAAACCAAGGCCGAGAATGGCTGGCGAGTAGCCCAGCCTGGCGAGATCTCCCTCCTTGGCCAGCAGCGGAGCGAGATCGACGGCGACGCCACGCTCGGCGAACATGCGGAGCCGGTTGAGGCCCTGGAAGGACACTTCCGGCATGGAGTTGGTCGCTGCGTTGCGCAGCAGGAGCTGCGCGCCATCCTCATAGGTCGGTGTCGGGTTGACATAGGTCGCCTTGACCTCGGGATGCTTGGCGGTGAAGGCCGCCATCACCGCGTCCTGCGCCTCCTTGAAGATAGCCGGCATCGAGTAATGCACCTGGATGTCGACCGTCTGCGCGCGGACGATGGACGGCATGAACACCGCGGCTGACGCGCCGCCCATCAAGGCGAGACCCTGGCGGCGGGTCATGGAGGCTGGTTTGGTCATGGAGGTTCTCCCTGGCGTGAATGCCGGCGCTCAGCCCTTGAGCCCGGTCATGGTGATGCCTTCGATGAAGCGGCGTTGTGCGAACAGGAACGCCAGCACGAGCGGCGCGGTTACCAGCACGGCTGCGGCCATCAGCGCTCCGTAGTCATCACCCGCCTCGACGGAGCGGAAGGCGAGGATGCCCATGGCGGGCGTGTAGAGGTCGCCCTTCTGGATGACGATCAACGGCCAGAACAGGTCATTCCAGTGCGCGACCACCGAGAAGATGGCGAAGGCGGTCGCCGCCGGCAGCGCATTGGGCACGATCACGCGCCAGACGATGGAGAACTCGCCCATTCCGTCGATGCGGGCGGCATTGATCAGATCGTCCGGGATGGCGCGGAAGAACTGCCGGAAAAGGAAGATGGCGAAAACCGAGCAGGTGAATGGTGCGATCAGGGCGGTGTAGCTGTTGAGCAGCCCAAGGTGGTGAATGCCGAGATAAAGCGGCAGCGCCGTCGTCTGATAAGGCACGAGCAGACCCAGCATGACGAAGCCGAAAACCGCCTCCCGGCCAGGAAAGTTCAGCTTCGCCAGCGCATAGGCCGCAGGCACCGCAAAAAGGATCTGAAAGAACAGGATTCCGAAGCAGACAGTCAGTCCGTTGAAGATGAAGGTCCAGACGGGAACCGTCTTCAGGACCTTGCCGTAATTCTCTACCAGCGCCCAATTATCTGGAATGAGCGACAGCGAGGCCTTGAAGACTTCGTCCTGCGGCTTCACCGAAACCGCGATCATCCAGATGTAAGGCGCAAGGACCACGAACGCGGCAAGGCTGAGGAGCGCGAGGCGGGGGAGATCCTTGATCAGCGGGCGGTGGCTCTCCATCACGTCACCCGTAATGCACGCGCCGGTCGATAAACCGGGTCTGGATGAGCATCAGTCCCAGCACGATTGCGAGGAAGACGAGCGTGATGGCGGCCGAGTAGCCGAATTTGAAGTAGTGGAAGCCCTCCTGATAGATCGTGCGCAGCAGCACCTCGGAGGCGTGGTTCGGCCCGCCTTGCGTCAGCGTCTGCACGGTGTCGAAGACGCGTATCGAGCGGGTCATGGTGATGATGATGACGAAGAGCATCGTCGGCCCGAGCATCGGCCAGGTCACCAGCCAGAACTTGGACCAGCCGCTGCGGGCGCCGTCGATCTCGGAGGCCGCGTAAAGTTCGCGCGGGATGGCGGTCAGACCCGCCAGGAACAGCACGAGGTTGAAGCCGACATTCTCCCACACGCCGATGAAGCCGAGCGAGACGATCACCCAGTCGGACGAGCCGAGCCAGTTGGGCGCGCCGGCACCGATCATGCGCAGCAGCGCGTTGAGCGGCCCGATGCTCGGATGCAGCAGATACTGCCAGGCTGTCGCCATCGCGACCGTCAACGAAACCACCGGCAGGAAGAACACCGCCCGCCAGAAAGCCCGTCCGCGCGCGCCTGCTTCGATCAGCACCGCCAGCCCGAGCGCGATGCCGATCGATAGCGGGGCGACGAAGAGGCAGTATACCACGGTATTGCGGATGGAGGCGGCGAAGGTGCGATCGCTTGCCATGTCCGCGAAATTGGCGAATCCGATCCAGCGGAAGCTGCGCGCGCCGAACTCGTAATCGGTGAAGGCCAGGGCCAGCACCGCGAGCAGCGGCAGCAGTATCATGGCGAGGTAAGCGAGAATGGCGGGCGCCGCCAGAAGCCAGGCCACGCCAGCGTCGCCACGCAAGGCAGGCGTTCGCACAAGCGTCGCTGCCGACATGGGCTGGCTCTGGATCGCTGCGTCAGCCATGGGCATGTTCCCGTTCCCGGGCATGGGAGGCAAGCCGCCGGCCATCGCCGTCGAACAGCATTGCCTTCGCGGGATCGGGCCTCAGATGCACCATCTCGCCGCGGGCAACCCGCCGCCGCATCTCGGGCGCAAGCCGGCATACCACCGCTTCGTCGCTTTCCCGCACGAGCGCATGGACCAGCAGGCTCTCGCCGAGATATTCGAGGTGTGTCACGCGCGCGGCGATGCCTGAGGGCGCAAGCGACAGATCCTCGGGACGCACGGCGAGCAGGACGGGGCCGGACCCCGGCAGCCGTGTCATCAGGCCGAGCGCCACGCCGCCTGCCATGGCATGGCCGTGAACGTCGAGTTCGGCCGCCAGCACGTTGATCGAGGGTGAGCCAATGAAGCGCGCCACGCGCAGATCCGCAGGATCGGCGTAGATCTCCTCGGGCGAGCCGATCTGGAGGATTTGTCCCTCCATCATCACGGCCACGCGGTCCGACATGGTCATGGCCTCCGACTGGTCGTGGGTGACGTAGACGGTTGAAGCCCCGACACGGCGATGCAGCGCCACGATCTCGGAACGGGTCGTGACCCGAAGCGCGGCATCAAGGTTGGACAGGGGTTCGTCCATCAGGAAGGCCTTCGGGCGCCGAACAATGGCGCGGCCGAGCGCCACGCGCTGTCTCTGGCCGCCCGAGAGTTGCGCCGGCTTGCGCGCAAGCAGCTTGCCGATGCCGAGCATCTCCGCCGCCGCGGCAACGTCCGCTTCGATCATGCGTCGCTTGTCAGCCACGCCCGGCAGCAGGCCGCCCATGAGCGGGATGCGCTCCGCCGCACTGAGCCGCCGCATGATCAGCGGCACGCCGATGTTCTGGCGCACGGTCAGGTGCGGGTAGAGCGCATAATTCTGGAACACCATCGCCACGTCGCGGTCAGCAGCGCGCAGCCCCGTCACCTGGCGACCGCCGATCTCCACCGAGCCGGCGCCGACCGCTTCCAGCCCCGCTATGATCCGCATCAGGGTCGTCTTGCCGCAGCCCGACGGTCCCACCAGTGACAGGAACTCGCCTGGAGCGACGCTGACGGAGACGCCGCGCAGCACGTTTGTCGTCCCGAACGACTTGTGGATGTCTTGAAGGACAATGCCGGACATGCGCACCCCGATACTCAGGCGTTTCGGGGCCCGGATGCGCCGGGGTCATGAACCTGTGACGACAGTTCGATGACTATGGCGTGACACGGGCCTGCACGCTGGCGTTATCCCCAGATGGCGCCCTCAGCGAACTGGTTGCCTTGTCGCTCATGCGGTGTCCGTCAGCACTTGCTCTGCCGGCGCCTTGCCCGGCCCGGAGTTCGCTGGCGCGGTCCTTCGGTTCTGCTTCATCTTCGCTCCTTGCGGCTGCGATGAACCAGAAATCCTCCCTTCGTGAAGACATCAAATCTGTCTCATGGAGGCTGACGGGGAACAGAGGCACGTCAACGCACCGCGATTCGAGCAGGCCTGCCAAGGGGCAGCATCCCGTTCAAGCCAGCGATTGCCGACATTCTAATCCCGCAGAGATGGTGGCGGCAAAGGTGGGTCGCTTTGTTTGAAAAGGCCGAGAATGTCGGATGCAGCTGCTTTCCCTTCCCAGCCTCCGCCGGAACCCATCAGCGAAGAGCGGGGCAGGTCTTCGCTTTCTCCACTTCCTGTATAAGGCAGAAATCAGAAAACCCGGCACCCCTGGGAGCAACGACGATCGTTGCGACCGGTTTGCCAGCAAGCCGCTTCTTCAGAATGGCATTCACCTCGACGAGGGAGAATGCTGCGACATAATGCAGGAAATTCTCGATGTAGTCGGGAGTTTGTCCGTCGAAGAGCGCCCCTCGCAGCAGCGTGGCAACCGCGGGTGGACGACGGATACTCTCGTTGTACTCTGTGCTCAGCCGCTGGCGTTCGGAATCAAGCTCGTTCTGGCTCAATCCATCGACCAGAAACCTCTGATGCTCCTTCCGTATTACGTCAAGCGCTTCGATCGCGCGCTCATGGGCAACCATTGAATTCATGGAGAAAACGACCGGTTGCGAGATCAGGGAGACGGTCTGGGCCGTCACGCCATACGTTGCGCCGAGTTTTTCGCGCACCTCGCGATGCAGGCGAGCCTGAAGCGCACGGGCCGAGATGAAGGCCATCGTTTGCTCCTTGCCGTTTTCAAAAGCGCTCCATCCGCCAATCAAGAGCATGGTCTGGGCCACATCAGCTTCGATCAAGACCGCGCCGCTGACCTCTTTCCGGGCAAAGATGGGCTCTGGAAGTTCCGCACCTGTCACCGGCAGCCCGGCGAACAGCTTGTCGATCTGTACAGCGGCCTCATCAGCGCTTGCCGGCCCCGCAGCAGCGATCACCAGACCCTTGCGCGTCAGAACGGAACGTCTCCAATCCTCGATCTGCGCGAGCGATGTCGCTGTGAAATTCGCCGGGTCTTCCTTGGTCCATCCCAGCATCGGGCCTTCATCCCACAGGAAATGAGCTCCGACACGGTTGGCGATCAGGATCGGCTGCCGCGCGGCCTGTGCGATGGCAGCAAGGTGTGCCTTGCGCAGATCTTCCAGCCTCGCCGCATCCATCGCCGGATCAGCCAGCGTCTTCGCCATCAGGTTCAGGGCCGCCGCGAATTTATCAGGAGGTGCAAACACACCGCCGATCGTGTGTTGAGGCGTCGAGGCAAGGTATAGCTGCGCTTGCGCATCCTTGACGTCTTCGACGAATTCGGTGCGACTTGCTCCTTTGGGGCCTTGCATGATCAGGGCAGGCCCGAATACAGCGATTCCCTTGCCATTTGGCTGTCGCGCGGCGAAACCGTCTTTCCAGCCGAACTGGATGGCCTGTGTCTGGCCACGCGGCAATTGCACATAGCGGAAGGCCAGTCCTCCCGGCGTCACGTGATCGGCGGCCCGCCATAGAACCTGCGCCTGGGCGGACAGAAAAGTTTGGAATGCGAAGGCGCAGGCTAAAATCAGAACTCTCATGGTCTTGCCTCCTCATTCGGCAACAGCACGCCGCTGACCAAACGGCCTGGACCTGTGAACGCTGTATAGGCTGCGGTAATCTCGGCTTCCGTCACCCGTTCCAGGTAATGTGGCATCCGCCCAAACTCTGAAAACGGACGCCCCGCCGCAAGCCACTGCACGAGCTGGGGAAAAACCTGTGCCGGCGCTTGCGACCCTTGGTTGGCGGCATCGATTGCACGTTTCCGCATGCGCTCGATGTTCCGCGCGCTTGGCGTGATGGAACGAGCCTCGCTCAGCAAAAAATCTGCCATTGCGCCGGCCAAGGTTGGACCATCAACGCCCTCGGCAACATCCGCGCGAATGTCGAGCAGAAACAGTCCCGGCCGGATCCGCCCTAGCGACGCAGAAAGCTGCTCATTGGGGATCTTCCGTTGTTCGATGATGAAATCGTAAAACGATCCGGTCAAACGGCTCCGCAGCAGATGGTTGAGTACAGAGACAGACGCCAACTCGGCCAATTCTTCTCGCTCAGGCATACGGAACAGCTTGCGCATCACAATTGATCTTTGTGTGGATTTCTCGTTTTGCATGACGATATCCAGGCGCGCATCCTCTACATCAACCGGTTTGTCGGAAGGACGGGCGGGCAACGAAACTGGAGCTTCCAAACTGGCAAGCTCCCGTTCCGCAATTTCCCTCAGCACTTCAGGCGCAAGGTTCCCGCGCACGACAAAGGCGACGTTGGAAAGATGATACCAATTGGCGTGGAAAGCTTTCGCGTCCGCCGCATTCAGCCCCTGAATTTCGTTTCTTTGGCCGATGGTCCAGGAACCGAGAGGGTGACTACCGAAAAGCTGTTGGTCGATCTTGCGCAGAAGCGGAGCCGCCGGGCTCGACCCAAGCCGCCAATCATGTTCCTGAAGCACGATCTGCCTCTCGCGCGCCTCCAGTTCGCGGGTGATCTCGAACGGGCGCAGCCTCGCGGCATAAAACCGGAACAGGCGTTCAAGCGCCGCCTTTGGCCCTTCTGCGGAAACCGGCACGCGATGCGTGTATGCCGTTGCGCGGGAGGTCGTCCACCCATTGGACATCATGCCGGGAAAGGTGGGGAGCGCCGCGTTTTCACTTTTGCCGTCCCGGCCCGCGAGGATCAGGTGTTCGAGGTAATGCGCGATGCCCCGGCAGCCTCCCGTCTCATCGGCGCAACCTGCTTGCACAACCATCTGGAAGTCCAACGCTGTGGCCTGTGGATCTTGGACCAGAAAAACACGCTCGCTTATCTGAATCTGGCTAAAGGCGCTCTGCGAGATGAACAGCGATGCCGCACTGACGAGCGACAAAGCCATTCGACGGACACTGCAATAACTTGCCATCCCTGATAGTTACGATTGCCCGGATTTTTTGTCAAAATGAAGCGTTGCAATAACGGCGGCAGTTCTTTTCACATGGGAAATTCCGTGCGCCTATCGTGTCCATGATCGGCGATCGGCTCAAATGTTCGTGTCTGGCGGGTTTCGATGCCCCCATTTGGATCTCCGGCCCGGTCAGGCGGTGATCCATCCCCCATTGGATTGGTTCATCTGCAAGGATGTTTCATGGCAATGAGGAGGAACCGATTCATGCCGGGAAAGCGTCACAAACCCGAAGAGATCGTCGCGAAGCTGCGTCAGGTCGATGTCCTGGTCTCGCAAGACCAATCCGTCGCGGCTGCCTGAAACCTGGGGGGCAAGAACAGCACTCCCACCCGCGTTCACCGAAGCCTCGATTCATCACAATGCGGGTCGATCAGGCTGGACGATTAATCGCGGCTGTTCACGAAAAGAAGCTCAGCATCCCACAGCCAGCAGCCTGATGTTTGGTGGCCGCTGCGGGGATCGAACCCGCACGGGCGAAGCCCGAGGCATTTTAAGTGCCTTCCGTCTACCAGTTTCGGCAAGCGGCCTTTCGTCGTCTTCCAGTCCCTCTACACACGCTTGCGGCTCATGTCAGCCAGGGACGTGGGGGCCATGTCCGGCCTCTGCGGGCAGGCCTGAGCCCAAGCACATGATCCGGTTCACTTTTTCGTCACGCACGGCGTAATTTCAAGTTCCTTTCGTCCACCAGTTTCGTCATGTCCGCGCGCGCTGGCGTTGCCGTAGCGACATCCCGATGGAAAGACATGGTGGAGCGACGGAAACGGCGGTGCTAGAGCAGCGCACGCATGGTGACGGCCAGTTCGCGCGCGGCGGTGTAGTCCACCTTGCCGGAGCCGAGCACCGGGATCATCTGCGTGACGAGGATGGCGCGGGGTATCCAGAGTTCGGGAAATCCCCGCGCCTGAGCCTGCTTGAGCAGGTCCTTGCGGTCGCCGTCCGGATTCTCGGTGATGAGGATGAGTTGCTCGCCCTTCCGGGGGTCAGGCAGGGCCACCACGACATGGTTGTGGCCCGGCCAGACCGACGAGACCATGCTTTCCACCGCCGCCAGCGACACCATCTCCCCGCCCAGCTTTGCGAAGCGCTTGGCGCGGCCCTTGATGGTGATGAAGCCGCCCTCGTCGATGTCCACGATGTCGCCGGTGTCATGCCAGCCGTCCTCGGGGGCGACGATCTCGCCGGGGCGATCGGCCAGCAGGTAGCCGAGCATGATGTTCGGCCCCTTCACGAACAGGCGCCCGCCCGTGTCGATGCCCTCGACCGGCTCGAGCCGGTGGGCTAGTGCCGGCAACATGCGGCCTACCGTGCCGTTGCGCGCGCCTGCGCCGATCGTGTTGCAGGCCAGGACCGGGGCGCATTCGGTGCAGCCATAGCCCTCGCAGATGGTTGCGCCCGTGGCCGACCACATGCGGCGCGTCTCCTCCTTCACGCGTTCGGCGCCGGCGATGACGATGCGCACGGATGCGAGATCGCCTTCATCGGCCGCGCGGGCATAGCCCTGCAGGAAGGTATCGGTGCCGAACAGCACCGTGCAGGCGGTCTCGCCGATGAGCCTGGGCACCTGCTTGTAGTGCAGCGGGGTAGGATACATCACAACCTTCATGCCGTTGAGCAGCGGCATGAGTGTGCCCGCGGTGAGGCCGAAGGAGTGGAACACCGGCAGCGGATTCATCACCACGTCGGCGGCGCTGAGCATCCCGTCGGCATGAGCGAAGATCTGCATGGCGTTCGCCACGAGGTTGGCATGGCTCAGAACCACGCCCTTGGGCGTGCCTTCCGTGCCCGAGGTGAAGAGGACGACCGCCTCCTCGTTGACATTGAGGCTGGCTCCGGCGCTGGAACGGGGTGTGATGCTGGCGAAGGCGCCCTTGAGCTTGTCCCAACTCGTGATCCGCTTGCGCACATCCTCAAGGTAGATGATGCGCCGGCCCGGCTCCAGCGCGGCAATCACATCGTCGAGCTTGCCCTGTTCCACGAAACGGCGCGAGGTCACGATGGTGCGGATCGAGCCGACCTCGCAGGCGGCGCGCAGATTCTTCACGCCCGCAGTGAAGTTGAGCATGGCGGGGACGCGGCCATGGGCGGTGAGCCCGAACAGCGTGACCGCGATGCCCTGGACATTGGGCATCAGCACGCCGACACGCTCGGCATTGAGGGTGACGTCGCGCAGCCTGGCGCCGAGCACCAGCGCGCCCAGCACCAGCCGGCCATAGGTGAGGGGCTGGCGCTCGGGGTCCTCGAGGATGACCTTGTCCTTGCCATGGGCGGACACCGCGTCAAGCAGCGCGGACCAGAGCGTGCGGCGGACCGCGCGGGATGACAGTTCAGTGGCGGCCATTTGCGGCTTCGCTTTCCCTGGGCTTCCTCAGGGAAGCCAAACTAGGCGAAAGCCGTCACGCGGGGAAGGGAGAGCGTGGGTGGCGGTTTGCCTGCCTCCAGCTCAGTGTCGTCATCCCGTCCCGGCCCTCGCTTTCGCTGGTGCGTTCGCTGCCTCTGAA
This sequence comes from Bosea sp. (in: a-proteobacteria), assembly GCA_023910605.1. Taxonomy (NCBI): domain Bacteria; kingdom Pseudomonadati; phylum Pseudomonadota; class Alphaproteobacteria; order Hyphomicrobiales; family Alloboseaceae; genus Allobosea; species Allobosea sp. The sequence continues at coordinate 2,908,003 of JAAVVV010000001.1, read as the reverse complement.
AGCTCCACGGGACCTTTCCGGCGACGAGGCGGATCGGAATCTCAGCCCTTTGTTTCCTTGGCAATGGGCTCGACATAGCTCAGGCCCATGTCCCACGGGAAATAGATCCAGGTGTCCTGGCTCACCTCGGTGATGAATGTGTCCACCAGTGGCCGGCCCTCGGGCTTGGCATAGACCGTGGCGAAATGGGCGTTGGGCAGGATCTCGCGCACCACGCGCGCCGTCTTGCCGGTGTCCACAAGGTCGTCGAGGATCAGCACGCCCTTGCCCTTGCCATCGCCGATGGCCCGGATCGAGGGGGCGATATCCTTGACGACGACGAGTTCGGACTGGTTCTTGTAATCGTGGTAGCTCGCCACGCCGATCGTCTCGATCACGCGCAGGCCCAATTCGCGGCACACGATCGCAGCCGGGACGAGCCCGCCGCGCGTGATGCACACGATGGCCTCGAACGGGCCCGCATCTGCCAGCCGCCAGGCGAGAGCGCGGGCATCGCGGTGAAACTGGTCCCACGAGACGGGGAAGGCTTTCGGGGACATGGGGCTGGCCATGGCGATGCGGCTCCGGCAGGGCAGGGCGGGGGACCATGCCAAAGCGCAAAAGCGGGGCTGTCGCAAGGGGCCGGCGCTTCTGCTAAGGGGTTTTTCGATGATCCGCATCACACGCAGCCTGTCGATCGACCCGGCCGATCTTTCCGAGAGCTTCGTGCGCGCCTCGGGCCCGGGCGGGCAGAACGTCAACAAGCTCTCGACGGCGGTGCAGCTTCGCTACCCGGTCGATAGGCTCGGCATGCCTGACGACATGCGCGCGCGCCTTGTGCTGCTGGCAGGCCGCCGGCTCACAGCAGACGGAGAACTGATCATCAGCGCCGAGCGATTCCGTACCCAGGCGCAGAACCGGGAGGATGCGCTGGCCCGGCTGGTCGAGCTCATCAGGAACGCTTCGGTGCGGCCCAAGCCGCGCATCGCCACGCGGCCAACCCGCGCCTCGAAGGTCAGGCGTGTGGAGGGCAAGGTCAGGCGTGGCGCCGTCAAGCGCACGCGCGCCGGCAAGCCTGCGGAAGATTGAGGCCTGCTCCGGACGGCCCCATCAAGGCCGCCATCTGTTCCTCCTGCCCATCGTGTTCCGTCTGTCCTTTCTTGTCAGGACTCACCAGAGCCGACTGTCGACCGCGCGTGACGAAGTATCCGGCCTGCCCGGCATCCGGGCGGCGCTGTGGGTCGGCAATGTGCTGGTCGGATGGAACGGGCCTGCGGACACGCGTGGCATCGATGTCGGGGCCGCGCATGAACTGGCGGTGTTCAAGCGGGACGCGGAGCGCCGGCCCGAGGCCAGGGCTCTGGCCTGGCGCAATGTGCTGCCTGTCCAGGACGGAGCCGCTGCTGCGGCCTGAGCCAGGACGGGCTATGGATGAAAAAGACCGGGTCCGGCACCCTTTCGAATGCCGGACCCGTCTCGCGAAACCCGATCTGGACGGGTGGGTGGGGACGTGGCCGGGCCTCGCAATCGCATGAACTGGTGGATGAAACCTGCCTGCCTTAGGTCCTCACGGCAGCGGTTGGAAAGTGGTTTGGTCTCAGCGGGAGGCGAGTTGCGGGCCTGTGACGCCGCCGAGCGCGACCCAGCCGATGTTCTCCTGGCTCTCGCGCTTGACGTAGACATATCCCGTCTGGTGCCAGGGCAGAACGGCATTGCGCTTGTTGTCGAGGATGAAGTCGCCCTTGTCAGAGCGCAGCATCAGCACGGCATGTCCCGCGTTCTCATCATCGATCACGACAACAACGCGCAGCGCGCGGCGCGGGATGCCGGCCTCGACGAGGCGCTTGCGCTTGACGAGGACATATTCCTCGCAATCGCCTCGGCCATCCTCGGCCATGTCCCAGCGTTCGACCGTGCCCCAGTGATCCATGTCGGTCACGGGGTTGATCTCCTGGTTGATCTTCGTATTGAGCGTGGTCACCATCTTCCACAGGCGGGGCGTCAGCTCCACCTTGGCCGGCTCGGCCGGGTCCACAGCGCATTCCGCCGCATAGCGCTTGTCCGCGCAGAACTGCACCCAGCCAATGGGTGGGCGGCTGTCGCCAGTGCGCGCCACGTCAAGGCTCATCACCGGCGGCAAGGCGCCGGTCGTGAGCGGCGTCTGCCGCGATGATTGAGCCTGCGATGATTGAGCCTGCGCGGCGCCGGCTCCCGCCAGCATCGCGGCGATGCAGACCGCTCCGATCCATCCCCTGTCAGAACCATGCTTCTTTGGCATGTCTTTCTCCAAACCCTGTCCGGTTTCGGGGATCGCATGCGTTCGTGCTCAATCGGCTGACTGAATTGCCTCGCATTTTATGGATCGGGCGCCTGCGGCCGCTGCGGAGCTGGCGTCCTTGCGCCAGCGTGAACGGCTTTTGAGGCCGATGATTCAAATTGTCGGCAAGGGCTTCAGGGCTTCTTCAGGGGCGCGCTTCGCAGCCATGCCCTTGCCATCGCTGCGGTCCGCCGGTCATGATCGGTGCTGGAAAAACGGCGGGGACGCGACATGACCAGAATCACGCTTATCACGGGTGGCAGCCGCGGCATCGGTGCGGCCTGCGCGCGTCTTGCCGCCGAGGCTGGTCATGACGTCGCGATCAATTATCGCAGCGAGAAGGCCGCTGCCGAGGCCCTGGCCGCGGAGCTGGTCTCGGCCACAGGCCGGCGCGTCATTCCGGTCCAGGGCGATATGGCCAGCGAGGCGGACGTCATCGCCGTGTTCGATGAGGTCGCGCGCCGGCTGGGGCAGGTGACGGGCGTCGTCAACAATGCCGGCATCACCGGCCGCTCGGGCCGCCTCGACGCCACCGAGGCGAGCGTGATCCGTGGCTGCATCGATCTCAACGTCACCGGCGCCATTCTCGTGGCGCGCGAGGCTGCACGGCGCATGGCGACACGCCATGGCGGGTCGGGAGGCGCACTGGTGAACATCTCATCGGTCGCCGCCCGGATCGGCAGCCCGGGAGAGTATGTTTGGTATGCCGCCTCCAAGGGCGCGATCAATGCCCTGACGCTGGGCCTCGCCAAGGAACTTGCGACAGACGGCGTCAGGGTCAACGCCGTGTCGCCGGGCCTCATCGAGACCGAGATCCACGCCCGCAGCACGGAGGATGCCGGGCGCGTGGACAGAATCACGCCGCTCATTCCCATGCAGCGCATCGGCCAGCCGGTCGAGATCGCGCAGGCCGTGATGTTCCTGCTCTCGGATGCGGCGTCCTACACGACCGGTGCGGTGCTGGATGTCAGCGGAGGTCGCTGAACGGAGCCGTCAGAGCTCGATCTGGTCGATGCTATCGACCTGGAGGGCCTTGCGGAACTCGACCGCGTAGCCGCCCTCGAACTTGCGCATGACGCGCGCCTGGGTCTTTCCGAGCGTCACCAAATCCGTCACCATCAGCTTCACGTCGGCGGAGAAGGCGGCGCCGGACAGCGAGATGTCCAAGAGCTTGACGGGCACCTGCCTGCCGTCGTCGAGCGTCAGAATGATGCTGCTCTGCCGCGGCTGCACGCGATCATGCCGGCGGTCCTCCGGCAATCCGAGCGTTGCGCGGTTGGCGAGCCAGGTGAGCTGCGCGGCGAGCTTCTCGCGCTTGCGCGTGGTGGCCCGAAAGCTCATCGCGAAGCCTTCCACGGTGATGCGCGCGATCTCGCCCTCAATGCGGCCGATATTCTCCAGATAGACGATGACGCGCTCGCCGATGCGGCCCTTGACCGGGGCGGTCAGCAAAAGCCCGCCCACCGACATGTCGATGCTCTGGCACGGAAACTCGGAGCGGTTCGTCAACATGTAGCGTCCCAGCAACGACACCTTCACGCGGGCATGCCTGCGTCGTTCGATGCTTCGGGATGCAATCTTGGGTGCGGCGGACATGCGGTCTTCATCGTTGAAAGAACGATTCACCATAGCCACCCGCAGGTTAACCATGCCTTACATATGGCGGTGATGGCGGCGGATAGACAGGTAGTTCGGCAATTTATCGCTCAGGCCCGCCCGCCATTGACCAATGTGAAGCGAGAGCGCCTTTCCTCCGGCCCCGCCGTGGCGGCGCGGGGCATGCCGGATGGCCAGATGATCCTCATCGACCGGACCTCGACGGAGGCGATTCGGTCCAGGCCAAGCCAGATCGGCACGGCAACAGGGCTGAGCGCGCCCAGAAGGCGGCTGTGGGTGCGGCCCCGGTGGCGAAGCGGAAGGACGAGCAGCTCCAGTTCGGCGACAGCCTCGCGCTCGGTACGGACGGTCAGGCCAGTCACCGCGCCGGCGCTTTCGTCCATCACCGCATCGACCATGCGGCACAGTTCCACGCGCGTGGCGGCATCGGGCCAGAGCGAGGCGAAGGGGCGGTCCTTGAGCTCGCCGCCGAAGAGCGCATTGAGGCGCGTGCCCGCCAGCCGGAAGGTGAGGGCCTGGCCCTCATTCTCGAGGATGAACGTGTCAAGCAGGGCGTGACGCACGGCGCCGGGCTCGATCTCGCCGCGCTCCGGCGCCGCGCGCGAGCCGCGAAGCTCGTCCCAGTACTGAAAGATAAGCTTCGTGCTCGTCGTTTTCATCGTGCATCCAGTCGCAGCCGCGCCGTGCGGCATGCGCACGAACAATATCCCGGAACGGAGCGAGGCCGTGCCCGACTGGGACAGCGGCCCCTCGCAACGCTCGCCTTGCCTCATCACCTGCGATGCTTATGCCGGGCGGGGCAGTCTGTCTGATTAAGTTTTCGTTAAGGTTAACAAGATCTTGCCGTTGCCAGCCCGAGTGGGCGGTGGGATGGTCCCGACACGCACGGATCTTCCGGCAAAGCGGCTTTCACTCCACCGCGCGGCGCCGGCATTTACTGACGGGTGGCGGGACGCGGCCGGGCTCTTACCGAGACCCAACCGGCAGCGACCGATCGTCAAGCAGGGAGGTTGCCCGATGGCAGCCTCCCCTTTTTTTGTGCGCCGCCGCGGACTTGGGCAAAGCCTGATGCCCTTGGCGCTTGCCCCTTGAGACTGGATCAGCAATCGTGCGGCATGAGCATGTCGGATGAGCCGCGCGAAGCTGTGGGCAGGGCGGGCCCCGCTGGGGCTGAGCCCATCTTCAACATTCCTGGCGTCGTCATCGGCCTGATCGGCACCTTCTTCGCGGTGCATCTCGCAAGACTTGGCCTTGCGCTCGAGGATGACCTCGCAATCCTGCGCGAGTTCGCGGTCGTGCCCGCTCGCTTCGCGCTCGAATTCGGCTGGTTCGACCAGCGCCGCATTGTCGAGGCCCTGACGGCGGGAGCGAGCGCGGCGGAAGCGGCGGAGCGCATGGCCGTGGCGCGCTACCTCCTGGATGGCGGCGGTCCGCGCTGGTGGAGCCTCGTCAGCTATGGCGTGCTGCATGGCGGCACGGCTCATGTGGCGATGAACTGCCTCTGGCTTGCGGTGTTCGGCTCGCCCGTCGCGCGGCGGCTCGGCGTCTTGCCTTTCGCAGCGCTGATCGTTGCGGGCATCGTTGCGGGCGCGGTGCTGCACCTGTGGGCGCATGCGGCTGATGTCGTGCCGCTGGTCGGCGCCTCGGCCGGGGTGTCGGCGGCCACCGGCGCGGCCGCGCGATTCGTGTTCTCGCGCGGGATGCAACTGGGATCGGTGAAGACGCCAGATGCCGCGAGGGCGCTGCCTGCGCTCTCCCTCATGGGGATGGTCCGCAACCGCGCCGCGCTTGTCTTCGTGCTGGTCTGGTTCGCCAGCAACTGGCTGTTCGGCGCTGGGGTTCCGGCCTTCGGCTCGGCCGAGTCATCCATTGCCTGGGAAGCCCATATCGGCGGATTCGTGGCGGGGCTTGTGCTTTTTCCTTTGCTCGACCGCCACGGCGCGCGCGGCTGAGGCGACAGGCAGCGCTTGCGGCGCATCCGACTTTCGTCGCACACTCGGTGCGGGCATCAGCCCTCAAGACGATGCGCGCCGACTTCCAACGGCGCCAGCCACAAGGAGGATTTGCAATGAGCGTTTCCAGCATCCTGGCCGAGAAGGGCCGCGAGGTTCAGACGATCCTGCCCCATCGCACGCTGGCCGAGGCCGCGCGCATCCTCGCCGAGCGCCGAATCGGGGCCGCGGTGGTGACCGGCGCCGATGGGGCGGTCCTCGGAATCCTTTCGGAGCGCGACATCGTGCGGGCCGTCGCCGAGACGGGGCCGGCCGGGCTCGACGAGCCGGTTTCGCGCCGCATGACGGCGCGCGTGACGACCTGCACCGAAGCCATGAGCATCGAGAGCGCGATGGAGATCATGACGACCGGCAAGTTCCGCCATCTGCCCGTCGTGGAGGCAGGCCGGCTTTCCGGCATCATTTCCATCGGCGACGTCGTGAAGCGGCACATCGAGAAGATGGAGGCCGAGACGCGGGCGATGCGCGATTACATCGCAACGGCCTGACGCAGCCGGATCGGCGCGCGCCTCAGCGCAGGCGCGGGCAGGCGGCAACCGCCGCGTGGATGTCGTCCACGATACGCACCGCGGCGGCCGCGCCTTGCTCGATCGCCTCAGCGGCGCGGTGAAAGTCGAACAGGCCTAACTTCGCCAGACGGAGCGAGATCATCACGTCGGGCGGATCGCCTGCCAGGCGCGAGCGCGAGATCCTGTCCTGCGTGATGTTGAAGGCGTCGATCATCACGCCCACGAGCCCCGGCGCCGGATTGTCATCCTGCGCTCGGCCGACTAGCGAGCGCACGCGTCGCGCCGCTCCGGAGAAGGATGACAGCCAAGGCGCCGAAGGCCGCACCTCAAGGTCTGGCGTCAATGACGTCGGGTCGCGCTCGGCGCGATGGGACTGGATCGTGGTGCCGCGCCCGCCGGGATCGCCGTTGAGGTTCACGCACACCACGACATCCGCGCCCATGGCCCGGGCCGCCGAGACGGGGATCGGGTTGACCAGTGCGCCATCCATGAGCCAGCGCCCGCCCAGCCTGACGGGATCGAATACGCCGGGCAGGGCATAGGAGGCGCGCATCGCATCGACAAGCGAGCCATGGGTCAGCCAGATCTCGTGGCCGGTGCCAAGCTCGGTCGCGATTGCGGCATATTTGGTAGCAAGGTCCTCTATGCGGACGTCCATCAGCTCGGCGCCCAGCAGGCGCCGGAGCCTGTCGCCGGAAATCAGACCCGAGCCGCCAATGTGGAAGTCCATCAAGCCGACAATGCGCCGCTTGGTAAGCGACACGGCCCAGTCCTGCAGGTCATCGAGCCGTCCGGCAGCATGGATGCCGCCCACCAGAGAGCCGATCGACGTGCCGGCGATGATGTCCGGCTTCACGCCCGCGCGGGCGAGGGTACGAAGTACCCCTATATGCGCCCAGCCGCGGGCCGCGCCGCCTCCCAGCGCAAGCCCGAGCCTCGGCTTGCCTGAGGGCGCTTCCTGTAGTCCTAGGGTTTCCATGTTCACTGCGTTGCCACCCCTCTCCGAGCCTCATTGTGTGGCGCGTGATGCGGCCCCATACGGCAAGCGCTAGCTGCAGGGTACAAAATATTCTTGGCGATTTTATAACAACCAATTTCCAGTAGCGTCAGAACCTCATTCGAAGCAGTCAAATTTCCAAATGAATCCTGTTCAATTTCCAGAAATGACCGTTTTTACTGTTTGTCTTTCGCCTCGAATTTCAACATAATCAAAAATTGAACCACCTTCCGGCAGGCTGCTGCCTGGCACTGCCCAAACAACTCTTGTCATTACAATGTATCGACCCGGTTTCACGTTCTCGAATTGAAAATTCCCCTGCGCGTCTGCTTTAGTCTCGCGAGTTAAACGAATATAATCGGCGTTCGTGTTTTCGGTTCGATTTGCGAAGAGAAGTGGAGCAAATTTGTTGCCCCCATAAATTTTCTGAAATCTTTCTTCAGCGTATCTCGTTGCTGGAATAAGTCGAACAACTTCGCCTGCAGCAGTTACAACGCTTCCGCCGCGTTGCCTCAAAAAAGCGTTGCCTTCAATTCTATTTGTTCCAGGCTCGAGTGCTGTCTGTGCTTGTCGAATATCGAACTGGGAATCGATCGTTACCGTCTGACACGCGGTCAAAATTCCGGAGATCAGCATCGCGATAACTACATGTTTCATAACAAGACCCGCAGTCATTTTTCGAATGAAATTGCTTAGCTTGTAATTCTGATTCTTGCAAACATTCATAATAGGCAGCTTGAAAGTACTATTCTTCTAGCAATTCTAGACCTGTTTGTCGCGCGGGCTGGACCCTGTAAAAACAGCTTCGCCGCCCGGTGTGGCAGCAGCCGCCATCCCCCGCGACCTTGACCTTGATCCAGACCGCGTCCTGGTCGCAATCGACCCGCATCTCGACCACCGTCTGGATCTGTCCCGAGGTCGCGCCCTTGCGCCAGAGCTCCTGCCGCGAACGGGACCAGTACCAGGCTTCGCCTGTCTCGATGGTGCGCTGGAGCGCTTCCGCGTTCATGTGGGCGACCATCAGCACCTCGCCGCCATCGGCTTCGGTGGCGACGCACGTCACCAGGCCCGCAGCATCGAAGCGCGGGGCCAGACGAAGGCCTTCCTCCAGCTCCTTCTTGCTGGCGAGCGTCGGGAACGGGCTCATCGGTGTCTCCTGGCCAGGCGCATGGCGCGCCTGTGCGGCGCGGCCCTGCTCTAGCCCGTGACGCGCAGGCGCGTCAAAGGAAGCTGCGCAGGGAGGGAGACTTCACCATCGTGAAGAACTTGACCTGCTCGGCCGGGTCGGTCTCGAACACGCCCCGGTACTGCGTGGTCATGGTCGACGAGCCATGCTTCTGCACGCCGCGCATCGACATGCACATGTGCTCGGCTTCAAGCAGCACCGCGACGCCGCGCGGCTGGAGCACCTCGTCGATCACGTTGGCGATCTGTGCGGTCATCGTCTCCTGGGTCTGCATGCGGCGGGCATAGACCTCGACCACCCGAGCCAGCTTCGACAGGCCGACCACGCCCTTTGCGGGATAATAGGCGATGTGCGCCTTGCCGACGAAGGGCACGAGATGATGTTCGCAATGCGAATAGAAGGGGATGTCGCGCACGAGCACGATGTCGGAGTAGCCATCCACCTCCTCGAAGATGCGGTCGAGAATGTCGGCGGCATCCTCGTCATAGCCCTTGTAGAATTCCTTGAAGGCCTTGGTCACGCGCTTGGGCGTGTCGAGAAGGCCCTCGCGAGACGGATCATCGCCCGCCCAAAGGATCAGCGTGCGCACGGCCGCCTCTGCCTCCTCGCGCGTGGGCTGACGGATCAGGAACTGGTCTTTCTGCGGCGCGATCTGCGCGGTGGGGGGAGACATGGGAGCCGCCACGGCATTGGACGTGATGGCAGAGGGCTTAACCACGCGGTTCATGGAGCCTGCCTTTCATGGATTTGTACGAGTTCTACGAGGTGGCCGCGGCGGTGGACCACAGGCGCGGGGCCTGGCCAAAAGATTCACATGCAGGCATCACATGACAGTGATCAGGCCGCGCATGAAATGAGGCTCTTCTGGCTCAAGCCGGTGCGGATGGTCCTCGCAAACCGGGTCCGGGCGCGGTATATTGGCAAGATCATGCTCAATGACGTCTACAACAAGCGGATTCTGGAACTCGCGGCCCATATCGGCCGGATCGGGCGGTTGGCGAAGCCTGACGCAACGGCGGTAGCCCACTCGAAGCTCTGCGGCTCGAAGGTGACGGTGGACATCGCCATGGATGGCGACCGGGTGGTCGATTTCGCCCACGACGTGAAGGCCTGCGCGTTGGGGCAGGCCTCCTCCGCGATCATGGCGCTGCATGTCGTCGGCTCCACGGCGTCAGAACTGCGCGCCGTCCGCGACATCGCGCGGCGGATGCTGAAGGAGGGCGGTGATCCGCCCGAGGGCAAGTGGAGCGACCTGGCGGTGCTGCAGCCCGTGCGCGACTACAAGGCGCGCCATGCCTCGACCTTGCTGACCTTCGACGCCGTCGTGGACGCCATCGCGCAGGTCGAGGCCCGGCAGGCGGTCGATGCTGCCGAGTAGAGTTGAAGCCAAAGACGCATGCCAAGGTCGCATTGATGCATCACGTTCCAGCGCACATCGCCGCGGCAGGCCTCTATGTCGGCCTGCTCATCCTCATGTCGATCGTCCTGCAGTTCCTCGTGATTCGGCTGCGACGCAGGAAACTGATCGGCATCGGCGACGGGCAGGACAAGGATCTCGCGCGCGCCATCCGCGTGCATGGCAACTTCACGGAGAGTGTGCCGTTCGGCATGGCCGGGCTCATCATGCTGGCTCTCATCGACGCGCAGGCCGTGCTGATCCATGGCGTGGGCCTGCTGCTGCTCGCGGGCCGCATTGCGCATGCGGTCGGGCTCAGCCGCTCGGCCGGCAAGAGTGCGGGCCGGGTCGCGGGCATGCTCATGACCGTGTGCGCCCTCGGCTTGTCTGCGCTCGCGCTCATCGCTGCGGCGCTCTGGCGCTGAAGGAGGGGCGCGTGAGGCCCGTCCGCCGCGCCGCGCATTATGCAATCCGGGGCTACCAGCTCACCTTCTCCGCCCTTGTGGGCCGCCAGTGCCGGCACTGGCCATCCTGCTCTGACTACACCGATGAGGCCATCCAGCGCCATGGCCTGTGGGCCGGGGGCTGGATGGGGCTCGCCCGCATCTGCCGCTGCAACCCTTACGGCACGGACGGAATCGATCTGGTCTGCGAGGAGGTTGCCGCCGGAGCGACGGCCCTGGCGCCATGGCGCTATGGCCGCTGGCGCGGCGTGAACGGACCGCCCGTCAGCGCCGCGGATTCGGCCCCGCCGGCACCCGGCCCGGCTGCGCATTGCAGCGGCGAGCCAGTTCGGGGAGCAGACGGCTCAGCGATGGATCATAAAGGCTCTGGTTGAGCGCGGGTCGGCCCGGCGCCGCAATCTCGATCATCACCGCTGATTGGCCGATGCATCCTCGAAGGCCTTGCGCGGCGCGCTGCGGCGCATCCACAGATCACGCCCCGCCGTGTCGATGCCAGGCCCCGGCCGGGCGCGCGGAAGATGAAGTCCCGGCCGCCGCTGTCGAGCCGTGCGCTCGCGACCGGGACGGGCTGTTGCGCCAGGCGCGAGCGCCGCCAGCCAGCGGCGCGGGTTTCGGTCCTGCGGAAGGCGGGCCGTCATGCAGAGACAAGAGGCACGGAACATCGCGCTTGTTTGGCCCTGTCGCGTCAGCTATTGCGCAACGCAAGGTGTTTGCAGCCACGCGCATTGGCAAGCCCTCGTCGATGGCGCTGCATTTCCGGGCGCGGGCCCGCCGTCGCGCATCACATCCGCGCCTGGACTGACTTACGGGGTTCGTATCCCCGAGTGAGCAGGAGCGACTGCCATGTCGAACCCCGACACGATCTCCCTGACATTTCCCGATGGCGCCGTGCGCCCCTATGCCGCCGGCACCACCGGCACGGCGATCGCGGGCGGCATCTCGCCCTCGCTGCTCAAGCGCACCGTTGCGATGGCGCTCGACGGCGAACTGCACGACCTCAATGATCCGATCACCGCCGATGCGCGGATCGAACTGCTCAACCGCGAGGACCCGCGCGCGCTGGGGCTGATCCGGCACGATTGCGCCCATGTGCTCGCGGAGGCGGTGCAGGCGCTGTTCCCGGGCACGCAAGTGACGATCGGTCCCGTGATCGAGAATGGCTTCTTCTACGATTTCCACCGCGATCAGCCCTTCAGCCCGGAGGATTTCGCCGCGATCGAGCAGAAGATGCGCCAGATCATCGCGCAGGACAGGCCCTTCACCAAGGAAGAGTGGAGCCGCGAGCGGGCGAAGCAATTCTTCCGCGACAAGGGCGAGCTGTTCAAGGTCGAGCTGGTCGATGCGATCCCGGAAGACCAGACGCTCAAGATGTATGCGCAGGGCGACTGGATCGACTTGTGCCGCGGCCCGCACATGACCTCCACCGGCAAGGTCGGCAACGCCTTCAAGCTTATGAAGGTGGCCGGCGCCTACTGGCGCGGGGATTCCAACAACCCGATGCTGACGCGCATCTATGGCACCGCCTTCGCCAGACAGGAGGAGCTGGACGCGCACCTCAAGCAGATCGAGGAAGCCGAGAAGCGCGATCACCGCAAGCTCGGCCGGGAGATGGACCTGTTCCATTTTCAGGATGAGGGCCCCGGCACGGTTTTCTGGCACGCCAAGGGCTGGACGATGTTCCAGCAACTGACCGCCTACATGCGCCGTCGCCTGCGAGGCGACTATGACGAGGTCAACGCCCCCCAGCTGCTCGACAAGTCGCTGTGGGAAACATCCGGGCACTGGGGCTGGTATGCGGACAACATGTTCGCCTCCAAGAGCGCCACGGCTCTTATGAATCCGCTTGATTCGACCCGCGACCAGCGCGTCTTCGCGCTCAAGCCGATGAACTGCCCGGGCCATGTCCAGCTCTTCAAGCATGGTCTCAAGAGCTATCGTGATCTTCCGATCCGGCTTGCCGAATTCGGCATGGTCCACCGCTACGAGCCGTCGGGCGCGCTGCATGGGCTGATGCGCGTGCGCGCCTTCACGCAGGATGACGCGCACATCTTCTGCACGGATGAGCAGCTTGAGGCCGAATGCCTCAAGATCAACGAACTCATGCTCTCGGTCTATGCCGATTTCGGCTTCGACGAACTGGTGGTCAAGCTCTCGACCCGTCCCGAGAAGCGGGTGGGGTCTGATGCGCTGTGGGACCGCGCCGAAAGCGTCATGATGCGTGTGCTCGAGCAGATCGAGACGCAGTCGGGGGGCAAGATCAGGACGGGTCTGAACCCGGGCGAGGGCGCGTTCTACGGTCCGAAGTTCGAATACACTCTTCGCGATGCGATCGGGCGCGACTGGCAGTGCGGCACGACGCAGGTGGACTTCAACCTGCCCGAGCGCTTCGGGGCCTTCTACATCGACGCCAATGGCGACAAGACGCAGCCGGTGATGGTGCATCGCGCGATCTGCGGCTCGCTGGAGCGCTTCCTCGGCATCCTGATCGAAAGCCATGCCGGCCATTTCCCGCTCTGGCTGTCGCCCGAGCAGATCATCGTGGCTCCGATCACCTCCGAGGCCGATGCCTACGCCGAAAAGGTGACGAACCTGATGATCGCCCACGGGCTGCGTGCGCGGGCCGACCTGCGCAATGAGAAGATCAACTACAAGGTGCGCGAGCACTCCCTCGCCAAGGTCCCGGTCATCATCGCCGTGGGCAAGCGCGAGGCGGAGGACAGCACCGTGACCATCCGCCGGCTGGGCTCGCAAGCCCAGACCGTGATGAGCCTGAAGGGTGCGATCGACTCACTCGTCGATGAGGCGATGGCCCCGGACGAGAAGCGGGCGAGGGCCGCGCTGCAAGCCTGACTGTTCTGCACGCCGAAACCGCCAGGGCGCCGGGTCTCCCGGCTCCTCTTCACATGGCACCGTTTTCTCGCGTATACGCTTCCCCACAGGAGTGCGCGGTGACAGGGTGGGCGTCCAGCCATGATGTTGCATAGTTACCGCAGGCGTCTCGAGGCCGACCTTGCCGAATGGACGCGGGCAGGCCTCATCGCCGCAGAGCAGGCCGCCGCGATCCGCAAGACGGCCTTCGCCGACAAGGGCGGGATGAAGCTGCCTTCCGTGCTCGGCATGCTGGGAGGGCTGCTTATCGCCGCCAGCGTGGTGGCCTTCGTCGCCGCAAACTGGCAGGGGATCCCGCGCCTGCTCAAGCTCGCGGCTATCCTTGGCGCCATCATCGCAGCGCTGTTCGTTGCCTATCGGTCAGCATGCCGGGGCTCCGAGCGCGCGTCCGATGCGGCGGCGACCTGCGCCGCCCTGATCTTCGGCGCCGGTGTCGCGCTTGTCGGGCAAATGTATCATTTGCCGGCGGACTGGCCTGCGGGCTCGCTTCTGGTGGGCTGCGGGGCGCTGGCGGTCGCGGCCTTGCTCAGGTCGGACGGGGCCTTGCTCACCGCCTTCGCCTGCATGGGCGCGTGGTTCGCCGGCCTCACGACGGATGGCGCGGGCGTTACGCCGATGAACCTGCTCTTGCTCGCGCCGGCCTTCGCGCTGGCGCTCGGGCGAGAGCAACGCGTCGTGCACCATGCGGCCGTCCTCACGCTAGGACTGTGGCTCTTCCTGGCGGACGGAGACCTGCTCGGCTCGCAGCTGTTCGGCGCACAGCTTGCCTACTGGCTGTTCATCGCCGTGGTCGCCACCTCGCTCGGCGCGCTGGCGACAGACCGGGGCTGGCATCATCTGCTCACCGCTTTCCTGCCTTGGGGGCTTTTGGGCTATGTCGCCGTGCTTGCTGCCCAGCTTAACCTCGTTCTGGAGGCGCGCGGGTTGGGCGCCGGGATCGTCAACCTGACGGTTGTGCTGGCGGGCCTTGCCGCGGTGGGCGCGCTGGCCGCACTCTCGGTGCTGGCGCGCGACAGGCGCAGCGCCGCGCTTCTGGCCGGCGCGCTTGGCCTTGCGTGCGTCAGTCCTCTGATGGTCTGGGCCGGTGTGGACAAGCTGCTCATGGGCAGGCTCGTGGTGGCCGCTCTGGTGCTCGGCTCGACGGCCCTGATGGTGGCCGCCGGCACATCCGGCGGCCAGCGGCGCGTCGGCATGGCCGGCATCGCCGCCTTCGGGCTGGCCGTGCTGGCCCTGCTCGCCCGGACGGTGGGGACGCTGCTCGACCAGTCGCTGTTCTTCCTTGTCGGCGGCGTCGCGCTGATCGCCATCGCCTCGGTGGCGCGCCGCATGCTCGCCCGCATCACCCCGCCCGAGGGGAGCCAGCCATGAACCTGACGACAACGAACCCGACCATGACGGAAGCGCCGCCATCCGGCCTCGACGCATGGATAGCCCGCGTGCCGCTCGCGCTGCGGGCTGCGCTTGCGGCGCTCATCCTGTGCGGGCTGATCGGGGCCATGGTGAGGGAACGCGCCGCGATCCTGAGCGGGGGGCGGGAGGTGAGGCTCGCCACCGCGCCCGTGGACCCGCGCGATCTTTTCCGGGGCGATTATGTGGTTCTGACCTATGACATCTCGCGGCTTCGTCCAGGCCGGCTCGGCCTGGACGGGCCTCTCGCCTTGGGTGAGCGGGTCCATGTGACGCTGCGCCCCGGGCCCGATGGGCTGGCGCAGGCTGTCGCAATGTCACGCGCAGCGCCCGCGCCGGCTGCGGGGGATGTGGTGATCGAGGGACGCGTCGCCGATTCGCGGCGCTGCATGCCCCCGCCAGAACCACCGCGCCAGTGCTCCAGCGAGGATGAAATGGTGCGGGTGACCTATGGGCTCGAAAGCTATTTCGTGCCGCAAGGCGAGGGGCTTGCCATCGAGCGCACGCCGCGTGCGCGGATGGAGGTCGTCGCGGCCGTCGCGCCCTCCGGCAAGGCCGCGATCAAGCGGCTGCTGATCGATGGCAAGAAGGTCTACGACGAGCCGCCCTACTAGGCCGCGCGCGCCTCAGCGGCCGGCCACCACCTCGATGTCGCGGTCCAGCCCGGCCTCGATCCGGAACTCGTGGGTATGAACCTGCCCGCCCTGGCGGGCGATCAGCACATACTCGCCCTCCGCGAGGATGACCTGGGGAAAGGCACCGATGGCTTCGCGGATGATGTCGCCGCCGGGGGTCAGCACTGAAAAGGCGGTTCCGGCGAAGGCTTCGCCTCCGGGTGCGGCCACAAGCTTGAGCGTGGCCTTGGCGGCGCGGTGAAACAGCGTCGCCTCGACAAGCTTGCCGCTCTCCACCTTCACGTCGGCGCGCCGGATGGCGTTGGCGTCGCCATAGGTCGAGACGACATGGTAGGTGCCTTCCGGCAGGCGCAGGATATCGTCAGGCCTGACATTGTCGGCGACGAGGCGCCCTTCGGAGTTGCCTGCCAGCGGCACGAAAACCGAGAAGACAAGCATGTTGGCCGGGATCGGCCGGTCGATGACGACGCCGCCGAGCTTGAGGCCCCCGGCGCTGAGCGTCACCCGCTCCGTCAGCGTTCCCCCCTGCGGCACGGTCACGCGCTTCCAGCCGCTGGCGAAGCCATAGGCGGCATGCACGACATAGGCGCCGGGCTGAAGATTGAAGACCGGGGTGGCCAGATCGGAACGCGCGACGATGCGGGGAGGGCCGCCGCCGGCATCTTCCTCGAGGATGCGCCAGAGCACGCCCGAGGTGATGGGCTTGTTCTCTGTGGCGTAAAGCGCAGTGAGGGACAGTCCCCGGCGCGGCGCGGGCGTGAGCGGCTGAGGGGACGGCGGC
Source organism: Bosea sp. (in: a-proteobacteria) (assembly GCA_023910605.1). Taxonomy (NCBI): domain Bacteria; kingdom Pseudomonadati; phylum Pseudomonadota; class Alphaproteobacteria; order Hyphomicrobiales; family Alloboseaceae; genus Allobosea; species Allobosea sp. The sequence continues at coordinate 2,891,814 of JAAVVV010000001.1, read as the reverse complement.
GCGGCGCCGGGCCACTGCAGCGGCGGCAGCGCCGGCATCTGGGCCTGCGCGATGCCGGCCAGATACGGCCAGCCCGCGACGAGGGTCGCCAAGGCCGCAGGCAATGCGGCGTTGCGGAGGGTTCGCGCCGATGACATGGACGCTCTCATAGCGCGCGCCGGATGGCATGGCCAGTTGCCGTGCGCGGGTGCTTGGGCTACCGACGCTTCGCCTGATAGATGAGGGACGTCATGCTGGAGCTTCTCAAGACACGGCGCTCGGTCAAGCCGATGCTGATGAAAGGTGGCGGACCGAGCCCCGCAGAGCTTGAGCAGATCCTGACAGTGGCGGCGCGCACGCCCGATCATGGCAAGCTGGCGCCCTGGCGTTTCATCGTGTTCGAGGGCGCTGCGCGGGAACGGGCCGGCGCGATCATCGCGGACGTCTTCGCAGCCGACAATCCGCAGGCGGACGAGGACGCGCTCGGCTTCGAGCGGCGGCGCCTCGCGCGGGCTCCGCTCGTGGTTGGCGTGGTATCGCGGGCGGCGGCTCATCCGCGCATCCCTGAATGGGAGCAGGTGCTGTCGGCCGGGGCCGTGTGCATGAACCTCACGTTCGCGGCCAATGCGCTGGGCTACGGCACCAACTGGCTAACGGAATGGTATGGCTACGACAGGCGGGTGCTGGACCGCCTCGGCCTTGCGCCGCACGAAAGGCTGGCCGGCTTCCTGCATGTCGGCCGCAGCGATGCGCCGGTGGAGGATCGCGAGCGGCCATCGCTCGCCACCATCGTCACCCATTTCTGAGAGGCGTCATGCATTACCGTCCGGAGGCGCGCGACACCCGGCTGCTGCCCCATGATCCCATCAAGGCCATCGTGGCGCCGCGGCCCATCGGCTGGATCAGCGCCATGAGCCGGGCGGGTGAACTGAACCTCTCGCCCTATTCCTTCTTCAACCTGCTCTCGTCGCCGCCGACGCCGATCGTGGTCTTCTCGTCCGAGGGCCGCAAGGATGCCGTGACCTTCGTCGAGGAGACGGGCGAGTTCACCTGCTCGCTGGCCACCTACGATATGGCGCAGCAGATGAGCCTGACCTCCGCGCCGCTGCCGCGCGGAACCAGCGAGTTTGGCCATGCTGGCCTCGAGACGGAGGAATCGCAACTGGTGAAGCCGCCCCGCGTGAAGGGCACGCCCGCAGCGCTCGAATGCCGGCTGCTGTCGATCAGCGAGCTGACCGACCTCGAGGGTCGCAAAATCGATCGCTTCATGGTGCTGGGCCAGGTGATCGGCGTCTATATCGATGAGCGCTATGTCGTCGATGGCCGCTTCGACATCGCCAGGGCCCGCACCATCGCGCGCTGCGGCTATTCGGATTATGCCGTGGTCGATCAGGTCTTCTCGATCCAGCGGCCGCCCGGCGGCTGATGCTGCCGCCTCTTGATCCCACGCTCGCGCATGAGGCCCATCGGCGCCGCCGGCTGGCCGTGGCGGTGCGGCTGGGCATGATCGCGCTGCTGGGCGGGTGCGGTCTGTGGCTCGTATTCGAACTCGACAAGGCCCGGCGCGCGCAGGAGTGCCTGGAATCAGGCCGGCGCAACTGCGCCATCATCCAGACCCGCTGAGCCTTGCCTGGTTCAGATGCGACGCAGCAGGCGCTCAGCCCGCTTGAGGTGGGGCAGGTCGATCATCTCGCCATCGATCCCGATGACGCCGAGGTCCGGATTTGCGGCGAAGGCGGCCACGATGGCGCGGGCCCGCTCCAGCGCCTCGGCGGAGGGCGTGAACACGGCGTTGATGACCGGGACCTGGGCTGGATGAATCGCCATCTTGGCGACGAAGCCGTCACGCCGCGCCGCCTCGCATTCGGCGCGCAGCCCGTCCATGTCCCTGAAGCTGGTGTAGACGGAATCGATGGGGTCGATCTCGGCTGCGGCGGCGCCGATCAGGGTCAGGGCGCGGGCCAGACGGTAGGGGTCGGCATAGCTGCCATCGGCCAGGCGGTTGGCCTCGGCGCCCAGATCGGCCGAGAGGTCCTCTCCGCCCCAGGTCAGCCCGATGAGCCGGTGGGACGCGCCGGCATAGGTGCCGAGCTGGAACACGCCGCGCGCCGTTTCCGTGCCGATCGCGATGATCTTCACGGCACCATCGCCGACATCATGCTCGGCTTCGCGCACGGCCATTTTCGCGCCGATGTGCTGGACGCTCATCCCGCCTTCGGCCTTGGGCAGCATGATCGCATCGGGGCTGGCCTGCATGACCCCATCGAGATCGGCATCGGTCAGGCGGCTGGTGAGGCCGTTGACGCGCACGATCAGCCGCGGACGGGCAACAACGCCAGAGTGAGCCTTCATGAACCCGGCCGCGATGCGCCGGGCCTGTGGCTTGCGCTCGAGGGCAACCGAATCCTCAAGATCAAGGATGAGCGCATCCGCACCCGAGGCAAGCGCCTTCTCCAGTTTCCGCTCATCGTCGGCGGGCACGAACAGCAAGGATCGCATCGCGGATATCTTTCCGGTTGAGGCCGCGCTCAAGCCTGCGGGGGGCGCTTGCGCATGAAGGCCTGTCGGCGGCACTCGGCCACAAGCACGCCATCCTGACGCTGGGCCCGGTGGATGAAGTCGACGATGCCCGCGTCTGGCCGGGACCGCGATTCACGCAGGGCGGCGACTTCGGTGGTGCAGCTGATGGTGTCGCCCTCGAAGAGGGGCGCGGGGAACTTCACGTCCGACATGCCGAGATTGGCGATGGTCGTGCCGACGGTGGTGTCGTTGACCGAAATCCCGATCATCAGCCCGAGCGTGAAGAGTGAATTCATCAGCGGCTTGCCCCACTCGGTCTCGGTTGCGCAGAAATGCGCGTCGATATGCAGAGGCTGCGGATTGAGCGTCATGTTGGAGAACAACATGTTGTCCATCTGCGTTACAGTGCGGGTGAGGCGGTGGCGGATAACCTCGCCAACCGCGAAATCCTCGAAATAGCGCCCGCCGCGCCAGTGGCGGCCATCCGCATCAGATGTGCTGCTCATCGGTTATTCCCTGTTCCGCACAGCGCGCATCGAGCCCGCTTAACGATTCGCTTACCATATCCGTCGCATCGTTGCGCGGCACTCACTGCGGATTCCCGCGCCGCGCGCCTTCGAGGCAACCAGTCCTTCATGTTCCTTTTCAGAACCAGCGGAACTCCCCAGGCAGCGCCGGCCAGTCCGGTGATCGAGGCCATTCGGCAGGGCGCCGACCGGACAGGCACGAGCTTCGACTATCTGGTGAAGACAGCCCAACGGGAATCGGCGCTGAATCCGGACGCGCGGGCGCGCACGTCCAGCGCCACTGGCCTGTTCCAGTTCATAGAGCAGACCTGGCTGAGCATGGTGCGCAGCGATGGCGCCCGCCACGGTCTCGACGATGCGGCCAAGGCGATCGTGCAGGGAGCCGATGGGCGACTGACCGTGCCCGACGTGGCCATGCGCGACCAGATCATGGCGCTGAGGCGTGATCCCGAGATCGCCGCCGTGATGGCCGGGGCATTCACCCAGCGCAACAATGAACAGCTTCAATCCGCGCTCGGTCGCGAGCCGACGAAGGGCGAGCTTTACATCGCCCATGTCCTGGGCGCGCGCGGCGCGCAGGACCTGATCGGCGCGGCCCAGTCCTCGCCCACCCGCGTCGCGGCCCGGGATTTCCCCGATGCCGCGGCCGCCAACCGCAACATCTTCTTCGACAAGGCCGGAAAGCCGCGCAGCGCGGCGGAAGTCTATCATGTGCTCGCGGCCCAGCATGCACAGCTCGGGCAGGCCGACAGCGCCGTCTCAGCCCCTGCCGCAGCGCCCTTGCCGGACCGCAAAGGCCTGATGGGCCTGTTCTCCACCGAAGGGGGCCGCAAGCCCATCTCGGATCAGGTGGCGGCCTTGTGGAGCGGCCAGCGTGGCCAGCGCGTGCAACTCGCCTCGCTCGAGCCGGCGCAGCGCTTCTTTCCAAGCCAGGGCGGCGCGTTGAGCGTGGCGAACGTGCAGGCCGAGCCGCCGCCGCGCCTTGTGGAAGCGCCACAGCCGCCAGTGCGTCCGCAGGAGCTTTCGCCTCAGGCCGCTGCCGGGCAGAAGAGACGCAAGCCGCTTGATCTCAACGCCTTCCTCCGTCCGGGCACCATCCCATGATCGTTCGCCGTTTCCTGCTCTGGGCCCGCACTGCCAGCACCGCCGACCGGGCCGCCGGCGCTCACGCACTGGCGCGGGCCTATCTGCAGTCGCCCATGACTATCGAGGACAGGCGCGAGGCCGAGACCGCGATGCTCTCGCTGCTCGACGATCCATCCGCGCCCGTGCGCCGCGCTCTGGCCGAGGCTCTCGCCGGCGAGGAGGCGCCGCGCGCCGTGATCCTGGGCCTCGCCCAGGACCAGCCCGACATCGCGGCGCTGGTGCTGATGGCGTCGCCCGTGCTGACCGTGGCGGATCTTGTCGACGCTGTCGCGATCGGGGGGGAACTGGCGCAGTCCGCCGTGGCCATGCGGCGGGATGTCGGCGTGGCGCTCGCCGCCGCGCTCATCGAGGTGGGAAGCGCAGAGGCCGTTCGCGTGTTGCTCCGCAACGCCGAGGCGACCATCGCGCCCTCATCGATCGAACGAGCTGCGGAACGGCTTGGCAACGTGCCGGCGATCCGCGAGGCGCTGCTGGCGCACCCCGACCTGCCTGCCGCCATCCGTCACCAGATTGCCGTGAGCGTCGCGGAAAGCTTGTCCAGCTGGGCAGGGGGATGCGGTCTGATGAGCCCCGAGCGCGCGGAACGCATCGCCCGCGAATCGAGCGAGAAGGTCGCGCTGAGCCTGGCGCGGACCAGCGAGGGATTCGAGGCCGAATTGATGGCGCTGATCGCGCATCTGCGACGCAGCCATCGCCTGACGCCCAGCCTGATCCTGCGTTCGCTGCTGACCGGCGAGACCGCGCTGGCCGAGGCTGCGCTGGCGGATCTCGCAGGGCTTCCGTTGGCGCGGGCGTCGGCGATCATCCACGATCGCCGCAGCGCCGGCGTGGCGGCCCTGTGCCGCAAGGCCCAGATCCCGGCCGCGTTGCTGCCGGCCTTCGTGGCGGCGGTCGAGGCGGTGCGCGAGATCGGCGCGCCGGCATCGGAAGCCGCCCGAGCCGCTACATCGCGGCGCATCATCGAACGGGTGCTGATCGTCTGCGACATGGCGGACGAGGCAGAGAACGCCCCGCTGATGGCGCTGCTGCGCCGCTTCGAGGCAGAAGCTGCGCGGGAGGAGGCCCAGGAGGCCGCCCGCGCCATGGCTGACTCCGCCGCGCTGGCTGCGCTGCTGGAAATCGATCCGGAACTGACCCTGCTCGCCGACGAGCGGGTCCTCGCACGCGCCGCCTGAAGGCGCATGCCGGCCCGTGCGGCGCCGGCTTATTCCGCAGCTGGCGGCTTTCTGCCCTTGGCGGCCTTCGACGCGTCCAAGGCCTTTTGAATGAGTCTCTGACCGAGATCCTCAAGGCTTATCACCATTTCCAGCGCGACCGGATGGTCCTGGATGGAGATCTTCTCGCGGATGATGATGCGGATGGTGTGAAGGTGCGTCTCAATCGCACTGTCAGGCACGCGCTGGAGCGCATCGAGCAGCTTGCACAGGTTGTCTGCGGCACGCCCGGCCAGCGGAAAGCCTAAGGTGGCGGCATGGCCGCGCATGTCATGGACCTTGCGGAACAGCAGGCGAGGCCCGTCTTCGGCGCCGGTCTTGTAGTGTTGCAAGACGGATTCCAATTCGGAAAGCTCTGACGCCATCCAGGCCGGGAACTCCTGCCGCAGCGATGCAAGGCTGTGCTCGGCCTCCGCGAGGATGCGTGCGACATCGCGCGCCGAGCCGCCGGTGATGGCGCGCTCCGCCAGATTGCGCGGGGGCTCGATGACGGAATGGGTCTCATGCTCCACAGACGAGGGAGTCTTGCCCAAGCGTGACTGGGTCATGTCTTGTTCCTTGCATTCTCGGCGAGGGGCCGGGTGCGGATCGTCTCCGCGTCCGCGTCCGCGCCGCCCTGCCGCCGTTCCGGTCCCGAATAACTGTTGCTTGCGCCACGCCGCCGTTCAGGCCCGAAGTAGGACTTGGTGCGGATGAAGGGCCGTGGGAACGCGACAACCGCCAGAATGCGGTCGTAAAGCGCCTTCGACGAAATCGGCTTGGCAAGAAACTCGTGAACGCCGGCATCACGCGCCATCGCGATGCGTCGCCGCTCTGTATGGCCCGAGACCATGATGATCGGCGCGAACGGGTTCACGCTCCTGTTGGGCTCGCGGATCATGCGCGTCACCTCGAGTCCGTCCAAGACAGGCATTTCCCAGTCAAGCAGCACGATGTCGGGCGAATAGGTCATGAAGACCTCGAGTCCGGAAGCGCCATTATCGGCCTCAAGCACGTCACGCGAGCCGAAGCCGTGCAGCAGGGCCTTGGTGACCTTCCGCATGAACGGATTGTCGTCAATGACGAGAAATCCCAGCTTGGCAAAGTCCACCCGCATCGCGACGATTATCCAGTGACGATCATCAATTCATGAATTGGCCGGCTTAAGCCCGCAGATGACCAATTTAAGATTATACTCCCATTAGTAACCAAACTGTTCCCGCAAGATGCGTTCGTCAAGGCTATGGCCGGGGTCGTGCATCATTAAAAGGTCTATGCCGTGGTCCATGGCGATGTCGACGCGCACCACGTCATCGACCTGCGTGTGGTCGGCGACGGCGCTGACCGGGCGCTTCTCCGCCTCCAGCACCTCGACGGTGACTTGCGCACGGTCGGGGAGCAGAGCCCCGCGCCAGCGCCGCGGCCTGAACGCCGAGATCGGGGTCAACGCCATCAAGGTGGCGTTGAGCGGCAGGATGGGGCCGTTCGCCGAAAGGTTGTAGGCGGTCGAGCCGGCCGGGGTGGCCAGCAGCACGCCATCGGCGATCAGTTCGGGCATGCGCTCCTTGCCATCGATGTGGATCGAGAGCTTGGCGGCCTGATAGGAGCGCCGGAGCAGATGCACCTCGTTGATCGCGCGGGCGGAATGCACCTCTCCGCGCTTGTCCGTGGCCCGCATCTGCAGCGGATGGACGATGGAGATTTCAGCGCTGCGCAGGCGCTCGATGAGGCCTTCCTCCTTGAAGTCATTCATCAGAAAGCCAACCGTGCCGCGGTGCATGCCGTAGATCGGCTTGGACGCGCCCTTGCCGTTCATGAAGCGGTGCAGGGTCTGGAGCATCAGGCCATCGCCGCCGAGCGCGACGATCACGTCGGCGCTGTCGGGGTCGGCATTGCCGTAGAGCTTCGTGAGGCGACCGAGGGCCCGGCTCGCGCCTGCCGTGTCGCCGGCCACGAAGGCGATTCTCTCGATCGCGCCGCGCAGCCTTTCAGGCGAGGTCTTGGCCGCCGAGTTCATGCTTGCCCCTGATTCTGAAGACAACGCGGGAGCCCGCAGGCTCCGGCGCATCGTTCATAGCATGAAACCGGTCTTTGCCGTCCAGCCTCCGGCAGGAGGCTGGGCGCGGAGCGGTCATCAGGTCGCGCTGGACCATTGCACGGGCACCATCTCGAAGCCGTTGCCGGCCTTGGTGATGAAGCCAGTGGCCGGGAAGGGCGCGTGGTAGAAATGGACCTGGGTCTTTTCGGCGGCGGCCATGTCGAGCAGACGGCGGCGCGTGGCGCGGGCAACATCGGCGTCCATGTCGAACACGGCCGACCAGTCCGGGTTGCGCACGAAAAGGGCCGGGTGGTTGGTGGTGTCGGCCATGAACATGAGCTTGCCCGAACCGGACGAGATCATGAACACGCAATGGCCGGGCGTATGGCCGAAGGCGGCGACCGAGGTGATCCCGGGGGCGACTTCCGCGCCGGGCTCGAAGCGCTTCACATTGGCGGCCACGGGCGCAAACACGCGCCGCACGTTCTGGAACGCGCCGCGCATGGCTTCCGGCGCGGAGCCCATGCGGGCGTCATCCATCCAGAAGGTCCATTCCGGCGCCGGCACGACCAGCTCGGCATTGGGGAACACCAGCGCGCCATCCTTCAGGCGCAGGCCGTTGATGTGGTCGCCATGGAAGTGGCTGAACACGACGCGGGTGACCTGTTCGGGCGTGAAGCCGGCCGCACGGAAATTGCGCATCCACACGGCCGAGGTCGGCGCGCCGCTGTCGCCGTTGCCGGTGTCGAGCAGCGTGAGCTGGGCGCCGTTCTGCACCACCAGCGTGGTGAAGCTGATCGGCAGCGCATCGGAGGGCAGGAAGGCGGCGGCCATGGCCGACTGCACGGCGGACAGCTCGGCATTGCGCACGAAGCCTTCGAGCGGCCGGCGGGCGAAGCCGTCATTGATGGCCGTGACCATCATGTCGCCGACCTTGTAGCGGTAGAACCCCGGCGCCTGAGACGTGGCGGCGGCCTGCGCGGCTGCGGGCTGGGACATGGCAGCGCCTCCGGATGCAAGGGTGACGGCGGCAGCGGTCATGAAGGCCTCGCGGCGTGACAGATCGATCATGGGGGAAGTTCCTCCTGTTATGTGAAACAGATGCTTCGGACAGGAGGGTAGGGCTGGCGGAGACGAATTCAACGCGCAGCCGTTGCGCTTTGGTCACGGCTTCGCGAGGCGCCGCGCATGATCCGACTTGCGCCCATGCAAATTCTCTCAGAACCGCGCCGGGCTGAACGGCGCCGGATCGACAAAGGGCGTCTCGTGGGTGACGATCTCGCCAACCATGCGGCCTGTCACAGCCGCCAGCGTCAGCCCGTGATGGGCGTGGCCGAAGGCAAAGGTGAGGTTCCTGTGTTTGGGCGCCCGGCCGATGATCGGCATCATGTCGGGCGTGCAGGGGCGGTTGCCGAGCCAGGGCTCCGGGTCCAGCCGCTCCGCGAGCGGGAAGAAGCTGCGCGCGATCGGCTCGGCGCGGGCCAGTTGCACCGGCGTCTTCGGCGCGTCGCGCAGCGCGAACTCCGCGCCCGTGGTCAGGCGGATGCCCTTGAGCATCGGAGCGAGGAAATAGCCGCGCTCGGAATCAAGGACCGGGTGGTTGAGCACGGCGTTGCCGGCGGCCCTGTAGTGCATGTGATAGCCGCGCTTGACCGCCAGCGGGAAGCGATAGCCCAGGTTCCTCGTCACGAGGTCTGACCATGGCCCAAGGCTCACCACGGCCTCGCTGGCCGAAACGATGGCGCCGTCGAAGCCCAGCGCCGTCCACGAACCGTCCTTGCCCTCGGCAAGCGTCGTCGCATCGCCGAGCATGAATTGCCCCCCCAGCGCCTTGAAGCGATCGAGATAGGCGATGCCCAGACCGTGCGGATCGCTGACCGACACCGGATCCGTCCAGTGCAGGCCGCCAATCAGGTCCGGTGTGATGTGGGGCTCGGTCTCGCGCAGCTCGGGCACGGAGAGCTTGCGGTGGTTGAGGCCGAATTCACGGTTCCAGCGATCGGCCTCCGCAAAGCGCAGGTCGCGTTCCGCCGCCGTTCGGAAAACCTTGATCCAGCCCTTGCGGCGCAGCAGATGCGTCGCGCCCGATTCTGCGGCGAGCGCCTCATGTTCCGTCACGCAATGCTCGATCAGCTTCGCATATTGCCGCGCGATCGCCTCGTGGCGGGACTGGCGTGAGTGCATCCAGTAGGACCACAGAAACGGCGCAAGCCTTGGCAAGGCGCTCAGGTGATAATGCGCGTCGATGGTGTTGTTCATGGCGTAACGCACGAGCGCGCCGAAATCATGCGGGAAGCCGTAAGGATAGACGCCCTCGCGCTGGATCAGGCCAGCATTGCCGAAGGAGGTCTCCTCCGCAACGCCGCGCCTGTCGAGCAGCACCGTGGATCGTCCACGCTTCTGCAGATGAACCGCGATGGATACGCCGACGATGCCGCCGCCCAAGACGATGCAATCCACGCGCATTGAACCTGTTCCCCATCTGAACTGTCAGGATAAGTGGATATGTTCGCAATGACCTGCCTAATTGTCTCATGCAATCGCAATAAAATATCAACAGCGGCCCGCTCGCGTTGGGCTCGCGCAACATGGAGCGTCTGCACGGCCGCCGGTTGCCGCCGCGTGGCAATCTGCTAGGGCTCGGATCGTCCGATCCATGCCGACGGCAAGCGCGCCGTCCGGCCTCGGCTGGAAGCCATCTGCCGTGAGCCTTGTCCTGTCAGCCTTGTCCCTGCTTGGCCGTTACGGCACGCAAGGATTTGCCGCGTCGATCTTCCTGGGCCTGGCGCTGCCGCAATTTGCCGCCGCGGCGCGGCCGCTCCTGCCGGTCACCATCTTCCTGTTCGTGGCCATGTCCTTCGCGCGGGCGGACTGGCCGGCGTTGAAGGCCGCCCTGCGCAAGCCTGCGGCGCTGCTCATCGGCGTGGCCTGGCTCTCGCTCGCCCCTGCGGCCATGGTGCTCACCGTGCTCGCCATATTCGGCCGAGAGGCGCTCGATCCGGGCCTGCTGCTCGGGCTGGTGATTGTGGCCGCTGCGCCGCCGATCATGTCGGGCCCGGCAGTGGCGATGATGCTCAACATCGAGCCGACGGTGCTGCTGGCAGCCACCATCATCACCACCACGGCCGCGCCCTTCGTGGCGCCGCCGCTGGCTGATTTCGTGCTGGGAGGCCACGTCCCGCTAGACCGGTCGGTGCTGATGCTGAGGCTGTTCGGCCTTGTCTTCGGGGCCATCGTGCTGGCGGGGCTGTTCCGCTGGCTTGTGGGCTATGCGCGGCTTGTGAAGCACAAGGCCTCTCTCGATGGCTTCGGAGTGATCATGTACTTCCTGTTCGCCATCGCCGCGATGGATGGCGTCACCAACGCCTTCCTCGAACGTCCGCGCACGGTGCTGCTGTTCCTGGCGATCGCGACTGCGATCGCGCTGATGGGCTTCGTGCTGGCCTGGGTGCTGCTCAGGCCCTTCGTCAAGCCAGGGGATCGTTTCCTGCTCGGCTATGGCACGGGACAGCGCAACATGGGCGTGTTGATCGCAGCGCTCGGCGCTGCGACGCCGGAGACGACCTTCCTGTTCTTCGCGCTGGCGCAGTTCCCGATCTACCTGATGCCCCAGATCATCAAGCCGCTGGCCAGGCGATTCGCGGCCTGAGCGGCGCGGCGCGCGCGATGGGGACAGCGTGCGCGCCGCGATTGCCCGGCGGGCGGCGGGGTGCTAACCCGCCCCCATGACGCGTCCGCTCATCATTTCGCCATCGATCCTGTCCGCCGATTTCGCGCGCCTCGGCGCCGAGGTCGCAGCCATAGACCGGGCCGGAGCGGACTGGATCCATTGCGACGTGATGGACGGGCGTTTCGTGCCGAACATCAGCTTCGGCCCCGACGTGCTGAAGGCGATCCGGCCGCACACGAATAAGCTCCTCGACGTGCACCTGATGATCGAGCCGGTGGACCCCTTCATCGAGGCCTTCGCCAAGGCTGGCGCGGACCTCATCTCCTTCCATGTCGAGGCGGGTCCGCACGCCCACCGCACGCTCAGGCTGATCCGCTCACTCGGCAAGAAGAGCGGCATCGTGCTGACGCCGCAGACACCTGCGAGCGCGGTGGAGCACCTCATCGACGAGGTCGACCTCGTGCTCGTGATGACGGTGAACCCTGGCTTTGGCGGTCAGTCCTTCATCGCCGGCATGATGCCCAAGGTCGAGCGCTTGCGCGCGCTGATCGGCGGCCGGCCCATCGACATCGAGATCGACGGCGGCGTCACGGCCGAGACGGCGCCCCTCTGCATCAGGGCCGGCGCCAATGTGCTCGTGGCCGGCTCCGCCGTGTTCAAGGGCGGCGAGGGCGCCTATGGCCCAAACATCGCCGGCATCCGCAATGCGGCTGAAGCCGCGCGGGGGGAACGGGCTTGAGAAGCCGCGCTTGCTTTGCGGTGTCATGTCCGGCGGCCCGCAGGGCCCGGAAGGGGATCCGCATAGGTGCGGCGATGTTCTGCGAACGCTCAATGAGGTCCACATGATCCCACGCTATTCCCGCCCGGACATGGTTGCGATCTGGGAGCCGCAGGCGCGCTTCCGCATCTGGTTCGAGATCGAGGCCCACGCCACCGACAAGCTGGCCGAACTCGGCGTGGTGCCCAGGGAGGCGGCGGCGACGATCTGGGCCAAGGCGAAGGATGCGACCTTCGATGTGGCGCGCATCGACGAGATCGAGCGCGTCACCAAGCATGACGTCATCGCCTTCCTGACCCATCTGGCCGAGATCGTCGGGTCCGAGGCGCGGTTCGTGCATCAGGGCATGACATCGTCGGATGTGCTGGACACGACGCTGGCCGTGCAACTGGCGCGCGCGGCGGACATCCTGATCGCCGATGTGGACGCGCTGCTTGCCGCTTTGAAGCGCCGGGCGATGGAGCACAAGTTCACGCCCACCATCGGCCGCTCCCACGGCATCCATGCCGAGCCGGTGACATTCGGCCTCAAGCTTGCGCAGGCCTATGCCGAGTTCTCGCGCTGCCGCGCCCGGCTGGTGACGGCGAGGGCAGAGGTGGCGACCTGCGCGATTTCGGGGGCTGTCGGCACCTTCGCCAACATCGACCCGGCGGTCGAGGCCCATGTGGCGGCGAAAATGGGCCTTGAGGTGGAGCCGATCTCGACGCAGGTGATCCCGCGCGACCGGCACGCCATGTTCTTCGCCACACTGGGCGTGGTGGCCTCCTGCGTCGAGCGTCTTGCCACCGAGATCAGGCATCTGCAGCGGACTGAAGTCTATGAAGCGGAGGAGTATTTCTCCCCCGGGCAGAAGGGCTCGTCGGCCATGCCGCACAAGCGCAACCCTGTGCTCACGGAAAACCTCACTGGCCTGGCCCGCCTCGTGCGCGGCATGGCGCTTCCCGCCATGGAAAATGTCGCGCTCTGGCACGAGCGGGACATCTCGCACTCCTCGGTAGAGCGCATGATCGGCCCCGATGCCACGATCACGCTCGATTTCGCGCTGGTGCGGCTCACCGGCGTGGTCGACAAGCTGCTGATCTATCCCGCCAACATGCGCAGGAACCTCGACCGGCTGGGCGGGCTTCACAACTCGCAGCGCGTGCTGCTGGCGCTGACGCAGGCCGGCGCGAGCCGCGAGGAGAGCTACAGCCTCGTGCAGCGCAACGCGATGCGCACATGGGAGCATGGCGAGGATTTCCTCACCAACCTCAGTGCCGATGCAGAGGTCAGCGCGCGGCTGTCGCGCGCCGAACTCGAGGCGATGTTCGACGAGGGCTATCACTTCAAGCATGTCGACACGATCTTCGCCCGCGTCTTTGGCGAGGGCTGAAGCCGATGCGGACCTCCGACGTCGACATTCTCATCATACCGGGCTGGGGCGGCTCGGGCCCCGAACACTGGCAGACGCGCTGGGAGGGCAAGCTCTCGACCGCACGCCGCATCATCCAGCCGGACTGGAACAAGCCTGACCGGCAGATCTGGGCTGCCAATATCGTGGCCGCCGTGCAGGCCGCGTCCCGCCCTGTCGTTCTGGTGGCGCACAGCGCCGGGAATTCATCTGTCGGCCATGCTGCCGCCGGGCTTGGCCACGGCAAGGTGGCCGGGGCCTTCCTGGTCGCGCCGGCTTCGGAGAAGGCGCTGCATGCCATCCCCGCCGTGCCCGCCGACTTCGCCCGGCATAGTCGCGCCAAGCTGCCGTTCAGGGCCGTGCTCGCGGCCAGCACGAGCGATCCTTATTGCACCGTGGACGAGGCGCAGGAGCTGGCGGGAGCCTGGGGCGCGGAGTTCTCCGATGCGGGCGACGCCGGCCACATCAACGTGGCATCGGGGCATGGGCCCTGGCCGGAGGGGTTGATGCGCTTTGCCGGGTTCCTGCGCTCGCTGGGCTGATCGGCGCCGGACCTTGGCTCGAAGCGCCTGCGAAACCGATTCAACGACCTCGCAAACTGAGTCCGCTTATCGTTTCAGGTAACTGGGATTGCAGGATATCGCCTCAGATGCCGAAGATGGGCGCTGCGAACTTCAGCACGACCTGGCCGCATGCCAGGCTCCAGAAGCCGGCGATGATGGTGGCGATCATCACAAAGGGGAAGGGCCTGCCTTCGATGGCGCTGCCGAGAACCGTGTTGCGCAGGATGATGAACGGCGCGGAGAAGACGACAACCGGGACGCTGGCCATCGCCAGCATGCCGCCGGTCTGCAGCAGGGTGAAGCTGGCCTTGCGCTGGGTGAACAGCTCGAAGGCGCTCGCTACGAGGCCCGCGAACGCGAAGCCGATGAAGAGGGCCTGGAAAGCCTGAATGGATTCGGGATCGAGCTGCACTCTCAGCGCCCCTTTTTCATCCGCGCCATCGTTAATGATCCGTTATCCGCCATCCTTAAGCAGGCGTTAAGCGCTTCATGCTGACATGATTAACGGCGCAGCCGCGCCTTCCTGCGCAATCCCGCTTACGGCCTGACCATGACGGCATACCAGATCATCAGCAGCGGCCGCGCCGCCGCAAACATGACGCGCAGCCGAAAGGCTGTCCCGGTTCGGCCCGTGCCGCGCGCCGATGGCATGATCTGGACCTTTGTCGCGCTGCTGCTGCTGATGGCCGGCGGCTGCCTCGCTGCCGGGCTGTGGTGGATCAACAGGCCCGCGCAGCCGCCCCAACTGCTCGACATGCGGATCGGCGGCGAGCGGCTCGTGATCCCCTCGAACTACAAGGGACCGCGCACCGCCGACATGGGGCGCGAGGTGGGCATGACGCGCCTGCGCGTGACGTGGCCCGGACTGCTCGCCGCGACGGCGGAGGAGGTGGCGCAGGTCCATATCACGCTGGGACCTTCCGACGCCTCAACGGATCCGGCGGCCCAATTCGCCACACTGGCGCGGTTCCTCACGCCCGGCGCATGGTCCAATCCGGGCGGGCTCGTGGTGCGGAACTTCAAGAAGGGTTCACCCTTCGAGAGCGAGGAGCTCTACATGTCACTGCCTGATGGCGCGGAGTTCTTCGCCCGCTGCACGGCGGATCTCGCCCGCATCGGTTTCGACGAGGGCTGCCGCGCCGTGATCAAGCATACCGGCATCGACATAAGGCTGCGCTTCCCGCGCGAGGCGCTGGCGGAGTGGCGCGCGCTTTCGGATGCGGTGAAGCAACTGGTCGACGGCTTCCGCCGGCCCGAGTGAGGGCAAGGCGCTCGATCAGTCCTCGAGATCGACGTCGAGGATTGCCATGGTGAAGTTGAACGAGCGGTCGCCGTCCTCGTCATCGACATGCAGGATGCCGATGTATTCGTCGCCGATATAGACCTCGGCGGAATCGTTCTTCTTGGGGCGTGCCTTCACGGCAATGCCGTGGTTCGAGAAGGTGCGGCGCAAGAAGCGCTCCAGCTTGGCGAGTTCGGTCTTGTCCACGGGTCAAATCCAGCGATGGAGGAGGGGTCGATTCAGAGCTGAGCGATGCCATGGCAGGCGCGCTAGGGCAAGGCAAGATAGCCCTTTGGAAAGCGCGAGGCCCGGGTTCAGCCCAGATCAGCGAGCAATTGGTCCATGGCCCTGGCAGGCTCGGCGCAGCCGGCCTCGCCGACCACGCGGGCCGGAACGCCGGCCACAGTGCTGTTGCGCGGCACGTTCGCCAGCACGACGGAACCAGCAGCCACGCGCGCGCACTCGCCGACCTCGATGTTGCCCAGGATCTTTGCGCCGGCGCCGATCAGCACGCCCGACCGGACCTTGGGGTGCCGGTCGCCTTTCTCCTTGCCGGTGCCGCCCAGGGTCACGTCCTGCAGCATCGAGACATTGTCGCCGATGATGGCGGTGGAGCCCACGACCAGCCCGGTGGCGTGATCGAGGAAGACGCCGCGGCCGATGCGGGCGGCAGGATGGATGTCGGTCTGGAACACCTCGGAGGATCGGCTCTGCAGGTAGAGCGCAAGGTCGACGCGGCCGCGGCTCCAGAGCCAGTGGGCGAGCCGGTGCGTCTGGATGGCATGGAAGCCCTTGAAGTAGAGCACAGGCTCGACCAGCCGGGTGCAGGCCGGATCACGATCCACCACAGCCACCATGTCGGCGCGGAACGCCTCGCGGATGCCGGGATCGGCGGCCAGCGCCTCGTCGAAACTCTGGGCGATGAGATCGGCCGGGACGACAGGATGGCCGAGCCGCGCGGCGACGCGGTGGGTTATGGCGGCATCGAGCGAAGGCTGGTTGATGATGGTGGACAGAACCAAGCCCGCCAGCGTCGGCTCCGTCTCCACGACGCGCTGCGCCTCCTGCCGCAAGCGCGCCCAGGCCGGATCGAAGTTGTCGACCTGGTTTGGGGTCCGTCCGATATGGGCCGCATTGCCGTGAGTTGTCATGTTCACCCGTCCATGTCGGATCGATCGGGGCCGAATCTAGCATGAGGGCAGCCCCATCGGCCAGACAGCAAGCGGCCCTGCGCGCTTGAAGAGCTCAGCATCGTGGCCAAAAGCGTGAAGCGCTGTGTGAGAGCGCACTAGGATTCATCCACAAACTCGCGCTATCAGCGCGAGCATGGCTGATGTCGGTTTTCTTGCGGCGCTGATCGCGGGCGTGCTCTCGTTCCTGAGCCCCTGCGTGCTGCCGCTCGTGCCTCCCTATCTGTGCTATCTGGCGGGCACCACTGTCGAGGAGATGCGGGAGGAGGGCGCGAACCGCATCGCGGCCCGCCGTGACGTGATGTTGGCTGCGTTCTCCTTCGTCGCGGGCTTCAGCACTGTCTTCGTGCTGCTGGGCGCCACGGCCAGCGCGCTGGGCCAGGTGCTGCGCGATTACATGTGGGCGCTGTCATGGGCCGCCGGCGCCGCCATCATCGTCATGGGTCTGCATTTCCTCGGAGTGTTCCGCCTTGCAATGCTCTACCGGGAAAAGCGGCTCGATGTCGCGACACCGGCCGGGCCGGGCGGGGCCTATCTCATGGGCCTTGCCTTCGCCTTCGGCTGGACGCCCTGCATCGGCCCGATCCTTGCCGCGATCCTGGCCGTGGCCGGCTCCACCGAGACCTTGTATCGCGGCATGTCGCTGTTGGCGGTCTATTCGCTGGGGCTTGGCATCCCCTTCATCATCGCCGCCTTCGGCATCGAGCGCTTCATCGGGGCGATGGCGGGCGTGAAGCCCCATTTCCGCAAGATCGAACTCGCCATGGGCGGGCTGCTGGTGGTGACAGGCGTGGCATTCCTCACGGGCGGAATGGAGCGCACGGCGTTCTGGCTGCTGGAAACCTTCCCGCAGCTCGCCACGCTGGGATAAGCGCTGCTCCGGTTCCTGACCCTTGGTTGCGGCTTGCGGCTCCGGTCAAGCCTTGCAGTGATGTCCGTAGCAAATGCGATTAGCCGACACCTTGAAAGGTGATGATTGATCCGAACCAAATGCGCTGGCGCTCACGGCCAGCCCCGACATGGTGCGCGGCGCCATGTGCCGCGTGATCGGCGCTGCCCGCGGCTGAACCGGATCAGGCCATGAAAAAACCCGCCCGGAATGAACCGGGCGGGTCAAGCCATGAGCCCGGGCGCATGGCCCGGGCCAAGCCTCCGGCGATCAATTCTCGATGTAAGTGATCTTGCCGTCAGCGCCTTTCTTCCAAGTGTACATGGTGTAGTCCGGACGGGTGATGTCACCCTTCTTGTCGAAGGAGAGTTCGCCGATCACGGTCTTGAACTTCGCGCCGGTCTTCATGAACTCGGCCATCTTCTTCGGATCGAGCGACTTCGCGCCTTCCGCAGCCTGCTTCATGACCTCGACAGCGGCATAGCTGTAGAGTGTGTAGGATTCGGGGTTGAAACGCTTGGATTCAAAGCGCTTCACCACGGCCGCCGCTTCCGGGCGCTTGCGCGGATCGGGCGGGAAGGTCATCAGCGTGCCTTCGACACCAGGACCGCCGATCGCGGCGAACTCGTCGGAGGTGATGCCGTCGCCCGACATCATGATGGTCTTGAGGCCCTGGTCGCGCATCTGCCGCACGATCAGACCGCCTTCGGTGTGCAGGCCGCCCCAGTACAGCACGTCCGCGCCGGAGGCCTTGATCTTGGAGACG
This sequence comes from Bosea sp. (in: a-proteobacteria), assembly GCA_023910605.1. Lineage (NCBI taxonomy): Bacteria > Pseudomonadati > Pseudomonadota > Alphaproteobacteria > Hyphomicrobiales > Alloboseaceae > Allobosea > Allobosea sp. The sequence continues at coordinate 2,873,883 of JAAVVV010000001.1, read as the reverse complement.
AGCGCCGAGAAATCCTTCTCGCCGGCGTTCACGCCTTCATAGAGCACGTCGTTGACGCCAGCCGCGCGCATCGCCTTGCGGGTTTCGTCGGCAAGGCCCTGACCATAGGTGGTCTTGTCATGGGCGACGGCGATCTTCTTGCCCTTCAGATTCTTCGCGATGAAGTCGGCAGCCACCGCGCCCTGCTGGTCGTCACGGCCGCAGGTGCGGAACGCATTCCAAAGACCACGCTCGGTGATGCGCGGGTTGGTCGCCGAGGGCGAGATCATCAGGATGCCGTTCTCGGCGTAGACTTCCGAGGCCGGCATGACGACGCCGGAGTTGAAGTGCCCGACGACGAACTTGATGCCGTCAGCGGAGAACTTGTTGGCGACCGAGACGCCTTCCTTCGGGTCCGAGCGATCGTCTCCGATGGAGAGCGTGATGCGCTGGCCAAGGATGCCGCCAGCGGCGTTGATGTCTTCGACGGCCTGTTCGGTGCCGTTCTTGAGCTGTGCGCCGAAGGCGGCGTTGGGGCCGGTGATGGGGCCTGCGACGCCCATCTTGATCTGCGCCTGCGCGGCACCGGAAAACGCGATCATCGCACCAAGTGCAATGCCGCTCAACATGGTCTTCTTCATGGATACCTTCTCCCTCGTTTTTGACACGGTCCGCTCGCCATGAGGCGTGGCCCGTCCCGGCGCGTGAAACCACCGTGAGCCGCAGTCTTGCGCGTTTTCATGGGGATGTCACCCGTCAAGCTCGTGCAATGTGAACCTTTTTCTGGTTCCGGCCCGACCTGCCGTTGCGTTCTGCCTCAGCCGCCGCGTGGGGACCAGTTGAAGGGACCCTTGCGCTCGTAAAGCCAGCGATACTGCGTCGTCATCTGCGTGGTGCGGGTGTAGCGATAGCCCGCCAGCGCGAAGACAACCAGAAAGGCGGTGTCGATCATGTAGTAGTAGGTCGTCAGCAAGGTGCCGTGGAACAGCGCAAAGTGGATGAACCTGACGAACAACCCGAGGACGAGGATGTAGAGCGGCAGTTGCCAGAGCGGACGCCAGGTCAGCGCGATGGCGCGGCCCGTCATCCAGGCCGTCCAGCCGCCGATGATCAGGGTGACGAGCGCGAACAGCCAGACAGACTGTTCCTCATAAAGGATGCCCTGCATCACTCGGCTCCTTTGCTGCCGCTGGACGCGCCTGCCTTGCTGCGCGGGCGCTGCGGTGTTGTTGCGGTGCGCGTCATCAATGCCGTCCGCCTTCGAGATAGGCCGCGCGGACCTGCGGATTGGCGAGCAGTTCCTGGCCCGTCCCGCTCATGGTGACGACGCCGTTGACCATGACATAGCCGCGATGGGCGAGCTTGAGCGCATGGAAGGCGTTCTGCTCGACAAGGAAAACCGTCAGGCCTTCGGTGCGGTTGAGGTCGCGGATGGCGTCGAAGATCAGCTTGACGATGAGCGGGGCGAGGCCCAGCGAAGGCTCGTCCAGCAACAGCAGCCTGGGCCGGCTCATCAGCGCGCGGGCGATCGCCAGCATCTGCTGCTCGCCGCCCGAGAGCGTGCCGCCGCGCTGCTGCAGTCGCTCCTTTAGCCGGGGGAACAGCGTGCACACCCGCTCCAGATCCTGCTCGAAATGCGCGTAACCATCCACCGCCGCGCCCATCTGGAGATTCTCATGGACGGTCATGCGCGGGAAGATGCGCCGGCCCTCTGGCGACTGGGCGATGCCCAGGCGCGCGATCTCATGGGTGGGCATGGCGGTGATGTCCCGCCCGCCATAGGTGATGGAGCCTTCCCGCGCGCGGGGATTGCCGAAGATGGTCATCATCAGCGTTGACTTGCCCGCGCCGTTGGCGCCGATCAGCGTGACGATCTCGCCCTGGTTCACGTCGATGTCGACGCCCTTGAGCGCGATGATCGCGCCGTAATAGGTCTTGACGCCACGGACCTGGAGCATGGGCTGCACGGCGGCCTGGCTCAGGGGCGCGCCCGTCATGTCGGTGATCGTGTTCACAGGCCCACCTCGGCTTCCACGGCCTCGACCTCTTCATCCTCGACGCCGAGATACGCGGCGATGACCTTCGGGTCGTTCTGCACATGGGCAGGCGTCCCGTCGGAAATCTTGGTGCCGTAGTCGAGCACCACGACATGGTCGGAGATTTCCATCACGACGCTCATGTCATGCTCGATCAGCAGGATCGAGACGCCGTCATCCTTGCGGATCGAGCGAAGGAGGTTGTTCAGCTCAAGGCTTTCGCGCGGGTTGAGGCCCGCGGCCGGCTCGTCGAGGCAGAGCAGGATCGGATCGGTGCACATGGCGCGCGCGATCTCGAGGCGGCGCTGGTCGCCATAGGGCAGATCGCCGGCCGGATCGTCGGCGCGCTCGGTGAGGCGCGTCTTGTCCAGCCAGTACTTCGCCTTTTCGATCGAAGCGCGGGAGGCGGCCTTGTAGCCGCCGATCCCGAGCAGGCCCAGAATGGTATAGCCGGAGGCCTTCATCAGGACATTGTGCTGCGCGACAAGCAGGTTCTCCAGCACGGTCATGCCGGTGAACAGGCGGATGTTCTGGAAGGTGCGGGCCACGCGGGCTTCCGCCGCGATCCTGAAATCGGGCAGGCGCTCCAGCAGCAGTTGCCGCCCATCGTCGAAGCTGAGCGTCATCATGCCTTCGGTCGGCTTGTAAAAGCCCGTGATGCAGTTGAACACCGTGGTCTTGCCAGCGCCATTGGGGCCGATCAGGGCGGTGATGTCGCCCTTGTGGACATCGAAGGACAGGTCGTTGACGGCCACGAGGCCGCCAAAGCGCATGGTGAGATGCTCGACCCTGAGGAGGGGGGGCGTATCCATCAGCCGTGCCCCTCCTTGACGTGCGAACCCGAGACGGCCTTGCTTTGCTTCAGGAAGGCAGTCGGCTCGCGGGTCGAAATCAGCCCGCGCGGCTTCCAGATCATGATGACGACCATGGCGAGGCCGAACAGCAGCATGCGATATTGCGTGGGGTCGAACTCCGGCCCGAAGATCTGCTTGGTGAATTCCATCTCGCGCATCAGTTCGGGGCCGCCCGTCATGACGGCCGCCGCGATGGCGACACCCCAGAGCGAGCCCATGCCGCCGAGCACGACGATGGCCAGGATCACCGCCGATTCCATGAAGGTGAAGCTCTCGGGACTGATGAAGCCCTGCTTGGCCGCAAAGAAGGCGCCGGCGATCCCGCCAAAGCCCGCGCCCAGCGAAAAGGCGGTGAGCTTGGTGGTGGTGGTGTTGATGCCCAGCGAACGGCAGGCGATCTCATCTTCGCGAAGGGCTTCCCAGGCGCGGCCAACCGGCATGCGGCGCAGGCGGATGGTGACGAAGGCGGTGAGCAGCGCGAGCACCAGGATCACGTAATACAGGAAGATGGTGCGGTAGAGCGGCGTGAACTCAAGCCCGAAGGTCGCAGCAAAGCCTTTGTCGCTGGCGTTGAACGGAATGCCGAAGAAGCTCGGGCGCGGAATGCCGGAGATGCCCGCATAGCCGCCCGAGAAATCCACCCAGTTTATCAGCACGAGGCGGATCATCTCGCCAAAGGCAAGCGTGACGATGGCTAGGTAATCGCCCCGCAGGCGCAGCACGGGAAAGCCCAGCAATATGCCCCAGAAGGCCGCCAGGATGCCTGCAACGGGCAGACAGATCCAGAAGGCCCAGACGCCGAGCGCAGGGTAGGTCGCGGGAATGACGCTGGTGGCGAAGAGCGCATAGGAATAGGCGCCGACCGCGTAGAAAGCGACATAGCCCAGGTCCAGAAGGCCGGCGAGGCCCACCACGATGTTCAGACCCCAGCCGAGCATGACGTAGATCAGGATCTGCACACCGAAATTGTCGATCCACTTGGTCGAGCCCTGCCAACCCGAAAGCATGATGGAGATCACCGGGAAGGCGAAGAGAAAGCCGATGGCGATGGGGGCCAGCACAGGCGAGAGCCGGGCGAGGAAGGGCTTCACGGCTTGCGGCACGCGCATGATCGCCGCGCCGCCAGCCGCCCGGCGCTGGGTGTTCAGCGTCACCAGCAGGCGGCCTATGAACACGATGGCCACGGCCCAGGCGACCGCATCCCAGCGCGCGTCGAGGATGAGCCTGTTGTTGAGGTCCTGCCGGGTGCCGTAGGCGATGATGGGAATGCACAGCCCGAAGGTGATGAGCCCCGCGAAGGCCGCCTCCTTCAGCGCCGGGGCCAGGCCCGTCTTCACCGGCTTGCCCTGGTCCACGAGTTGTCCGCCAGCCTTGGCCATCACACCTTCTCCACTTCAGGCCGGCCAAGGATGCCGGAGGGCAGGAAGATGAGGGTGATCGCGAGGATCGAGAAGGCTGCCACGTCCTTGTAGTCAATCGAGAAGTAGGCTGACCAGAACACTTCGATCAGCCCGATGATGAGCCCGCCCAGAACCGCTCCGGGCAGCGAGCCGATGCCTCCAAGCACGGCGGCGGTGAAGGCCTTGACGCCCGGGATGAAGCCATCGGTGAAGCTGATAACGCCATATTGCAGCAGGTACATCACGCCCGCCACGGCCGCGAGCGCCGCGCCGATGACGAAGGTGATCGAGATCGTGCGGTCAACGTCGATGCCGAGCAGCGCGGCCATCTTGCGGTCCTGCTCGCAGGCGCGCTGGGCGCGGCCGAGCGAGGTCTTCTGCACGAGATACCAGAAGCCAAGCAGCAGCACTGCGGTCACGGCCATGATGACGATCTGCTTGTAGGCGAGGCGCACGGGGTAATCGCTCAGGGCGAAGAAGACGAAGCCGCCGTCGACGATGGGCGGGATCGACTTGTTGCGCGGGCCCTGCACGAGCTGGACGAAGTTCATCAGGAAGATCGACATGCCGATCGCCGAGATCAGCGGCGCGAGGCGGAAGGAGCCGCGCAGCGGGCGATAGGCCACGCGCTCGATCGTCCAGCTCCAGAGCGAGGTCAGCGCCATGCCGATGACCAGCACCAGCAGAAGCGCGACCACCACCATGCCGGCGCCCAGGGCCGCCGAGATCAGCATGAAAATGATGAGCGCGATGAAGCACGAGAGCATGAACACGTCGCCATGGGCGAAGTTCACCATCCCGATGATGCCGAAGACCATCGTGTAGCCAATGGCGATGAGGCCGTAGATCGACCCCAGGGTCAGCCCGTTGATGAGCTGCTGGAGAAAGATTTCCATGTAGACGCGCAACCCCTCTGTGGCTTGGCCCTGGCGGGTTCTTCTCGGCGCGGAATGCGCGCCGTTCGCCGCCCTGCGACCATGCCGACCATTGCTAGCAACGGCGCGGAACGCGAACAAGCCTTTCCGCAGGCGGGGCGTGAATAAGTGCCCACAAACTGTGCATATGGGCCGGCCGCTGCCGTGAAGCCTGCGCCAGCGAGCGCAGCCGCGCCCGCTCACTCGTTGTCATGCGGGATGATTCAAGGTGGACCAATTTGATGGGGTGGAACAGTTTTATGCTATCATGATAATCGATTGAGTGATGCAGGGGCGGCCTTGTTTGTGCCGGATTTCATTGCGGCACTCCGCCAGGCGCGTCCTGATCATGAAATGAGCAAGCAAGTGAAGTTGACCCCGCTCAGTCCCGCAGCTGGAAGCCGTGGGCGAGCGGATCGCGATCGTCGATGAGAATCGTGTTGTAGCCGGTGAGGCGCGCCCAACCCTCTATGGAGGGGATGATGGCGTCGAAGGCGCCGACCTTGGCAGCCGCCTCGACGCGGCCGCGGAACAGCGTGCCGATGATGCTTTCATGCACGAAATCATCGCCGACCTTCAGCTTTCCCTGCGCGGCCCATTGCGCCATGCGCGCGGAGGTGCCGGTGCCGCAGGGGCTGCGGTCGATGGCCTTGTCGCCATAGAACACGGCGTTGCGCGCATGGGCTTCGGGGTGCTGCGGCCGGCCGGTCCATTGCACATGGCTCAGACCGTTGATGGCCGGGTTCTCGGGATGGACGAAGCTGTAGCGGGCGCGGAAGGCCTCGCGGACCTTCGGGCTCCAGCGCAGCAGATCCGATGGCGTGACGTCGGCAATGTCGCAGAAGGCGGATTGCGGGTCGATGATCGCGTAAAAGTTGCCGCCATAGGCCACATCGGCCGTGATCTCGCCCAGCCCCTCCACATGCGCGGTGAGGCCGCTTGCGTGCAGGTAGGACGCGACATTGGTGATGCGCACGGAACTCACGTAAGGGCCGTCCTGGACGTAGGTGGCGGTGACGAGGCCCGCGGGCGTGTCGATCTTCAGAATGCCGGGGGTGCGGGGCGTCACCAGCCCGCGCTCGAGGGCCATGGTCACGGTGCCGATGGTGCCATGCCCGCACATGGGCAGGCAGCCCGACGTCTCGATGAAGAGGAAGGCGATGTCCGCATCGGGCCGCGTCGGCGGATAGAGGATCGCGCCCGACATCATGTCGTGGCCGCGCGGCTCGAACATCAGGCCTGTGCGGATCCAGTCGAACTCGGCGAGGAAATGGGCGCGTTTCTCGACCATGCTGGCGCCGTGCAGGTTCGGCCCGCCGCCCGCCACAAGGCGCACGGGGTTGCCGCAGGTGTGGCCGTCAAGGCAGAAGAAGGTGTGTGAGGTCATGGGGTTGGCCCGGATTGCGGCGAAATCGATTCCGGTCGTTATCGCAATGATTCAACCGCAAGGCGAGGCCCTGTCGGCGCAATGCTGTCAGAAACGCTGCGCGCGGAAGGGCGAGATGTCGAAGCCGCTCGGCCGGCCGGCGATGAGGTCGGCCACCATTGATGCAGTGACCTGGCTCTGGGTCATGCCCAGATGGCCATGGCCGAAGGCGTAGATGATCCGCGGCGAGGCCCGCGAGGGGCCGATCACCGGCACAGAGTCAGGAAGCGAGGGCCGAAAGCCCATCCAGACCTCGCCGCTCCCGAAGGAGGGCAGGCCCTCGATGAAGCCGTCGCACCTGTCGTAGAGCGCCTTTGTGCGGGCATGGTTGGGCTTGGCCTTCACGCCGCCGAACTCGACCGCTCCGCCGATCCGCACGCCTGAATCGAGCGCGTTGATGATGAAGCCGTGGTCCTTGAAGGCGATGGGGCGCGAAACAAGGTCCGTCACGCCCTTGAAGCTGACATTGTAGCCGCGCTCCGTGTCGAGCGGGATCTTGTCGCCGAGGCCTGCGGCGAGGGGGCGCGACCAGATGCCGGCGGCGAGCACGATGGCGTCGGCCTCCATCACGCCGCCGTCGGTGAGGGCGGCAGGCTTGCCGTCGGCCGAAAGCGCGCGGACGCTCGCGCGCCGGGTGACCGCGCCGCGCGCCAGCGCCGCATCGTGCAGGGCGGTGGTCAGCCACAGCGGATCGGAAATATGGGCGGAATCCGCGTGGAACAGCGCGCCGGCGAAGACCTCTCGCAGGGCCGGTTCAAGCTGTTTCGCCTCGTTGAAGCTGATGACGTCGACCTCGATGCCGAAATCGCGCTGCTGCAATGTTTCGAGCTTCGCCTTCGTCACGCTGGCCGGCGTGTCGAGCATGTAGAGCCCGCCCTTGCGGTGAATGTGCCGCTCGAGCCCCAGGGCCTTGGCGCGGGCGAGCCAGCCGGGCAGCGCCCGGCTCTGCAGATCGACCAGAGCCCGTGTCGAGGCCTCGACGGCGGAGGGACGTGAAGCGCTCAGGAATCGGGCGAACCATGGCAGCAGCCAGGGCAGATAGGATGGCCTGATGGCCAGCGGCCCAAGCGGATCGAACAACATGCGCGGCGCTTCCCGCAGGATCTTCGGATGGGCCAGCGGCAGGATGTCGGCATGGGCGATCCACCCTGCGTTCCCGGCCGAGGGTGCGCCGGAGCTTCGCCGGGCGCTGCCGTCGGGGTCGAGCAGCGTCACGCTGTGGCCCTCGTCCAGCAGGGCATGGGCGCAGGCGGTCCCGGTGATGCCGGCGCCGACAATCAGCACATGCATGTCAGGACCTTCCGGGCTTGGCGTGGAGCATGGCGGGAGTCTTCCGATTGGGGCTGAACAGGGCAGGAGACACGGCAGATAGGACAGGCAGGGCGCTTCTGCCAATGGCGTGCAGGTCACGCCGCCTTGCGCGCAGCGCCGGGAGGGGGCAATTCGGCGCGGTCCTGCTGCTGCGACGCTGGCTTTCACCGCGCCAGCGACCTACATGGATTAGACAGATGCAGCAGCCACGCTGCCAACTCCGGGCGATGATGACCGCAAGACCGATCTTTCCCGCGCCCGGAGCCATTACGCCCGCGCCGGTTCCTTCAGCGGCCTTCCGCCAGGCGATGGCGCAGGTCACGGCCTCTGTGCATGTCATCACCACAGCCTCGGGCGAACATCGCGCCGGGCTCACCGCCAGCGCCGTCACCTCGCTGTCCGATGCGCCGCCCATGATGCTGGCCTGCATCCATTCCGACAGCAACACGCTCGCGCAGATCGAGGCAAACGGCGTGTTCTGCATCAACACCCTGTCCGGCGAGGACCAGGCGGTGGCGGAAGTGTTCGCGGGGCGCAAGGGGCTGGAGGGCGAGGCGCGCTTCACGGTGGGCGCCTGGACACGGCTGGTCACGGGTTCGCCCGTGCTGGGAAACTCGCTGAATTGCTTCGACTGCCGCCTCGTCGATGTGCGCACCATGGCCACGCACCGCATCGTGGTCGGCGAGGTGCTGGCTCTGGGCGGGCGTCAGCAGGGCCCGGGGCTTATCTACCGCAACCGGCTGTTCGGGACCTTCTAGAGGCAGCGATTCTCGTCAGGGCGTGCAACTGATGGCGCCCGCCTCGTCGACGCTGGCGCTGCCGCACAGGGCGTGCTGGCTCTCGCGGGCAAGCCTCAGCGCGATCGGTGTGCGCCAGCCCATCTCGCGCGCCACGATGATGCCAAGCAGCAGGATGGCGTCAGGCTCGTGCAGGATGATGGCGGCCGGGGCACGGCCCGCGCGCACCAGTTCGAGCAGCACGGCCGAGGCCGATGACGAGCCGATGGTGCCCGGCAGGGCCAGCACCGTGCCCGCGATGTTGCGTCCGCGATCGGGGTGGCGCGCATCGATGATGGCCGCCGTGGCAGGATCGACCCCGCCCCAGAAGCTGATCGGCGCCGACAGCGCGAGGACGGGGCCGCACGCCGCTGGGCCTGGCAGAAGCACTTCGGCCTGAATGGCAAGGCTTGCGGTCATGGCGAAGCCCCGCTTTCGGCAAGGAGCGCGCGGCCGGCCACCGCGCTCTCGATGCAATCGGCCATGGAGCCATAGACCACGCCGTAGCCGGTGTTGCCGGGCGCATAATGGGCGAACTTGCCGGAATTGGTCATGAGCACGCCGTCGATGGCAGGCAGGATCGGGGTGACGACCACGCAAGTGTCCGCCACGACCACGACATTGAGTCTTTCCAGCGATTTGCGCAGACCTGTTCGATCGATCTCTCGCAAGACATGCCGGCCCGTGCAGGCATAGATAGGCGCCTGCGCCCGCCGTCCCCCCAGCAATCTCGCCAGGCCCTCCAGCTCGTCGAGCGAGAGGTGGGGACTGCCCACCGCCACGGCGTCGATCGCGCCCGCGCCATGGACGGTGGACAGCCCGGCCTGCGCGTCCCGCACCATCTCGCGCGTGAGGACCATGGTCTCGGCTGGCGCGACCCCGCCGAGCGCCGCATCAATGCCTGGCGCCTCGGGCGTGACGCCTGCGATGTGGAACAGGCCGACCCCGCCGGCGGAGGCCGCCGCAGCGCCGAAGGCCTTCAGCCTGTCCTCGCTGACCGCCACGCCGACACCGCCGAGCACGCCGATGGCTGTGCCTACCTTGCGGCCGAACACTGTCCCCAGCACGGGCCAGATCCAGTCGCTCGCCAGCAGGGCAGGGGGCAGCGCGCTGGCGTCGAGCAGGACGGTGGCGCGGCGGTTCTCGGGCCTGTGAAGCCCGCAATCTGGCGCGCGGCCGGTTATGGCGCAGGCAATGTCGAGATAATCGCCATAGCGGTTGGTGCGGGCGCCGAGCACGGAATTGCAGAAAGCGACGGCGTTGCTCTCGCCCCATGCGACATCGCTGCCGCGGGCCGGGCGGTGACCGGCCTGATAGGGCGCGCAAGTCCAGGTGCGCTCGCAGCCCATGGCCTCGTAGGCCAGCATCAGGCGCCTGGCCATGTCACGTGTCGCCCCTGCCAGGCGGCTCTTCGAGCAGCCGGTGAGATCGAGCGCGCCGACGTTCAGCGTGGCGCGCACAGCAACACTGGCTCCGCGCCTCACCAGTTCCTCCGCGAAAAGGGTGCCGGCGTCGCCATGGTAGAGCGCGCCATCGATATGGGCCGAGGCGACGGGGATGAGCCGCGGCGCGCCAAGGAGCCGCGCGCTTTCCGCTACGATGCGCATCGCCATGGCCGTGCCGTCATCGCCGGCCGCGATGGCCCGTTCCTCTTCGCTCAACACGCTCATGGCAGGGCCTCATTCGGCAAGGCGGCATGAGCCGAAAGTGCGGCATCCATGAAGGCATCGGCGGAACCCAGATAGGCGCGGGGTTCGAAAAGCCCCGCCAGCGCCTGAGGATCGAGCTGCGCCGTCACCGCCTGCTCCTCCGACAGAACCTCGCGCAGATGCCGCCCTTCCGCGATGGCGCGGCGGCAGGCGCCATCGACGAGATGATGCGCTTCGAGCCGGCCCATAGCGTCGGCCAGCGCCATCATGACCGCCTCCGCCATGACCAGCCCTTGCGTCACATCGAGATTGGCGCGCATCCGCCTGGCGTTTATCTGGAGTCCCTCGATCAGCGTCACGGCGGCCGCGAGCGAGCCGGTGGTGATCCGCAGGAGTTCAGGCAGCGTCCGCCATTCGGCATGGGCGGGGCCAGCCGCCCGCTCATGCTCTTGCATCTGCGCGGCGAGGATCGTGGCTACCAGCCCGGGCGCGGATGTGGCGGCCCCGATCATGACGGCGCTGAGAACGGGGTTGCGCTTGTGCGGCATGGTGGAGGAGCTGCCACGCCCCGGCGCAGCGGGCTCCACAGCCTCGGCCACGTCGGTCTGCATCATCAGCGCCACGTCGCGCCCGATCTTGCCGAGGCTGCCGCACAGCAGGCCGCAATAGGCCGCAGTTTCGCCGATGCGGTCGCGGGCGCCATGCCAGGGCGTCGCCGGCCAGGACAGGCCAAGCTCTCCGGCGAGCAAGGACCCGACCTCCGCGCCCTTGCCGCCCAGCGAGGCGAGCGTGCCGGCGGCGCCGCCGAACTGGAGGGCGAGTATGCGCGGGCCGATTTCGCCAAGGCGCTGGCGATGCCGCGTGACCATGTCGAGCCAGCCGGCGGCCTTCAGCCCGAAAGTGGTCGGCAGGGCGTGCTGGAGCACGGTGCGGGCCACCATCGGCGTGCTGCGATGACTGCGCGCCTGCCCGGCCAGCGCCGCCCCCAGTGCGGCCAGGCCATCGTCGACAAGCGTAACGATGCCCCGCAACTGAAGCGTCAGTGCGGTGTCCATCACATCCTGCGTCGTCGCGCCCCAATGCACATAGGGTTGGCCCGCTGCGTCTGTCCGCGCGGTCAGCAGTTTCACGAAGGGGATGACAGGTGTGCCGGCCCTCGCCGTGCCTTCGGCTATGGCAGCCGCCATGGCGTCGATCTCATCGGCATGGACCGTGTCCACGGCGCGCGTGATCGCCTCGGCGGCCTCGGAAGGGATGAGCCCGACCGAGGCCTCGGCCCGGGCCAGCGCTGCCTCGAAGCGCATCATGCAGCGCACATAGGAAACATCCGAGAGCAGCGCGGCAGCGCGGTCATCCACCATCAGCGCATCGAACAGGCGCGCGGCGTGATGCGCGTGGCTCTGGCTCCCGGACATGGTAAGTTCCTTTCGCCCTCTTGCGCGTGCACGAATTTTAGCTTCGATAGCGGGGTCTGCGTCGCGGCTGCAAGCAATAACCACATGAGGAGGCTGTAATGGCAATGAAGATGAGCGGCGAGGTGACGCTTCCCGCCAGCCGCGAGGTGGTTTGGGCCAAGCTCAACGATCCGGAGGTGCTGAAAGCGTGCATTCCGGGCTGCGAGGCGCTCAACAAGGATGACGACACGCATTTCTCGGCCGTGGCCAAGATCAAGCTCGGTCCCGTGAAGGCCACGTTCAAGGGCAAGGTCGAGCTGCGTGACCTCGACCCGCCCAATGGCTACACGATCAGCGGCGAAGGCGAGGGCGGCATCGCAGGCTTCGCCAAGGGCGGCGCCAAGGTGGCGCTGAGCGACGCCGAAGGCGGGGGCACCTTGCTGAGCTATGACGTTGACGCACAGGTGGGCGGCAAGATCATGCAGCTAGGCTCGCGCCTGATCGACTCGGTGGCCAAGAAATATGCCGACGAGTTCTTCGCCAGGTTCGCTGTAGCCGTGGCGGCCTAGGCCGCGGCGCTGAGCCAGGCCCGCGGATCAACGCCGCGGCCGGCGCCTGCCGGGCCGAGCGCTGCAATCAGCCCTTCCATCGCCCTGAGGTTGTGGATGGTGCGGAATTCGTCGACATGGGGCAGGAGCGCCCTGATCCCGCCGGCGCGCGCCTCGAATGCGTCGAAGCGCAGCAGGGGATTGAGCCAGATCAGCCGCCGGCAGGAACGGTGAAGCCGATCCGCCTCGAAGGCAAGCTGGTCGAGCCCCTGCCGTTCCAGCCCGTCGGTGAACAGCAGCACGACAGCTCCCCCCGACAGGACGCGGCGCGACCAGAGCCGGTTGAAATCGTGCAGCGCCTGGCCGATGCGCGTGCCGCCCTCCCAGTCCGGCGCGGCCCGGCCGCAAAGGGCAAGCGCCTCGTCCGGGTCGCGCGTGCGCAGCAGGCGCGAGACATTGGTGAGCCGGGTCCCGAAGGTGAAGCTGTGGACGCTGCGCCGGCTTGCCGTCAGCGTGTGCAGGAAATGCAGGAGGATGCGGCTGTATTCCGCCATCGAGCCGGAGATGTCGACCAGCGCCACGACGGGCGGCTGGCGTTCATCCCGCTCGCGGAAAGCAAGCTCGATGCCGGCCCCGCCGCCGCGCATCGACCGGCGCAAGGTGCGGCGCAGGTCTATGCGGCGGCCGTTCGCGATGGGGCGGAAACGGCGGGTTGGCACACGATCATCGGGCAGGCGCATCGCGGCGATCATGCGGCGCGCATTGTCGATCTCGGCGGCCGTCATCTGCGCGAAATCCCGCGCCTTCAAGGTTTCCTTGTCCGAGATGGTCAGACGGCCCGTAAGCTCCTTCAATTCCTGAACCACATCCTCGTCGCGCTGGCGCGGCGGGTTGAAGGCATCCTGCACCCGCAGCGCGCCGGCCTCCGGGCGGCCTTCGGGCCTGGGCGGAGCCAGCGCCTCGGGCGAGAGCATGGCCATCATCTTTTCGATGAGGGCGCGGCGGCGCCAGAACAGCGCGAATGCCTGGGCAAACACGCCCATATCCTCGCGCCGCTTCACGAAGACGGCATGAAGCGTCCAGAACACGTCCTCCCGCCCGCCCAGCGCGCCGCTCTCCAGCGCCCGCACAGCCTCAAGCACGGCGCCGGGGCCGACCTTGAGGCCAGCGCCGCGCAGGGCGCGGGCGAAATAGGCGACATTGTCGGCGATGACGCCGGGCGGCGCATCATCCATCAGCGCCGCGCCTCGTCGAGCAGCTTCTTGACCGCGCTGCCCTGCATCTTCTGGATGTCGTCCTGATACTTCAGCAGGGCGCCGATGGTGTCGGAGACCAGCGCGGGGTCGAGCGCCACCGCGTCAAGCTCGACAAGGGCGGTCGCCCAATCGATCGTCTCGGCCACGCCCGGGGCCTTGAACAGCTCTTCCTTGCGGATGGCCTGCACGAAGGCGACGATCTGGCGTGAGAGCCTCGCCGGGGCCTGCGGCGCGCGCGCCTTCAGGATGGCCAGCTCGCGCTCGGAATCCGGATAATCGACCCAGTGATAGAGGCAGCGCCGCTTCAGCGCGTCGTGGATTTCGCGCGTGCGGTTCGACGTCACGATCACAATCGGCGGCTGCGCCGCGCGGATGGTGCCCAGCTCGGGAATGGTGACCTGCGCATCGGACAGCACTTCGAGCAGGAAGGCCTCGAAGGCTTCGTCCGTGCGGTCAAGCTCGTCGATCAGCAGGATGGGCGGGCCGGCGGCATCGGGCTCCAGCGCCTGCAGAAGCGGGCGGCGGATGAGATAGCGCTCGGAGAACAGTTCGCTCTCCAACCGGCCGCGATCGACATTGCCGCCCGCTTCCGCGAGGCGGATCGCCATCATCTGCTGGGCATAGTTCCACTCATAGACGGCGGAGGAGATATCGAGCCCCTCATAGCATTGCAGGCGGATCAGCCGCCGTCCAAGCGTCGCGCTCAGGACCTTGGCGATCTCGGTCTTGCCGACGCCGGCCTCGCCCTCCAGCAGGAGGGGGCGGCCCATGCGCAAGGCCAGGAACAGCACGGTCGCCAGCGCCCGATCGGCGACGTAGCCGCCCGACTTGAGCAGCGCGGCAGTGGCATCGATGGAGGTGGGAAGCGCGATCATCAGGCAAGCCGGGACAGAGGGCGGATGTCGTTGGTTATGGCCCATGCCGGCGATGGCGTCACCACGTTGACATGACACGGGGGCATGACATAGCTTCCAATATCATGAACAAATCGGAAACAACAGGTCCCATCATGTCTGTTGCCGACATCGCCCAAGCCTTCACCGCGCTGCTCAAGGCCGGTGATCATCATGCCGCAGGCATGCAGTTCAACGCCCCCGACATTGTCAGCATCGAGGCCATGGAGGGTCCGATGGCGCGGCTGGAAGGGGCGGAGGCGGTCGCCGCCAAGGTTCAGTGGTGGTTTGAGAACCATGAGGTCCACGCCATGACGACGGAGGGGCCGTTCGTGAATGGCGACCAGTTCGCGGTGGTGTTCGATACGGACTTCACGGTCAAGGCGACCGGCGTGCGCCGCCATTCGCGCGACGTTGGGCTTTACACGGTCAGGGACAGCAAGATCGCCGTGGAACGCTTCTTCTGCTGAGCCTGCGAACCGTTGCGACCGCCCCGTCGGGTGACGGGACAGTCGCAAGTGCGTCATGCTGAGCCCCTTACATGCATGATGACCACATGCGGGACATTCACTTGCCGAGCGAAGCATCCACCGCGCGGCGGGCCATGACGCCAATCAGATGGGCGCGGTATTCCGCATCCGCATGGATGTCGGAGTTCAGGTTCTCGGCGCTGGCCTGAAGGCCGATCAGCGACTTGGAAGAGTAGCGCTGGTCCAGAGCCAGTTCCGCCGCTGTCCAGCGGAACACGCCCGAAGCGCCCGCGCCGGTGACCGCGACGCGAACCTCGCCGCCACGCTTGGCCACGAACACGCCCACCAGCGCATAGCGCGAGGCCGGATTGGCGAACTTGGCGTAGGCCGCCCGCGAGGGCACGGGAAAGATCACCTTCGTGATGATCTCGCCATCCTCGAGGGCGGTGCCGAACATGCCCTGGAAGAACTCATCGGCCGGAATGCGCCGCTTGCTGGTGACGATCGTAGCGCCCAGCGCGATGCAGGCTGAGGGGTAGCACGCCGCCGGGTCGTTGTTGGCTACGGAGCCGCCTATGGTGCCGCGATGGCGCACATGCGGGTCGCCAATGTTGCCGGCGAGGTCGGCGAGGCCCGGTATGGCCTCGCGCATCACGGGGCTTGCGGCCACCTCCGCGTGGGTGGTCATCGCGCCCACGACGACGGCGCGGCCCTTGCGCTCGATCCCCTTGAGCTCGGCGACGCCGCCAAGGTCGATCAGGCTGGCCGGGGAGGCGAGCCGCTGCTTCATGGTGGGCAGCAGCGTGTGGCCGCCGGCCAGAAGCTTGGCGTCCTCCTTGCGGGCAACAAGGCCGGCCGCCTGCCGAACGGTATCGGGGCGATGATAGGTGAATGCGTACATGATGTGTCCTCCGCTCTGTTCCCTCTGCCCGACGGAAGAGGGTTAGGGAGAGGGACCATGCGGCCAATGCCGCCGCCCCTCGGGATGAAATCGAAACCGGGAAGAGTAGTGAAACGCCTCCCCGGCCCTCTCCCGCAGGGGGAGAGGGAGCAAAAGCGCGGCTTACTCGGCAGCCATCTTCTTCATGGCTTTCTGCGCCGCGCGCCACACAACCTTCGGCGTGGCAGGCATGGTGACATCTTCATGGCCGACCGCATCGGTGATGGCGTTGATCAGCGCGGGCGGGGCGGCGATCGCCCCGGCCTCGCCGCAGCCCTTGATGCCGAGCGGATTGGACGGGCATGCGGTCACCGTCATGCCAACCGAGAAGGAAGGCAGGTCGTCGGCGCGCGGCATGCAGTAGTCCATGTAGCTCGCGGTCATGAGCTGGCCGTCGGCATTGTAGACGACGCCCTCCAGCATGGCCTGGCCGATGCCCTGGGCGATGCCGCCATGCACCTGGCCCTCGACGATCATCGGATTGATGACGACGCCGAAATCATCCACGGCCGTCCAGTTCACCACCTTCGTCACGCCCGTCTCGGGGTCGATCTCGACCTCGGCGATGTGCACGCCGGCAGGGAAGGTGAAGTTTGTCGGGTCATAGAAGGCGCCTTCCTTCATGCCGGGCTCAAGGTCCTGCCCGTTGAACTTGTGCGCGATGTAGGCCTGAAGGGCGCAGGCGCCGAAATCCAGCGTCTTGTCGGTGCCCCGCACGCTGAACTTGCCATCCTTGAAGTCGATGTCCTGTTCGGACGCCTCAAGGACATAGGCGGCGACCTTCTTGCCCTTGGCGATCACCTTGTCGAGAGCCTTGGCAATGGCGGACATGCCGACCGCGCCAGAGCGCGATCCATAGGTGCCCATGCCCATCTGCACCTTGTCGGTGTCGCCATGGATGATGGAGACGGCCTCGAGCGGCACACCGAGCCTGTCGCAGACGAGCTGGGCGAAGGTGGTTTCGTGGCCCTGGCCGTGGCTGTGCGAGCCGGTCAGGATCTCCACCGTACCGATCGGGTTGACGCGCACCTCGGCCGATTCCCACAGGCCCACGCCTGCGCCGAGCGAACCCACCGCCGCTGACGGGGCGATGCCGCAGGCCTCGATGTAGGAGGAGAAGCCGATGCCGCGCAGCTTGCCGCGCTTTTCGGCCTCCTTGCGGCGCTTGCCGAAGCCCTTGTAGTCAGCCGCTTCCAGCGCCTTTTTCATCGAGGCGTTATAGTTGCCCGCGTCGTAGCACATGATCACCGGCGTCTGGTGCGGGAACTTGGTGATGTAGTTCATCTCGCGGAACTTGGCCGGGTCGATGCCAAGCTGGCGCGCGGCCACCTCGACAAGGCGCTCGACCACGAAGGTCGCCTCCGGCCGGCCCGCCCCGCGATAGGCGTCGACGGGAGCGGTGGTGGTGTAGACCGCATCCACCTCGGCATAGATGGCCGGGATGTTGTACTGGCCACTGAGCAGCGGCGCGTAGAGATAGGTCGGCACAGAGGACGAGAAGGTCGAGAGATAGGCGCCGAGGTTCGCGATGGTGTGGACCTTGAGGCCCGTGATCCTGCCATTGGCGTCGACCGCCATCTGGGCCTCCGTGACATGGTCGCGGCCATGGGCGTCGCAGAGGAAGGCCTCGGTGCGGTCAGAGTTCCACTTCACCGGCCGGCCGACCTTCTTCGAGGCCCAGACGCAGACCGTCTCCTCGGCATAGATGAAGATCTTCGAGCCGAAGCCGCCGCCGACATCGGGGGCGATGACCCGAAGCTTGTTCTCCGGCGCGATGCCGATGAAGGCGGAGAGCACGAGGCGCGCGACATGCGGGTTCTGGCTCGTGGTGTAGAGCGTGTAGTGATCCTCGGCCTTTTCATAGACCCCGATCGCGGCGCGCGGCTCCATCGGGTTCGGCGCGAGGCGGTTGTTGACGATGTTCATCCTGACGACGTGCTTCGCCGCCGCAAAGGCCGCATCCGTCTCGGCCTTGTTGCCGAGGTGCCAGTTATAGACGGTGTTGTCGGGAGCGACGTCATGGATCGTGACACCGGCGCGCGTCGCGCCCGCAGTGTCCACCACCGCCGGCAGCACGCCGTAGTCCACGATGACGGCCTCGGCGGCGTCGCGCGCCTGCGCCAGGGTGTCCGCCACGACGACGGCGACATGATCGCCGACATAGCGCACCTTGCCCTGGGCGAGGGCAGGGTGGGCGCCGGCCTTCATCGGCGTGCCATCCTTGTTGTGGATCATCCAGCCGCAGATCAGGCCGCCGATCTTGTCGGCCGCGAGATCCTCGCCCGTCAGCACCGCCAGCACACCCGGCATCGCCCTGGCGGCCGAGGCGTCGATGCCCTTGATGGTGGCGTGCGCGTGAGGCGAACGCAGGAAATAGGCATGGGCCTGGCCGGGCCGGTTGATGTCGTCGGTGTAGCGGCCTGCGCCGGTGATGAAGCGGTGATCTTCCTTGCGCTTGACCGAAGCGCCTATGCCCGTGGCTGTCATGGTGAGGCTCCTCCCGGAGATGATGGATCCTGTGGCGTTGTCCGCCGTCTTTGTCGGGACTGGTCCGGAGCACGGGTGGATGACCCGATCATTGACGCCCGTTCGAGAGGCTCCGGCTGGTTCATGGGCCGCATGGTTGCGGCAGGCCGACAGCGCGCCGACCCGTGGCGCAGCTCAGGCGCGGTTCACTCGGCCGCCTGGCGCAGGGATGCGCCCGCCATCGCCCGCGCGCCGGCATCCACAGCCCTGACGATGTTGTGGTAGCCGGTGCAGCGGCAGATGTTGCCTTCGAGCTCCTCGCGGATGGTGTGCTCGTCGAGGTCGTTGCCCTTGCGGTTCACGATGTCGATCGCGGACATGATCATGCCGGGCGTGCAGAAGCCGCACTGGAGGCCGTGATGCTCGCGGAAGGCCTCCTGCATAGGGTGCAGCGTGCCATCGGGCGCGGCGATGCCCTCGATGGTGACGACGCTGGCGCCCTGGCACTGGACGGCGAGGATGGTGCAGGACTTCACGGCCTTGCCGTCGATGTGCACCACGCAGGCGCCGCACTGGCTGGTGTCGCAACCGACATGGGTGCCCGTGAGGCGCTGGTGATCGCGGATGAACTGGACCAGCAGCGTTCGGGGGTCGATGTCGCCCGAAACGGGGTTGCCATTCACCATCATGGACACGGTCGCCATGTCATACCTCCTTCGAATTGCCGCGTCGTCGCGGGATAGCGCGCACGGTCCTTTGATCTTGGCAGCTCCCGCCAGCCGCGCCGGGTGCGCCTTCGGCAGCGCCGCCAGTGTGACCCGGGCGGCAGGTTTGAACTGCTCCAAATCCATATTCAACCCGCTTGATTCAAGCGTCAAGCCAGAGCCAGAAAATATCTGATGCCGAAACGCGCAGGTTTTCGTGCAGTTTCGCGAGATGCCGCTGAATGCGCGGCTGCGGCCGGAAGGCGTCATTCGACTGTGCAAAAGGCGGATCACGGCGAGCCGCAACAACCTCAGGTCCGGCAAATCGCGATGCGGTCCCGGGCAGCGGCCTCTTGCAGGCTCAGCGCTGCGCCCGCCCCGCCCATGTTGAAATGGACTGAGTCCATGAAGATCCGGGCCTTGCCCCCCGGCTCGTTGGCCGTTCTGATGATCGGCAAGCTGTGCCTCCGCCAGACCAGGCCGGCCACGCCGCCTGCGCCTTCGCCGGTCCTGACGCTGCCCTGATTGGCTGCGCGGGCCTGTGACTCCCGCTGGAGCGGCTTGTTCTGTGCGCGCTCCGACGGTCATGGCGATTGCAAGGGCGTGGTGTCAGCCTGGCGCTGCCTGGCCAGCCGCTTGTGGTGATGTCGAGCCGCGCAAGCGCCGACGCCGTGAAGGCGGGAGGGCCTGATGTCAGCCTCCCGCCGCGCAAGGTTTCGCCGACCAATGCCCGGGGCGCCCATCAGAACAACCGCGAAGAGAAGGCAAGCACGCAGTTCAGCCGCAACTGAGGTTGGGCCGCCGCCTGGAGATCACTGCGCCGCGAGGCTGGGCAGCGTGTCCTCCATGGCGGGTGCGTGGCTGGTGGGCCGGGCCTTGAGTCTGAGTTCGGCGAGGTCGGTCCGCTCCTTCTCAAGCTGGCGATAGAGCGCGTCGCGGCCGGGGCCATACTGGCGCGGCGAAACATGGTCGGCATCGCCATACCAGGCCGCCGCGCGCAGGGTGAAGGCTGGATCGGCCAGATGCGGACGGCCTAGCGCCACCAGATCAGCGCGGCCGGCCGCGATGATCGTGTTGATCTGATCGGCGCCCGTGATCGAGCCCACGGCCATGGTGGCCACCTTGGCCTCGTTGCGGATCTGGTCCGAGAAGGGCGTCTGGAACATGCGCCCGTATTGCGGCCGCGATTGAGGCGCGGTCTGCCCCGAGGACACGTCGATGAGGTCTGCGCCTGCGCGGCCGAAGGCTTTGGAAACCTCTACCGCCTCGTCAGCCGTGAGGCCGCCCGCCATCCAGTCGGAGGCGGAAATGCGCACGGACATCGGCTTGTGCGCCGGCCACGCCGCCCGCATCGCCTCGAAGACACGTAGCGGGAAACGCAGCCGGTTTTCCAGAGCGCCGCCATGGTCATCGGTGCGGTGGTTGGTCACCGGCGAGATGAACGAAGCCAAGAGGTAGCCATGTGCGCAATGCAGCTCCAGCATGTCGAAGCCGGCCTCCTCCGCGCGGCGCACGGCCCCCACGAAATCCGCCGTCACCCGCGCCATGTCCTGCTCGTCCATTGCGCGCGGCGTCTGGCTTTCCGGATAGTACGGCAGCGCAGATGGGGCGATGAGGGGCCAGCCACCCTCGGCGAGGGGGCGGTCCATGCCGTCCCACATCAGTTTTGACGCGCCCTTGCGGCCGGCATGGCCGAGCTGGAGGCAGATGCGGCTGTCGCCATTGGCATGCACGAAGTCGACGATGCGCTTCCACGCCAGCGTCTGGGCCTCGTTCCACAGGCCGGTGCAGCCGGGCGTGATCCGGGCTTCCGGCGAAGGGCATGTCATCTCGGTGAAGATCAGCCCTGCGCCGCCCATGGCGCGCGCGCCGTAATGCACGAGGTGGAAGTCGCCGGGCCTGCCATCCTTGGCGGAGTACATGCACATCGGCGACACCACAACGCGGTTGGCCAAAGCCATGTCGCGCAGGCGATAGGGCTGGAACATGGGCGCCACGGCCGTGTGCGGCTCGGCGGTGATGCCGCGGGCCGCGACATCCCGCGCCATCATGTCATCGACCGCCGCAACGAATTGCGGAGCGCGCAGCCTGAGGTTGTCGTAGGTGATGGCCTTGGCGCGCGTCATCAGGCCGAAGGCGAACTGGGTCGGGTCCATGTCCCAGAAGCGCTCCACCTCCTCGAACCAGACAAGCGAGGTGTCGGCCGCGTGCTGGGTCCGCTCGACCTCGTTGCGGCGGGTGGTCTCGAAGTGGGCCAGCGCCTCCGACACGCTGCCCGTCGCCAGCAGCGACTTGTGCAGGGCGATTGCATCCTCCATCGCCAGCTTGGTTCCCGAGCCGATCGAGTAATGCGCGGTGGCCTTGGCGTCGCCGATCAGGACCATGTTGTCCTTCACCCAGCGCTCGTTGCGCAGCATGGGGAAGGAGCGCCAGATCGACCGGTTGGTCTGAAGGCGGTGGCCCTGAAGCTCGGCCGCGAAGACGCCCTCCATGTAGCGGGCGCTCTCTTGCTCATCCATGATGTCGAGGCCGGCGCGGGCCCAGGTCTCGGGCGTCGTCTCGAGCACCCAGGTCGAGGCATTGGCCT
Source organism: Bosea sp. (in: a-proteobacteria) (assembly GCA_023910605.1). Taxonomy (NCBI): domain Bacteria; kingdom Pseudomonadati; phylum Pseudomonadota; class Alphaproteobacteria; order Hyphomicrobiales; family Alloboseaceae; genus Allobosea; species Allobosea sp. The sequence goes on along the minus strand of JAAVVV010000001.1, from coordinate 2,852,280 downwards.
CATACTGGTAGCAATGGGCGATGAAGACGCCGGCTTCCGTCTCGCGGAAGAAGTAGTTGAAGGCGTCGAAGGGGCGGGTCGAGCCCATCCAGGAGAACTTGTTGGGCCTGAGATCGACCTTCGTGCCGAAATGCTCGCGGTGGCGCTCGCGCAGGCGCGAGTTCAGCCCGTCGGCGATGACGATAAGGTCGGCATCCAGACCTGTATCGTCTGCGATCTCGACGCCGAACTCCATCGCCACGCCGAGCTGGCGCGCTCGCTGCTGGAGCAAAAGCAGCAAGGTGCGGCGTGAGCAGCCGCAGAAGCCGTTGCCGCCGATGCGGTGCACCGTGTCCTTGAAGTGCACCTCTATGTCGTCCCAGTAGGCGAAGGACCGGCGGATCGCCTCGTAGCTCTCCAGATCATGCGCCTTGAAGGTGTCCAGCGTCTGGTCCGAAAACACGACGCCAAAGCCGAACGTGTCGTCCGCCTGGTTGCGCTCATGGATGGTGATGGCCGCATCGGGCCGCGACTGCCTGAGCAGGATCGAGAAATAGAGGCCCGCAGGACCGCCGCCGATCACCGCAATCTTCATGGCCCGCTCCCTCGCTGCCGATCCCGGCGCCTGACGAACCATTAATATTTTAAGCTTAAAACATTTTGGTGCAAGGCCTGAAACCCGCTTGCGCCCGAGCCGGACATGCGCGGCCGGCCGGGTCGGGCGCTCTCGAACGCATCGTTAACCAAAGTCTGTGAAAATGCAGGGGTCCGCATACCGGGGCCGCATTGATCCGTCAGCTTTTCGCGCGTCGTCACGTGCAACAAAGATCTAACCCCCATGCCGTTAGTCGCCATTCTCGACGATCAGTACACGAACCGCCAGATCTTCGCGCGGCTCGCGAAGTCGATTGCCGATGACATTACGGTCGAGACGTTTCCGGACCCGCTGGCCGCGTTGGCCTCGCTGGCCGGACGGCAGGTCGATCTGGTCATCACTGACTTCAAGATGCCCCATATGGACGGCGCCGATTTCGTGCGTCAGTTCCGCGAGTTGCCCGGCGCGGCGGATGTGCCTGTGGTGGTCCTGACGGTCTATGAGGAGCGCAGCCTCAGGCTGCGCGCGCTCGAATGCGGCGCCACCGACTTCCTGCAGAGCCCGGTCGATCATCAGGAGTTCGTCACCCGGGCGCGCAACCTGCTCCGGCTGCGCCGGCAGCAGCTGCTGCTTGCCGAGCGCGCCGATCATCTGCGCGCCGAACTGATCGAGAGCGAGCGCACGCATGAGTCAGCCATGCGTGATTCCCGCGAGCGCCTCGCGCAGGTGATCGACAGCATTCCGGCGGTCGTCCGCTGCGCCGATTTCGACGGCAAGGTGCTGTTCGCCAACGCGTTCCAGGCTGATCTGCTTGGCAAGAGCGCGACCGAGGTCGTCGGCCAGCCCGTTGCGGGCCTCATCGGAGAAGAGCAGGGCGCGCGCTCGAAAGCGCTCGATCGCATGGTCTGGGAAACCGGCCGCGCCGCCAACTCCTATGAAGAGGATCTGACCGACCAGGCCGGGACCAAGCGGGTCCTCCTGTCGTCGAAGACCCCGTTGATGGACGCCAATGGACACGTCTGCGGCGTCCTCACCACTTCGATCGACATTTCCGAGCGCAAGGCGGCCGAAAACTACCTGCGCCACATGGCGCATCATGATGCGCTGACGGGACTGCCGAACAGGACCTTGCTGCATCAGCGCGTCAATCGCGAAATCGCCCGCGCCCGGCGCGGCGACCGCGCCTTCGCGCTGCATCTGATCGATCTCGACGACTTCAAGGCGATCAACGATGTGCATGGCCATGGCGTCGGCGATTCCTACATCGCCGCCATCGGGCAGCGTCTCTCTGACATCGCACGCAGGCAGGACACGGTCGCGCGCATCGGCGGCGACGAATTCGCCGTGCTGCAGACCGCTGTCGCAAAGCCCGAGGATGTACGCCAGTTCTCCGACCTGATGCTGCAGGTCATCGCGCAGCCTTTCGTGGGTGATTCAGGCCTTGTGGCCTCCACAGGCAGCATCGGCGTAACGATGCATCCGGCCGATGCCGCCGACGGAGCGACGCTGCTCAAGCACGCCGACACGGCCATGTACCGTGCCAAATCCGATGGCGGCAACCGCATGGCGTTCTACGCCTCGGACATGCAGAGCGCAGCGCTCGGCAACGCCACGCTCGACACCGAGCTGAAGCTCGCGCTTGAGCGGGGCGAGTTCGTGCTGCACTACCAGCCGCAGATCGAGGCCGCCACGGGGCGGCTGACGGGCGGGGAGGCGTTGATCCGCTGGAACCGGCCGGGCCATGGCCTGCAAAGCCCAGCCGCCTTCCTGCCGCGCGCCGAAGCCACCGGCTTCATCGTCCAGATCAATGAATGGGTGGTGATGGAGGCCTGCCGCGCCGGCCGCCTGTGGCAGCAGCTTGGCATGACGGGGGTGCGCGTGGGCGTGAACCTCTCGCCGCTGCAGTTCACGCGGAACAACGTGCCGCTGCTGGTCACGCGGGCGCTGGGCCAGAGCGGGCTCGATCCGCATCTGCTCGATCTCGAGCTGACGGAAAGCTCGGTGCTGGAGGACAGCGAGACGCTCGTGGGGGAGCTTGCGCAGATCCGCGCGCTGGGCTGCGAGATTTCGATCGACGATTTCGGCACGGGATATTCCTCGCTGCGCTATGTGAAGCGCTTCCCCGTGGATCGGCTGAAGATCGACCAGTCCTTCATCCGCAACCTGCCGCACGATCCCAACGACGTCGCGATCGTGCGCACGGTGATGGCGCTTGGCCACAGCCTTGATTTGTCCATCATTGCAGAGGGCGTGGAGACCGAAGCGCAGCGCGACTTCCTTGCCAGCGAAGGCTGCGACGAGTTCCAGGGCTACCTGTTCAGCAAGCCGCTGCCCTTCGACGCCTTCGTGGAATTCGCCCTGGGACGCGCCGGTCTGGCCCGCAAGGCATGAACGCTCCCACGAACCCCGCGCGCAGGCCCGGAAGGCTTCGCCGCATGATGTCGGCGGTGCGCAGGCGGCTGAAGGGCCGCCCCGACAGCGAACACGAGATGACGATCAACCGCATCGTGCTCTCCACGGTGGTGCTGGCTTATCTCGTCATCGCACAGTCCAAGGGGCATGACGCCGCGCAGGATGTGTTCCACGACGCGCTCGTGCTGTTCGGCATCTACTACGCCGCTTCGCTCGTTCTTTTCGTGCATATCCTTGCGAAGCCGGGCGTCTCGCACGGCCGGCGCATCCTCGCCATCAGCCTCGACATCGGCATGCTGACCTATGGCATGCACATGGGCGAGAGCGCTTTCGCCATCGGCTATCCGCTTTATCTCTGGATCATCTTCGGCAATGGCTTCCGCTTTGGCGTGAAGTATCTGCTCGGAGCCGCGATCAGCGCCATCATCGCCTTCGCCCTCCTCATCCTGACAACGCCGCCCTGGCACAACAATCTCGAGATGTCCTTCGGGCTGATGGCCGGGCTTTTCCTCCTGCCGGCCTATGTCTCCGCGCTGATCCGCAAGCTGTCGGAGGCCAAGCAGCAGGCTGAGGAGGCTTCCAAGGCCAAGAGCCTGTTCCTTGCCAGCGTCAGCCATGAGTTGAGGACGCCGCTCAACGCCATCATCACGCTGAGCGACCTGCTGCGCGGCTCGGCCATTCCGCGTGAGCAGCGCGAGATGAGCGAGACGATCGGCATGTCCGGCCGTTCCCTGCTCAAGCTCATCAACTCCATCCTCGATCTGTCGCGGATGGAAGCCAATGCCGACCGCATGCAGACCGCGCCGCTGTCCGTTCTCGAGACGGTGCTGGGCGTGCGCCGCGTGCTGGCCGTTTCGGCGGAGGCGAAGGGGCTCTATCTCAGCGTCGAAATCGGCGCAGGCATGCCGTCCAGCATCATCGGCAACCGTCAGAAACTGGAGGAGATCCTCACCAACCTGATCGGCAACGCCACCAAATTCACCAGCAGCGGCGGCATCCGCGTGTTGGTCGATGTTGCGGAGATCGGGCCAGACAATGCGACGCTCCGCTTCAGCGTGCATGACACCGGCATTGGCATCCATAAATCGGCGCAGGCCAGCATCTTCGAGCAGTTCACGCAGGCCGACCACACGATCATGGACCGGTTCGGCGGCACCGGCCTTGGCCTCGCCATCGTCAAGCAGCTGGTCGAGCGGCAGGGCGGGCAGGTCGGCGTGATAAGCGTGCCGGGCATGGGCAGCGAGTTCTGGTTCACCCTGCCTGTCGCGCTGGCACCGGCCCCGGATGAGACGCCTGCTGCGGCGCGCCACCCGGTGGTGCTTCTGTCGCACGACTTCGCGCTCTACACACGCTTGTCCAGCAGCGGCCGCCAGGTCCTTCGCGTCACCGATGGCGCGGCGGCGCTGGCCGAGCTGAGGGCCACCATGGAAAGCGGCTGCCGCGGGTTGCTGCTGATCGATGCGGACACCATGCCCGAGTCGGTCTGCACCGGGCTGATGGCGATGGACCGCGACTTTGGCGCCCTGCGCCGCAGCGTCATCGGCCTGATGCGGGGGCCGGACAGCCGCATTGAGGAGGCGCCGATGCCGCTGCTCGTGCATCTGTCGCGACCGGTGAAGCCGGCGGAGCTCACGCAGCTGGCCATGCTGGCGGCAGGCGGCGGTGAAATCGTTGGCAAGGGTCCCGCCGGCGATGCCGACCTGGCGGCTGACCCCAGGCAGGCGATTCCCGACCTGCGCATCCTCGTCGCCGAAGACAACACCACGAACCAGATCGTCATCCGTAAGCTGCTGGAGCGCGATGGCCACTCGGTCACCATCGTGTCGAATGGCGAGGATGCCGTCGAAGCGCTGGTCAAGCAGAGCTTCGATATCGTGCTCATGGACATCAACATGCCTGTGATGAACGGGCTGGAGGCCACAAAACTGGCCCGCTTCGCGATGCTGGGCGGCATCCGCATCCCCATCTACGCGCTCACCGCCGATGTCACCGAAGACACCCGCAAGCGCTGCCTTGACGCGGGTATGGAAGGGTGCCTGCACAAGCCGATCGAGCAGGGCGAACTGGCCGATGCGCTGCGGATGAGCACGCGCCGCAACTCCGCGCCGCCCCAGGAGGCGGACCGCGGGCCGGTTGCTGATGGCGCTCCCGCGCTCGGCGCCGTGCCCATGATCGGTCCTGGGACCGCTGCGCCCGGGCCGCTCATCGTCGATCTTGAAGCGATTCCGGTCGTAGATGAGGTCGCGCTGTCGAACCTGCTGCAGCTGGGCGATCTCGGCTTCATGGGCGAACTCATCGAGGAGTTCCTGTCGAGCTCGACACAGACGCTCAACCGCATGGAAGCCGCCGCCGAGCGGCTCGATGCGGCCGCATTCCAGGATATCCTTCACGCCCTGCGCAGCAGCGCGGCCAACATCGGCGCCAGACGGCTGTTCACGCTGGCGCTTGAATGGCGCCAATGCAGCCAGGATGATCTCGCCCGCTCGGGCGACCAGCGCCTGGCGTTGCTGCGCGACAGCTTCGCCGAGGCTGATGCAGCGCTGCGGGCCTGGCTGCGGGGGCAGCGCCACCTGCGCATGGTGAGCTGAAGCGTTTCAGCTCACCATACGCAGGCGGCCTTGGGCGGAACGAAGGCGTTCCATGCGGCGCAGGCTGGATTCATCGAGCCGCATGGCCTCATCGACCCAGCGATCCGTGATGTCGTAGAGCTCCTGCAACGTCAGCCCGCCGACGCGGCGGCGCACGTCGTGCAGCGCGGTCAGGACGCTGTGCCGTTTCTGGTTCTGCGAAATCCAGCGACGCACGGCCTGCGGGCCTTCGCCATCCTCCGCCAGCACATCGACAAGGCCGAGGGCGTGAAGCTCCTGGGCAGAGTAAATCCGCCCGCTGGCGATCATCTCCTCGGCCTTGATCGCGCCCACGCGCCGCGAGAGCAGGCTGTAGGCACCCATGCCGGGAAAGAGATTGAACATGATCTCGGGCAGGCCGAAGCGCGCGCGCTTCTCGGCCACCAGGACATTGCAGGACAGCGCCGATTCGAAGCCGCCGCCGAGAGCATCCCCCTCGATCAGGCCCACCACGATGAGCGGCAGGCCAAAGCCGGAGTAGACGTTGAAGATCATCTCGCAGCATTCTCGGGCGTAGCCGCTGAGCGCAGCGCGATTGCCGGCGCGGATCGCCTCTGCAAAGTAGGTGAGGTCGCCGCCAAGATTGTAGACGCCCTGGAGGGCGGAATGGCCGACCACAAAGCGCAGCGGCGCCTCCTGAGCGGGCGCGGCGCCGAACGCCGCCTCGACAGCGCTCTTGAAACGCAGCATGTCGCGCAGGAGCGGCCGGGTGAAGCTCGGTGCGCCCTTGGGGTTGAACTGGCACCAGGCCGCGCGCTCGTTCGGATCGAACTGCACCTTCATCTCGTCATAGGCGAGCGCCGGGAAGGTCAGCTCGATGGGAAGATCGGTCAGGCTCGCATTCTGCGCGGATGGCGTCGGCAGGGTCTGCTTCGGGGCGACGAGCAACATGGGAAACACCGGTTCGATGGGGCTGTTCTGGCTTGGTCCGACACCGAAATTGGCCCAGATTCCGGTGCTTTTCAACTAAAGCATTAAGAAATGGTTAACCATGGCGTCCGCCAGCCACGGCTGGGCCGCCCGTTGGATGGCGGTCGATGGCGCTGAAGGGGCAACCCCGTCCGGAATGGCCGCCGGGGCGCGCGACGTCCGGCCGGGCTCGCCAGCCTCCCGGTTCGCGATTGCGCGGGCGTGCCGGTTGAACCAGAATGCCGTCCGTCCGCGACACAGGAACCCAGCATGGCATCGGTCGAGATCCGCAGCGTCCGCAAATCCTTCGGCTCGACGCCCATCCTGCACGGCGTCGACATCACGATCGAGGATGGCGAGTTCGTGATTCTGGTGGGGCCTTCGGGATGCGGAAAGTCGACGCTGCTGCGCATGATCGCAGGTCTGGAGGGCATCACCGCAGGCGACATCGTCATCGGCGGGACGGTGGTCAACACGGTGCCGCCCAAGGACCGGGACATTGCCATGGTGTTCCAGAACTACGCGCTCTATCCGCACATGACCGTGGCGGACAACATGGGCTTCTCCATGAAGCTGCGCGGCGAGCCGCGGGACGCTATCAGGGCGCGGGTCGACAAGGCGGCTGCGATCCTTTCGCTGTCTTCGCTGCTTGGGCGCTATCCACGCCAGCTCTCGGGCGGCCAGCGCCAGCGCGTGGCCATGGGCCGGGCCATCGTGCGCGATCCGCAGGTGTTCCTCTTCGACGAGCCGCTCTCCAACCTCGACGCCAAGCTGCGCGTGCAGATGCGCACCGAGATCAAGGAGCTGCACCAGCGGCTGAGGACCACCACCATCTATGTCACCCATGACCAGATCGAGGCCATGACCATGGCCGACAAGATCGTGGTGATGCACGAGGGCTCGGTGGAGCAGATCGGCGCGCCGCTCGAGCTTTATGACCGTCCGGCGAACCTGTTCGTGGCCGGGTTCATCGGCTCGCCGGCCATGAACTTCATCAGGGGGACAATCGGGGAGGGCGGCTTCATGGCCGAGGGCGGTTTACTGCTGCCGCTGGGGGATGCGCCATCTGCCTCGGGCGACAGGCCGGCGGTTTATGGCCTCAGGCCCGAGCATGTGCGGCTTGACGGGGCGGGCCTCGAGGCGCGCGTCCATGTCGTCGAACCCATGGGATCGGAAACCCAGGTCGTGGCCGAGATCGCCGGCCAGCCCTTCACCTGCCTCTTCCGCGAGCGAATCGCAGCAAGGCCGGGCGAGGTGATCCGCATCACGCCGGACCGGATGAGCACGCATCTGTTCGATGCCGGCAGCGGCAAGCGCCTCGCCGCCTGATCTGTCGTGGTCCATATCCGGCTGGTCGCCGCCCTGTCTTTCCTTGGTCCTGGAAGCGTCGATGGGGGCGGGGGGAGGCCTTCGGCAGAACGGCTCCCTCGCGCTTCAAAAGAGGGTTGCCAAGGTCGCAGCGACCCGGTAGACACTCGCCAACTCAGCGGTCGACGCCGCATTGAGAACGCGCCCGTAGCTCAGCTGGATAGAGCATCAGACTACGAATCTGAGGGTCAGAGGTTCGAATCCTTTCGGGCGCGCCATTTTATCAAGCACTTGGCATCAGGCTGCTCAGCTTTCCGGGATGCGGGGGTGCGCCGGGACCGATCAGCTAGGCCCTGTAGAGTGCCAGAGTAGTGATGGCTACGTCTCGCTGCGAAAAGCGGCCTTCGCTCACCCGCGCCGACGCGCCTGCGGCGAGCTTCTCGATAAGCGTCCTGTCGCTGGCGAGCTGGATCACTGCCGCGGCAAGCGCATCGGCGGTGAGGCTTTCAAGGACAAGCCCGCTTTGACCATCCTCGACGAAAGCCTTGCAGCCCTCATTGTCCGAGACGATGGCCGGCCGGCCCACGGCCCCTGCCTCGATCAGGATGCGGGGCACGCCCTCCTGATAACTGGTGGGGAGCACAACAACATGTGCCCTGGCGAGCAGATCCGGTATCTGCTGGATGGGAACCGGGCCCAGCAACTCCACATGCGGATCACGTGCGAGCGCGGCCAATTCCGCGCCGTCGAGCCCGTCTGGATCGCCCGCCTGCGCGCCGCCAGCAATGACGAAGTGGATGTCATGGCGTGTGGCCGCCACCTGCCGGGCAGCCTCGGTAACGACAAGCACGCCCTTGGCACGCAGCAGGCGCCCTGCGAAAAGCACCGTGAAGCGACCTTCCGGGAGCGGCGCCCGCCTAAAGGCGCCCGGGTCCACTCCCGCCCCCGCGATATGGAAGGCCTGGTTGGGCGGCGCCACGCCAAGGCCGACCAGCGTCGCCCGGTCAGCCTCCGTCTCGAACACCGCCTTCACGCGAGATGGGGCAAGCCCGAGCTTGAGCCCGAGCAGCACGAGCCTGCGCCGCAGCCGCGCCTTGGCGCTGTCGTCGGCAGGGTCGAACAGACGGCCCAGACCGGGAAAGGTCGCGACCACGCGCCGTACGGATGGCACAAGCCATAGCGCGAGGAGCCCCACCAGCACGGGCTTGATGGTGATGAGATGAACGACATCAGCCTTCGTGCTGCGTACGGCCCTCAGGATGGCCAAGGCAAGCGCGAGGTCGCCCGGGACGGACAGGCTGTGCCGCTCCACCTGCAGCGGAAAGTCCACGGGTCCGAGGCTCTCGTCATCCGTGCGGACATGGCCGCAGGCCACGCTCACCGCCATGCCCTGCCGCCGGGCCTCCTCGGCCAGCCAGCGCCGGTGCGCCTCGAAATAGGCATGGTCGTTGCAGACATAGAGCACATTCATGGCCAGGCAATCATCGCCGGAAGCGCTCATGGTGCAGCAGGTAGTGGTAGAGCATGCCGCTCAGGCCATACGCGACCACGACCGCCATCAGCGGCGCAGCAGCAGATGCCAGGGCAAGACTGACGAGAGCGGCCTTCAGCATGGCGATCCGAATGCAGACATCGGCATGGGTGAGCCCCTTCTGGGTGGCCCGTTGGTAGGCATGCGTCCGGTGGGCCTCGGTCAGCTTTTCACCTCTCACGATCCGCCGGGCAAGGGTGATGGTGGCATCGGTGACATGATAGGCCGGCAGGATCATCGCGGCGGCCACATGTCCCGCGCTCGCAAGGGCGATCAGCAGGGCGCCAGCCAGAAAGCCCAGCGGAATGCTGCCGACATCGCCCAGGAACACACGGGCCACCGCCCAGTTTGCCGTAAGGAACCCTGCCGCCGCGGCGGCGAGCATGAGGCCTGAAACACAGACAGCCCCCGCCAGGGCCGAATCTGCGGCGGTCAAGCCTTGGCCCAGCACGACCGCAGCAGCGCCCAGCCCGATCCCGATCAGCGCCACGCCGCTGATGCCGTCGATCCCGTCCATGAAATTGAACAGGTTCATGAACCACAGCCAGGCGATGCCAAGCAGCACGAGCACGATCCATCCCGGCGCCAGGCCCGGCAGGATCGGCGGCCAGTGCATGACCGCCGCCGCAAGGCCGAAGGCAACAGCGCCGCCATGCGTGGCGAGCCGCGGGACGATGCCAACAGAGCGGCGGTCATCGACCAGCGAGAGCCCAGCCAGAACCAAAGCCGCGCCGAGGAGCGCCGGCAGCCCTGCGATCTGCGCGTCGATCGAAAGCCCCAGCCCGGCGACGATCAGCAGCCCGACGGGGGCGATGCCGCCCCCGCGTGGCGTCGGCCTATCGTGGCTCGAGCGGGCGTTGGGCATGTCGAGCATCTGCCAGCGCCGCAACACGGGCACAAGCGCATGGCTTGCGGCGGCCGTCGCCACGAACATCAGCGCCGTTGCGGTCAGAAGCCAGGTCAGCGACATGCCCTGATCCCCGCATCGATCACAAGCGCCTTGTTTCGCCCGCTCATATCGCGCGGCGTGGCAATCTGAAGGCAGTTGTCGGCAGTGGCTTGCGCCAAGTCGGATGCGGCCGGGCGCTCCACATGGAGCTTCTCGTCAGGCCCCAGACCGATGTAGCGGATGGGGATCACGATTTCGGGCCGCAGGCCGGCAAGCCGGATAATGCGGGTGGCGATGTCGACGACCCTTGCCTGCGTGCAAATGTGCGGCACCATGATCCTTCCGCGCTCGGTGGGGTTCGCCACGCCCTTGGCGCAGGTTGCAAGCACGCGCCTCACGACCTCCTTCATCGACATGAAATAGCGCTTCATCCCGGGATGGGTGCTGGTGACCGGACCGTCAGCCTCGATCTGCCGCGAGAAAAGCGGCATCGCCGAGCCCGACGAGTCCAGCGCATTGCCGAAGCGGACAGTCATGAAGCGCGTGGAGTGATCGGGCCGGCGATCCGGCAACTTGCAGTAGGCTTCCGCAAAACGCCTGGTCGCATCCATCATATTGGTGAGGTTCACGACCTTGTCCGTCGAGATCATCACCATTTCGCTGAAGCCGATCACCGGCACGCGTCCGCCGCGATCATGCGCGCGGAGCAGGCGGTGGCAATTCCGCTCCTTGAGCGCGCGGTAGGACAGCCGCAACGCCCCCATCAGCAGGATCAGGCGCTCGCGGGCGATGGCCGGCGCCGCACGCGGTATGGCTTCAAGCCTGGAGACAGAGAAGATGACGATCACCGTCAGCGGGACCGCAAGCACAGACATCTCGATGATTCCCGGCAGGTTGTCGATCAAGGCATAGCACCAGGAGCCCTGATTGAGCCCGATCAGGAAGGAAAAGATGCAGACGCAAACCACAGGCGTTCCCTGCATCATGAGGACAGCGGTCGCCAGTTCGGGCAGTTCGCCTGTACGGATCACGATCGCGAGCTGCAAAATCAATGCTCCGCACAGGAGGTGATGGACAGCCCAGAGCGCGCGGGTCGTAGGCACGCGATGCCAGAAACCTGCCAACATCAACACTTCCTTGCTAGTGCCTGAAAGCACGGAAACCCGATATCAAACGACGGACCCGGGAGGCTCGCCTGGATCAAGGGGGCTCCCCCTGACCCACCCCCTTGCGCCTTGATGTCAAGCGCGTCGCGTGCCCTAACGTCAAGGGTTAAAACGCCTGCAGGTTCGGCACAGGATAAGGTCGTGATGCAACTGCTTGATAGCATGCACCCGGCAGGCGCTGAAAGAAATCCTGCCTTGGCGCGGTGAACTGATCGGCTCCAGCCTTCAGGCGCGGCACTGTCATGTTGGCGTGCCGAGATCGAAAATGGCATCACGACGTGCGCTACATCCCGCTCGGCCGGCAACAGCGGCCAGATTTGCCCAGACGCTCATGGCTTCAGTCCGAAGGGCTCGATAGTCAGCGGCAGTCATGCTGTTGCGGGGAAAATGAAGCAGGTTGGAAATCGGGTCGGGGATCGAGACGAAGTGCTGGAGATGGCGAGCTGACTCGAGGCGCTTCAGGATCCTTTCTCCTTGCCGGGTCGGCTGATGCGGGTTTCGGCATGTTTGTTCAGCCCTTGGTGACGGTCGAGTAGCCAGGTCGCGTGTCATGCCTTCGAGAGGCGACTGATGACGTCACGGTTGGATGAAGGCTGGATGAATTACGCCGTCTGGCGGCAAACGTTCCTTGCGGGACGATGGGTGGAGTGATTTCGCTTTGGGTCTTGTGCCGCCAGGGTCTGCAGCAGCCCTCCGGACAGGCCGCGAGTCAGATTGCGCAGCTCCATTCACGAATGCCATGCCGGGAGAGCCCGAGGCCGATCCCGAAGAGAGGCGTGAGCCCGCGAGAGATCATCACTGCGCCATACGGCCGAGCAAAACCGACTTGACCACAAGAGACCCGATAGAGACCATCCCGGATTGCACGCTGATTTAGGTCTGGCTTCCTACGGCTGCAAAAGAGACGTAAAGGATCGTAACGTCAGTCATGGCGGGCGCGGCTCGGGAGATGGCGTGGTCCGGATTGGTGTGAGCAGCCAAATCCTTCATGATGTTATGCTCTTACTCTACGTCTTACCCGGAATGGCCCGTGATGAATAAGATGGGCCAGGACTTTGCCGTGGCTCTCAACGCCGCAGGATGAAAACTTGGTGGCCGCTCATGAGGCAATGGGAATGATGCACGAAGACTCCGCGCCAACCATGGCACTCCTCGCATGCATGAGCGGGATTGCATTGCATACACAATCGCAGAATGCAGTCGGCCTGGGCAACGGGGAGGGTGCCGGAATCCGCCCATCACATGCCTTCGCGGGCTTTGGCTGCGCCGTGACGCTCTGCTCGCCGACCGAGAGTGAAAGCGCCGCCGGCGCCGTGCAGCGCGCCGGGCTCGAAGTCGCGGCTCAGTGCCGGTCACGCTTCGACATCTCTTTCAAAGGGCCATGCTGGCTCGGTGCGCTGCCGGATGACACGCAGGTCCACACGCTCGACACGCAGGCCTGTCGGATGGCGCCGGTAACGAGAGCGCGGAACGATGAGGTCAAGACCATCTCGAGGCACCTGGCATGAAATTCCTTCGCTGGTTCCTGAGCATATGCCCGACTGATCCGCAGGTCGTTCCCCGGCGGGCCTTCTGGGTGATGACGGTCTTCGTCCTCTTCATCTTCTTCGGCGCGAGGGGCACGCCCGCGACCATTGTCATGGGCTTCCTGGTGGTATGCGCGACCATGGCATTCCTCGACGGGTTGGGGCGCACTCTGCTCCACAATTTGCCTGAAAACTCGACCGTTCCATGGCGGCCGGTCCTGCATGTCGGGCTGGCCGCCTGCCTGGGCTGGCAACTTCTGGGATGGCTTGCGATGCGCCCTGCCGATGTCGCCTCCATGCAGGTGCTTGGCAGCACGCTTGCCATCATCGCCGTGGTGATTCTGGCTCAATCGGCGATGAGCGACCGAAGCGGCGTTGTCCTGCCACGGCTGATCGCCATGATCTTTTGGGTCGGCGCCCTGTCCGCCTTGTTGTCTCTTGCGCTGCACGTTCATGATCTGTGGACGCAAGGGAGCTTGACCCTGCCCAGGCTCCTCACCACGCGCCTTTTGCCCATTGGTCGCGCGACGCACGAGATCGGCAGCGCGGCGGGGTTCGCCGTGTCTCTGTTGGCAGGCTTGCTTCTTTGGCAATCCATGGGCGCGCGGCTGCGCATGCTCGCTTCCGGCGCAATTGTCATCCTCATCGCGTCCATAGCCCTGACCCAGAGCCGCGGCGTCATGCTTGCCATGGTCGTGGCGTTCTTCGGCATGTGGCTGATCCCGAGGCTCCGCGCGCCTGGGTCGCGGGCGCTCGGGGCGGTGGCGCTGGCGGCCCTGGGCTTCGCTCTGCCCATGCTGCTGATCCTGTTCGAGGACGTGTTGAAGCAAGCCATCTGCACCGACAGGGCCGTCCTGTGCCGCGACAGCCTGCGTCTCGACATCTGGGCCCGCTCGGTCGTACTCGTGCTTGGCGATCCCTTGTTCGGCCTGGGACCAAGCGCCCGGCTCGATGGGCCGCACACTTTTCATCCCCATAACGCCATGATCGGCTCTGTGGTGTTTTTCGGCATCCCGATCCTTTTGCCGATCTTGGTGCTGCTGGGAGGGGCAGTCTCGGCAGCTGCGCGGAGCGTTCAGCAGCTGGGGGGACGTTTTGCCTTGTCGTGCCTGTTCTTCGCAGTCGTCAGCCTTGCCACGGACAGGTCCAACATCTTCGGCGACCTGAACACCCATTTTCTCTATCTTTGGCTTCCCGTCGGGCTCGCCTTCAGCTTGGAGGGCGCGAGGAGCGCAAAGCCGCCCGAAGCTTGATCCAGCAACGCCGAACTCTGCCAGTGTCACGCCGCTTTCAGGTTCCGCCCTATTTGCAGAGCGCCCATGTGAATCGGCGCGCCATTTGACCCCGGATCGGTGTCGAAGCGCGCCCGCGCCGAATGCCCCTTATGTATTTGACAGACCTGATAATACAATTCGGCATCAGATTACAAATAAACCAAATAACTGAAACCAAATGAAACCGTTGGCGTATAGTATTCCAGCATGAACGAGCTTGGGAATAGGTACGCGCTGGCAGCGGTCCGTGAGCGGCGGGCGGGGCTGTCAGGATTTGCCTGTGCGGGCGTCCATAATGGATCCGATGGAGGTTCCCGGCGGCACGACGCAAAGCTCCCGGATGTCTGGCGCGCCTATGGACCAGCTTTTGTCTGTAGCCGACCCCAATACGGCCTTCGATCCGAACGGGCTGCTCGACGATCTGAAGAAGGCCTTCGCCGAGCGGGCTCTGAACGCCGGGATGGATCATCATCTTGCAGGTGACGAGGCCGGCAACAGCCGTAAGCGTTCTGCCATGGCTGCCTTGCGCGGGGGCGGGTCCGGCATCGTATGAGCATGGTCTGGACGGTTGTTGTCGTCCTTAAGCCTATGCGCAAGGACGGCTATGGACACCCGGACGGAGATTATCAGCCAGGTTGAGCGCCGTCGTCGCTGGAGCGTCGAGGAGAAGGTGCGGCTTCTGGAGGCGACGATGCAGCCGGGCGCTTCTGTGGCGGCGGTTGCGGATCGGCATGGGGTGAGCCGGAGCCTGCTGTTTTACTGGCGCAAGCAGGCGAAGGCGGGGCTGATGCCGGGCGTGACGCCGCTGGCCTCGCTGGAGGCTCCGGTCTTCGCGCCTGTTGTCATCGCAGCCGAAGCGCAGCCGGGACAGAAGCCTTCACCAAAGCCCCCGCGCAAGATGGCTCCGCGTGCCGACTGCACGGTGGAGGTCAGCTTGAGCAACGGCCGGGTGCTGAAGGCGGATGAGGGTATCGCGCCTGAGCGGCTTTCGGCTCTTGTCGCAGCGCTCGACCGATGACGCCACAAACCCTGACCTCGCCTTTGGCGGGCGCGCGCATCTACATGGCGCTGGCACCTGTGGATATGAGGAAGGGCTTCGACGGGCTGTCGATGGTGGTGCAGGATCTTTTGAAGAAGGATCCGTTCCGCGGCCACCTGTTCATTTTCCGGGGCAAGCGCGCTGATCTGGTGAAGATTCTGATGTGGGACGGCACGGGGCTTTGCCTGTTCGCCAAGCGGCTGGAGCGTGGCCGCTTCGTCTGGGCAGTGACGCAGGATGGCGAGGTTGTACTGACGCCCGCACAGCTGTCGATGCTGCTCGAAGGCATCGACTGGCGCTCGCCGTTACGCACGGATCAGCCACGACGTGCGGGGTGAAGTGCTTCGCGCAAAAGGTCAAGATCGACATTGATTCAATAGCTTGACCCCATCTGCCCTGGTATCTTCACCTCATGATCGAAGCAGCGGGACAAGATAGTGACGAGGTGGCGCGGCTTCGCGCGCTCGTCGCTGCGCAGGCTGCAGCGCTGAAGACGGCGCAGGCCGAAGCTGCCGCCGCCAAGGCCGGTCTTCTTGTCAAGAGCCTGGAGATCGAGAAGCTCAAGATCCAGATCGCGCGGCTCAGGCGCATGCAATTTGGCCGCTCCTCGGAGAAGCTCTCCCATGAGATCGAGCAACTGGAACTGCGGCTCGAGGAACTGGAGATGGTCGAGGCGGCGAACAATGCAGCCATCGACGAGATAGCTCCTGCCGCTGATGCAGCAACAGCCAAGCCGAAGGCCACGCGCCGCCCTTTGCCTGAGCATCTGCCGCGCATCGAGATCGTACACACGCCTGCCATCGTGAACGACCCTGCCTGTGCTTGTCCATCCTGCGGAACGGCAGGCAAGTGGCGCAAGGTGGATGAGGATGTCCGTGAAGTCCTGGAGTATGTGCCGGGCCGCTTCGAGGTTATCCGCCATGTGCGTCCCGCCTTCTCGTGCCGCACCTGCGAGAGCATGGCGCAAGCTCCGATGCCGAGCATGCCGATCGAGCGCGGCATGGCCGGACCGGGCCTGATCGCCCAGGTTCTGGTTGGCAAATACTGTGATCATCTCCCGCTTTATCGCCAGGCAGAGATCTTTGCCCGCGAGGGCGTCGAGATCGAGCGCTCGGTGATGGCCGGCTGGGTTGCCAAGGCCGCAGAGCTTGTCGCGCCACTGGTCGAGGCGGTCGGTGCCCATGTGATGCGGGCTGAGCGGCTGCATGCCGACGACACGCCCGTGCCAGTGCTGGCGCCGGGCCTCGGGCGCACGAAGACAGGGCGGCTCTGGGTGTATCTGCGCGATGAGCGACCCCGTGGCGGTCAAGACCCGCCCGCCGCGCTGTATCGCTACACGCCCGACCGCAAGGGAGAGCGACCGCGCGAGCACCTCAAGGCCTTTGCAGGATTCCTGCAGGCGGATGCCTATGCCGGATTCAACGAACTCTATGCGACGAGTGCCACGCGTTCAGCCGCCGCAACCGAGGTTGCCTGCTGGGCGCACGTCAGGCGCAACTTCCACGACGTTCACGCCGGGACAGGCTCGCCCCTGGCACTGGAGGCGATGACCCGCATTGGCAAGCTGTTCGAGGTTGAGCGCCTCATTCACGGCCAGCAGCCCGAGGATCGGCGCAAGGCTCGTCAGGATCTGGCGCTGCCCGTCATGACCGAACTCGCCAGCTTCCTCGACCATTCCCTCGCCCAGATCTCCGGCAAGAGCGACCTGGCCAAGGCCATTCGCTATGCCCGATCGCGCTGGGCAGCACTCACCCGCTATCTCGACGACGGCACCCTCGATATCTCCAACAACGCCGCAGAACGCGCCATCAGGCCTCTCAAGCTCGGCGCCAAGAACTGGTTGTTCGCAGGGTCCGACGCAGGCGGCGAGCGCGCCGCCGCCATCTACACGCTCACCGAAACCGCAAAGCTCAACGGGCGAGACCCAGCGGGATATCTGCGAGCAGTCATCACCAGGATCGCCGATCACCCCATCAACAAAATCGCCGACCTGTTGCCGTGGAACCTTATGCCGTAGCCGTCAGAGGACGCTTACCAACAGCCGCAACGGCTAAGGCCGCAAGATAGCGACGACCGGGACCGGCCGCTTCGAGCTGGAGGTTCCGCGCGATCGCCAGGCGACGTTCGATCCGCAACCGATCGCCAGGCATCAGCGCCGCTTCGCCGGCATCTCGAAGCAGGGAGATCGCCATCTCCGCCGATTGCTCGTCGTCGGCGCCACCGCTGTCATCCGACACACCAAGGACAAGCCGACGCCCATGGCGGCATGGATCAGCCCGACGAAAAAAGTCGTTGCCATAGGGGGCGTCCACGTATGATTGCCCAAAAATGGCAATCCCGATTCCGTCAAATCGCGCAATGCTCTAGCGAATTCGGTCCACTGCCGGCGTCAGGATTGGAAGCGGAAAACGGGCAAGCTGCCACGCTTGTTAACGCGTTACCGGACAGTCGGATAATGACGGGCCTTTGCGTCCTGGTCCCAAGAGAGCGTCAGAGCGTAGTCAGCATGATTCATGGGCTGAAAGCCAGTGATGAGAAGCTTTTCGGCCAGCGACGGGAACCATTCTTGCCGGTGTGCAAGGGCGAAGGCTTCACGCAACCGGTCAACCACGACGGGATCCGCATCTTTCGAGGTCACAAATGATGGCATGGGAGCCACGTCTGTCGATTCGATGACGCGTATCCCCTGGGTTAGTTCGGGCCTGTGACGGGCAATCAGACTGTGCCAGTAACTATCGAGCGGGCCAACATCGATGCCGCCAGCCAGAACCTCGTCGAGGATACGGCGCGCCGTCACCAGATGGCCCGATACGGAACCGTATACGGACGGTCTCCCCGGCTTCCGATATTGCAGGAGGTGATGCCTGAGGGCATTGAAGCCTGAATGGGAGTGCTCGACTGTCCAGCCCACCCGGCCATGAAACGTGTCCGCAAGGTTCCGGTATGCAGACTCCTCGCGCACGATCAGGTCCGATCGGTAGACCGCTTTTCCCGCCGCCCATGGCGCATCCGGAATGGGCGCTGCGAGCGGCGTCACATCGGCGATTTTCAGAGCAATCGGATAGCCGCACATGAAGACGCACCCCAGATCCGGCCTCCGCCAGAGGTCCTCGAGCGGCAGCGGCGCGGGATAGGGCACGTAGGTGAAGGATACGCCGGCGTCGGCGGCGACATGGCCGATAAGAGCCTGCCAGGCGAGTTCGGCCTCGGGCGTCACGGCGTACATCCGGGCATTGGCGATCATGCGAAGCGCAGCCTTTGTCCGATCCCGAGCCGGTTGCCCTTTTCGAGCATCATGTGACCCAGGGCGATGTCAGACAATGACAGGCCGCGGTGCCAGAACAGGATTGTTTCGTCATCGCGCTCGCGACCGGGCTTCAGTCCCGCCACGATCTGCCCCATCTCGGCGTGCAACGTCTTCTCGGACAGCTTGCCGGCCTCGACATGGGCGCGCAGAGAGCCGAATTTCCCAGTTTTGCACTGGCCCCAATCATCCACAACCAGCTTGGACATGATGTCGGTGAGGGACAGTTCAACCGCACTCATGGTGCCATAAGGCACCACTAAGGCGCCAGGCTTGATCCATTCCGTTCGCAGCATCGGAGCGGGCTCGGGCAACCGTGACGCCTCGACAACGATATCCGCGCCCTCGACGCATGACCGCCAGTCACCTGTTGCAATGACAGGTTTGCCAAGATCGCGCGCGAGCCGCTCCGCAAAGGCGTTCTGGCTTTCGGGCCGGCGCGAGTGAACCCGGATCTCGTCAAAATCGAAGAGATGATCCATCAGCCGTACGTTCCAGTAGGCGGTGCCGCGCGCTCCGATGTGGCCCAGTATCTTCGAGCCCTTGCGCGCGAGGTGCTTGGCGCCAATGGCTGTCACGGCTCCCGTGCGCATGTCCGTTATCCCTGAGGCGTCCAGGATCGCCTTGGGGCGTCCGTCGAAGCGATCAAACAGGGTCAAGATGGCGAGTTCTGACGGCAGGTTCTTCTGGTAGTTATCCACAAAATCACCAACGACCTTCACGCCTGCGGAATCGATGTCGCCTCCCAGCGATCCGCGCAAGACGTTGAAATGGCCGCGCGCGACGCCGGGTTCGAGATGCATCCGCGGCTCGATCACGGCTTCGCCATGCCCTTGGGTTGCGAGGGAACTTTCGATGGCGGACAGAATCTCTTCATCCGTGATCTTCAACGCCTCAATGTCGAGCCGGTTGAGATAGCTGACGTAGATCGGAGGCATTCCATCAGGGACCATGGTGCATCTTCATGAAAGCGGCATGCGGCGATGAACGCCGGGCCGTTCTGGGTTGTGAAACTTGTTGTAAGGCCCTTCATCGAGAAAGAGCCAGTGGCAGAAGGCGAGCTTGTCACGGTCGAGGGTCACGCCGATGCCAGGCCCGGTGGGCACGGGCAGCATATTGTTCTTCGGGCGGAAGGGACCTTCCGCGATCACGTCGAAGGGTTGCATGTGAAACAGTGACTGGGACGGCTCACGGATGTGCGCGTGGGCCGCAGCAAGATGCAGGTACACCGCGCTCGCGACGCCACTGTCGCCGGAGTAACACCAGAAGTCGAGACCCATTTGCTCGCACGCCGCGATGAACTTCAGCGCACGTCCGATGCCGCCATGGACGTTCACGTCCGTGCAGAAGGCGTCCGGCACGCCGAGGGCGACGGCCTGACGCAGGTTGGGCGTATGGACTGAAAACGGAATGGTCGTATGCAGGCGCAGCTTGGCCATTTCCTCGAATGTCGCGACGGGATCTTCCCAGCACCGGATGTCCAGCGGCTCGAGGCGTTTGGCGATGCGCCGTGCCTGCGACAGAGAATAGGCCTTGTTGGAATCAACCCGCAAGAGGGCGGACGGACCAAGCGCCTCCCGCAGCAGCTCGACGCATCGGATCGCGGGCTCGGGATCGGCCGTCGAGAGTTTGCCCTCGAACATGGTGGCGCCAAAACGTTCGCGTTGGCCCAGGGCATAGTCGAGAACGGCTTCCGGCGTCGTCTCCCCGCCGATGCCGTTCCTGGTTTCGCGAAACGAGAAATAGTCCGTGAATTGGATGCTCGTTCGGTGCGCGCCTCCGAAGAGGTCATAAAGCGGCCTTCCCCAGGCCTTTCCGCGAATGTCCCAAAGCGCCATCTCGACAGCACCGAAAGCCCGGATGAGGGCGAAATCCACATCGGTGTAGATGCCGCGCCACGACGGAAGGCACAGCTCCTCCAGAGCCGTGATGTCGATGGGGTCGCGGCCCACGAGGCGTGGTGCGAAAACAGTTCCGATCGTTGTTGCATTGGCCGGGGAGGGACCCTCTCCAAGTCCCACAATGCCGTCGGAGGTTTCAACCTCGACGATGGTCTTCGAAAAGCCCGCCAGTGAGCCGTAAGACCAGAGGTAAGGCGCCTCCAGCGGAATGTTGACGGGCGTCGCACGGACTGCTGTGATCTTCATGGTGACAATCCGGCATCGCGCATGTGCTCTTGCGCTGACAAAGTTGGTCTCGCTGAACTCAGCCTACCCATGAATGAGCCCAAGCAAGATATCATCGACATCGATCCCGTAGCGTTCGTTCCGCGCCCTGGCCTGCAGCCGGCGGTCACCGGGAAGTCGCGCGCCTTTCTGGGCCAGCACCGCGCCGGACAAATCAGCAATGCGGTCCGCGAAGCCGGGTGCAAATGCCTCGGGATCGAACGCCATGAAGAATTGACCGACACCAGGCGGCGGACCTTCGGCTTTCGCATAAGGTGACGCATCCTTCGAGAAGTTGGCGCCTGTCAGGCCGGCTGCCAGCAGATCGATGATCAGGGCCAGTCCTGCACCCTTGGCGCCACCAAACCCCTGCATCGAGCCCATCAGGGCGGCCTGCGAATCCGTTGTCGGCCGTCCTTCAGAATCCAGCGCCCAGGTGGACGGGATGGGCCCGCCGGCCCTTGCGGCGGCGACGAGCGACACTTTTGTGACAGTGCTCGTGGCCTGATCGATGACCAGTGGCGGAAGGCCTGGTCGCGGGGCGGCAAAGGCCATCGGGTTTGTGCCGAACAAGGGCTGTGCGCCACCCCAAGGTGCAATGTTTGGCGGCGAGTTGCTCACGGCCAGCGCCAGAAGCCCGGCGCGCGCGATGTCTTCGACCGGATGACCAAGCACGCCAATCGAATATGAGCGGGTGATGGCCATGGTCGCAGAACCGTTCGTGCGCGCGGCGGCGATCAGTTGAGGCAACCCCGCGTCGAAGGCGGGATGGGCGAAGCCATGGGCGGCATCGACGGTCACAGCGCCCGGACGCGGCGTGCGCACCATGGGCTCGGCGCTCCCCTTGACCTTTCCACTTGTCAGATGGCCGAGATAGGTCGGCAGGTAGCCAAGACCCACGCTACGGATGTCGTCGGCCTCTGCCCTGCGGACCGAGGTTGCGACGGGTCGAGCCTGGGCGGCGCTGGCGCCGAGCGCCAGCATTGCGCCAAAGGCCAGGTCTTCGATCTGTGTGAGCGACAGGCGGGGCAATGCGTTCAGGCCACTGTTTGACCGGCGTTCGCCAGCGTGGTGGCCAGTGGAAAATGGCAGCGCACCTTTCGGCCGCCGCTCGCCTCCCGCAACTGCGGAACATCAGTTGCGCAGCGAGCCGCCATATGCGGGCAGCGGGTGTGGAAGCGGCAGCCGGATGGCGGTGTGACCACACTCGGGATTTCTCCGTGCAGAATGATGCGGGCCTTGCGCCGCGCCGGATCAACCGATGGGTTGGTGGACAGCAAGGCGGCGCTGTAGGGGTGTGCCGGCGCTGCGAAGAGCGCCGCCGTCGGCGCCTCCTCGACGATCTGGCCGAGATACATCACCACGGTTCGCGCCGTGACGCGGCGGATGATGTTCAGGTTGTGGCTTACGATCAGATAGGTCAGCCCGAACTCTCCGTGCAGATCGAGCATCAGGTTGAGAAGGTCACCCTGCACCGAAACATCGAGCCCTGCCGTTGGTTCGTCCGCGATGACAATCTGTGGTTGCAGCACGAGCGCACGCAGGATCGCCACCCGGCGCGCCTGCCCGCCCGAGATCTGGTGAGGGTATTTCTCCAGCGTGTTCTGTGGCAAGCCCAGTCGCCTGAGCAGCGTGTCGATGCGCTCCCGACCCTCCGCCATGGGAAGTCCGTGGATGCGCAGCGGCTCTTCCGCCAGGGTCCGGATTCTCATTCGCGGAGAGAGCGAAGCAACGGCATCCTGCAGCAACATCTGGGTCCTGCGGCGGAAAGCGAGGCTGTCTTTTGCGAAGATATCGGTCAGGGTTTTGCCTTCGATGGCAATCCGTCCCGCGGTTGGGCGGGCCAGTCCCGTCAGTACCTTGCAAAGCGTGGTCTTGCCTGAGCCCGATTCACCCACAAGCCCGACAATCTCGCCCTTGCCGATGGAAAGGTTGATGCCTGTCAGGGCCCGCACCGTGCCGCCAAACACGACGTCAACGTCCTGCATCTCGATCAAGGCAGCCGTCATGGCAGCACCTCGGCAGCACGCAGGCAAGCACTCATCCGGTTGGACGCAACCTGCGTCAGTGCGGGTTGTCCGACCCTGCAGATTTCGGCCACATGGATGCATCTGGGTGCAAAGACACAGGCCCTCAGCTCTGCAACCGGATCAGGCACTTCGCCCTGGATCGACACGAGGCGGCCTTCGCCTGCGTCATCAATCTCGCAATCGAGCAAGGCGCGGGTATACGGATGCTTCGGTGCAGCGAGCACGTCTCCGACAGGCCCGCTTTCAATGATGACGCCGCCGTACATCACCACCAGATCATCACACAGTTCGGCCACGAGCCCCAGATGGTGCGAGATGAACACGATGGAACCCGAAAACTCATGGCGCAGCTTGTCGAACAATTCCACAATCTGCGCTTCGATGGTGGCATCAAGCGCCGTCGTCGGCTCGTCAGCAAGGAGAAGATCCGGCTGAACAAGGAGCGCCATGGCAATCATGACCCGCTGGCGCATGCCGCCTGACAACTGGTGAGGATAGGCAGCGAGGCGCAATGCAGGATCCGGTATGCCGACGGTGGTCAGCATGGCCTCGGCCTTTCTCAGCGCCGCCTTGCGATCGATGCCGGGCTCGCGGCGGCGCAATACATCCACGAGCAGCGTTCCAACGGTGAACAGCGGGTTGAGCGCGGTCATCGGATCCTGGAAGATCATCGCGATGCGGGTGCCGCGAAAATCATTCATGGCGGCGGCATCAAGCTTGAGCAGGTCGGTGCCGTCGAACAACACTTCGCCTTCCAGCCGGTTGATGTTGGCGGGCAGCAGGCGCAGCAGTGCCGATGCCAAAGTGGACTTGCCCGAGCCCGACTCGCCCACGACGCCAAGAATGCGTCCGCGTCCGATGTCGAGCGTAATGTTGCGAAGAAGGTGGGCATCCCCGCGCGATGTCGATGCGTCGAGGACGAGATTGCGGATTCTGACAAGCGGTGTCGGTTCGGCCTGCATCTCAGCGATCTTTGTTGAGCCGCGGGTCAACAGCATCGCGCAAGGCTTCGCCGAACAGCGTAAAGCCGAGCGTTGCAAGCCCCAGCGCGCAGGAGGCGACAACCACAGGAACATAGCTGTCGGACAGATAGGCGTAGCCGTCGTAAATCAGTGTGCCCCAGCTTGCGAGCGGCGGGCGTACGCCAAGCCCGATAAAGGACAGCCCCGCTTCGATGGTGATGACAACCGGAATCTCCATCGAAGCAAGCACCACCAGCGGTCCGGCGATGTTGGGCAGAAGATGCGACAGTACGATGCGGGTGTGCGAGGCGCCGAGCAGACGTTCCGCTTCAATGAAGGGCGCATTGTTGATGGTGAGGACCTGGGCCCGCGCCACACGCCCGAAGACCGGGATTAGCGTCACCGCGACGATGAGAACCACCAGTGCAGTTGATGGACCAAACACGGCTACAACAGCCAGCGCCAACACCAGCGACGGAAATGATGCGATGATGTCAAACACGATCAACACCGGCCGCTCGCTGCGGGCTGGCAGCGAGGCGGCGAGGATGCCCAGCAATGTCCCGATGACAAGCGCGATCAGGATTGCTGACATGGCAACCATCATGGCCACCCGCGACCCATAGACGAGCCGGCTGTAAAGATCCCGACCCAGATGATCCGTGCCGAGCCAGTTGGCCCAGGACAAACCTCCGAAGCGGTTCATCACGTTGATCGCATCCGGATCGTGCGTGGCGACCCATGGCGCGAAAAGGGCAGTCGAAAGCACAGCCGCCACGATCACGAGGCCGACAGCGCCGGTCAGGGTTCCTGCCACGCGGCGCAGCACCTCGACGAATCCAGGGGCATTGCTGGCTGAAATGGCGGAGCCTGTCATCGCGGCATGGCCTCGCGGCCCCCACCGCGCCTGATGCGTGGATCGACGGCCGAGTAACTCAGATCGACAAGCAGATTGGTGATCACGAAAATCAGCACGACGACGAAGACA
The DNA here is from genome assembly GCA_023910605.1 of Bosea sp. (in: a-proteobacteria). NCBI lineage: Bacteria > Pseudomonadati > Pseudomonadota > Alphaproteobacteria > Hyphomicrobiales > Alloboseaceae > Allobosea > Allobosea sp. The sequence goes on along the minus strand of JAAVVV010000001.1, from coordinate 2,827,576 downwards.
GCCCCTTGCAGGACAGGGTAGTTGCGCGTCGAGATGGCGTCCAAGATCATTCGCCCAAGACCCGGGCGCGAAAACACGATCTCGACGAGCACCGCTCCGCCAAGCAGCCGTCCGATTCCCATTCCGAGAATGGCGATGGTCGGAATGCAGGCATTCTTGAGTGCATATTTGTAGGTCACCAGTCGCTCGGAGAGGCCATAGGCGCGCGATGTGCGAATGTAATTCTCCCCCATAACTTCGAGCATGGAGGTGCGCACCAGCCGCGCGATGAAGCCTATCCATCCGACGGACAGCGCCACGGTCGGCAGGATCAGGCGTTGGAACTGGTCCCACCAATCCCCGGGCTTTCCGGCGCCCAGAACCGGCAACCAGTTGAGCCACATTGAGAAGATGAGCAGCAGAAAGATCGCGATCACGAATGACGGAATGGCGATGAACGCCACCGAGACAAACGCCAGCACATTGTCGAACGCCGAACCGCGCCGGATCGCGGCGTAGCAGCCGAGCGGCACGCCGATCAGCACGGCGAGGCCGATCGATGTGAACGTCAGGATGAATGTGTAGGGCAGGACCGACCAGATCATGCCTGCCACCGGCCGACCGGACAGGATGTCGACGCCCAGATTGCCGGTCAGCATGTTGCGGAAGAAGACGAACAGCCGCTCCAGCAAGGGCCGATCAAGGCCCATGTCCCGGATGAACTGGGCCCGCACGGCTGGCGTGGCCTGCGGACCCAGAAGCGCCGAAGCCGGGTCACCGGGCACGATGACCGACAGGCTGAACAACAGAAGCATAGCCCCGAAAACAATCAGGGCGGTCGTTGCGATTCGGCTCGCCAGATACTGTGCTGAGCCGGTCATAAGGTCATGGTCCGAACTGGAACGCTCAGGACGAGACCACCGCGAAACGGTCAAGCTGCCAGTCGATCGCACCGGGGAGGAAGGCGGGTTTGACGTTCGCCCGACGCGCCATATAGGCCACGTCGTTCGTCAGCCAGACGAAGGCTGCCGACTTGTCCATTTCCTTCTGGGCGTTGATCACAAGCGTGGCCCGTTTGGCGGGGTCCAGTTCCACGATCGCATCGGCGGCGAGTTTGTCGAATTCCGGGCTGTCGAAGCGCTGCCAGTTGTAAACCCCGATCTGGGCGCGTGTGAACCACTGTAGCAGGAAGCTCGGATCATGCTTGCCGTTGAAGCGTGTCATATACATGTCGAGGTTCTTGCCGGCCTCGCCATCGCCCGACTTCCAGAATGCGCCGCCATCGAGCGCTTCGATCTGCATGTCGATCCCGACCTCGCGAAGCTGGGCCTGCATGACCAGCGCCATGGTCTGGAAAATCGGCTGGTTCAGAATTGTGACACGTGTCTTGAAGCTGGACTGACCGGCTGCTGCGAGCAGTGCCTTCGCTTCGGCAACGTTGCGCTTGTAGACCGGAGCATCGCTCCAATGGCCCAGGATGGGCTGCATGATCACCGAGTTAAGGCGTGGCGCCTTGCCGTTGAACGCGGCAAGCAGCATCTGGTCGACATCGACAGCCAGCCGGATGGCCTGACGCACGCGGATGTCTGTGAACGGGGCCTTTTGCGTATTGATGCCGAGCCAGAGGTAGGCAAGCCCGGGGAAGGTATCGACTGCGATTCCCGCTGCGCCGCGCAGCGGTTCGGCGATGTTGGGCGGCAGGATGGCGAAGTCGAGTTCGCCCGAGCGCAGCGCCAGCTCTGCTGTCTTGGGGTCCTGGATGAACCGGACATTGATCTCTTCAAAAGCCGGGGCGGGCCCGGAATAGGTCGGATTTCGCCTGAGAAGGGCGCCGCGCTGCCTTTCGACCGAGACCACCTGGTATGGACCCGAGCCGACAGGCTTGAGGGCGTGCTCCGCCCCGCGCGCGGCCATGGCCTTCTGGCTCACGATGCAGCCCGATCCATCACCAAGCGCAATGGCGAAAAGACCGGCATTTGCCTGGGAAAGGTTGATGCGGCCTGTGTACTTTCCCGTTACCTCGACACCCGTCAACCCGGACCAATCCGCCTTGTAAGGGCTCTCCTTGCCGTCAGCGCCCGGCTTCAGGAAACGTTCGAACGAGAACTTCACATCCTCTGCGGTCATTTCGCCGAAGCCGTCAGTAAACATCTGGTTCGGCTTGAGCGTGAAGTCGATCTGCGTCGGGGACGTCTGTTTGACTTCGGATGCCGCGTCGAGTTCCATTTCGGTCGAGTTGGCCTTTTGCATGATGAGGCGCTGATAGACCGACTTGAAGATATTTGCGTCCTGCGGGCCGGTCCGGAACGCCGGATCAAGGGATCCGATATCCCTCTCGATGCGGATTGAGAGACTGGTCTTGGACTGGGCCCTGGCGGACAATCCGCCGAGACTTGCAAGGCCCAGCGCCGACGTGCCGGCCATCACGCCCCGGCGCGAAAATCGAATGGTCATGTCTTCCTCCACAACTGCCGGCCATGCCCTCACCGGCGCGACCCCATCTTGAGGGGCATTCTCCACCACATTCGCACGAAAGGTAAAGAGGTCCCCGACAAAATAGCCGCCAACTCTTGCTGCGGAGCGGGGGTGTGAAGTAGTCAACCGACGATTGGCAACCCGAGGCCATCCGCGCGCCCCCGGAATACGGCAATGAGCTGCGGATCAGCCAGAATGTCGTGAACCGTCATGGCATCTGGGCCGTTTTCGCGGTCGGCATCGAGCGGCGGAACAAGTGCGCGGATCGCCTTGTGCAGGGTCTCTGTCGCCGGGCTGATAGCCAGGCCCGCCCGCAGATCGACGGCCTGTGCAGCGACCAGCGCCTCGATCGCCACGAGCAAGCGGAATGGCGCCAACTGGGCGGCCAGTTTCTTGATCGTCAGCATGGTCTGGGGGGCATGGTCCTCGACCGTATCGGACACGGCGAGGGCGTCGAGGCTGCCCGGCGTGGCGTATTGCCGGATCTCCGCATGCAGGGAAGCCACCGTCTTTTGCATGGGCACGAAACCGGCCGAGGCGCCGCCCACAGGGGAGAGATATTTCGGCAAGCCGGACAGGACCGGATTCATCAGCTTCATGATGCGGTAGGCGCTGGCTGTCGCGAGATGGGTCAAGGCAATCGCGAGCGCGTCGAACGCCAGGGCGATGCCGGAGGTTTCGAAATTGGGCGAGGACAGCATCAGTCCCGCGTCGAGCAGGACCAACGGTGTATCGGAAACCCCGTTGATCTCATCTTCCACGGCAGAGCGCGTCAACCGGAAGGCTTCAAAGGCCGCGCCCATGACCGGCGCGACGGTCCGGTACGACACGGCATCCTGAATGTTGCGCGGATCGGCATGGATCGAGCTCCCGTCCAGAAGCCGACGGAACAGCGCCGCCGCCTCCTGTTGCCCGGGCGTGGCGCGTGCCGCATGCAGGCGGGCGTCGAAAATGCGCGGATTTGCGCCGTAACCCTGATAGGCCAGTGCGGCCGCCGCAGATCCGACAAGAAGCGTGTCTGCAAGCGTGCCGAGCGTCACAACCGCATGTCCCATGCTCGGCGCAGAGGCGTTGCACAGCCCCAGACCGTCCTTCGGCTCGAGTGCGATGGCCCGGAGTCCTGCGCGGCGCAGGGCTTGCGCCCCGTCCATCTCCTCGCCGCCGAGCCAGGCGCGGCCGCGGCCCACCAGGACGGCCCCCATATGCGCCGAAAGCACCAGGTCTGCCGCGCTGATGGATCCGTAGGAGGGTATGGCCGGCGACACGCCTGCATTGAAGAGGGCCATCAGCTGATCGATTGTTGGGCGCGACAGGCCCGGGCTTCCCTTGGAAGCACTGATGATGCGCGCGAGCAGGGCCACGCGGCAGACGGCCTCCGGGAGCGAGGTGCCCACCCCGGCATTGCGCCCGCGCACCAGTTGTTCCTGAAAGGCGACGATGTCGCCGCGGTCGATGCGGTGTCCAAGATTGCCGCCAAGCCCGGTGTTGAGACCATAGATCGGCTCGTCTCCGGCAGCGTATTGCGCCACAATCTCCCGCGACCGCGCGATCCTCGCCTCAGCTGCGGCTGTGAGGCCGATCTTGGTGTTGCCGGTCGCCAATCTCCGAACATCAAGGATCGAATGGCGGGCATCCCCGATCGGAGTCATGGTGTCTGTCATGCCTAGAAACCCAATTCCGCCTTGCGCCGCGCCACATACGCATCAAGAGCGTCTCCTGCTGCCGGATCAAGGAAAGGAGGGACATAGCTGTCCCTGAGCTTCTTCCATATCTCACTTGCCCGTGTGGTGGCATTCTTCGCGCCGGCGTCGGTCCAGTTCTCAAAATTCGTCCAGTCCGAGAGGATCGGTCGATAAAAGGCGTTCTCGTAGCGTTGAATAGTGTGGGGAGCGCCAAAGAAGTGGCCGCCCGCAGCCACGCCCTTGATGGCGTCGATGCCAATGTCGTCGTCGCTGAAATCGACCGGCTTCAGGATTTCAGCCCAGCCGCGCAGCATCTCGGCGTCGACAATGATCTTTTCCAGCGACGCGGACAGTCCGCCTTCGAGCCAGCCGGCCGTGTGCGTGATCAGATTGGAGTGTCCCATGATGGAGGCCCACAGCGAAAACGCGGTTTCGTAGGTCGATTGGGCATCGACGACGGGCGAGGCGTTGGCAGCGCTGGTCCGGCTTGGCAGTTTCAGTCGCCGCGCGATCTGCGTGGAGGCAAGGATCGCATTCACGAACTCGGGTGTGCCGAAGGCTGGCGACCCTGTCTTCATGTCGACATTCGAGGTGAAGGCCCCCATGACGCAAGGAGCACCCGGCCTGACCATCTGGCACAAGGTGATGATGGCAAGGGCTTCGGCCGTCTGCTGGGTCAGGGCCCCCGCGAGGGTGACCGGCGCCATGGCGCCCATGAGCGTGAAAGGCGTGATCACCGTGCACTGGCCATGGGCGGCCATGGTCATGATGTTGTCGAGAATCTCCTCGTCCACCCGTCGCGGTGAATTGACGTTGGTCACTGTCATCAGGGTCGGCCGCGCCGCCAGCGCCTCCACGGAACAGCCGTGTTCGATGGCTGACATGGCAATCGCATCTTCGGCGTTTACGCCCCCGACGCCGCGTGCGGCCCAGACCAGATCCGAGTGCTCGATATGGGCCTTGTACATGGCGAGCTGGCGCAGCGGCACCGGCAATTCCACCGGCTCAACCAGAACCCCACCTTGCCAGTGCTGCGTCCCGACCCCCTGCATCACCTTCAGCATGTCGCAGAAGGCCTCCATGTCCCCGTAGCGCCGGCCGCGATCAAGATCGGTGATATGGGGCGCGCCGCTGACAGGACCGAAATTGACGATATTGCCGCCAACGTGAAGGTGCCGTTCCGCGTTGCGCGCATGCAGCACGAAGCGCTCCGGGGCATGGGCAAGATGCGCCTCAACGACCTCTCGGCCCAGCCACACCATCTGCGATTCATCGTCGACGACAGCGCCGCCCTTGCGGTAGATGTCGCGCGCACGCTGGCTCCGGATTTCAAGCCCCGCCTCGGCCAGGATCACATAAGCGGCGTTGATGATGCGCTCCAGCTGCGACGACGACAGGACCTCAAGCGGGGACCACCGATTTTCGAGGCGCGGCGCGATGGGCTCGATCACGACAATCGACGAGCGTTGCGCCTTGCCCCGGCGGCGGGCCACCGGCGCGGATCCTCCGTCCGGGACGGCATCCGGGGTTTCGGACCGCGTCCTGCGCGCGGTCGCCGTTTCCTTCGGGGGCGGGGAGACCAGCGCGCCGAGGATAGAGGTCACCTTTGGCAGATCCGGCCTCACCCCCCCATGGTGGGCATCGAGGGCCTTGCGCATGGCGGCAAGGTGGGCCGGTGAGGTTCCGCAACAGCCGCCAACGATCCTTGCGCCGGCATCCGCCGCGAGATGGATGTATTCCGCCATCAGTTCGGGTGATCCGGAATAGTGCACATGGTCGCCGTGGACCGTCGGCACCCCGGCATTGGCCTTGGCAATGACCGGAATGCCAGGGGTGCTTTCGGTCATGCCCAGCACAGACATGACGAGATCGGATGCACCGACGCCGCAATTGGCTCCAAAGGCGAGGGGAGGCGGTGTCAATGCCGAGACGAAATCGACCAGCGCCTTCGGGGAAATCCCCATCATCGTGCGGCCTGCGGTGTCGAAGCTGGCGGTGATGGTATAGGGCATTTCGGTCCTTGCGGCCGCCAAAGCTGCCGCGCGCATCTCTTCCAGCGCGGACATGGTCTCGATCCAGATGACATCAGCGCCACCCGCTTTCAGGCCCTCGATCTGTTCGATGAAAACGGCGACAGCCTCGTCCTCCGTTAGGACACCCAGGGGGGCGAACAGGTCGCCCGTCGGACCAACCGAACCAGCCACCACGACCGGCCGACTGGATGCATCGGCCACGCGGCGCGCAATCTCGGCGCCCTTCCTGTTCAGTTCATGGGTCCGGCTCTGCGCGTTGTGCAGCATCAGCCGGCGCGCGTTGCAGCCGAATGTGTTGGTCAGGATGATATCTGCGCCGGCATCCACAAAACTTTGGTGAAGTGCGGCAATACGGTCCGGATGCTCGTCGTTCCAGATCTCAGGTGAATCACCGGACATCAGGCCCATGTCGAACAGGTTTGTGCCCGTTGCCCCGTCGGCCAGCAGGACGCGCCTTTCGGCCAGACGCTCAGCGAGCAGGTTCATGTCGTAGACTCCCGGCGTTGACGGACGCTGCGCGCTGCGCGCGACACCATGTGTGACATCCGCCCAGAAAGGCTGGTCATGATGCGGCGCCGCTGTCCAACAGTCATGCTGCCCCAACCGGCGATCTCGGACACGGTGCGGCCGCAGCCAATGCAGCAGCCGGTCACGTGGTCGACCACGCAGACCTTGATGCAGGGTGTCTCAACCGTCATCCGCGCAGCCTCAGCCCGTCGGGATCATGAAGGGGTCTTGCCGTGACGACCGCCGGACAATGCTGTCCGAGAACGTCGATGTGGAAGGTCTCGCCGTCGCGCGCCAGATCCGCTTGCACGTAACCTGCTGCAAGACTCTTGCCCACATAATGACCCCACGAGCCCGAAGTACAGTAGCCCACGGGCTCATTGTCTTTCAGCACCACCTCATAGCCGATGACATCGGCATGCGGCGCGTCGACAACGAAGGTCACAAACCTGCGCCTGGGCCCCAGTTCCCTTTCGGCGACGGCTGCCTGCTTTCCGGTGAAATCCGCCTTGTTGAAATCAACAAAGGCGTCGAGACCGGTCTCGCCTGCCGTGTAGTCCGGCCGGAAGTCCTTGTTGAAGGACCCATAGTTCTTCTCAAGCCGGAGCGACGACAGCGCCCTGCCGCCGAAGAGCCGGATACCAAACTCGGCGCCCGCCGCCATCACGTCGTCGTACAGCGTTTCCTGATAGTCAGGCGTGACCCAGAATTCGTAACCGAGTTCACCGGTGAAACCCGCACGGCAGACGATCGCCGGCGTCATCCCAAGAGCCATTTCCCTCACCGCGAAGAAGCGGAAGGCCTCGTTGCCCATGTCCTGGTGCGTCAGCTTCTGCAGCACGGCCCGCGCATGCGGGCCTGCGATCGAGAAACCGGTCAGCGTCGATGAGGCAGCGCGGATGAACACGTCGTCCGGAGGATTGCTGGCCCAGAACCACCGCATGTGGAAGGCTTCCGCAAACCCCGAGCCGATGATCAGATAACGGTCCTCGGCAAGGCATGCGATCGAAAGATCCCCGATGATGCGGCCCCGCGCGTTCAGCATCGGTGCGATGCCCATGCGGCCAGGCTTGGGGATGCGGCAGGCAAACACGCGGTCGAGCCATTGCCGGGCGCCGCGTCCGGTCACTTCGTACTTGCCGTAATTGGAGCTTTCATAGAGGCCGACAGCATTGCGCACGGCCAGACATTCCTCGCGGACATGCGGCATGGCGTTGGAACGGCGATATGTCGGGGTCTCGACCGGCTCAACGCCGCTTGGCGCGAACCAAAGCGCATTTTCAAGGCCAAAATTCGCCCCGAAAACAGCGCCCCGTGCCTTGAGCCGCTCATAAATCGGTGTTCTGCGCAGCGGCCGGGCGGCGGGCATTTCCTCGTTGGGGAACGCAAGGCGAAAGCGCCGCCTGTAGTTCTCGTCGACCTTGATCGCGGTGTAGCGCGGTGTCGCAAAATGCCCATACCTGGCCACATCCATGGCCAGCACATCCTGGCCGGGATCGCCCTCCGTCATCCAGCGCGACAGCACGAGGCCGACCCCGCCTCCCTGGCTGAAACCTGCCATGACCGCGCACGCGACCCAGAAATTGCGCAGCCCCTTGACCGGACCCACCAGCGGGTTGCCATCCGGCGAAAAGGTGAAGGGCCCGTTGACCGCCTTCTTGATGCCAACCTTCGCCAGAGCCGGAAAATGCCGGAAGCCGCGTTCCAGTTCCGGCGAAATGCGTTCGAGCGCATCCGGCAGGAGTTGGGTGTGGAAATCATCCGGCGTGGTGACCGGTGACCATGGACGGCAATCCTGCTCATAGGTGCCAAGCAGAACGCCTTGGCCTTCCTGACGCAGGTAGATCTCACCCGTGAAGTCGCTGGTGTTGATGATCTCCTTGTCGAGCCCGTTCAACTCCGGCACGGCGTCCGTGACGATGTAGTGATGCTCCATTGCCAGAACCGGCAATTCCAGTCCCACCATGCGGCCGATCTCGCGCGCCCAGAGGCCGCCGGCATTGACCACATGCTCGGCATGGATGCTGCCTTTGTCAGTGGTCACGTCCCATGAACCGTCAGGCCGCTGTTTCAGCGCTGTCACCTTTGTGAAGCGATTGATTTCCGCGCCAAGTGTCCTGGCTGCGGCCGCATAGGCCTGGGTCACGAGCCAGGGGTCGACATAGCCGCCATCTTCACGCCAGAGCGCACCTTTGAAGAACTTCTCCTCGATCAGCACATTGCGCTTCTTCGCCTCGGCGACGGAGATCAGTTGGGTATCCATCTTCAGGGTGCGCGCGCGGCTGTGGATGAGCTTCAGGAAGTCCATCTGCCCGTCATCTGTCGCCAGATAGATGCCGCCGTTGTGGTGGATGCCGCAGGACAGACCGGTCGCGGTCTCAAGTTCCCGGTAAAGATCAAACGTGTACTTCTGCAGTCGCGAGACATTGGCATCACTGTTGAGGGTCGTGACGCCGCCGGCGGCATGCCAGGTCGATCCCGAGGTGAGTTCGTTCTTCTCAAGCAGCACCACGTCCGTCATGCCGGCCCTGGCGAGATGGTAGAGCACGGACACGCCGACTACGCCGCCGCCGATCACGACGGCCTGGGTATGGGTCTTCATTTCAATCCTCAGACAAGGGCAGGATTTCGCAGCCGTTTTCCGACGACGCCGCAAGAATAAAGTGGGCAAAACTGTGGGCGAAAGTCACTGGCAGGGCAAGTCCGAACGTCCAGTTCTCATGATGACGCCAGATCGCGCAAGGGATCTGTGCGATGATCGTGCGGGCAGCATGACCCGGCTTGAAGACGCCAGGGTGGAGATCAAGACGGCAGCCTTTGGCCAGAACATGGCGGGCATGGACCCCGGACATCGTGAGGAACACGAGTCCATGGCCCGTATCGACCACGCTCGCCGTGTCACCGAAAGCGACGGCGAGTCTCCTGCGCAGCGTATCCGGCGCGCCGGCCCTGGCAATGACTGACCAGACCGCTGGGCCGAAACCGCAAGACAGATAAGGGCCGCTTTCCAAGCATTGTCCCATTGCAGGCAAATCGAGTTGCAGTGTCGTGCGGGCCGCCATCAGCGCCGACGTCTGCCCAGTCGGCCGCGCCGTCACTTCGACCGTGTCCCGGATCAATTCGCGGATCTGGACGGGGTCCGACCCTGCCTTGCCGTGTCGGCCCACGGCAAGGCATGCGCCGAGAACCGATGTCCGTTCAGGCTTTGACACGGGTGTTCTCCGGATCAAGCCGATGATGGCTGACAATCGAAACCTCGACGTCTTCACCTTGTATCGGCGACGTGGCAATCATGGTCTCGCCGATGCGGCTATGGCCCCGCTCCAGAAGCCCCAGACCGATCCAGCTCTGCGGCCCTTCGGAGGTCATGCACGCCGCGGTCAGGTAGCCCTGGCTGCGTTTTGGGTCATCCCGGCTCACCAGATGCGCGCCATTACGCAGGCGTTGCGTGGGGTCGCATGGATGAAGGCCCACAAGCGACAGCCGCGCCGGGTCTGTCAGGCCCGACCGTTGCGCCATGACCCTGCCGATGAAATCGCCATTCTTCTTCAACATCTTGCCGAGGCCAAGATCACCTGCCGTGGTTTGGCCATTCAGTTCCGAGCCAGCCACGTGGCCCTTTTCGATGCGCATGACATTCAGCGCATCGAGGCCGTAGGGCCGTATGCCATATCGGCCCCCGGCAGCGAGGATGGCGCTCCAGACATGAGAGGCATATCCTGCAGGAACAGAGACCTCATAGGCAAGTTCGCCAGAGAAACTGATCCGAAAGAGCCGACACGGCACGCCGGCAACCTCGGCCTCGCCTGCTGCCATGAACGGAAAAGCGTCATTGGACAGGTCGCGATCCGTCACGATCCTCTGCAGGACTGCGCGTGCCTGCGGCCCCGCCACGGCAAACTGGGCCCATTGATCGGCGACATTCGTGATCTGCACATCGAGATGGCGCCAGACCGTCTGCAAATGGAACTCCATGTGCTCCAGCACGGCCTGCGCTTGACCCGTCGTGGTGGTGACAAAGAAATGAGTGTTGCCGAGCCTCGATGTGGTGCCGTCATCGAGTACGATGCCGTCCTCACGCAGCATCAAGCCATAGCGAGCCTTGCCAACGGGAAGGCTGGAGAAGGTGTTGGCATAGATCCGGTCAAGGAAGAAGGCTGCGTCGTTGCCCTGCACGTCAATCTTGCCGAGTGATGAGGCATCGGTGATGCCTACCGAACGACGCACGCAGCGGGCCTCTTCAAGCACCGGCCCCCAGCTCGTGTCGCCGGAATGCGCGTAAACCAGTGGCCGCATCCAAAGTCCAATGCGCACGAAGACCGCCCCGTTTTCCTTGTGCCAGTCGTGCAAGGGCAGGCGCCGTTCGGGTTTGAAGTGAGGGCCGACTTCAGCTCCCGCCAGGGCGCCCCAACTCACCGGTGTCACGAACGGGCGAGGCTTCGAGAGACCGACCGCGGAGATCGGCTGACCGCGCGCCTGGGCAAGCACGGCCGACCCGACAAGACCACCCGTCTTGCCTTGATCGGTCCCCATTCCGTGGGTTGTATAACGCTTGGCATGTTCGACCGCGCTGTAGCCTTCGCGGTGCGCGAGGCGCAGGTCTTCCGTGGTCACGTCGTGCTGCAGATCGACGAACGCCTTGCCCTTCCCTCGGATTTCCCAGACCGGGTGAACCGGCCCATCGCGACGGGCCGCGACCGGAGGCAGGTGGCGTGCCTCACCGCCCGCGACAATCGCCCCGTCTCGTGCGGCTTCCAGCCGCCCAAAGATACCCGCCGCCGCTCCCACCGGGAACAGTCCGTTCCTGGGGCCACAGGTGGTGAAGCCTGCGATCTGATCGCGCCATTCGATCTGGATGCCCGCCTGGGTCGCAAGTTGAGTCTGCGGATTATAGCCGCCGGACAGGCACAGAAGGTCACAGGCCGCCGTGTGCATCCGCCTGGTGGCGAGGTCGCGGATCTGTACGCCCGTCACGCTTCGGGAACCCCGCACGTCGCAGACTTCATGCTGGTTGAGCACGGGTGCCCCGCCGCTTCGGGCTTCCGCCGAAATCGCCGTGGGTTCACGTGGATCCACGATCGCAACCAGGTTGGCGCCGGCCGCCTGCAGATCCCGGATTGCGGCATAGGCCTCGTCATTGTTGACGAAGGCAACGATCTCCTTCCCCGCCAAGACGCCATGCCGATTGGCATAAGCCCGAGCCGCGGTTGCCAGCATGACACCTGGCCGGTCATTGTTCGCAAGCGCAATCAGCCTCTCGATGGCGCCGGTCGCGAGGATTGTCCTTCCGGTACGGATAATGTGGAGGCGTTGACGCGGCATGAAGGGCGCTGGTTCCGCCAGATGGTCGCTGACCCGTTCGACCGCCGCCACAACGCCTGAATCATAGCTTCCAACGCCCGTGGTGCGCGTCAGCAGAACCATATCCGTGAATGAACCCAGCGCCGACAGCATCTCCTCCCGCCAGGCAGCCAGCGCGGGATCGACGAGCGTGCCGCCGCCCAACATGCGGTCTTGCTCGAGCAGGAGCACCCTTGCGCCGGATTCAGCCGCGGCGCGGGCCGCTGACAGTCCGGCAACGCCCGAACCGATGACCAGGACGTCGCAATGCTGATGATGGATGTCGTAGCGATCCGGATCCGTTTGATCACCCGCCTTGCCGAGGCCGGCAGCGCGGCGGATCAGCGGCTCGTAGACCTTTTCCCAAAAGGCCTTCGGTCGCATGAAGGTCTTGTAGTAAAAGCCTGCCGCGAGCACCGGCGCAATCAAACTGTTGACGGCCATGAGATCGACGGCCAGCGACGGCCAGCGGTTTTGGCTTTCCGCCACGAGGCCATCATGCAGTTCCACCATCGTTGCCGGGACATTGGGTTCCCGCCGGCGCCCGACGCGTAACGTCACCAAGGCGGACGGTTCCTCCGGTCCGGCTGTCAGCACGCCCCGTGGCCGGTGATACTTGAAGGATCGACCAAACAGCATCACCCCGTTCGCCAGCAGAGCGGAAGCCAGCGTGTCGCCCGCAAAACCTTCGTATGGTCTGCCATCAAAGGTGAAGCGCATCACCTGGCTGCGGTCGATCTCTCCGCCTGCGGGGAGCCTGCAGCCGGTCATGGCTGATCTCCGGCATTGGGCGGGCTGAGGTGATCATCGACCATGCCGACCGCAGCGATGTCATGGGTTGCGGTGTGACGCAGAACCTTCAGAACCTGCCGACAACCGCCGACATGCAGCCACCATTCGCCATGCCAACCCTGCGGATTCGTGCGCTCGTAGACATAGGCGGTGAATGCATCGGCTCCAGCATCGCCATCTGGCCGCGAAACGCTGGCATCACCACGGTAGCGAAACTCGCTCTCGTCGCGCAGGCCGCAATGGGGGCAGGCAATTCTCAGCATCGCCGCTCAATGCAGGTACGGGAAGGGGCCGACGCCACGTTCATCAATGATCCGCCCGCTTCCGAAGCGGTCCAGGCCAAAATGGGCGGCAAGATGGTGAGGCTGCCCCGTCGCGGCAAGATGGGCAAGACACTGACCGCCGGCGGGGATCGCCTTGAATCCGCCGTAACACCAGCCGGTTGAGATTGTGATGTTCTCAACAGGCGTCGTTGAAATGATCGGATTTCCATCCATGCTCATGTCCATGACGCCGCTCCACTGGCGCAGGACACGCAGCCGCGACAGGGCCGGCATCAAGGTCACGCCGGCCGCGTGCACATCCTCCAGCATCGGAAGGCTGCCACGTTGCGCATAGGAGTTCCAGCCGTCGGTCGCGCCCCCGAACACAAGGCCGCCCTTGTCCGACTGGCTGACATAGAAATGCCCAGCGCCATATGTGACCACGATGTCGACTAGCGGCTTTACGCTTTCGGTCACGAATGCCTGAAGGGCATGGGTTTCAAGCGGCAGGCGGAAGCCGGCCATCGCCGCGAGGCGCGAGGAATGTCCGGCAACGGCGAAGACGACTTTTCTGGCCCCGATGAAGCCGCGCGTCGTTTCAGCGCCAACGGCGCGGCCACCTTCGCGCCGGATGCCAGTCACCTCGCAGTTTTCGACAATGTCGACGCCCGCCGCGCTCGCCGCGCGCGCATAGCCCCAGGCGACCGCGTCGTGCCGCACGGTCCCGCCGCGCCTTTGCAGAAAGCCGCCGACCACAGGGAAACGGCCGCCATCAAGATCGATCAATGGACAGAGCGACCTGATCTCTTCGCGCCCGACCATGTCGATATCGACGCCCTCCAGACGCATGGCGTTGGCGCGGCGCGCAAAGAGGTCACGCTGTCCGTCCGTGTGGGCAATGTTCAGCGTGCCGCGCTGACTGACCATGACGTTGAAATTGAGTTCCTGTTCCAGGTTTTCCCACAGCTTCAGCGACTGGTCGTAGAACCGGATGTTGGGCGCCGTGAAATAGTTGGAGCGGATGATCGTCGTGTTCCTGCCAACATTGCCCAGGCCGATCGCACCGCGCTCAATAACCGCCACGTCGGTGATGCCATGCTCCTTCGCCAGATAATAGGCGGTCGCAAGGCCGTGGCCGCCACCGCCGACGATCAAGATCTCATAGGCTGATTTGGGTTCGGCCTTGCGCCATGCAGGCTTCCAGCCCCTCTGACCGCGAACCGCTTCCAGCGCCAGGCGAAGCGCAGAGTAGACCTGCATTCTGCAACAATCCGAATTCCCGACGCGACAACCATACGCACACTAGGAAAGGATGCTGTTCCAGCCAAGCCTGATCTGCAGACCACCACCACTATTTGCCGCTCTGTGCGTCTACCGTCTCGATCCGGCCTGGCGCACGGCCAAGCGGATGCACGGGCGCATCATGCGGGCGCATGAGGAAACGCCTGAAGATGTCGCGATAACCGGCATAAACCAGCCCGCCATTCTCCCTGAGCAAGGCCTCACGGTTCTGGGCATAAAGCTTCGGAAGCCGGTACCACGGAACGGTTGGCCACTTGTGATGCGCGAGATGCAGGTTGTTGTAGAGAAAGAGAAGGCCGAAAACCGCCGAATTTTCGACGATCGCGGTCCGTTTCTCGACCTCCCGATCGGCCTTGTGCTCGGCAAAGGACCGTATCAGCGCCATCGCGGTTCCCAGGTAAACGAACCCGAGAAGATACTGCCAGAGCGGCACGCCGGCCACGCCCACAACAAAGGTGAGCAAAACCGCGACCCAGAGTGCATGCCATAGCCAGATCCGAAGACGTGCCCGGTCACCGCGGCGCAATGCCATGGCTTCCTCGACAAAGAACATGCCAATAGACCAGACAGGGCCGATCACGAGGCGACCCAGCAGGGTTGTCTGGGCCCGAACAAGGGCCTGCCCGATGGGCCCGAGCTCGCGCCAGCCGTCCGGGCACTGGTAGCGACTTTCCGGATCGTCGAGCGGATCCGTCAGTCTCTCATCGCGATGGTGCGTCAAATGTGTTTGGCGATACCGCTCGAAGGGTATCCAGAGCCAGATCGGTGGCGTGGCCAGCGCCGTGTTCAGCCAGCGATGTCGGGTCGGGTGACCATGGAGCGCCTCATGCTGGGCAGACCCCCACCAGGCGGCCGTCCAGGCCGCGAGCGGCAGCCAGAGCCAGATCGGAATCAGCGCATAAAACCAGATCAGGGCCAGCCACGACCCATAAATCACGCAGAAGAGCGCCAGGGTCGGCCACTCGATGGCTTCGTTGCGTTCGAGCTGAACAGGCGACGTCATCTTCTCCATCCCGGGGCACATGAATCACTCGGTGGTCCACGCGATCGCAGCTTTGAAGGCGACAACATATGGTGCGACCATAGAAGATCAACGCTTCATTGATTTTCAGCCTCATTCTCTGCTTTAATCCGGATCAGGTTTATGGCTGCGCGAGAATCATCGATACATGCCCAATGACGACATTGATCTGACCGCATTGCCTGACGCAGAACTTGTCAAGCAGGTCAATCTTGACCTTTACGACGGCCTCCGGGACGAAGTGGTTGATGCCGTTCGTATTTTTCTGAAGCGCGGCTGGGCGCCCTATGACATTCTGACTCAGGCGCTCGTCGAGGGCATGCGCATCGTCGGGGTTGATTTTCGGGACGGTATCCTGTTCGTCCCGGAAGTCCTGATGGCTGCCAACGCGATGAAGGCCGGCATGGCGGTGCTGAAACCTCTGCTGGCGGAAACCGGTGCGCCGAAGGTCGGCAAGATGGTCATCGGCACGGTCAAGGGCGATATCCATGACATCGGCAAGAATCTGGTCTGCATGATGATGGAGGGCGCCGGCTTCGAAGTGATCGACCTTGGCATCAACACTTCGATGGAGACGTTTCTCGATGCGCTCGAGGCCCACCGCCCTGACATCATCGGAATGTCCGCTTTGCTGACCACGACGATGCCCTACATGAGGACCGTCATCGAGGGCATGAAGGCCAAGGGCATTCGCAATGATTACCTCGTTTTCGTCGGAGGCGCTCCGGTCAACGAACAGTTTGCCGAAGCGATCGGTGCTGACGCATATTGTCGTGACGCGTCCGTGACGGTGGAAACCGCAAAACGCATGCTGCACCAGCGGTCGGCTGCTTGAAGAAGACCCTGATCATCGCTTGCGGCGCGCTCAGCCGGGAATTGCTCGCGGTGAAGGCAATGAACCGGCTGGATCATCTTGATATCACCTGCCTTCCAGCCATCCTGCACAACCGGCCGCAAGACATAGCGCCAGCGGTTAGGCGCAAGATTGACGCGGCGCGGGGACGATATGACGAAATTCTGTGCCTCTATGGCGATTGTGGCACTGGCGGTGCGCTCGACGCCGTTCTTGAGGCGGAAGGCGTGTCGCGGATCGAGGGGCCGCATTGCTACGCGTTCTATGCAGGAGACGCGGTCTTTGATCGGTTGATGGACGACGAAATCGGCAGCTTTTTCCTGACGGACTATCTGGCCCGTCATTTCGAGCGCCTTGTCTGGACCGGCCTGGGACTGGATCGGTTCCCGGAGCTTCGTGATGCCTACTTCCGGCATTATCGGCGCGTTGTGCATCTGGTGCAGATCCCCGATCCAGCCATTGCGACCAAGGCCGCCGCGGCCGCAAAACGTCTGGAACTGCCGCTTGAAACGCGCTTTACGGGGTTCGGGCTGATGGAGCCGTTCCTCGGCCAGAGAAGCGCTTGAGCCATGGCTTCGCTGACGATCCTGTATTGGCGCGATATTCCGGCCCAGATCCTCGCCAGGGAGGGGCGCCAAAGCGCCAGACGGGAGCTGTCGCTGCGGTTCACGGAGGCGATCGACATGGCGGCCATGCGAAGCGGCACCATGGAGAGCGAAGCCTATCTCGCCGAATGGCGCCGTGGCGTTCCCGAGCCCTGCGAGGACAATCTTGAGGAAGCGGCCGATCGGCTCATGAGCGAGATCGAGGCTGCCTATCCGGACGCACGCCTTGCCGTGCTGGCGAACGCGGGCGGGCGGGAGACGGCCGCGTGAGCGCCGCTGATCACCTTGTCGTTTTTGCGCCATCCGGCAAACGCGGCCGGTTTTCTGCCGGGACCGACATCCTGTCGGCGGCCAGAAGCCTTGGCGTCGATCTTGACAGTGTCTGTGGTGGAAGAGGCCTCTGCGGTCGGTGCCAGGTCAGCATTTCCGAAGGGCATCACGCCAAACTTGGCATCTTTTCGCAGGCGAGGCATGTGAACCCGCCCGGCGATGTCGAAGCTCGCCACGAGCGTCTGCGTGGAGCGCTCAAGCCCCACCGTCGTTTGGGTTGCCAGGCGCGGATCTGTGGCGACGTCGTCGTCGACGTGCCTGAAGACAGCCAGTTGCACCGCCAGATCGTCCGCAAGTCTGCAAGCGAACGCGCGGTCACCATTGATCCCGTCATCACGCTCCACGCCGTTCAGGTCGCCGTCGCGGACATGAATCATCCGGCCAGCGATGGGGCCCGGTTGTTGGACGCGCTCGCAGGGCAGTGGGGGCTGCGAGGTCTCTGCCTTGGGCTTCCTGTGCTCAGGGGCCTTCAGAAGACACTTCGCGCTCGGGCCCATCTCGTGACAGCGGCTGTCCGCCACAGACAAGAGATCGTCGCCGTTCTCCCAGGGATTGTGACGACGCCCACGGGTTTGGCCATTGACATCGGTTCCACGACCATTGCGGCACAGCTGTGCGATCTGGCAACCGGCGAGGTGCTGGCGGCTGCCGGAAGCATGAATCCGCAGATCCGGTTTGGCGAAGATCTGATGAGCCGTGTTTCATTCACGATGCTGAATGAAGGCGGAGCGGACGCGCTGACCGATGCGGTCCGGATCGCCATCAATGATCTGGCCGGCGCTGTGGCGGCGCAGGCCGGCCTCGAACGTGGCGACATCATGGAAGCCGTGGTCGTCGGCAATCCGGTGATGCACCACCTGTTCTTCGGGATCGATCCCATCGAACTTGGCCAGGCGCCATTTGCCCTTGCCTGGGATGGGCCGCTGGATATCCCCGCGCACGAACTTGGCTTGGCCATCGCGCCAGGCGCGAGGGTGCATGGGCTGCCCTGCATTGCCGGCCATGTCGGCTCTGATGCGGCGGCAGTCGTGCTTGCCGAAGCGCCGCATCTGTCGGACGATCTCGTTCTCATCGCCGATATCGGCACGAACGCCGAAATCATTCTCGGCAACCGGCATGGGCTTCTGGCCTGTTCTTCTCCGACGGGTCCAGCCTTTGAGGGGGCCCAATTGACGGCTGGCCAGCGGGCGGCGCCCGGCGCGATCGAGAAGCTGCGGATCGACCCCGTGTCGCTTGAGCCGCGCTACAAGGTCATCGGCTCGGACCTGTGGTCCGATGATCCGGGCTTTGCAGCTGATGTTGCGGCGACCGGCGTCACCGGTCTGTGTGGTTCGGGGATCATTGATGCATTGGCAGAGATGTATCTTGCGGGAATTCTCAAATCTGATGGTGGGATTGACGGCTCTCTTGCGGAGCGCACGCCGCGTATCCGTGAAGAGTATCGCAGCTTCACGTATCTGATCAGCGAGAGCGGCCCACGCCTGGCGATAACGCAGCACGATATCCGCGCCATCCAGCTTGCCAAGGCCGCTTTGCATGCGGGCTGCAAGCTCCTGATGCACCGGCTTGGCGTGACCGAGATTCCCGCAGTGAAACTGGCCGGCGCGTTTGGCAACCATATCGATCCCCTGCGCGCGCTCGTCCTGGGGCTGGTCCCGGACTGCAGGGTGGATGCTGTGATGTCGATCGGCAATGCGGCTGGCGACGGTGCTCGAATTGCGCTCCTTAACGCCGAGGCAAGACGCAGCATCGTCGACCTGGTCCGAACGATTGAGAAAGTTGAAACCGCCATCGAACCGGGTTTCCAGACTGAGTTTGTGGCAGCCATGGGCTTTCCGCATGGTCAGGACGACTATGGACGGCTCGGTCTGGACGTGCAGTTGCCGGCCCGCTCTCATGTTCAGCGCGTGCGTCGTCGCGCCTCCGGCACTTGACTGACCGGCGCCATCACGTCCGTCGCCATGCGCGATCGGGGCACACATAGGTCAGTGGTGACGGCCGATGCGATGAATTGCAGATGCAGTCGTTGCTTGTGAGGCGCAGCACCTGCGGGTGTGTCGGGAAGACAATTCTGCAGGCCATCAGCCAGAAAATCGGTGCGAACTGGCCAGAGACCAAGCAGCAGCGGCGGCCAGCCTCCTGATGGAACTGGGCTGCAAGACATGGGGCGCCATCCTTTCGGGCGCGCCATTTCCGGCCCCCTGTCGGCAGCGGCCGCCATCATGTCCCGGTTGTCGATCACAGCAGTCAGCGGGCCGTTCCATCCCGCGTCGTACGGTCGAGTTTGCGTGATGGCGCGAGAGCGCTTGCGCTCAGCGGTGGTCGTTCGACCACGCTGCATACCAGCGCTTGAACAGCGCAAGCTGGGTTCCGGCGAAGGTCTTCTGGCTCGGCGAGAGCGCGTCGGTGGGGTTGATATGGAGGCTGTAGGCCTCGTGCCCTTCGAGCACCATCAGATGCTTGTAGTACAGGACCAGATCCGGGCCTTCATCGAAGGTGGACAGGACCATCAGCGCCTTTTCGAGCTCCGCCGCCTTTCGCCGCGCGGCGACATCGCCAGCGGCAGCCTCTTCGCACAGGGCGACCAGATGCAGCACTTCCCTGGGCAGCACGTTGCCGATGCCTGTGATGGCGCCTTTCGCGCCGCAGTTCACGAAGCCGTGGAAGACCTGCGTGTCCACGCCGACCATCAATGTCAGTGAGGGGTCGCGCCCGGTGATCGTCTCGGCCGCATAGGAGAGCGCGGCGGCGCCGCCGAATTCCTTGAAGCCGACAAGATGCGGAAAGCGCGCGTTGAGCCGGAAGAAAAGCTCGGCCTTGGTCTCGAAGCCGTAATAGGGGCTATTGTAGATCACGGCCGGCAGGTCCACGGCCGCGTCAAGGATGCCTGCGAAATGCGCTTCCTGCGCGACCGGGGATGAGCCGCGCGACAGCACGCGCGGGATAACCATCAGCCCATGCGCGCCGGCCTTTTTGGCATGCGCCGCCAGCGCGGCTGCCCGCGCCGGATTCTGCGCGCCGGTGCCGACGATGACGGGCACGCCAGCCTTCAGCAGCGCCTCGACGCCCTCGATGCGCTGTTCGTCGGTGAGCAGCGGCCAGTCTCCCATAGAGCCGCAATAGACCACGGCCGACATGCCGGCGTCGCACAGGCGGCGGCCCTCCCTCGCCAGCATGGGGAAATCCGGCGTGCGGTCAGGCTTGCACGGCGTCATGAGGGCAGGGATCGTTCCGCTGAAGATGCTGGCGGTCATGTCAGTGTCCTGTGCTTCCGGCGCGCACCGAGCGGCGCGTGCTGGCCCGGTTCAAGGCTTGCCAAGATCGGGCTTGCAAGCCTCATTTTGTACATTGTATAAAATTGGCAAGTCAAGATGCGCCCTCGCAGACCTGCCAGCATGATCCTCGCCCTGAAACACCGCACGATCGCCTCGGCCATCAGCACGCAGTTGCGCGATGACGTGCTGAGCGGCGCGCAGCCCTCGGGCGCGCAGCTTCGGCAGGATGCGCTGGCGGCGCAGTTCGGGGTGAGCCGCATCCCAGTGCGCGAGGCGCTGCTGCAACTCGAGGCCGAGGGGCTGGTGCGCATCATTCCGCACAAGGGCGCGGTCGTGACGGGGCTTTCCCAGGCGGAAGTGGACGACATCTTCACCTTGAGGGGGTTGCTCGAGACGCGCCTGCTGCGGCATTCGGGGCCCCATCTGACAGATGAGGACTTCAGCGATCTCAAGCGCATCCAGGATCAGTTCGGCGCCGCCATCCGCAGCGGCGATGCTGCGCAATGGGGCCTGCTGAACGCCGAACTGCACATGGCGCTCTATCGCCATGCCGGCCTGCCGCGCACCGCTTCGATCGTTGCCAATCTTCTCACGGCGAGCGAGCGCTACACCCGGCTCCAGCTTGCGGGAGAGGCCCAGTGGCGCCGCGCCGAGGTCGAGCATGGCGATCTGATCGCGCTTTGCCGCATGCGCGATCACGAATCTGCCTGCGCCGTGCTGGAGCGGCACATCGCGCAGGTTCACGCCGACCTGTCGGCCATGATGGGCCGGCGGTCGGCGGCGACATAGGCGAGTGAATTCATGGTCGCGATCGTGATCGCGAATCTTGGCGTGGCCTATGGCGGCAATCGCGTCGTCGACGGGTTCTCGCTCGCGATCGGGAATGGCAGCTTCTTCACGCTGCCGGGCCCATCCGGGTGCGGCAGGACAACCTTGCTGCGCGCTATTGCGGGCTTTCCGCCGATCTCGGGCGGGCGCATCCTGTTCGGGGGACAGGGATGTGAGCCATATCACGCCGCCCTCTGAAGGCGTCCCTCACAGGCTTGCGTCCTTCTTTGTCATGAACCTGTCACAACCTGGCAGGATGAGAGGGCGTCAGGCGGGGAGGCAGTGCGATGAGGGTCGGGATCAACGGCATGGGCCGCATCGGCCGCCTGGCGTTCAGGGCGGGACTTGGCGGCGTGCCGCGCGTGGAGGGCGACCCTCGCGCGGCCAACCGGCTCGATATCGTCCACGTCAACGAGATCAAGGGCGGCGCGGCCGCGACGGCGCATCTGCTCGAATTCGACTCCATCCAGGGGCGCTGGCATGGCCGCTTGAATTCGGGCGAGGGCCATGTCGCGGTGGACGGACGCAAGGTCGGCTTCTCCGAGCATAAGGCCAGCGCCGACATTCCGTGGGGCGATCTCGGCGTTGATGTGGTCCTGGAATGCACCGGCAAGTTTCTCGACCGCGCGACTATCGAGGGCCACCTGCGGGGCGGCGCGAAGCGCGTCATCGTCGCGGCGCCGGTCAAGGTGGATGGCGTGCTGAACATCGTGGTCGGTGTGAACGAGCAGCTTTACGAGCCCGCCCGCCATGACATCGTGACGGCCGCCTCCTGCACCACCAACTGCCTCGCTCCCGTGGTCAAGGTGCTGCACGAGGCCATAGGCATCCGTCATGGGCAGATCACCACCATCCATGACCCGACCAACACCAATGTCGTGGTCGATGCGCCGCACAAGGATCTGCGCCGGGCCCGCTCGGCCATGCTTTCGCTGCAGCCGACAACGACCGGCAGCGCCACGGCCATCGGGCTGATCTATCCCGAGCTCAAGGGCAAGCTGAACGGCCATGCCGTGCGCGCGCCGGTGCTGAACGCCTCGCTCACCGACTGCGTGTTCGAGATGGCCCGCGCCGTCACGGCGGATGAGGTGAACGCGCTTTTCCGCCAGGCCGAGGCCGGGCCGCTGGCCGGAATCCTCGGCTTCGAGCCGCGGCCGCTGGTGTCGGTGGACTATCGGGGCGACAGCCGCTCGGCCATCGTGGACGGTCTCTCGACCCTCGTCACCGACGGCACCATGCTCAAGGTCTATGCCTGGTATGATAACGAGATGGGTTATGCCTGCCGCATGGTGGACCTTGCCTGCCATATCGAGGTGCAAGGCCTCTGAGGCGTGGCGCGCGGTGGCGCCGTCCGCGCAGGCGCGGGTCACGCGGGCCGGGCGCAGGAGCGGCGGATCACGAGCTCCACCGGCAACTCGGTGTGCATCTCGCAGGCTTCGCCCCGCACCTGCGCGATGAGCTTGAGCGCTGCGGCCTGGCCGATCCGCTTGTCGTCGATCCGTCCTGCCCCTTTGCGCTGGAGGGGCGCTGGCATCTTTCGCCCACGCGGCAGATCCTCTCCATGCCGCCCCGGCCGGGCGCCTTCGCCGGGCTGGTGCGCGTGCCCGGACGCAATGCTGTGTCGATTCCCGATGACATGCCATTTGAACATGCTGCGCTGGCAGAGCCGGTCGTGGTGTCCTGGCATGCGGTCCGCAGCGTGATCGTGCATCTGGGCCTGCTGCCGGGTGCGGACGGTCTGGATGTGCGCAAGCTCACGCTCCAGGAAATCACCTTCACCGGGTCTTGCTGCTACACGCCGGCGGACTTTCAGCAGACGGTCGATGCGCTCGCCCGGCGGCAGCTCGGCGCGCTTGGCTGGACCGAGCAGCGCCCGCTGTCGCAAGGGGCCGCAGCCTTCGCCGCGATCGACGCGGGGATAATGCCCGCCGCCAAGATCGTGCTGCGCCCGGAGTGAACCGGTTCCTCTTCCTCAGGAGCGCCCGCCATCCACCGACAGGATCTGGCCGCTGATCCAGCCAGCCTGTTCGCTGGCGAGGAACAGCACCGCGTTGGCGATGTCCTCCGCCGTGCCGAGGCGTCTGGTATGGATGCCGGCGATCAGCCGCGCCTGACCATCCTCACCATAGGATTGCCATTGGCGTTCGGTGGTCGGGTTCGAGCGCACGAAGCCGGGGGCGACGGCATTGCAGGTGATGCCCAATGGTCCGAGATCCTGGCTGAGCTGCCGCGTCAGGCCGACCAGCGCATGCTTGGCGGCGGTGTAGGCCTGGATGCCTGTAAGGCTTGGTCGCAGCCCGGCGCCTGATGCGATGTTGACGATACGGCCCCAGCCGCTGGCCTGCATCGGCGCGCTGGCGGCCTGCGCAAGCCACATGGCGCCGTCGACATTGGCCTCGAAGATGGCGCGCCAGCCATCCTCCGTCACGGCGGAGACCGGACCGCCCGTCTGTCCGCGCACGCCGCCGGCGGCATTGACGAGGATGTCGAGCCGGCCTGCCTGCGACAGCAGCGCCGCAATCGCGTCCTGACAAGCGGTGCGGCGGCCAATGTCGAGCGCCAGCGCCTCCAGCCCGTTGGCGTCGGTGAAGGCCTCCAGCCGGGTCTTGTCGAGATCGGCCGCGAACACGCGCGCGCCAGCCTCCCTCAACGCGAGCGCGATGGCCTGTCCGATGCCTTGCGCGGCTCCGGTGACGAGGGCTGTGCGCCCCTCAAAGCGGATGTGCATGGCGGGCTGCCTCGCAGGTTTCGATCAGCTTTGCGAAGGTCTCGAACGCCATCGGCGCACGGCCATCCTCGATGTCATGGATCAGCGCCACGAGATGCGCGATTCCCGGCGTCGCGACGCCGGCCTCGCGGCCCAGTTCGGCAATGATCCCGATCTGGGGATCGACCTCGGTCTTGCGCTTCCTGATCGCGAGGTCGCGGTAGATGCCTGTGTGGGTCTTGGCGGTGTGGCGGTTGAATTCAGCCAGCGCCGCGATGGAGGCGCGCGAGCCCTCGGCTGACGCACCGCGCGCGAAGCAGGCTGGATCGAAGCCGTTGAAGCCGATCGGCGTCACCCCGCGCGCGGCCGCCACGGCCATAACCTCGCGGCCAAGCCTGTCAAAGACGATAGTGCGGCGCGGGTCCTCGAAGTTGGCCGTCATGGAATCGGTGGTGAGGGCTGTGGCGAACAGCATGGCTCCATAGGCAAGCTTGCCCCACAGATAGCCCCAGATGTTGTCGGTCAGGACCGCGGCCGGCTCGAAGATCTGCAGCTTGCGATGCATCTCGACCGTCCGTTCACGTGGTGCTCCGTCAATCTCGCCGACGACCACGGCGCCGCGATTGCCGAACAGGATTTCGCCCGGCCCCAGCCAGTCGGCGCCGAAGTTCACGAAGCAGCCCATGGTGCGCTCGGGCCCCACGAT
Organism: Bosea sp. (in: a-proteobacteria); assembly: GCA_023910605.1. Taxonomy (NCBI): domain Bacteria; kingdom Pseudomonadati; phylum Pseudomonadota; class Alphaproteobacteria; order Hyphomicrobiales; family Alloboseaceae; genus Allobosea; species Allobosea sp. Next base: position 2,802,878 of record JAAVVV010000001.1, on the reverse strand, counting down.
GCGCGAGATCGCGATTTCGTTGAGGCCGTTCTGGGCCGACAGCACGAAGCCTCCGGGCGCCAGATGAGGAGCAAGCTGGCGGGCCGCCGCTTCCGTCGCCTGCGCCTTTACTGCGAGGACGATGACATCGAAGGTGCCCGTGAGCTGGTCCGGCGTCACCGTGGGGACGATCTGGGTGAAGCTCTCGACCGGCCCGCTGATGGCGAGGCCCCGTGTGCTGCACGCTTGCGCATGCTCGGCCACGATGTCGACCATGAGGACGGATGCGCCCGCGCGCGCCCAGCAGGCGCCGAGCGTGCCGCCGATGGCGCCGGCTCCCCAGATGAGAACAGGCTTGTCAGTCATGCCGCGCGTCCTTGCCAGTGCAGTTCCTGGTGGGTTGCAACCACCATCTCGCCATCGGCGCCGACCCAGCCGCGATACATGCCGAGCGTGTTGAATGGTGCGATGGGATCGCCTGTCGCGCCCAGCACGATCATGCCTGCCCCGATGCCGTGGCTGGCGATGACCTCGTGGACGAGCTTGCCGGCCGCACTGGCGACGCTCGCGCCGCCATACATGATCCGCGCGGCGACATCATAGGCCGCCACGTTGCGGATGAAGTACTCGCCCATGCCCGTGCAGGATACGGCGCAGACGCCGTTGCGGGCATAGGTGCCCGCGCCGATGATGGGCGAGTCGCCCACCCGGCCCACCGGCTTGTTGTTGAAGCCGCCGGTCGAGGTGCCGGCCGCGAGGTTGCCGTTCGCATCACGCGCCACGGCGCCGACCGTGCCGTGCTTCTCGGCCTCCGACGCCCTGGCCGCAGTGCCTTCGGCGGCGCGGCGCTTGAGCGTGGCGAGCGTTTCCACGCGCCGCGCTGTCGTGAAGTAGGAAGGCTCGACGATTGTCAGCCCGACCGTTTCGGCAAAGTGATCGGCCGCCGGGCCTGCCAGCAGCAGAACCTGCCCCCGGTCCAGCAGCGCCCGCGCCGCGGCGATCGGGTTGCGGATGCGTGTGGTGGCGCATACGGCGCCAGCCGCCAGCGTCGCCCCATCCATGATCGAGGCGTCAAGCTCGTGGGTCGACGCCTCGGTCAGGGCCGCGCCATGGCCTGCATTGAAATGCGGGCTGTCTTCCAGAACCATGATCGTGGCCTGGACCGCGTCGAGGGAGTGGCCGCCCGCCGCCAGCACGCGCCAGCCGGCACGCAGGGCGGCTGCGATATGCTCGCGGCTTTCGGTCCATTCGGCCTCGCTCATGAGGCTGCGGTCGAGTGTCCCGCAGCCTCCATGCAGGCCCAGCGCCAATCCGGACATTGCGCTCAGCGCGCCGGCTTGATGTTCATGGCCAGCGTGTCCTCGTCCACGCGCGCCTTGATCGTGACCTTGTCCTTCTGCATCGCCCAGGCGGAGCCCACGGCGACGATGGGAAGGCGCTGGCGGTCCTTTTCCAGCAGAGCGTTGGCGTCCTCGAGATATTTGCGGCGCTTGGCCTCATCCATCTCGATGGCGGCGTCCTGCAACAGCTTGTCCATGGCCGGGTTGTTGTAGCCCAGCACGTTGAATGCGCCCATGCGGCGATCCTTGTCGTTGGAGTGCGCGAGCGAAGACAAGGTGTAGTGCGCCTCGCCCGTGAGCGTGCCCCAGCCCGACATTGAGAAGGAGAACTCGCCGCGCGTGCGGGCCGGGAAGAAAACCGCCGCCGGCTGCGCATTGGCCTGCACGTCGATGCCGATCGCCGCCAGCATCTGCGCGATGCCGGTGCCGACCTGCCGGTCGCCCGGAAGGCGATCCTGCGTGAAGGAGAACTGCGTCCGGAAGCCGTTGGGGTAGCCGGCATCGGCCAGCAGTTTGCGGGCGGCGGCCGGATCGAACTTCCGGGGGCCAAGCGCCTTGTTGTAGCCGAAGATCGAGGGCGTCACCATCTGGCTGACTGGCGCGCCAAGACCTTCCATCGCGACTTCCGCGAGGGCCTTGCGGTCGATGGCGAGATCGATGGCCTCGCGCACGCGAACATCCTGGAAGGGGTTCCTGGCAAGCGCGGAGCCATCCTTGGCGGTGGTGTTCAACGCCTTCTCGCGCATGTCGAGCTCGACGTTGAAGACATAGACCGTGTCGATGGTCTCCACCTTCAGCTTGGCGTCCCGCTTGAGCGAGGCGACGTCCGTGGCCGGGACGCGCGTGATCAGGTCGAGCTGGCCGGCCTTTAGCTGCGCGACGCGGGCCGCGTCATTGGCGATCTCCTTGCGGACATGGCGCGCCCATGGCTCCCTGGGACCCCAGTAGCCATCGAAGCGGTCCAGCACCAGGTCGCCCTTGGGCTGCCAGGAGACGTAGCGATAGGGGCCGGTGCCGATGGCGGCCTTGCCGGAATTGAAGGCCTCGTTCGCGGTTTCCTTGGTGAGGCCGGCGGCTGCCTTGTGCGAGACGATGAACAGGCGGATGAAATCGTTCGGAAGGATCGGCGCGGGCCCGTCGGTGACGATGTGGACCGTGTGCGGGTCGACGATCTTCACCTCGCGGACGCGGCGCGTGTAGATCGTGGTCGGGTTCGGGCCCGAGACGGTAGGGATGCGCTCGATCGAGAACTTGACGTCTTCGGCGGTGAAATCCGAACCGTCATGGAATTTGACACCGCGGCGGAGCTTGAACTCCCAGGTGTTCTCGTTGATCGGCTTCCAGCTTTCCGCCAGGCGCGGCTCGATCTCGAGGCCGTCGCCGGACCAGGTGAGCGTGTCGAAGACATGCTTGAGCGCCTCGGCATGGGTGCCGCTGGCGGTGAAGTGCGGGTCGATCGAGTCAGGGCCGCCACGCACGCCGATGGTCAGCGTCTGGGCGACGGCAGGGCTCGCGACAGCGAGGGCGAGGGGGCCGGCCAGCGCCGTGGCGCAGACCAGGCCAAGAGCGAAGGATCGACGTGAAGACCAGACGGACAAGCGCATGTGAACCTCCCAAATCAGATCGCCCGACGCCATCGCGGCACAAGGCTGCAGCCGCATTCAATTCCGAAGATTGGCGACAGTCAATTCCTTGTGGAACTAATTTCCCGGGCTATACTACCGTATCGATCTCGAAAGGTTCGACATGGAACAGCTTCAAGCCCGCGTTACGCTGGCGGGCACGCCTGCTCCGCCTGATGGCGTGGGCGCCGAGTTGCTGGCGCGCCAGAGGCTCGACGCCTTCACCCATACGCGGCTGTGGCGCAATCCGTGCGGGTTCGCGGCGCGCTTCAACTATCTGGCGCTGCGCTACAACCAGCCGCTCTATGGCTGGGTGCTCGAGCGCTTCGGGCTGGCCCGTGTGGAGTTCGTTGTGATCTACTCGCTGGCCCTGCAGGACGGCGCCACCGCGAGCGAGATCGCCTCCTCGACCGCCTTCCCCAAGAATACGCTCAGCCGGGCGGTGAACAAGCTCATCAAGCTGGGCCTGATCGGCCGCCGCACGGATGATGGCGACCGCAGGCAGCAGTTCCTTTCCCTGACGCCCGCTGGCCGTACGATCTTCGATGAAGCCTTGCCCCGTTTCGTGGCGCTGGAGGAAGAGATGCTCTCCTCGCTCAGCCTCGTCGAACGCGAGACGCTCTCGGCCCTGATGGCCAAGGTCGTGCTGGCCATGTTCCATGCCGAGACGACGCCGACCGGCGCCGATGCCGGCGATTGAGGGAGGAAGTACGCGCATGCGCATCGCCGAAATGAACTGGATGCAGGTCGAGGCGCATGCCGCGCGCGATGACCGCGCCGTGCTGCCCGTGGGCTCCACCGAACAGCATGCCTATCTGAGCCTGTGCGTCGATGCGATCCTTGCCGAGCGCGTGGCGCTCGATGCCGTCGAGGGCCTCAATATCCCGGTGTTTCCGGTCATCAATTACGGGCTCACGCCCAGCTTCGTGGATTATCCCGGCACGGTGACGCTGAAGCTGTCGACACTGTGCGCGGTGCTGACCGATGTGCTCGACGGCATGGTGCGCTCGGGCTTCCGGCGCATTGCCATCGTCAACGGCCATGGCGGCAATTCGCCGGCCCATGGCGCCGTGCTGGAATGGCTGGACCGCAATCGCGGCGTGCAGGTCAAGTGGCATAACTGGTGGGCCGCGCCCAAGACGATGGCTTATGTCCAGTCCATCGATCCGGTCGCGTCGCACGCTTCCTGGATGGAAAACTTCCCGTGGACGCGGCTGGGCAACATCGCCATGCCGACGGACCAGAAGCCGATGCTGGAGGTGTCGCGCTTCCTCCAGCTCGATCCGGGCGCCAAGAAGGCGATGCTCGGCGACGGCAATTATGGCGGCTTCTACCAGCGCTCCGACGAGGAGATGCTTGCGATCTGGAAGACCGCGATCGCCGAGACGCGCGACGTGATCGCGGACGGCTGGGCATGAGCGCAGGGGCGGGCGCGCCATGCTAGGCTTCGCGATCCAGCGCGTGTTGCAGGCGTGCGTGGTCATGCTGGTGATATCGGCGCTCGTGTTCACGGGCGTCTACGCGGTGGGCAATCCGATCGACGTGCTGATCTCGCCCGATGCGACGCAACTGATCCGCGAGCAGACGATCCGTGCGTACGGGCTCGACCAGCCCTTGTGGAAGCAATACGCCGATTTCCTCGGCCGCCTGCTCAGAGGGGATTTCGGCCGATCCTTCGTCTACAACATGCCGGTCCTGGACCTGATCTTCTCGCGGCTGCCGGCCACGCTGGAACTCACGCTCGCCGCCGTGCTGGGCGCGACGATCACCGGCGTGCCGCTGGGCATGTATGCCGGCTACAAGCCCGACAGCTCGCTCTCCAGGATCATCATGGCGCTGTCCATCTTCGGCTTCTCCGTGCCGACCTTCTGGATCGGCCTCGTGCTCATCTTCACCTTCGCGGTGAGCCTGGGCTGGCTGCCGGCAGGCAATCGCGGCGACACGGCCACGCTGTTCGGCGTGGAATGGAGCTTCCTGACCTGGAACGGGCTGACCCATCTGTTCTTGCCAGCGCTCAATCTCTCGCTGTTCAAGTTCGCCATGATGGTGAGGCTGGCGCGAGCGGGCACGCGGGAGATCATGCTGACCGATACGGTGAAGTTCGCGCGCGCCGCGGGGATCAGCGAATGGACGATCCTGCATCGGCATGTGCTGCGCCTGATCGCCATCCCCATCGTCACGGTTTTCGGGCTTGAATTCGGATCGACGCTGGCCTTCGCGGTGGTGACCGAGACGATCTTCTCGTGGCCCGGGGTCGGCAAGCTGATCATCGACTCCATCTCCACGCTCGATCGTCCGGTGATGGTCGCCTACCTGATGCTGGTCGCCTTCTTCTTCATCATGATCAACCTGAGCGTGGATCTCGCTTATGCCGCACTCGATCCGCGCCTGCGGACCCGGAGGGCCGCATGAGCGAAGCCGCGACGCCCCTGGCCCGTTTCTGGGATGATTTCCGGCGCAACCGCATCGCTGTCGCCGCGCTGTGCGTGGTTGCGCTGATCGGGGCGGTGGCGATCGCTGCGCCGATCATCTCGCCGCAGAACCCCTACGACCTCGCCAATCTCGTGCTGATGGATGCGCGACGCCCGCCCGGCTTCGTCGGCTCCAAGGGCTTCACCCACTGGCTCGGCACCGATGCGCAGGGGCGGGATCTGCTCTCCGCCATCCTCTACGGGCTACGCATCTCGATCCAGATCGGCCTGATCGCAGGCGCCATCGCCTTCGCTCTGGGGGCTACGCTCGGCGCCTTCGCCGCCTTCTTCGGCGGGCGCAGCGAGGCTCTCATCATGCGTATCGTGGATCTGCAGCTTTCCTTCCCCGCAATCCTGCTCGCGCTCGTGCTTGCGGCGCTGCTGGGGCAGGGCAAGTGGCCGCTCATCACGGCGCTGGTGACGGCGCAATATGCCTATTTCGCCCGGACAGCCCATGGCGCGGCCTCCACCGAGCGCTCCAAGGATTATGTGGACGCGGCTCTTTCGACCCCGCTCAAGGCGAGCCGGGTCGTGTTCCGCCATATCCTGCCCAACTGCCTGCCGCCGCTCATCGTCGTGGCGACGGTGCAGGTGGCCAATTCCATCGCGCTTGAGGCCACCTTGTCCTTCCTCGGTCTGGGGCTGCCGGTGACCGAACCGTCGCTGGGCATGCTCATCGCCAATGGCTTCCAGTACATGCTGTCGGGCCGCTACTGGATCTCGATCTATCCCGGCGTGGCGCTCATCGTGCTCATCGTGGCGATCAACCTCGTCGGCGACCAGGTGCGCGACCAGCTCAACCCGAGGCTGAGGCGATGAGCGCGCTGCTCGAGGTTCAGGGGCTCACTACCCATTTCGCGACGCGGGGCGGCGTGCTCAGGGCGGTGGAGGATGTGTCCTTCAGCGTGGGCGAGGGCGAAATCGTTGGCCTCGTGGGCGAGTCAGGTTCTGGCAAGAGCGTCACGGGCTTTTCCATTCTCGGCCTCATCGATCCGCCGGGCCAGATTGTCTCCGGCTCCGTGAAGCTCAACGGGCGCGAATTGGTCGGCCTTGGCCATGGCGCGCTGCGCCCGATTCGCGGGCGCGAGATCGCCATGGTCTTCCAGGACCCCTCCGCCACGCTCAATCCGGTGCTCACCATAGGGGACCAGATGCGGCTCGCGATCGCGGCGCATGAAAGCCTGAGCGCAGCGGCGGCAACCGCCCGCTGCGTGGATGCGCTCAACGTCGTGGGCATTCCCGATGCCGCGCGCCGCATCGAGGCCTATCCGCACCAGTTCTCGGGCGGCATGCGCCAGCGCGTCGCCATCGCCATTGCACTGCTCAACCGGCCGAAGCTCATCATCTGCGACGAGCCGACGACGGCGCTGGATGTCTCCATCCAGGCCCAGATCCTGACCGAGATGAAGTCGCTCGCCGCAAGGCTCGGCACCGCGATGATCTGGATCAGCCATGACCTTGCCACCGTCTCGTCGGTCGCCTCGCGCATTCTCGTCATGTATGCGGGCCGCCTGATCGAAGCGGGCCCGATCGCCGGGGTGCTGCGCGCGCCGCGCCACCCCTACACGCAGGGCCTGCTCAACTCGCTGCCGGGCATCGCCGTGCCGGGCCAGGACCTCGTGCAGATACCGGGCTCGATGCCATCGCTGATCGCCTTGCCGGAGGGCTGCGCCTTCCGGCCCCGCTGCACCTTCGCCCAGGGCGACTGCGCCGTGATGCCGCCGCTTGCGCAGGAGGGCGCGCGCAGCCACCGCTGCCGCCACCCGCTTGCCGCCGTGCTCGAGTCCGCGCCATGAGCCAGTTGCAACCGCTGGTCCGGGTCGCTGCGGTGTCCAAGCGCTTCACGCCGCGCATCAGCCTTGGCGACCGACTTGCAGGCCTGCTGGGTAGCCCGGTCGAGACGCGCACCGTCCATGCGGTGGATGCCGTGTCGTTCGATATCCGGAGGGGCGAGGTGCTCGGCCTTGTGGGCGAGTCGGGCTGCGGCAAGTCCACGCTCGGACGCGTCATCGCAGGCATTCATCCGCCCAGCCAGGGCAGGGCGCTGATCGACGGCCTCGCCGTGATGGGCGCCGGGCGCAAGCCGCTGAAGACCACGACGCGCATCCAGATGGTGTTCCAGGACCCTTTCGCCTCACTCGATCCGCGCGTGCGCATCGGCGAGACGATCGCGGAGGGGCCGATCGCGCATGGCATCATCGCCAAGGCCGAGGCGGCCGCTTATGTGGCGCGGTGGCTGAAGGCGGTGGGCCTGCCGACAGAAGCGGCGACACGCTTTCCGCATCAGTTCTCCGGCGGGCAGCGCCAGCGCGTCGCGATCGCGCGGGCGCTGGCGATGAAGCCGGATGTGCTGGTCTGCGACGAGCCCGTGGCGTCGCTCGATGTGTCGATCCAGGCGCAGATCATAAACCTGTTCCTCAAGCTCAGGCGCGAGCTTGACGTGACGATGCTGTTCATCAGCCACGATCTCGGCGTGGTGCGGCACATCACCGACCGCGTGGCGATCATGTATCTGGGGCGGATCGTTGAAATCGGGCGGACGGCCGACATCTTCGCTCATCCGCGCCACCCCTACACCCGCGCCCTTCTCGATTCTGTGCCGAAGCTGGTCACGGGCCAGGATGAAATGGTCACGTTCCGGCCGATCCAGGGCGAGCTGCCGTCGCCGCTTTCGCCGCCGCCGGGATGCCATTTCCACCTGCGCTGCCCCTTCGCGCAGGCGCGCTGCCGCGTCGATCCGCCCGAGCTCGATGCCGCCCCACAGGCTGCGGCCTGCCATTACCCGCTTTCACCGGAGGATGCCGCATGAGCGCGCCGGAGCCGTGGCAATGGCCCGAGGAGGAATGGCGCCGCAGGGTGGCGCAGGTCCGCGCGGGCCGATCGCTCAAACCCGCAAGCTGGCCCGGAGGCGCGCGCTGTGCCGTGGCGCTCTCCTTCGACAGCGACCATGACACCAACGAGCTGCGCGATGGCGGCGTTTCGATCGGGCGCCTGAGCTGGGGCCAGTACGGCACGCGGGTCGGTGTGCCGCGCATCCTGGAAATCCTGCGCCGCGAAGCGATCCCGGCTTCCTTCTTCGTTCCCGCCGTGGCGGCCAAACTCTACCCCGACGAGCAGCGCCGCGTCATGGCGGAAGGCCACGAGATCGGACTGCATGGCTGGATTCACGAGGTGAATTCCAGCCTCGCTCCCGAGATCGAGCGCGACCTGCATCTGCGCTCCGCCGACGCGCTGGAGGCCATCACCGGGGTGCGGCCTGTCGGCATGCGCACGCCCTCGTGGGATTTCTCGCCCGCCACGCTGAGCATCCAGCGCGAGCTCGGGTTGCTCTATGATTCCTCGCTGATGGCCGACGACGATCCATACGAGCTGGTCGAGGCGGGCGAGCCCACCGGCATCGTCGAGCTTCCGGTGGAATGGATCCGGGATGATGCGCCCTATTTCAACATGAACCGTTTCCAGGCGCTGAGGCCCTATACCCCGCCGCCCGCAGTGCTGGACATCTTCATCCGGGAGTTCGACCGAGCTTATGCCGACGGCGGGCTGTTCCTGCTGACCATGCATCCGCATGTCATCACCTATCGCTCCCGCATCTTCATCCTCGAAGAGCTGATCCGGCACATCAAGGGCAAGGGTGTGGGGGCTGGCGGCGTATGGTTCGCCACCCATGCCGACATCGCGCGCCATTGCGCCGCCGAGGCAGGGATGAAGGTGGCCTGAGGCGATCTGGACGATCCGATTGGTGCCGGCGGAGAGGATTGAACTCCCGACCTTCGGTTTACAAAACCGCTGCACTACCGCTGTGCTACGCCGGCATCCGGGCCGTTGAATAGCCGCGCCGGAGCGCTTGCGCAAGCGTTGCAGCCTTGCAATTCCGTCCAAACAGAAAAGCCCCGCCATGGCTGGCGGGGCTTCGCGCTTCCCAGGCCTCAGGCCTCAAGAGGCCTTACTGCACGGTGTCGAGGTCGCGGTCCTTGGTTTCCTTCACGAACAGCACGCCGATCACGAAGGTCATCAGGGCGAAGCCGACCGGATACCAGAGGCCCGAATAGATGTCCCCTGTGGAGGCAACGATGGCGAAGGAGGTCGCCGGCAGCAAGCCGCCGAACCAGCCATTGCCGATGTGATAGGGCAGCGACATGGCGGTGTAGCGGATGCGGGTCGGGAAGAACTCGACCAGAGCGGCGGCGATCGGGCCATAGACCATGGTGACATAGATCACCATCAGGGTTAGCAGCGCGATGATCCAGAGCGCCTGTCCGTTGCCGAGGGCGGAGAAGAAGCCATCGACCTTGACCTTGGCGGGGTCGTTCGCGGCTGGGTATCCGGCTGCGACGGCCTCGGCCGTCAGCGCCGGCGTGAACGCCGCGGCCGTCGTGAAGGGCACTTCCTTGTTGTTGACCGTGACCTTCATGGCCGAGCCTGCGGGGGCCTCCACGAGGCTGTAGCGGAAGGCCTGCTGGGACAAAGCGCGGCGCGCCACGTCGCAGGGCTCGGTGAACTGGCGGATGCCGACCGGATCGAACAGCGAACCGCACGTGGCGGGGTCAGCCGCGACCTGGATGATCACGCTCGACAGCGCCTTGTCATAGTTCGGGTTGGCCGCTTTGGTGAGTGCCCCGAAGATGGGGAAGTAGGTGATGGCGGCGATCAGGCAGCCGGCGAGGATCACCGGCTTGCGGCCGATGCGATCCGAGAGCGAGCCGAACACGATGAACCCGCCGGTGCCAAGGATGAGCGACCAGGCGATCAGCACGTTGGCGGTCAGAAGGTCGATCTTGAGGATCGCCTGCAGGAAGAACAGGGCGTAGAACTGGCCCGTGTACCACACGACCGCCTGGCCCACGACGAGGCCGAACAAGGCGATGATGACGATCTTGGCGTTCTTCCACTGGCCGAAGGCTTCGGAGAGCGGCGCCTTGGAGTGGGTGCCTTCTTCCTTCATCTTCTTGAAGGAGGGCGATTCCTGCATCTGCAGGCGAATCCAGACCGAAATCCCGAGCAGGATGATCGAGCCAAGGAAGGGGATGCGCCAGCCGCCCTTGAGGCCGAGGAACAGGGGCAGGTCGGTCTGGAAGTTCGCTTCGCCCATCTGCAGGCGCAGGCCCACGATGACGAAGAGCGAGAGCAGCAGGCCCAGCGTGGCCGTGGTCTGGATCCACGAGGTGTAGAAGCCGCGGCGGCCGACCGGCGCGTGCTCGGCGACATAAACAGCAGCCCCGCCATATTCGCCGCCGAGCGCAAGGCCCTGCAGCATGCGCAGGGCGATCAGCGCCACCGGCGCAATCCAGCCGATCTGGGCATAGGACGGCAGCAGCCCGACCAGGAAGGTCGATGCGCCCATGATCAGGATGGTGACGAGGAAGGTGTATTTGCGACCGACGAGATCGCCCAGGCGGCCGAAGACCAGCGCGCCGAAAGGGCGGACCAGAAAGCCCGCCGCGAAGGCCAGAAGCGCGAAGATGTTGCGGGTGTTGACGTCGAACGCCGAAAAGAACTGCGCGCCGATGATCGCCGCCAGCGAGCCGTAAAGATAGAAATCGTACCACTCGAAGATGGTCCCGAGCGATGAGGCCAGAATGACCTTCTTCTCGCCTGCCGACATCGGACGCACCGCGTGCGCCGACCCTGTTGCCGCCATGGTCATGGTCAGCCTCCCTTGTTGTGTTTCCCGGCGGAGGGTGACAACCCCGAATGAAACGCGGGCGATCCGGATGCGGTTCGCGCGGGCGATGGCGGTTGTTCAGCCTCCGTTGAACAAATTGGTAACCAACACCTGGCCGGGAATAAATCTACCAAATCGTCGTGTGACTTAAGGCATACAACTAATGGACTAGGTAATTTTACAGGGCGTCATGGGGTGGCTGGCCAAGCCGTCAGGATTTCGTTAACCTGTGCACGGATGCGCGGGCACCACCCCAATCAAGGAGAGCGCGATGCCGCTCCAGTTGCGTTTACCATTCGCCGCCCTTGTCGTGATCGCCGGGTGCGTCATGGCTCCGTTCACCGCAGCCTCGGCAGGGCAGGGCGCGCGCCAGACCCAGGCGCTTGCGCCGGCGATGCCTTCAGTCCATGGCGCGGCGAGGGCGCACCACACCCGCCATGTCGCGCGCCATGGAGACGTGGCCCTGCATCACCACGGGCAGCGCCTTCAAGGTGAGCCGCGCCTGTCACACCACAGCAGGAGCCATGTCCGCGCCTTGACGTATCCAGGCAGCGTCGGTGGATTGCCCTGGGTTCAACCTTATGGGCTGAGCCGCCAGTTTGTCGTGGTCGAAAAAATCTTGCGCGAGCCGGAGCATCCACGCCGTTTCCCAGACGTGACGGAACTGCCTGTCCTGATCGGCATCAGAGCCGCGCCGCAATCGGCGCCGGCGGTCATCATCGTCCGCTGATCGCGGCTCACAGCGCCGTGGGGTGCTGTGTCATGGCTCAGGGCATCTTCAGGCGCTGGGTCGCAGCATAGAGCGCAATGGCCGTGGCGTTCGAGACATTAAGGCTCCTGATCGTGCCGGGCATATCGAGGCGCGCCACGGCATCGCACAGGCCCAGCGTTCGCTGGCGCAGGCCCTTGCCCTCCGCGCCCATCACAAGCGCGAGCGGCCGGGCGAGCTTGATGGCTTCATAAGGATGCTCGGCTTCCGAATCGAAGCCGATGCGCAGGAACCCGGCCTTGCCCAGTTCCAGCAGCGCGTCGCCGAGGTTTCGCACAGGGATGATCGGCACATGCTCCAGCGCGCCCGAGGCGCTCTTGGCCAGCACGCCGGTGGCGTCAGGCGAATGGCGCACGGTGACGATCACCGCATCGACGCCGAAGGCGGCGGCCGAGCGCAGCATGGCGCCGACATTGTGGGGGTCGGTGATCTGATCGAGCACGAGCACCAGGGCATCCCGCCCAAGCGAATCGAGGCCAGGTGGTTCCAGCGGATCGCATTCCAGATAGAGCCCCTGATGCACGGCATCGGGGGTTAGCAGCCGGTCGATCTCGCCGGGCCTGACAAGCTCGACCGGGCAGGGCGGCTCGCCGATCTCCTCGCGCACGCGGATCATCGCGTTTTCGGTGGCCATCAGGCGGCGGTGATGCCGGTCTGGGTTCCTGAGCGCCTCCGCCACCGGATGCCAGCCATAGAGAACCGTGACATCGAGCGGCATGGGCGGGCGCGGCCCGCGCGGGCCTTGGCCCCGGAATGGCTTGCCGCCACCTGGCGCGCCCCCGCCTGGCGCGCCGCGGCGCTGGCCTGGGCCATCGGGGCGTTTTCTGAAGGGTTTGCGCGGGCCAAAGGGCCGTCCGCCGTCGCTCATCGTCGCGCTCCGGGTTTCGTCGCCGCGTTATGGACCAGCCTCGTGCGCCGCGCCATCCCGGGGCGCGCACAAACCGCACCGCGCAGGCGCGGTTTCGGTTGACATCACGGCTGGCTGGCCCGTAGAAACGCGCCGCTCCCGGCCCCGGCCGGTTGGCGCCCGCCGAACCATCGGCAGGCGATCAAGTGGGGGAATGTCCCGAGCGGCAAAGGGGGCGGACTGTAAATCCGCTGGCTAAGCCTTCGCAGGTTCGAGTCCTGCTTCCCCCACCAAGCCGCTTGCCTGAAGCGGCCCGGCCAGCAGCATTGCCCGCCGTTCACGGCTCGGCTAATGTCAGGGCGGAAATCTTGCAACGCGCTTCATCAATCGGCGCGGGTGTAGCTCAATGGTAGAGCAGCAGCCTTCCAAGCTGAATACGAGGGTTCGATTCCCTTCACCCGCTCCAATGATTTCTCTGTATTCATCAATGTTTTTTGGTTGCATCGGCTGGGTCGCTATCTGTCCGTGATCGCCCTGGTCCCGCTGTGCTTCCAAGTGCAGCAGTCGAAATGGGAATCAAACCCATGGCAGATCGGGGCATAGGACCATGTTTATGGTCCGCCTCCAGTGCTTGATGCTGGTTGACGTGGCCACCAGGTTTTGTCCAGTTTTGCGTTCAATCTGAGGGTTGGATTGTGGGTTTTTGGCGCTCGACACAGGCATTCTGCTGGGGCTTGCCCGGCTGGATGCAAGGCGAGGCTATGTCCTTTTTCCCTGCCCGGTCGATCAGAGTTCAACTGACGTGCTCCGGGCCGTTGTGGATGCGAATGGCAAGGGGCTGACCGCGCCATTCGATAATCCGGTCCAGCGTCCGGGCTGCGCGCTGATCTGCGGCGCGGGCGTGGATGGGCTGGCTGCTGCCTGACCCGAGCCTGCTCCGTGCGGTCCCGGGCCGCTCAGCTGGCCGTCACGCCGCCATCGACCACGAGCACATGGCCGGTGACGAAGCTCGCTGCCGGCGAGAGCAGGAAGCGGATGACGCTCGCGACCTCGTGCGCCTCGCCGAATCGGCCAAGCGGAATCGAGGCGATCATGCGCGCATGGCGGTCCACGTCGGCGCGCGCGACCGCGGTCATCGGCGTGGCGATGGGGCCCGGCGCGACCGCGTTGACCCTGATGCCGTCGGGCGCGAGCTCCAGCGCCAACGCCTTGGCCAGACCATTGAGGCCGGCCTTCGAGGCGGCATAGGCCGCGGCGCGGGGGTGGCCGATCAGTCCGATCTGGCTGGACACCAGCACCAGCGAGCCGCTGCCTGGAGCGCGGGCGGCGGCGAGCATCGCCCCTGCGGCATCGCGTGCGAGGATGAAGCCGGCAGACAGGTTGAGGTCCAGGGTGCGGTCCCAGGCATCGCGGCTCGTCTCCAGGCCGGGCAGATGCTCGAAGATGCCGGCGCAGCCCGCGAATCCGTCGAGCCCGCCGAGGATATCGGCCGCTTCGGCGACGATGCCTTCCGGGCCTGCCCCAAGAAGATCTCGCACAAGCACATGACGGCTCGGCAGGAGCGCTTGCAGCGAGGCGGCTTCCGCTGCATCACGGGCCAGGGCGACGAGCCCTGCGCCGTCCGCGACGGCCTGTTCGACCAGTGCGCGACCGATGCCCGATGCGGCTCCGGTCACGAACAGGCGCAGGCCGGAGAGATCGGAGCGGGGCATCATGGCAGGATCCGGGAGCAGAGCATGGAGGACCGCAAGGATGGCACAGGGACCACGCGCGACATAGCCACGAAGTTGGCGGCGCTGAAAGCCAAGCGCGGCTACCTGCTGCCGCATCACGGCCTCATGGCTGTCACGTCCGAACGGCTTCTCGAGGCCTATGACGCCACCTACACGGCGCTCGCGCTCGATATGCGTGTGCTGAACGTGCATGACCGCGAGTTTGTCTGGCTTGCTGTCCTGATCGCGACGGATGAGGCGCTGGCGACCCATCATATTCCGAAGTTCCGCAATGCGGGCGGCTCGGACGCCGAGATCGCGGCCATCCTTCGCATCACGGCCTGGGCGGTCGGCGCCCGTGCCTATGCGTTCGTCGGCCGGCACTGGCTGGACCACCTGCCGGGCTTCGATCTCGACGCGGCCTATCGCGCGGCGGTGCCGAAGCTTGCCGGGGATTGCGACATGCGGCTCGCGGTGATGGCGCTGGCTGCCGTCCATGCCGCAAACGGCGATTTCGACCTGCTCGGCCGGGCGATCGTGCTGGCCTACGACGCGGGCGTCCCGGAACCGGAGCTGGCAGAGGCGCTGTCCCTGATGATGTTTCCGGGCAGCGTTCCTTACTTCGTCGAGGCCGCGCGGGTCTGGCTCGACCTGATCCGGGCCGGCAAGGTGTCCCCATCTCCTGACTTCGCCGCCTGGGCGCAGCTGGAAGGGCAGGGCGGCTATGACGAGGCCAGCGGCGTCGCCAGCCGCTGAGGCGGTCAGTAAGGACCCGGCACAAGGCCTTCGCGTGCGGCCTCCTCCCAGAAGGACACGGCCTCGATCAGGGTGTTGCCGCCGCATGGCAGCAGCAGATAGCTCAGGCCTTCGCAAATCTCGCCTGGCGTCGCGCCCGCGTCGATGGCGAGGCGCAGATGCAACGTCATGCCCGCCCGCTCGCGCCGCGCCGCATGGCACACGAGCGCGGTCAGATGAGTGAGCTTGGGCGCAAGATCGCCCCTGATGGCTTCGACGATCGCGAGATAGGAGTTCTCGAGCGCGGCAGGCAGCGTCCACGCGGCCCAGTTCTCGCCGGAGAAGCGCATCGTCGCATAGCTTTCGGTCGCCGCGGCGATGGCGACGGCCCGCACGATGTCGGCTTCCGTGAGCCCGGCCTTCACAGCGCGCTTCATGTGGATGAAGCCATGCACTTCCCGGGCGGCGGCGAGGAGGCCGGCCCAGACGGTCTCGCGCTCGGCCGGCGTGAGCACGCGCGGCGCAAGCGTGAGGGCCTCGTAGAAGGCATCATAGCGCTGGAGCAGCTCAGGCGCCGAATCCGCGAACATGCGGTGATAGGGCAGCAGATAGCCGCGCTTGGCCTCGACGGCGGCGAGGATGGCCGCGGCGTCCGCCGCCAGCGGGCGGGGCGTGATCGGAGGGTTTGCCATGGTCGGTCCCTTTCAGGGCTTGGGGGCGATCATGCCGGCTGCACGCTCGGCAATCATGATGGTGGGAGCGGCGGTGTTGCTCGAGGTGATGCTCGGCATGACGGAGGCGTCGACGATGCGAAGCCCATCGACCCCGCGCACGCGAAGGCTGCCATCGACGACGGCGCCCGGATCTTGGCCGGCGCCCATCCGGCAGGTGCCCACCGGGTGGTAGACGCTTTCGGCCGTCTGCGTGATGAAACGGTCGATCTCGGCATCGCTGCGCAGATGCGGGCCCGGCGCGAGTTCGGCGCCCCGGAAGGTGTCGAAGGGCGCCGTGGCGAAAATCTCCCGCAGGCGCTTCACGCCTTCACGCAGCACGATGCGATCAGGCATGGCCGACAAATAGTTGGGCTGGATGCGCGGCGCCTGTCGGGGATCAGGCGATGCAAGCGTGATCTCGCCCCGGCTCGACGGGCGCATCTGGAAGATGTTCGCGAAGAAGCCCGTACCGGGATCGGTGGTGCGGCTCATGCCCGCGAAGGGCAGGCGAATCGTCGCGCTCGACAGGCCGGGCATGAAGCTGGCCTGCAGGTCGGGCAGGTCGAGTTCTGGCCGGGACCGCAACAGGCCGCCGACCTCGATGGGGAAGCTGGCGGCGGGGCCGGCGCCGAACATCCAGGCCCGCAGGCCCGCCAGCGCCGCGCGATCGAAGCGCCGTAGCCGGTCGATCGTGTCCGGCGCGTCCGTGGCGTGCATCACCCGGATGAGCAGGTGATCCTGAAGGTTCCGCCCGACGCCGGGCAGGTCCGCCACGACCGCAACGCCGTGCTGGCGCAACTGCTCGGCCGGCCCGATGCCCGACAGCAGCAGCATCTGCGGCGAGTTGACAGTCCCGCCGGACAGGATCACCTCACGCCGCGCGCGCACCAGCCGCTCGCGGCCTTGATCCGCCAGCATCACGCCGACGGCCCGCCCGTTCTCGATCGCGACGCGCGTCACGAAAGCGCGGGTGGCGACCTCAAGGTTAGGCCGACCCAGGGCCGGGTCGAGGAAGGCCCGTGCCGTGCTGGCGCGGCGGCCTGCCGCGATGGTGAAGTCATAGGGGCCTGCGCCCTCGGGGGCAGGTCCGTTGAAGTCGTCGGTGCGCGGATGTCCAGCCGCTGAAGCGCCCTCGAGAAAGGCGTTGAACAACGGGTGGCCCAGCGGGCGGCGAGAGACACGGAGCGGACCGCCACGCCCGTGCCATTGCGGGTCGCCCTCAGGGTTGCTCTCGCTGCGCAGGAAGCTCGGCTGCACCGAGGCCCAGTCCCAGCCCTGCAGGCCGGCCTGCGCCCAGCCGTCGAAATCGGAAGGCAATCCGCGCATGTAGACCATGCCGTTGATCGCGGTGGAGCCGCCGAGGCCCTTGCCGCGCGGCCAGCGGATGCGCCTGGCGCCAAGCTGCGCTTGCGGCTCGGTGACGTAGGACCAGTTCGCGATCCTGCTGCGCAGCAGCACGCCTGTCATCAACGGCACCGAGAAGAGCGGCCCTCGCGCCTTGCCTCCCGCCTCAAGCAGCAGGACGGACACATGCGGGTCTTCGGAGAGCCGAGCGGCAAGCACGGCGCCTGCCGCGCCGGCCCCGACAACGATGAAATCCGCTTCGCGCATGAGGCTTGCCTGTCCAGAAACTTGCTATAGGTTCTGTATTACGAGTGATACAAGTTCAAAGTCACATCGGGCAATGTCTGGCCGATCCCGGCAAGGGTCACGGCCATCCTTGGGAGGGGAAGCGTCATGCTGTCACGTCGTAATCTGGTTGTTGCATCAGGGGCCGCGCTGCTCGCTCCGGCCTTTTCCCATCGCGTATTCGCCCAGACGGCCATTCCCGATTTGCAAACGATGCGCTCCACGGCGAAATCCTGGCTCTGGGCTGCGGAAGATTACGCCAGCGCAGGAGGCTTCTTCGAGAAGGCCAGGGTCAAGGTCGTCTCCAACGCCTCAAATCGCGGCACCAACATCGCTGCGCTCGCAGGCAGCGGCGTCGATGTCGTGCTTGGCGATCCTGGCGAGGCCATGCGCGGCAAGGGCTCGGGCATGGCGATCAAGACCTTCATCCAGACGGTCAACAAGTATGCCTCGAATGTCGTGATCAAGAAGTCCGTGCTGGAGCGGCTCGGCGTGAACGAGGCCTCGCCCGTCGAGCGCAAGATCGCGGCGATGAAGGGGCTGCGGCTCGGCACGACCGGTCCCGGCGCAGCGCCTGATTCCCTGTTCCGCTGGCTCGCCGTTTCGGGCGGCATGAACCCCAACACGGACATGCGCCTCGTCACCATCCAGGGTGGCGGGCCGGGCATGCTCGCCGGCCTGCAGCAGGACGTGATCGATGGCTTCTGCCTGTCCTCGCCCACCTCCGACCTCGCCGTGCAGTCCCGTGATTGCGCCTATCTGTTCAACATGGCGCTGAATCCGCCGCCCTACTTCCAGAACTATCTCTACATCTGCGCTTCGACCTCTGAGGCCACGCTGCGCAACGCCGACAAGCGCGAGGCGCTCGTGCGCTACAGCCACGGCATCTCGATGGCGCTGAAGTCGATCAACTCCGAGCGCGCCAAGCTCAAGGAATGGGCTGACAAGTGGTTCGAGGGCCTGCCGCCCGAGATCGCCCAGGTGTCCTTCGACATCAACTCGAAGATATTCTTCACCGATCCAACCCCGCAGTCGACTCTGTTCGCCAACAATGTCGACTTCATCAACACGGTGAACAAGACGATGAGCGCCGACCTCATCCCTGCCTCTCTCACATTCGAGACGCAGTTCGACACGTCTGTGGCGCGAGAGGGCGTGGCGCGCGGCTGAACGAAATTTCCGATGAGCATCGTCATCCGCGGAGCGGCCAAGCGGTACGTGAGCCGCGGACGCGAAGTCCGCGCGCTCGATCCCGTCGATCTGGACATCAAGGCCGGGGAATTCATCGCCTTCGTCGGCCCGTCCGGTTGCGGCAAGTCCACCTTGCTCAACATGGTTGCGGGCATCCTGCCGATGACAGGCGGCACCATCAGCCATGATGGCAAGCCTGTCAGCGGCATCAACCGCGCCGTCGGATACATGACTCAGGTCGACTCGGTGCTGCCCTGGCACACGGTGTTCGACAATGTCGAATTGCCGCTCAAGTTCCGGGGCGTTCCGGCTGCCGAGCGTCGCCGGCGCGTCATGGAGATGCTGGCGCAGGTCAACCTCACGGGCTTCGAGAACAGCTTTCCGATCGAGCTTTCGGGCGGCATGCGCAAGCGCGTCGCACTCGCGCAGGTGCTGGTGTATGATCCCTCGACCTTGCTGATGGATGAGCCGTTTGGCGCGCTTGATGCGCAGCTGAAGCTGATGATGCAGGCGCAGTTGCTCGCGATCTGGCAATCGACCGGCAAGACAGTCGTGTTCGTGACCCATGATCTTGCCGAGGCGGTCACGCTGGCCAGCCGAGTGGTCGTGTTCTCCGGCAGACCCGGCCGGATCAAGGCCATCGAGACAGTGCCGCTCGCCTATCCGCGCGACCCTTTCAAGGTGCGCTTCAATCCCCGGTTCGAGACGGCCTACGGAACGCTCTGGGCAGCGCTCGCGCCCGAGATCGCCAAGGGGGAGGCCATCTGATGGCGGGTCATGCAGACGAGGCCGCAGCGATCGGCGGGGGTAAATCGGCGGCAGTTGCGGCCTGGGATGCGCAGAACAGCGCGCGGCGCCGGTTGATCCTGGTCGGCCGCATCGTGGTGGGCGTCGTCTTCGTCTCCTTCTGGGAGTATGCGTCGGGGCGGCTCATCGACAAGCTGTTCGTGTCATCACCGTCCGCCGTGTCGTCCCGGCTGTGGAAGTGGCTGCTCGAGGGCAGCCTGTGGAACCATCTGTCGATCACGCTCTATGCGACGGCGCTCGGCTTCATCATCGGATCGCTGGTAGGCTTCGTCCTTGGCCTCCTGTTCGGGCGGTTCCAGACAGTGGCCGACATCTTCGACCCCTACATCACGGCGCTCTATTCGATCCCGAAGATCGCTCTTGCGCCCCTGTTCATCATCTGGTTCGGCATCGGCATCGAATCCAAGGTCGCGGTCTCCGCCTCGATCGTGTTCTTCGTGGTGTTCCTCAACACTTATGCCGGCGTGCGCGACGTGAACCCGATCTTCGTGCATGCGACGCGCATCATGGGCGGCAACGAACTGGATGTGCTGCGCCATGTCATGATTCCGTCGGCAGCTTCGTGGGTCATCACCGGGCTGAAGGTCTCGGTGCCTTATGCGCTGGTCGGCACCGTGATCGGCGAGTTCATGTCGTCCAACCGCGGCATCGGCTTCATCATTGCGCAGGCGACCGGGCTTTTCGACACAACCTCGGTCTTCGCGGGGCTTGTGCTCCTTGGCGTCGTGGGCGCGATCATCAATGTCGCGCTGCGTCATGCCGAGACGTGGCTGCTCCGATGGAAGGCTGCGAACTGAGGCGGCAGGTCGTCCATCGCCTCCCGCCGGCAGGGTTCGTCGTTCCAACGCGCCGCAATGGCTGGACAGATCGCTGCGGCAGCCTGGAGCGCATCCACATTCCGGCGTCACGATGTTTCCGCTCAGCGGAACAGGGCGTCGAGATGGGACAGCACGCTCGCCCTGACATTGCCGACATGCGTGCGCATCGCATCTTCCGCTGCGGGCACGTTGCCTGCCAGCACGGCGTCGATGATGGCCAGATGCTCCACCGCTCCGGGGCGCAGACGTTCGGGCACGAGGCGGGTGTCGAAGATGCGGGTCTTGAGCCGCAGGTCGCTGATCAGGCTGGCGAGAAGGCGCGACCCCGCCATCTCGGCGAGCAGGCCATGAAGCCGATCATCGGCTCCGACGTGGTCCTCCACCGCAGGCGGCGGGCCATCCCGAAAGGCGACGAAGCGTTCACGCAAGGCGGCGAGCCCGGCCGAGCCCCCGCGCGTGGCGGCCATGCCGGCCGCCTCGACCTCGAGCAGGCGGCGCATGTGCAGGATCTCGACGATCTCGTGGATGGAGATGCGGCGAACGGTCGGCGCGCCGCCCGCTTCGCGCGTGATCAGGCCCTCGCTCATCAGGCGGGTCATGGCCTCGCGCACCGGCGTACGCGATACGCCCAGCCGCTCGGCAAGGCGCTTCTCGTTCAGGCCTGAGCCGATGGGAAGCGTGCCGCTGAGGATCATGCCGCGCAGGCGCTCATAGGTTGACTGGCCCAGCAGCGAGGCCGGCGAGCGCGCTGTTGCCAGGGCGGGTTCATGGTCGGGCGTCGCGGCGGACATGGGCGCTTTCCTCACAGCTCCGGCAGCGTGCGCACGTCCAGCACGCCATCGAACCGCATCGCATAGACAGGATGGCTGCCTGCGAGGCCGATGCGGCGGCGGTGGTTGTAGACATAGAGCCAGGGCGGATCCTGCTGGAGCAGGCGATAGGTCTCGCAGCGCAGTGCCCGCCTCGCATTGGCATCGATGGTGCGGCGCGCCTGGTCGAGCAGGGCCTCGACGGCCGGATTCGCATAGCCCTCCCACCACGAGCCCTTCACGCGGGAATCGACCTTCTCATGCAGCACGCGGAAGGCGCTCATGGGGCTGGTTCCGCGATGTGTCGCGACCAAGAAAAAGCCCGACTGTCGCCAGCCGGGCCTGCTCGCCTTGATGGAAAACCGTGCTCAGTTCGGGTTGCGGGCGGGGTCGACCACAATGTCGCCGGCGACGGGTGCGAACTGATAGGCGCGGGCGGCTTCAGCTGCGTTGCGGCCTTCGATCACCACGTTGCGGCTTTCGATCACAGCGTTGCGACCTTCAAGGCTCTGCGCGACAGGACGGTCGCCGATGGTGGCGTAAAGGTCGATGGCGTTGTCGCTCTGGGCGAGGGCGGCGGTCGAGGCGCCGGCGACGAAAGCGGCGGCGAGAAGGGTCTTGATGCTGGTCATGATGATCTCCTGTGCTGGTTGTCGGGTCCGGTATGATCCGGGCTGCGCGGCTGCCGGTCTGGCTGCGTTGCTGCGATGACCCTTTCTACCCCGACGCCTCGCTGCTCACTGTGCGATGCCGCACAGGAGCCCACAGGCGGCGGCTAAAGGCTCAATCCTGCAGTTCCCGCTCGATCGCGTCGCGCAGCCATTGCGGCTTGCGGATCACCAGCGCCGCCGGCGTCCGCTCCAGGATTTCGCGTCGCAGCAGGTCGGCGATTTCCCGCGACACCGCTTCCCGCCGGCCGCCGATGCGCCCGGCGAGAATCTGCTGCGTCGGCGGCGGGCTGATGATGAGTTCGTCACCGCCGCCCTTGCGGGGCTTCGCCTCGCGCAGCAGTTCTGCGAAAAGGCGATAGCGGATGGTGAGCGACGAGTGCTCCACCAGCCGGCCATTGCCGAGGCGCACGCGTTCGGCCAGTATGTGCATCAGCCGCCGGGCGATGATGGGCGAATGGGTGGCCAGTTCCATGAAGGCGGGCCCGGCCATACGGGCAACGCTGGCGCGGTTGAGGACCGATATGCTGGCGGAACGCGGCGCCTCATCGATCGCCGACATCTCGCCGAAGACCTGGCCGGCGCCGAGATCGCCCAAAATCACCTCCCGCCCGCCCGCAGTGCGCACCACGGCACGGACCGCGCCCGTGACGATGAAGAAGACATCGGTCGAGACATCGTCGAAATCGACGACGAGCGAGCCGGGCTCATAGCTGGCCCAGCGCTCGCGGCCGGCATAGCGACGCAGGATGTCCGGCTCCGCATCCTTGAACAGCTGGATGTCATCGAGGTCCGGCGCGCTCGCGGTCATGGTGCGGTCCTTTGGTCCAGGCGGGTGGGATTATCGTGTTCTCACGCCGCGGGCGCTGGCGACATCCCGTTCCTCGCGCCGGTCAAGCCGATGGATCACTGCGACAGTTCCGCCAGCGCCGCCCGCATGGATGCGGAGACCGCCACGGCGAAGTTGTAGTGTTCGGTCGAGAACGACTGACGCAGCTGCGGCGCGGTGCTGCGAAACCCGACATAGACAGCCGTCACGCGGCCGGCCCGGTCGAACAGGGCGGCGCCTGAATCCCCGGCCTGGGCGCTGCAGTCGATCATCACCTCGTTGCCGCCTTCCGCCCGGCGCAGGGCCCGCACCTGGCAGCTCTCGCGCATGACGGAGCCCGTCTGGCCGAGCGTGCGCCCGCTCACCAGCGTCACGCTCTGGCCGGGGCTTGGCATGGCGCCCAGGTTATACGGCGCGACGCCCCGCAACGGCGCCGCCAGCCGCGCCACCGCCCAATCATGCGAGGCGTGCGCCTTGTAGGGGTCCGATGTGCCGGCCCGTACGCGCGTGACATCGATGGGGGCGGTCAGGCGCGCGCCGTCCACGATGATTTCGAAGCGGCAATTGCGCGAATCCGCCCTCAGGCCATTGCGCCCGAACAGGACATGCGCCGCAGTCACGATGGTGCCGCCCGAGCCGACAAGCTGCGCCGTGCCGGAGCCCGACCCGCAGGAGACATGGCCTGTGGCGCTATGAAGCCCGGAGCTTTCCACGCGCCGGTCCGGCTCCATCAGCACGGCCCGGGCGGGCGACGCTCCAAGGGATGCGGCAGCCGCCAGCAGGGCCATGCAGGCCGCTCCCGCCCGGCTCGGAGAGCAAGGGCGGGCAGGCCTGATCGTGAACGGCAACGGGTTCGTCATGATGGCATTGACTGTGCCTGCGGCATGGGCCTCTGTCCAGAACAAGCCAGCGCGGCGGCGGGCTGGTATAGGCGACGCATTGTGCGCCCTCGCACAGCGCCCGGCGCCCGCGATCGGGCAGGTGTGGATGCATGAACAGTGCATCGTCCCGGACCTCACCGCTGTCTTGCTGTCCCGTTCACCGTGCTGGGCGGGCAACGCCATTGCAGATCGCTGTCCGGCTTGGCGTCGTGGCTGCTGCGGCGGTGCTTGCGGCCGGGCTCGCCAGCGTGCCGGCGGGTTCGAACGAGAACGGGGCGTCCGCCTTCGACATCCTGCCAGATGCTCCGGCCCGGCTGCTGATCGAGGGGCGCTATGCTGAGGACATGCCGTTCCGCATCGTTCCGATCGAGGACTTCGTGGTCACGCCGCCGCGTCATGCCGGCAGCATGGATTTGGGTTCACCCAGCCATTGAGGCGTCACGGCGAACCATAATGACAGCGATGTGATCGTGCCTGTGGCGCAAGCGCTGCCGCGAGCAGGGCCCGGGGGTTGCCGCACTGCCTCGCAGACGCGATAACCTTTGGGCCCGGCGCCCGGTGCCCGGCGTGCGCGGGCCAAGCCCCCAGTTCCCTGCAAGGCCGATCCATTGCCCGACCGTCGCTTGCGCGCCATCCGCAAAACCAGAGGTGAAGGAGCCTACTCCCTTCAGAAGCTCCTGCCGGCCGGGCTCGGCCTGCTCATGCTACTCGCTCTGCTTCCCGTGATGGCGGCCGGGTTTCTCGGCGCGCGGGACAACACGACGCGGCTCCTGCGCGCATCCAGCGATGCGGTGGTGGACGGGCTTGAGGAGCAGCTTCGCGCGACGCTCGATCCTGTCTCTCTCCAGATGGCGACGGTCGCCCGCTACATCGGTTCGGGCCGCATCGATCCGCAAAGCCGCGAGGAATTCCGCCGCTTCATGATCGGCGTGGTGACGGGCCAGAGCCATATCGTCGGCATCGCCTTTCTCGAGGCTGAAGGCCCGTTTCGCCGATGGAGCCGCGATCGAGCCGAGGAGACGATCGAGCCGCGAAAGACCGCTCCTGGCGCCGAGGAGATCTGGACCTCTGCTGTGACAGGGGAGGGTCCGGTCTGGCATCGGCCTTTCGTCAGCGAGATCACACAGACGCCGGTCATCCTGCATCGTCAGCCCGTGCTGCGCGAGGGGCGCCTGCTCGGCGTCCTGATGACGGCGCTGACGTCCGACTCGATCTCCGACTTCGTGATGAACATGAATTCGGGGATCACACCCTTCGTGCTCGTGGATCGCGACACGGTGATCGTGCATCCGAACATCCGCAACGCGATGATCCAGGGCAAGGGTCTGCCGGGCATCGCGGCCGTGAGCGATCCGGCGCTTGCAGCCATCTGGACCGATCCGCGCCGGCCAACCCTGCGCGATCCCCATGCCCGCGCCCAGACCCACTGGAGTTGGGTGGGTGCCGGCTATTCGGCCTATCAATATCATTACCGCGAGATCGCCGGCTATGGGCCCTATCCGTGGATCGTGGGCTTTCACCAGAACTCCCTCGCCACCTTCCGCGAGCGCTTGGTGGTGGAGGCGCTGTTCTATGGCTCGGGGCTGGTCCTGCTCGTTGTCATGGCGCTGGCCTGGTTCATGGGCCGCCTTGCCGCAAGGCCGGCGGAAGGCATCGCCAGGGCTGCGCGCGCGCTGGAGGGTCTGGAGTTCGATGCAGTCCGCAGGCCGGAGCTGGAAGCGAGCCGCGTGGCGGAGGTTCGCGACACCGCCCATGCGTTGAGCCGCGCCGCGCTCGCGCTCAAGCGCTTTCAAACCTATGTGCCGCGCGTGCTGATCCAGCAATTGATGACACTGGGCCATGACCGCACACTGGCGCAGGACCGGGATGTGACCATCCTCTTTCTTGACCTGGCCGGCTACACCGCCTTCGCCAATGGCCGCAGCGCCGAAGCGGTCGCGAGCTATCTCAACGGGATCTTCGCACAAGTTGGCCCGATCATCGAGCAGGGCGGCGGCACGATCGACAAGTATACTGGCGACGGGCTGCTGGCTGTCTGGGGCGCGCTGACCGAGGACCCTGACCATGCGGAGAGGGCCTGGGGCGCGGCGCTGTCGATCCGCGAGGCCATGGCGCCGGAGATGGACCGCATGCTGGCTGCCGACCCGCGCAACTGCCGCATGCGCATCGGCCTCCATTCAGGCCGTGTGCTGGCGGGCGACCTCGGCTTCAAAGGCCGCATGGATTACACGGTGGTCGGCCGGACCGTGAACCTCGCCCAGCGGACGCAGGCTGCGCTGAAGTCGATGATGGGAACGGACAGCGTGGTGCTGGGGCTCACAGAGACGACGCGGCGGCGCCTGTCGCTGCCGCTCGAAGGGCTGGCGCGCCTCCAGGAGGCGCCGGGCGGGGAAATCCTTTACCGGGTGACGACCGCAGCGCCGTCCACGGCGGAGGGGGCGCAGACCAGCCTCAGCCCCTCTCGCGCCATCAGCGACCCGGCGCGGGCCTCCTGAAGGTGACGCTCCCGGCGGGTCATGGCCGTGTCGCAATGGCCGGGCGAATGATGGAAGCCCACAAGGCGCCGAGCGCCGGCGGCGTCCGCCAGAGCGATGGCGGCCTCTGCGGTCGAATGGCCCCAGCCCTTGCACGCGCCATAATCGCAGGCCTCCAGCATCATGTCGTAGACGAGCGTGTCCACACCCTCGCACAGCCCCACAACATCCGGCGCGGGGCCGCCTGCGTGGTGCTCGATGTCGGTAATGATCGCTGCGGAGCCGCCAGGGCCGTCGAAGCGATAGCCGGTGGCGCCGGAGGGGTGATCGAGCAGCGCAGTTCGGATGCGCTCGGAGCCGATCTCCAGAGTTTCGCCGGCGCGGAATCCGTGGAAGAGGATGCGCGCCGGTGCATCGGTCAGGCGCAAGGGGAAGAGCGGGGGCGCGAACATGCGTTCGAGCATTCCGGCCGGATCGTCGCCGTCGAGGTTGCCGCACCAGAGATGGATCTCGCGATCCTTCCGATAAGCCGGCGCGAAGAAGGGCAGGCCCTGCACGTGGTCGTGGTGCAGGTGGGTCAGCAGGATATGGATCGGCTCGTCGCCGGCCCAGCCGCCCTGCTTGCCCAGCGCAACGATTCCCGTGCCGGCATCGACGATGAGCCGGCTGTTCGCGTTGATGACTTCGATGCAGGCGGTGTTGCCGCCATAGACCACCGTGTCTGGCCCCGGCACGGCGACGGAGCCGCGCACGCCCCAGAACACAAGTTCCGGCGCGCTGAGCTGTCCTTCGCCGGGGAACGCTGCGTGATGGGTCACGGGTCGGGTCCACTCGTCCTGCGCTGCGAACCGGCCCCTCCGGCGCCCGCCTTCGCATGGCGGCGCTTCAGGAGCCTGTCCGATCCTCGCGCCGATCATGACAGCCGGCGCGCAACGGGTCTGTGTGATTCAACACACGGATCCGTGATCGACAAGCCCGGCCTGTGCCTCCTGGTTCGAGGCGTCAGCCTTCTGCGCGCAGGCCGGGCGTGCCGCCTTCGCCAAGGCCGCCCAGATGCGCCTGCATGTAAAGCGGCTCGCCAAGCCTTTTCACCAGTTCGAGCTGCGTCTCGAGAAAATCGATATGCCCTTCCTCGTCCGCCATCAGTTCCTCGAACAGCTTCTTTGACGGGTGGTCATTGATCGACTGGCAATAGGCTGCGGCCTCCTGATAAAGCGCGCGCGCCTCGACCTCGGCCCTGAGATCCGCCTCCAGCACTTCGGTGACGTTCTGGCCAATTCGCAGCGGGTCCAGCACCTGCATGTTGGGGTGCCCCTCCAGAAAGAGGATGCGATCCACGAAGCGGTCGGCATGCTGCATTTCCTCGACGGATTCCTCGCGCCATTTCCTGGCGAGCGTGCCGAGGCCCCAATTGTCCAGCAGCCGGTAATGCAGCCAGTACTGGCTAATGGCGGTGAGTTCGCTGCGCAAGCCGCGGTTGAGATACTCGATGACCTTGCTGTCGCCCTTCATGGCGGCTCCTTCGTGATGTGCCCGGACCGGGCCTGCGTTGTTTAGAATAATTCCAGACTATGCGCTCCCGGTCAAGTGTTCGCCGCTGCGGCATTGCGCCGTTGCGCCGGGCTTGCGGTTCTGTCACAGCGGAGTTGCCGCGCCGCTGCCAGACTGGTTCCTGCGCAAGCGGCGTGTGACCGGCGCAGCCTGGAGGCCCCCATCATGCGCATCCTTCTCACGGGGTCATCCGGCTGGCTGGGGCGACATCTCGCCATCCGCCTTCGGGAATGTGGCCATGATGTGGTCGGCCTCGACATCGCGCCGGGGCGGGACACCAGTGCTGTCGGCAGCGTGGCGGACGGGGGCTTCGTGCGGCGCGTCATCGCCACCAATGACATCGAGGCGGTGATCCACGCTGGCGCGTTGCACAAGCCCGACATCGCCCGCCACAGCACGCAGGCCTTCATCGACGTCAACGTGACAGGCACGCTCAACCTGCTGGAGGCGGCGGCCGATGCTGGTCATGAGCGTTTCATCTTCACCTCCACGACCTCTGTGATGATCTCCCGCGCGATCCGGGACGAGGTGTCTGACCGGGCAGCGTGGCTCGATGAGCGTTCCGGGCCGCTTGCGCCGCGCAACATCTATGGCGTGACCAAGCTTGCGGCCGAAGGGCTCTGCCGGGTGCACCACGCCGAGCGAGGCCTCAACATCATCGTGCTCAGGACTGCCCGCTTCTTTCCCGAGGATGACGACACGCATCGCGCGCTCTCCGGCGAGAACCTGAAGGCCAACGAATTCCTGAACCGGCGGCTGACCGTGGCGGATGCTGCCGAGGCCCATGTCGCGGCGCTGGAGCGGGCGACGGCCATCGGCTTCGGCATCTTCATCATATCGGCGCCGCCACCCTTCGCGCCGGAGCAGGCTGTCGCGCTGAAGCGTGATGCGCCGGCGGTGCTGCGCGAGATCTACCCTGATGTGGCTCAGCTTTACGCGCGGCGCGGATGGGCTCTGCCCCGAAGCATCGGGCGGGTCTATGATCCAGGTGACGCCGAAGCGGCGCTGGGCTTCAGGTGCCGCACCGATTTCGCTGCGGTGCTGGACGCGATCAGGCAGGGCAGGCCGCTGCCTTTCGAGCATGACCCTGCATATGTGTCACCGGCGCTCTCATCAGCTCGAACCGGCGCCTGAGCGGCGAACGTGCCTGATTTCCGTGGCCTGCATGGCCAGTCCGCTCAAGTCCTGCGGGAGCGCCAACTCCAGCTGCCCATCCTTGCAGGGGGCGAGTGAATCAGGGCTTGATCGACGGATGCCATCACGGTCCCGTCAAACTGAATAAAGGGTCATCGCTCTGAATTAAGAAGGCTTTATCTGGGGCTCTCGTCAGAAACAGGGTTAGTCTGCGCTTAAGGAAACTGTTTGTGGGAGATTGCGGAACCTCTCATCCCGAAGGTTCATTCATCGTCGGCGATGCCTCGCCAGGCGGCGCCTTCCAGATCGTCGAACTGCCGGTTGCGCAAGGACCACAGAAAGGCGAGGAGCCCGAGAAGGCCCATTGCGATCGCCAGGGGCATCAGCACGATCAGCACATCCATGGTCTGTCTCCGCGTTGGGGGGAAGGCTCAGGCTCAGGCTCAGGCGCGGGCGCGCAGGGCGTTGAGCGTGACAAGGATCGACGAACCTGACATGGCGAGCGCCGCGACGAGGGGCGTGGCATAGCCGGCGACCGCGATGGGGACCGCAATCGCATTGTAGGCAACTGCAAGCCACAGGTTCTCGACCATGATGCGCCGGGCCCGCCGCGCGATCACCAGGGCCTCGATCACGGGCGCCAGCCTGTCGCCGAGAAACACCGCATCGGCGGCCGTCTGGGTCAACTGCGCCGCGCTCGCCGGCGACATCGAGACGTTGGCGGCGGCCAGGGCGGGGGCGTCATTGATGCCGTCGCCGACCATCAGAACGTTCCGGCCCTCAGCGCGCATCGCCTCGATGGCTGCGATCTTGTCAGCGGGCTTCAGGCTCGCAACGCTGGATCTGACGCTGAGCGCACGCGCCACGCGGGCCACGGGCTCCGCCCGGTCACCGGACAGGATCGCGATCTGTGCGCCAAGCCCCCGCAGTTTCCCGGCCACGGCGACCGCATCGGGGCGCAGCGCCTGCGCCACCGCGAAGATCACGCTGCGCTTGCCCTTCGCGAATGCGATGAACGAGGCGTCGGGAAAGCGCTCGGCCAGAGCCGCAGCGTCTGCCTCGCAGCTGCAATGCTGCGGGCTGCCAAGGCGCAGCTTCTCACCGCCATGGTCGGCCTCGAGGCCGAAACCCGGCTTCTCGCGCACGCCATCCAGCGGCTTGTCGGCGCCGGCCGCGCGGGCCAGCACCATCGCCAGCGGATGAGTGCTTGACAGGGCGAGCCGCCCGGCCAGGGCCAGGTCCGCAGGGTCGACCTCGTCGGCGTTGGCGAGCGAGGCGTTGGGCATTGTCAGCGTGCCGGTCTTGTCGAAGACGACCATGTCGACAGCCGCGAGCCGTTCAAGCGCATCGCCCGAGGCCAGCAGTATGCCCCGCCGGAAGAGGGACCCTGCGGCCACGACCTGCACGGCGGGAATGGCAAGGCCGAGCGCGCAAGGACAGGTGATGATCAGCACCGTGATGGCAATGACGAGAGCCGGCTGCCAGGACAGCCCCATCAGCATCCAGCCAAGGAAGGTGGCAAGCGAAACGGCATGGACCACCGGCGCGTAAAGCCTGGCTGCCCGGTCAGCCAGCTTGACATAGGCAGAGCGGCTTTCCGTGGCGCGGGCGAGGAGCTTCTCGACCTCGTCGAGCAACGTGCCTTCGGCCGCCTTGCTGACGCGGATGCGCAGGGCCCCGGTCATGTTCATGGTGCCGGCATAGACGGGCGAGCCTGAATCGACCGTGACGGGGCGCGTTTCGCCCGTGACCAGGCTCTGGTCGATGTCGGAGCGGCCGGATTCGACCACGCCGTCCACCGAGACCCGCTGGCCCGGCCGCACGAGCACGAGATCGCCAGCCTGCACCGCCGCGATCGGCACCTCGCACAGCTCCTGACCTGACATGAATCTGACTGCGGTTTCCGAGCGCAGCGCAGCGAGGTTGCCGGCCGTGTCGCGGGTGCGTCGCCGCATGGCCTGATCGAGGTAACGGCCGATCAGCAGGAAGAAAAGCAGCATCACGACGCCGTCGAAATAGGCGTGCTCGCCATGGTTCAGCGTCTCGAAGACCGACATGCCGAGCGCCAGCACCACGCCGAGCGTGATCGGCACATCCATGTTGACCGCGCCGGCCCGCAGGGCGCGCATGGCGCTCTCGAAGAAGGGGCGGCCAGCATAGGCGGCGGTCGGCAGGGCGATCAGGGCCGAGATCCAGTGAAACAGCGTCCGCATCTCGGCTGTCATGCCGGTTTCGTGGCCCGACCAGACCGGCACCGAGAACATCATCACGTTCATCGCGGCAAATCCGGCGATGCCGAGGCAGCGCAGCAGGCGGCGTTCTTCCTTCGCCTCTGCGGAGAGAACCTTCTCGACCGCGAAGGGATAGGCGCGGAACCCCATGTCATCGAGGCGCTCGATGACGCCGGCAGGATTCTCCGCGCCGTCGGCCCAGGCGATGGTGACGCGCTTGCTGGTGAGGTTGACGCGGGCCGAGACAAGGCCCGGTTCGTTCCTGAGCCCCTTCTCGATCGTCGTCATGCACCCCGCGCACTGGATGCCGTCGACTGCGAGATCCATGGCGGCAAGGCCATCCTTGCGGCGGACGAAGGTGGAGAAATCGGTCGCTGTCATGATCGCGGCACTATCCGGGGAGGGAGTTCACAGCCGCTTGCGGTTGCGGCTCTGGTAAAGGCGCTCGCCACCGCGCGTGGCGGTGAGGGACGCGTCCCAGATGCCGACTGTGACGCCATCGATCCGGGCGGCGTAGACGCCGCTCGCGCCCGGCGTCAGCATCACCACGTGGTCCAACTGGCGGCTTGTCGGATGAAGCAGCTTCAATTCCACCTGAAGCCCGTCGATGGGCGCGCCAGTGCTGTCGGTGAAGCGGATGAGTGCGTTGGCGCCAGCCTCGCTGCGCACCAGTTCGAGCTCGCCTGTCCATCCGCGCGCCTGCTGGGCGGCGGCGGCCTCGATCTCGCCGTTGTAGCGCTGGCTGACCTCGTAGCCGTTCCGCCCTGCGTCGAGGCCAGGCATGGTGCTGATGGCCGAATACATCATGAAGCCGTTCACGGACACGACCGTGACAAAGAACGCGATGAACCCGCTCAGCACATGCCAGCCTGTGAGCGTGAAGGACTTTTCCGGCGCCGCCTGAGCGATCGGGGAGGGGATCAGGTCAACGAGCATGACAAAGGCTCCACAGCAGCTCATCGGATGACTCCGGGTTTGCAGGATGCGGAGCCGCGCCTCACGGCGCGAAGAAATTCTCCTCCACAGTCACAGTCTCGCCTGCAAACAGGTCGGCTGCCTTGATCCGGATCAGATTTGTGCCGGAGGCGAGAGAGGCGCGCGACGCCGTCACCAGCACGCGGACCTCGCGGGTGGTGGACGGCTCCACCACGACAATGGGTCGCCAGTCCACGGTCCGCGTCGCGCCCTGCACCTCCATGGTGACGCCCGGCGGTCCATCGACGGTGAGCGCGACCTGCCGGCTCTCGGAGCGCTTGTTGATGAGGCGGACGGTGTAGGCGTTGCGGATCGAGCCATCGCGGAGCGTGACGAACAGCGGCGTGCGGTCGTGGATCAGGTTCAAGCCGAGGAAGGAGCGCGTGGCGAGTTGGTAGATCATCGCGCCGCCGACCAAGGCGATCACGGCAGCGTAGAGGATCGTGCGGGCACGAATGAGCCTGTAAACCGGCTCCTTGCCCGCCTCGCGGGCCTTGATGGCATCGTCGGTGTCATAGGCGATGAGGCCGGTTGGATAGCCGACCTTGGCCATGACGCTGTCGCAGGCATCGATGCACAGGCCGCACTGGATGCAGCCCAGCTGGGCGCCGTGGCGGATGTCCACGCCCGTGGGGCAGACCGCGACGCATTGATGGCAATCGATGCAGTCGCCGGCGGGAAGTTCCTGCGCCTTGGCGCGACTGGCTTCCTTGACCGACATGCGCGGCTCGCCGCGATCATAGCGATAGGAGACGTTGAGCGCGTGCTCATCGGTCAGCGCCGCCTGAATGCGCGGCCACGGGCACATATGCAGGCAGACCTGCTCGCGCAGATGACCGGCCAGCACATAGGTCGTGGCGGTGAGAATGCCGATCCAGAGATAGGCCGTGAAGGGCGCCTGCAGTGTCGCAAGGTCCCGCACCAGCGTCGGCGCGTCAGAGAAATAAAGGACCCATGCGCCGCCCGTCCACCAGGCGATCATCAGCCACACGAAATGCTTGCCCGCCTTGCGGACAATCTTGTCGGGCGTCCACGGCGCGGCGTCGAGCTTGATGCGGTCGCGGCGATTGCCCTCGAAGACGCGCTCGACCTTGAGGAAGAGGTCGGTCCAGACCGTCTGCGGGCACAGATATCCGCACCAGATGCGCCCGGCCAACGCATTCATCAAAAACAGGATGATCGCGGCGAGGATGAGCAACCCCGTGAAGTAATAGACCTCCTGGGGCCACAGCTCGATGAAGAAGAAGTAGAACCGGCGACGCTCGAAATCGATCAGCACCGCCTGGTCGGGCAGGTTGGGGCCACGTTCCCAGCGGACAAAGGGCAGCAGGTAGTAGATCGCCATGCCGACGATCAGCAGCCCCCACTTCAGGCGGCGGTAAAAGCCGCTGACCTTCTGCGGATAGACCTTCGGCGTGGGCGCGAACAGCGGGATGTCGTCATCGTCGGTGTAAGCGCCCTGCGCCGGGGTCGTGCTCACTGTCCGCCTCCGAGGCTGGTGACATAGACGGTCAGGGCCTTGATCGTGACGGCATCGAGGCGGCCATTCCAGGCGGGCATCTGCCCGCCGCGTCCGTTCTGCAGGCCCTCGGTCATCGCCGCTCGGGAATTGCCATAAAGCCAGATGGCGTCGGTCAGGCTCGGTGCGCCGAGATCCTGGTTGCCCTTGCCTTCGTCGCCATGGCAGCTCGCGCAATTGGCCGCATAGACCTCCTTGCCCTTGGCGAGGCCAGCGCCGGCGGCCACGTCCAGCCCCGCGATGGAGCGGACATATTCGACAGCCTCGGCAATCTCGTCCTTCTTCAGCATGCCGGTACGGCCAAAGGCGGGCATGTTTCCGGCGCGGGTTTCGGGCGCGGGTTCCCAGCGGATGCCGTGCAGGATGGTCTGCTGGATCTGCTCAGGGGCGCCGCCCCAGATCCAGTCATCATCGGCCAGGTTGGGATAGCCGGTGAAGCCCATGCCGCCCGTGCCGTGGCACGCCATGCAGTTGTCGCCGAAGGCCGCCTTTCCTCGCGCCAGGGCGATTCGGGTGAGGTCAGCGGATGCCCTGATCTGCTCGAAACTGGCGTCGGCCAGGCCCGCAGCCTGCGCGTTTCGCTGGGCCTGCAGCTTCTCGATCTCCACGGCCACGGCTGCGCGGTTGGTGTAGCCGAGCAGGCCGACTGTGTGGGAGCTGATCAGCGGCACTGCCGGATAGACGATCATGTAGCCGATCGCCCAGATGATGGTGGCGTAGAAGGTCCAGAGCCACCAGCGCGGGAGCGGCGTGTTGAGTTCCTTGATGCCGTCCCATTCGTGGCCGGTGGTGTGGATGCCGGTGACGCGATCCAGTTCGGGCTCCGGGTTTATCTTGTCAGCCATGGCTCAGTCCTCATTCAACGGCATGGATGCGGCGCGCTTGAAGCGCTCGCCATTGCTGGGCCAGAGTGCGTAGGCGCAGACGATCGCGAAGATTCCGACGAAGTAGACCAGCCCCACCGATTGGGCGATGCCGGCCAGGGATGCGTACATGTTGGCCATGGCGTCACCTCAGATTGGCTTTGTTGTCGTAGAGCTTTAAGTCCACCAGCGTGCCGAGAACCTGCAGGTAGGCAATCAGCGCATCGGCTTCGGTGACCTTCCTGGGGTCGCCCACGAAGGGCCTGATCTGCGCCTTCGGGTAACGCTTCTCGAGAGCGGCGGCGCCTGGATGTTCCGGATCGATCTGCGCACGCAGGTCGACGGCGGCGTTGGCGATCATCTCGTCGGTGTAGGGCACGCCGGAGAGGCGGTTCACCTTCAACTCGGTGGCGATGTCGGCGAAGTTCAGCTCGGTCTTGGCAAGCCATGGATAGGCCGGCATGATCGACTGGGGCGACACTGAACGGGGGTCGTTGAGGTGCCTAAGCTGCCATTCATCCGAGAACTTGCCGCCGACGCGGGCGAGGTCAGGGCCCGTGCGCTTGGAGCCCCACTGGAAGGGCTTGTCGTACATGCTTTCCGCAGCGAGGCTGTAATGGCCGTAGCGTTCGACCTCGTCGCGAAGCGGGCGGATCATCTGGCTGTGGCAGTTGTAGCAGCCCTCGCGGACATAGATGGCCCGGCCCGCCAGTTCGAGCGGCGAGTAGGGGCGCATGCCCTTCACCTTCTCGATCGTGCTCTGCAGGTAGAAGAGCGGCGCGATCTCGACCAGGCCCCCCACCGAGATCACGAGCAGGACGCCCAGGATCAGGATGATGGAGTTGGTTTCGAATATCTTGTGGCGTGACCACAGGGATGGCTTGCGCGGCGGCGTGATGGTTGCGTTTGTCATGATGGGTCCTCAGCCGGTTAGCGGGCTGCCGCAGGGAGGGCGTCGCCGATGCCCGCTTCGCGAGCCTCGGGTGCGCCACGCACCGTCATCCAGAGATTGTAGGCCATGATCAGGGCCCCGGCGAGGAACAGTCCCCCGCCCAGCGCGCGGATCACGTAGAAGGGCTTCATGGCGGCGACCGTCTCGATGAAGGAGTATTCGAGGAAGCCGAGCGGGGTGTAGGCGCGCCACATCAGGCCCTGGAGGATGCCGGAGACCCACATCGCGGTGATGTAGAGAACGATGCCGAGGGTCGAGATCCAGAAGTGCCAGTTCACGAGCTTGAGGGAGTAGAGTTCCTTCTTGTTCCACAGCCATGGCACGAGGCAGTAGATGGCGCCGAAGGAGATGTAGCCGACCCAGCCGAGCGCGCCTGAATGCACGTGCCCGATCGTCCAGTCGGTGTAGTGGCTCAGCGAGTTGACCGCCTTGATGGACATCAGCGGGCCTTCGAATGTGGACATGCCGTAAAACGCGAGGCTTACGACCATCATGCGCAGCACGGGGTCGGTGCGCAGCTTGTCCCAGGCGCCCGACAGCGTCAGCAGCCCGTTGATCATGCCGCCCCACGAGGGCATCCAGAGCATGACCGAGAACGCCATGCCGAGGGTCTGCGCCCAATCGGGCAGGGCCGTGTAGTGCAGGTGGTGGGGACCGGCCCAGATGTAGAGGAAGATCAGCGACCAGAAATGGATGATCGAGAGACGGTAGGAATAGACCGGCCGCTCGGCCCGCTTGGGGATGAAGTAGTACATGATGGCCAGGAAGCCGGCGGTGAGGAAGAAGCCGACCGCGTTGTGGCCGTACCACCACTGGAACATCGCATCCTGCACGCCAGACCAGACGATGTAGCTCTTGGGCGAGAAGATCGAGACCGGGATGGTGGCGTTGTTGCCCAGGTGCAGCACGGCGATCGTCACGATGAAGCCGAGATAGAACCAGTTCGCCACGTAGATGTGCGGTTCCCTGCGCTTCCACAACGTCGCCAGGAACACCAGCAGATAGGCCACCCACACCACGGTGAGCCACAGATCGGCATACCACTCGGGCTCGGCGTATTCCTTGCCCTGGGTGATCCCAAGCAGGTAACCGGTGCCGGCGATCACGATGAAAAGATTGTAGCCGAGCACCACGAACCAGGGCGCGATATCGCCGGCGAGGCGCGCGCGGCTCGTCTTCTGCACGACGTAGAACGAGGTGCCGATCAGCACATTGCCGCCGAAGGCGAAGATCACCGCAGAGGTATGGAGCGGGCGCAGGCGGCCGAAACTGATCCAGGGCAGGTCGAAGTTAAGCACCGGGAAGGCCAGTTGCAGGGCGATGACAAGGCCGACCGTGAACCCCGCTATGCCCCAGAACATCGCTGCGATGGTGGCGAACTTCACGGGGTCCATGTTGTAATTGGGTTTGCCGCCGATCTCCTGAGGCGGATGGTCGGCGCGATCGGTCGCGTGGTCGAACACCTTGAAGCAGGCCCAGGCTCCCGCGATCGCGAAGAGCAGCGCGTGAAAAGCATAGGCCGGGTAGTCGGTCTTGCCAGAAACGATCAGCGCCACCAGCGCCAACGCGCCGAAGGCGACGCCGGCCGCCATGTCCGTGCCCCTGACCTGTCCTGTGGGTAATGTGGTCGCCATCTGCCCCTCATCCGATGCACGGGAGCCAGCCGACAGGCCGGGATTCCCCTCTGGCGGCACAGTGCTGCGGTGCGGCACGGACGTGTTGATCCATGTCAAGGGCGGGGCAGCGCCGACATTGCTGGCCAATGCCGATGCAGCGAGCCGGGCCGTGAGCGAGGCTCGGCCTCCGCAGTTCTACGTATGGCTAAGTGTTTTTACGCGTGTTTACTCGTTTCATTGCAGGGGCGGGCGCTCGCGAGCGGCGCCGCGCGCGTTGTTGCGCCCAAGCCTCGTGGCGCTTCGCAGCGCACGCGGCCAGGCTGGATCTTCACTGACTGGGGATGGGATGGACCGGACGCTCGACGAGATCAGGCAGAATGAGGGGCGCCTTGCACGCATCGTCGCCATCTCGGCAGACGCAATCATCTGCATCGACAAGGCGCGTCAGATCACGCTCTTCAACGAGGGCGCCGAGCGTGTGTTCGGCTACGCGGCCAGCGAGGTCATGGGCCAGCGGATCGAGTTGCTGTTGCCGGAGCGATTCCGCAACGCCCATGCCGGCCATGTCGCGAGCTTCGCCGGCGGCAGGCCGACTTCACGGCACATGGCTGACCGGCAGGCGGTGTTCGCGCTGCGCAAGGATGGCCGCGAGTTCCCGGCCGATGCCAGCATCAGCAAGATCATCGTGGAGGGCGAGGCTGTCTACACGGTCGTGCTGCGCGACGTCTCGGACCGCTTCCAGCGCGAGCAGGAGCGACGAATCGAGAGCGACCGGCTGCGCTCGGCGATGGATGCGGGCCGCATCGGCGGCTTCGAACTCGATCAGGTCAGCGAACAGGTCAGGCTGCTCGGCCATGCCGGATTGATCCTCGGGGTCTCGGAGCCTGTGCTTGCGTTGGAGCGCTGGTACGCGCTGATTGATCCGCAGGATGCGCCGC
The DNA here is from genome assembly GCA_023910605.1 of Bosea sp. (in: a-proteobacteria). Taxonomy (NCBI): domain Bacteria; kingdom Pseudomonadati; phylum Pseudomonadota; class Alphaproteobacteria; order Hyphomicrobiales; family Alloboseaceae; genus Allobosea; species Allobosea sp. Next base: position 2,765,140 of record JAAVVV010000001.1, on the reverse strand, counting down.
GTGTGGCGTACAGCATCCGAATGGTGACGCAAACCGGCCACAAGGCGGAGATCGAATACCGCGTGCGCCGCACCGACGGGGTCCTGCGCTGGGTGCGTGCCGTGGCGTCGCGCTCGCCCGAGGACGGGCCGTGGCCGCGCCTGTTCGGCGCGGTTCAGGACATCACCGAGCAGAAGGCCCTCCAGCAACTGCTCGAAGAGCGCGTTGCAGAGCGCACGGCGGCCCTGAAGGCGGAAATCGAGCGCCGCGAGCAGGCGCAGGGAACGCTGGTGCGTGTGCAGCGCATGGAAGCCTACGGGCAGCTCACCGGCGGTATCGCCCATGACTTCAATAACCTGCTCACAGTGATCGGCGGCAACCTCGAGCTGCTCGATGACCATGTCGCCGACGCGCGCCACAAGCGTGTGCTCAAGCGGGCCATCGATGCGGTCGACATGGGCGCGCGGCTCACGCGCCGGCTGCTCAGCTTCGCGCGCCGCAGCAAGCTCGAGCCGCAGTTGCTCAACCTCAATGATCAGGTCGTCGGCGTGATCGACCTGCTGCGCCGGTCCATCGGCGAGAGCATCGCCATCTCATCGGACCTTGCGCCCGACCTCGGCGAGGTCAAGGCTGATGCCAGCGAGATCGAGAACGCCATCCTCAACCTCGCGATCAATGCGCGCGACGCGATGAGCGCGGGCGGCAAGCTCGTCATAGAGACTTCGAACGTCACCATCGACGATGATTTCAGCCAGTCAGGGCAGATCGACCGCATCAACCCTGGGCGCTATGTGCGACTGTCCGTCTCCGACACGGGCGCGGGCATGTCGCCGGAGGTGCTGTCGCGGGCTTTCGAGCCGTTCTTCACCACCAAGGAGCCCGGCCGCGGCACAGGGCTGGGACTTGCCAGCATCTATGGGTTCACGCGCCAGTCCAATGGCGGCGCAACCATCTACAGCGAACCGGGCAAGGGCACGACGGTCAATCTTTATCTGCCGCGCGTGGGGGGCGCGCCGGCAGCGGCCCATGCCGCGGAAGCCGCGAAGCCGCAACAGTCCGCTTGCGGCTCGACGATCCTCGTCGTCGAGGACAATGCCGAGGTGAGGGAAGTGACCACGGCGCGGCTTGAAAAGCTTGGCTACCGGGTATTGTCCAGCGAAGGCGGCCCTTCCGCGATCGCTGTGATCGACAGCGGCGTCACGGTCGATCTCGTGTTCAGCGACATCATGATGGCAGGCGGCATGTCGGGCTATGATCTCGCGCGGTGGGTGGCCGCGCGCAAGCCTGAGATGAAGATCCTGCTGACCTCCGGCTTCGCCGACCGCGTGGCCGCCCATGGCGAGAGCGATGCGGATTCGCTGAAGATCCTGCGCAAGCCCTACGCCACGGCGGAACTCGCCCAGGCCATCCGCGAGGCCCTTGGCTGAAGCCCGGGCCTGTGCGGCTGATCAGCTCCGTTCCACGGTGCAGGCGAGCATGTAGCCCACGCCCCGCACGGTCTTGACCAGACGGGGATCCCTCGCATCAACCTCTATCTTGCGTCGCAGGCGGGAAACGAGGGCGTCGATCGACCGGTCGAACGGGGTCCAGTCATGGCCCTTGAGCAGGTCCATGATCGTGTCGCGCGACAGCACGCGCTGCGGGCGGCGCACCAGGGCCTCAAGCAGGTTGAACTCTGCGGTGGTGAGCATGTGTCGCGCCTTGTCGGGGCCGAACAGCTCGCGGCTGCCGATGTCCAGGCTCCAGCCGGCGAAGCTGAGCCGTTCCGAGGCCGGCGTGCTTTCCGGGGTGGCGACAGCGGCTGGCGGCTTGCGGCGTAGCACGGCGCGGATGCGGGCGATCACCTCGCGGGGGTGAAAAGGCTTTGAGATGTAGTCATCGGCGCCGATCTCGAGCCCGACCACGCGATCGATCGTGTCGCCCTTGCCGCTGATCATGACGATGGGGATGTCGTGGGAGGCCCGGATCTGGCGGGCCAGCGCCAGGCCGTTCTCCCCGCCGAGCATCAGATCCAGCGTCACGAGGTCGATGCCGCCCGCTCCGAGCACGCCATGCATGCCAAGGCTGTCGGCCGCCTCCGACACCTGAAAGCCGTCGAGTTCGAGGCAATCGCGCAGCAGGGCGCGGATGGCCTCGTCATCGTCCACGACCAAAATGTGCTGGGCGCGCAGATTCATGACCCCAGTATAGGCTGCGTATCGGGTGGCAGCTTGTTACAATTCGTCACACGACGACACTCAAAGTCGAAGAGCCGTCGCATCACCGCAGGTTTGAACTGTCTAAAACCGTCTCGTCAACCTGACGCCGACCAGACGAGGAGACACGCTGTGATGAACGTCGCCGCCCATAACTTCAAGGCTGCCCAGCCCGTGGACCTCGCCCCTGGCGACATGCCCATCAGCGCGCTGCTCATGGCGAAAGGCCTGCACTCGGCGGCCAGCCGCAAGATCGCGGCCAGCGAGACGCTGTGGTGCGAAGGCGAGGAGCGCTCGCATATCTTCATCATCCGCACCGGCGCAGTCTGCCTTTCGCGCACCTTGCCCAATGGCCGGCGGATTGTGCTCGACTTCGCCTATCCCGGCGACATCATCGGCCTCGGTGCCGACTTGCATCCGTGCGATGCGCATACGGTTCAGCTCACCCGCCTGGAGGCCATCCCCGCCGCCGCCTTCAATCGCGCCGTGGCCGAAGATATCGAATTCGGCCGACAGGCGTCGCTCCAGATCGCGAACGCTCTCACGGCAGCCTACCAGCACGTGGTGGTGATCTCGAAGCTCTCCGCCAATGAGCGGCTGGCGAGCTTCCTGATGGCGCTGTCGCGCCGCAACGAGGCGAGGGGCCTGAGCGCGATGAGCGTGCTGCTGCCGATGAAGCGCATCGACATCGCCGATTTCCTGGGCCTCACCATCGAGACCGTGTCCCGCACCTTCACCCGTTTCAAGGAAGCCGGCCTGATTGCGATGGATCAGCACAACGTCGTGGTTTTCCGCGATCGTGCGAAGTTGAGGGCGTTGGCTGCCGGTGAAGGCGACCGCGACTGATGTCACTGCATCGGACCAATCTGATGATGAGCGCCACGATGGTGGACGAGTCGAAGCAACTGTTCCGCATCGTGATCGGAGCCTACGCGGCGCCCGACGAGGCGGCCTCGGCGCGGCTCGACCTGTCCAATGGCGGGCTTTCCGACAGCCAGCTATGCATGATCGGCAAATGGCCAGGGGGCGCTGCGACGACCCAGCGCCGGCGCATCGCGGGCGAGGAGGTCGAAGTCACCCGGCCCGACCTGTTCGATCAGGTCTGGCATGACGCTGCCTCGGCCGAGCAACCATTCGCTCCCTGGATGACCAGGGTGCAATCACGCGCGATCCTGGACTGCCTCAGGGGCGGCGAGCTTGTGCTGATGGTCAGCGCAGCCTCGGCCGCCGAGCAGGTCCGCGCCTCGCAGATCCAGCTCAAACACCGCCCATCCATTGTGCAGACCTACAGCTTCGTGGCCTGACAGGCTCAGCCGCCCGGCATCGCCCATGGCTCGTCGGCCAGCCGGCGGGCGCGATAGCGCGCGATGTCCTCGACATGGCGGAGCGTCAGGTCGAGATCATCCCAGCCATTGAGCAGTTGCAGCCGGCGGACGGGGTCGATGGCGAAGCCGAGGTTCAGGTCGCCGCACCGCACCGTCTGCGCTTCGAGATCGACCTCCGCCAGCGAGGGCTCCACAGTCAAACGGGCCAGAAGTGTCTCCACGTCAGCTTCGGCCATGATGGCGGGCAGCAGTCCGTTCTTGACCGCATTTGACGCGAAGATGTCGCCGAAGGACGGCGCGATCACGCAGCGCACGCCATAATCCCAGAGCGCATAGACCGCAGCCTCGCGTGAGGAGCCGGTGCCAAAATTGCGCTGGGCGACGATGATGCGTGCGTCCGCATAACGCGGATCGGAGAGCGGCAAACCCTGAACCGGCGCGCCATCGGGTGCAAAGCGCAGGTCATGCAGCAGGAACTGACCATAACCATCGGCGCGCGAGCGTTTCATGAAGCGGGCAGGAATGAGCTGGTCAGTGTCGACATTGGCCAGTCCGAGCGGGCAGGCCTTGGCGCTGAGGCGGGTGAAGCGCTCCATCGCTCAACCCTCCACGGGGGGCAAGGTGCGCACATCCGTCAGCCGACCGGTCACGGCGGCGGCCGCGACCATGGCGGGCGACATGAGATGCGTTCGTGCGCCAAGGCCCTGTCGGCCGCGGAAGTTGCGGTTCGTGGTCGAGGCGCAGCGCTCGCCGGAGGCCACCAGGTCGCCATTCATGCCAACGCACATCGAACATCCCGATTCCGCCCAGGTGAGCCCCGCATCCATGAAGATGCGATCAAGGCCTTCAGCCTCGGCGGCCCGCTTGACCGGGCTTGAGCCGGGCGAGATGAGCCCTGGCACCCGTGCCTTTCGGCCCCGCAGCACGGCCGCCGCTGCTCGCAGATCCTCCAGCCGCGCATTTGTGCATGAGCCGATGAACACCCGGTCGACGGCGATGTCCGTCAGCTTCTGGCCCGGGTTCAGGCCCATATAGGCCAGCGCTTCGGTGACATGGGCCGCGCGCAAGGGGTCGGCACCCGCTTGCGGGGCGGCGCCGGTGATGGGCAGCGCATCCTCGGGGCTCACGCCCCAGGTCACGATTGGCGCGACCTCGGCCCCGTCGATGACGATGTCGCGGTCGAACGGCGCGCCGTCATCCGTCGCAAGCGTGCGCCAGTCCGCGATGGCGCGGCTGAGCGCCTCTCCCTCCGGAGCGAAGGGGCGGCCGCGCAGAAACGCGAAGGTCGTGTTGTCGGGCGCGACGAGGGCGCAGCGGGCGCCGGCCTCGATCGACATGTTGCACAATGTCAGCCGCGCCTCCATCGACAGCGCGGCTATGGCGGGCCCGGCATATTCCACGGCGTGCCCCTGAGCGCCGTTGGCGCCGATTTCCGCGATGATGAACAGGGCCAGGTCCTTGGCGCTGACATGTGGCCCCAGCGCGCCCGTGACGGTGATGCGCATGCGCTTGGGCTTCCGCTGCCAGAGCGTCTGCGTCATCAGCACATGCGCGACCTCGGAGGCGCCGATCCCGAAGGCGAAGGCTCCGAAGGCGCCATGGGTCGAGGTGTGACTGTCGCCGCAGACGATGAGCAGGCCCGGAAGCGTCAGTCCCTGTTCCGGCCCCACCACATGGACGATGCCTTGCGCGGGGTCATCGAGCCCGAACAGGCGAAAGCCATGGCGCGCGGCGTTGGCGCTGAGACGGTCCACCATGCCGGCCACTTCCGGGTCGGCTATGCGGGGTCGTCCGCGCGTCGGCACGTAGTGGTCCGCCACGCCGAAGGTCAGGGAGGGCTCGGCGACGGCGCGGCCACGCTCGTCCAGCTTGCGGAAGGCATGGTGGGAGCCCTCGTGCACGAAGTGACGATCGACCCAGAGCAGCGTCTCGCCATCCTCGCGGACGGCGACGACGTGCCGGTCCCAGAGCTTGTCGAAAAGCGTGCGAGGCTTTGGGCTGGCCGTCATGCCGCCTGGATCTCCGCAATCATCTCCGCGATGGTGGCGACGCGCCCCACCGGGCGCAAGGCGTCGATCGCGATATGGTGAGTGCGAGGCGAGAAGGCCGCGCAGCCATCCTCAAGCAAGATGGCGTCGATGTCGCGCACATGCGCATCACGCAGGGTCGAGGCCACGCCGCCGTTGGTCACGATGCCGGCTATGAGGAGCCGCGTAAGCCCGAGCTTGCGGATCACCCACTCGAGACGGCTCATGTAGAAGGCCGAATAGGCCACCTTCTCCACTGTCACATCCACTGGCTGAAGCTCATCCACGGTGGCGTTGCCCCACGAGCCCGGCGCGAAGTCGCCTCTGGAGAGGAATGGCCTGAGCTGCCTGAGATGAGGCGAGATCATCGGCTCGCCGCCCCGTCCCGGCACGAGCGTGAACTGGGTCGAGATGACGACGCCGCCGCGGGCGCGCATCAGTTCGGCCAGCGGCCTGATGCGCCCGGGCAGCGCCCCGATCTCCGGCGCGGACTGGCCGCCCCGGGCATAAGCGCCGTCGGGGTGGATGAAGTCGTTCTGCAGGTCGCACAGCAGAAGACCCGTGGCGCTGACATCGAAGGGTTGGCGCATCACCGGCGCTCCACGATCAGGTTGCCGAACGCGTCGACGCGGGCGCTCAGGCCGGGATCGATCACGGTCGTGGCGTCGGACTGTTCCAGGATGGCGGGGCCATCGATCCGGGCGTCCACGGGCAGGGCCAGCCTGTCCCAGATGCTCGTCTCATGCCAGCCGCCATCAAACCAGACCTGCCGCGAGCCGAGCCGCGCAGCTTCAAGACTTGAATCCGCTTGCGGCGCCAATGCCTTGAGATCAAAGGGCGGACGGCGGCCGATGGCGGCGGTGCGCAGGTTGACGATGCGCACCGGAATGCCCGGCAGCAGGCGTGAGAAGGCGCGCGCATAGGCGGCCTCGAAGGCAGCGCGCGCGATCGCCTCGCTGATGCCCGTGCTCGAAGCGTGCAGGGTGACCGGCAACGGCACGGCGACCGTGTGGGTCTGCCCCTGGTAATGCATGTCGAGCTCGAAGGTGACGTCGATGCGCTCCACGGTGAGGCCAGAAGCTTCGACCACGGCGCGGGCCTCGCCGCCCGCCTGCATCATGCGGCGATCGAGCGCCATGGCGTCCAGCCCGTCCAGCATGAGGTTGACGGTGGCGACCTGATCATGCCGGATGTCGGCGATGATGCAGCCAAGCGCCGAGGTGATGCCCGGATAGCGCGGCACCAGCGCCGATTTGAGCCCCACATCCTTGATGAGCGCGCCGACATGGAGCGCGCCTCCGCCGCCGAAGGGAACGGCGGTGAAACGCGAGGGATCGTGCCCCCGCTCGATGGAGACGAGCCGGATGGCGCCGGCCATGCGCGCATTGGCGATGCGCACCACCGCCTCCGCCGCCTCCTCGGCGCAGAGGCCGAGCGGCGCGCCGACGCGGTCGAGCAGCGCCTTGCGCGCCGCCTCGACATCGAGCCGGGCCAGCTTGCCGCCGATGGGCCGCTCGGCATTGATGCGGCCGAGCACGATGTTGGCATCGGTGAGGGTAGGCCGGTCGTTGCCCTGCCCGTAGGCCACCGGCCCTGGCCTCGAACCCGCGCTTTCAGGGCCGACCGCGAGCAGGCCGCCTGCGTCGACATGCGCAATAGAGCCCCCGCCCGCGCCAATGGTGGTGATCTCGATCATCGGCGTGCGGATCACCATGCCGAAGTCGATGGTGGTCTGCGCCGCGAGCGAGGTCTGGCCGCCGGCCACCAGCGACACGTCGAAGGAAGTGCCGCCCAGATCAGCCGTGATGATGTCGGGGAAGCCTGCCGCCCCGGCGATCTCGGCTGCCGCGATCACGCCAGCGGCCGGGCCGGAGAGGGCGGTGCGGACCGGGAACTTCCGTGCCGTGGCCGTTGACATGACCCCGCCATTGGACTGCACGATGTGGAAGGAGCCCGGAAAGCCCTGCGCCGAGAGGCCGGCCTCGAGCCGTGCAAGATAGCTTGCCACGACCGGCTGGAGATAGGCGTTGAGGGCCGTGGTCGAGGTGCGCTCGAACTCCCGGATCTCGGGCAGGATCTGGGCCGAGTGCGCGACATGCGGGTTTGGCCAGGCCGCCAGCGCCGCATCATAGGCCGCGCGCTCGTTGGCGGCATTGGCGTAGGCGTTGACGAAGATGATGGCGAGTGCCTCCGCGCCGGCTTTCAGGAGGGTGCGGCAGGCCTCACGCACGGCCTCGACATCGACCGGTGTGCGGATCGTGCCGTCGGCAAGGGTGCGCTCGGGTACCTCAACGCGCATTTCGCGCGTGGCGACGGGCTCGAAATCGCCCCAGAGGCCCCAGGTGTTCGGCCGGTCGCGGCGGCGCATTTCCAGCGCATCGCGGAAGCCGGGCGTGGTGATGATGCCGATGCGGGCGCCCTTGCGCTCCAGCAGCGCATTGGTGCCCACGGTCGTGCCGTGGATGATCGCGCCGAGGCCGGCGATGTCGCCGAGCCGCCCCAGCCCCTCGATGAAGCCGACGGCTTCGTCGCCCCGGTTCGAGGGCGCCTTGGCGATGCGGAAGGCCCTCGTCTCCTCGTCGAAGAAGGCGAGGTCGGTGAAGGTTCCGCCGACATCGACGCCGACGAGCGTGCGTGGCAGGCGGCTCATGGCGTGCCTCCGCGGCGGGCTGCAGTTGCGGCTGAGTCGACAGCGCCCGCGCCGTCGAGGATGACGCCATAAACTTCGGCGGCGCTTGCCGGAGTGATGAAGCCGCGCCGCACATCGCGGAGCACCGCCTCAGGGGCGCGCCGCGCCGGATCGCCATAGCCGCCGCCGCCAGGCGATTCGAGCCGCAGCCGCTGGCCTTGTCTGAGCTTCACGCCCGTGACCTTGGAGGTCATGGGGGCGGTGCGCGGCCCGTCATCGCTGTCCCACGTGAAGCGGTTCAGGGCGGCGCTGCCGCCGCCGGCGACGCCGAAGGGGGCGTGGCGGCCGCGCTCGCCCAGCAGCGACACGTCGGCGCCGCCCGGGGACAGGATCTCGATCTCGTAGATGGCGCCGAAGCCGCCGCGATGGGAGCCAGGTCCGGCGCTGTCGGGACGCAGGGCCCATTGGGTGAACATCACGGGGTATGAAGCCTCGAGGATCTCGGCCGGGGGGATGGTGGCGGTCGAGATCGGGTTGTTGGCGTGGTTGAGCCCATCGGATTGCGGATTGCCGCCAAGCCCGCCGCCAAAGAAGGAGAACATGACCCAGCGCTCGCCGTCCGGCCTGTGCCCGGCGATGGAGAGTGCGTTGATGGTCCCGAATGGAGCGGCCGTGGCGCAGGCCGGGTCGGCCTTGGCCAGCGCGCCGAAGACGACGCCGATCATGCGCAGGATGGTTTCTGTGTAACCGGCGACCGGCCGCGGCGCGCTCACGCCGAGGAAGGTCGTGTCGGGGATGTCGAAGTCGATCGGACGCAGGCAGCCGGCATTGGCGGGAACGGCCGTGAACACATGCTTGAGCGCGACATAGCAGCAGGCCACCGCGGTCGAGCGAGCGATGTTGACCGGCCCCCGGCAGGGCGCCGACGAGCGCGAGAAATCGAGCTTCATGCGATCCCCCGCAATGGTGAGGTCGAGCGCGATGGTCAGCTTCTCGTCAACGATGCCGTCATTGTCGAGATAATCCTCGAAGGAATAGACGCCGTCGGGCAAGGCCGCGATGTTCTCGCGCATCAGCGCTTCCGCCCTGGCGGACGCCGCCTCGAGCGCAGCGCTGACAACCTCGTCGCCGTATTCGTCGATCAGCGCATGGAAGCGACGCTCCCCGAGGTCGAGCGCGTTGAGCTGGCCGTTGAGGTCGCCCCAGTTGGAGCGCGGCAGGCGCGTGTTGGCCTGGAGTATGTCCACAATGTCCTGTTGGAGCACCCCTTTCCTGAACAGCTTCACCGGGGGGATCAGCACACCTTCCTGGAAGCTCTCGGTGGCCTGCGGGTTGTAGCCGCCCGGCACGTTGCCGCCGATGTCGAGCCAATGGCCCACCGAGGCGAGCCAGGCGAAGATGCACCCGCCGCGCATCAACGGGCGCACCAGCCGCATGTCGTTGAGATGCGTGCCGCCGGCATACGGATCGTTGAAGATGAAGGTGTCGCCGGCTTCGACGGCGCCGGGGCCCGCAGCCTCGACCTTGTCGATGACGGCCTTCACGGCGAAAGCCATGGCGCCCACGAAGATCGGCAGGCCCTTGGCGCCCTGAACCAGAGTCGCGCCCGTGGTGGCATGGTAGAGCCCGTGGCAGGCGTCGCGCGCCTCCGCGATGATCGGGTTGAAGGCCGATCGGTAGAGCGTCGCATCCATCTCGTCGGCGATCTGCTCCAGCCGCCCGGTAAGGATGGCGAAGGTGACGGGGTCAAGCGCGCTCATCAGACATCCCCGCCATAGGACTTGCCAAGGTCGAGCATGCGATTCGTTCCAATCACTTCGTTGAGCTGGTTGAAGTCGAACATCCGGCTGCGAAAGGCGGCCGTGGTGCCGTCGCGCGTGAGGCCTTCGTAGAAATCGCGGGCCGCATGGGCGATGGCGCGCACGATGCCGCCGGGGAAGATCACAAGCGCATAGCCCAGCCCTTCGAGCTCTGCGGCGCTCAGGATCGGCGTCTTGCCACCTTCGACCATGTTCGCCATCAGCGGCGCGCGCCCGCCCAGCGCGTCTCGCACCGCGACAAGCTCCTCGCGCGAGCCGGGCGCCTCGACGAAGAGCACGTCCGCGCCGGCGTCGGCATACAGGCCGGCGCGCTCGATTGCGGCCGAAAAGCCTTCGACCGCGACGGCATCGGTCCTGGCGATGACCAGGGTCTCTGCCGAACTGCGCGCATCCACCGCGGCCTTGATCTTGCCGGCCATCTCGGCCGCGGGGATCAGGCGCTTTTCGGCAAGGTGCCCGCAGCGCTTGGGATAGCTCTGGTCCTCGATCTGGAGTGCGTTTGCGCCGGCCCGTTCGAACAGGCGCATGGTGCGCTGCATGTTCAGCGCGTTGCCATAGCCATTGTCAGCGTCGACGACCAGCGGCGTCGGCACCCGGTCGCGGATCAGCACGATCGTGTCCACCACCTCGCTCATCGAGACGAGGCCGATGTCGGGGCGGCCGAGGCGGGTGTAGGCGATCGCGGCGCCGGAGAGGTAAAGCGCCTCTGCCCCCGCATCGGTTGCGAGCAAGGCCGTCAGCGGATCATAGACCCCCGGCGCCAGCACGATGGGCCTTGAAGCGAGGCGGGCCTTGAGCGTTGCGGTCATGCTGGGGAGCCGAGTTCGAGGAGGTGTGAAAGCGTTGCTGCCTGGTCGAGCGTCAGCACGGCCTGCGCCAGGGCCGAAGCGCGGTCCGGGCCAAGATGCGGCGTCGTGATGTCGATGAACTTCTCCGCGACCTCCGCTGCGGTGTACGGGTCCTCGGTGTCGCCCTTGTTGGTCAGCGCCTCGGCCAGCAGCACGCGGCCATCCGTGAGCGTCACGCGCACCCGGGCGGGACGCTCCGCGGGCAGGCGGGCGGTCAGGCCGGGGTCCTCGTCGATGGTGATCCGCTGGGCCAGCGCGCGGGTCGCGGCGTCGTTGCGGGCAGCATCGCGGAAGGCGTCGAGGCTCGCCGCTCCGTTCACGATGAAGGTGGCCAGCGAAAAGGGCATCGAGAACTTGGCAGCCAGCATGTTCTGCGGGGCCGGGTGATCGAGCTGCGCGGCCCAGACATAGGTGTCGACCACGATCGACGCGACGTCGTCCGGCGCGATGCGGCCGCCCGCTTCGGCGACGATGCGGGAAAGTGCGTCCAGCGCGCCGTGATTATAGCGGCAGGCGGCATGGCGCTTGAAGTAATTGCGCGCGATCTCCCAGCGCTCGCCAAGATCTTGGACCATCTCGTCCGGCTGCCAGTCATCGGCGGCGATGCCACCATAGATCGAGCCAAGCCCGTCCGCCTCTCCGGTGAAGCCTGCCTTGACCAGATCCCAGGCGATAAGCCCGAGCATGTTCGAGGCGCCGGCATAGGTGTTCCGCACGGTCGCGCCCTCCAGCATGGTGCGCCGGCTCGTGGTCAGGCCGAAGGAGGAGGACAGGTTGATCACGCTTGCGAAGTCGGCCGCGCTGGCGCGGTTCAGCTTGGCCACGGACACCGCCGCGCCAACGACGCCCCAGACCCCATGCGGGTGCATCATGACCCTGAGCTTCGAGGATAGGCCGATGCGCGCGCCGATCTCATAGCCGAGCGCCAGGGCGGTGATGGCGTCGCGTCCGCTGACGCGCCTGAGGCGCGCCGCTGCGAGCAGGGCGGGCACGACATGGATGCCTGGATGGCCGCGGGCGTACTGGTTGCCCTCGTCGATCTCCAGCATGGTGCCGGCCGTGCCGTCCAGGAATGCTGTCACCAGCGGCGAGCCGGTGCGTTGGCCGCGCGCTGTCCGCGCAAGCGCCTTGGCGGCCTTGCTGACCTCCGGCTCCGCCCGGCCCGCTATGATCGCTCCAAGGCAATCGAGCATGACCAGCCGCGCGCGTTCCACGGCGTCCGGGGGCAGGTCCTCGAAGCGCAGCCCCCGCGCGAATCGCGACCAGCGCTTCAACCAGGCCGGGGTGCGACCGTTGACGAGCACGGAGGCGGGCAGAACGCCAGCGGTCATGATGGCCATACGTCACATCCCCAGATAGGTGGTCATCAGGCGCGGATCGCGCTTGAGGGTTTCGGCAGGGCCTTTCATCACGACCGTGCCGTTCTCCAGCACATAGGCGCGGCTGGCGAGTTCCAGCGACTGCACCACGTTCTGCTCCACGAGCATGACGGCGAGCCCCTCGGCTGCGATGCGGGCGATCAGCGCGAACATCTCCTCCACGAGCAGCGGAGACAGGCCGAGGGACGGCTCGTCCATGATGATGAGGCGTGGCTCGGCCATCAGCCCGCGGCCGATGGCGAGCATCTGCTGCTCGCCGCCCGAAAGGGTCCCGGCAAGCTGCGCGGCACGCTCGCGCAGGCGCGGGAAGATGGTGAAGGCGCGCTCCAGATTGACCGCACGGTTGGCGCGGGCGCGGCGGTAGCTGCCAAGTTCGAGGTTCTCCCGCACGCTCATGTTGGGGAAGATCTTGCGTCCTTCCGGAACATGGATGAGGCCCCGGCCCATGATGTCGGGGGCGGGCAGGCCCGTGATCGAGGCGCCATCGAAGCGCACCGTGCCGGCGCTGGCGCGAATCAGGCCGGAGACTGCGCGGTTCAGCGTGGTCTTGCCCACGCCATTGGCGCCGAGGACGGCCACGATCTCGCCGGGCTGCACATCCAGCGACACGCCGCGGAGCACGGCCACGCCGCCATAACCTGCCTGAAGCTCCCTGATCTCAAGCATGGGGCGCTCCACCCGGTGAGGGGCGAGGCGTCGCGGACGCGTCTGACGCCGGCATCTGGCGGGCCTTGCTCTCCTGCTCCTGCATGCGCGCGGCGGCGCCATGGCCGAGATAGGCCTCGACGACGCTGGCATCGCGCGAGACGGCGCCGGGCGGGCCCGAGGCGATGATGCGGCCCTGGGCCAGCACATGGACCATGTCGCACAGGCTCATCACGGCCTGCATCACATGCTCGACGATGAGGATGGTGACGCCGCGGGCGCGGATGGCCTGCACCACTGGCATCATGTCGCGGATTTCCGACGGGTTGAGTCCCGCCAGCACCTCGTCGAGCAGCAGCAGCCTCGGCTCCGTGGCCAGCGCGCGGGCAAGTTCGAGCCGCTTGCGGCCCGCCACGGTGAGTTCGCCGGCCGGCTGGTCGAGAAGCGCGCCGAGGCCGACCTCGCGCCCTACAGCGTCGGCCCTCGCCAGCGCATCGGAGCGTGCGGCATGGCGCAGGAAGGCCCCGACCGCGATGTTCTCGCGCACGCTGAGCCCCGCGAAGGGCTGCACGATCTGGAAGGTGCGGGCGATGCCCAGCGCGGCGCGCTTGTGGGCGGGCAGGGCGGTGATCTCACGCCCCTCGAACGCCACCTGGCCGGCCGTCGCCGGCTCGAAACCGGCGATGATGGTGAAGAGCGTGGTCTTGCCCGCGCCGTTCGGGCCGATCAGGCCGGTGATGGAGCCCTGCCGGACCTCGAGCGAGGCATGATCGACCGCGACCAGGCCGCCGAAACGCTTGCTGACCTCCTTGACCGAGAGAAGGGGGGTCATGGCCTCGCCCTCCCTTTGCCGAGAAGGCGGCCGGCAAGGCCCAGCACGCCGCGCGGCGCATGGGCCACGCAGAGGATCAGAAGCACGCCGAACACCACGAGATCGACGCCGGGGATGGAGCCGCCCATCAGATTGGCGAACACGGTCTTGGTTACCTCTCCGAGGCCCAGCAGCACGACCGCGCCCACCAACGGCCCGAACACGGTGCCAAGCCCGCCTATGATCGGCGCCAGCAGCGCCTCGACGGAGACCCATGGCCCGTAGGCGAGGTTGGCGTCCAGATAGAGGAATTTCTGGGTGTAGAGGCAGCCGGCGCTGGCGGTGATCGCGCCCGACAGCGTGATGGCCTTGAGCTTGACGCCAAGCGCATCGACGCCGAGAGCGCGGGCCGCCTCCTCGTTCTCGCGCACGGCGACGAGTTGTGCGCCGAAGCGGGAGCGTGCCAGAGCCAGCGTCAGCGCAAGTCCCGCAGCCACGAAGCACAGCGCCAGCCAGTAGGCCACGCGCTTGTCGGCGAACTGCATCTGCGCCGGATCAAGCCTGAGCGGCACGAGCACGCCCGCCGCCCCGCCGGTGAAGCCAGAGGCATTGGCGCTGATGCGGAACAGCTCGGCGAAGGCGAGCGTCACCAGGGCGAAGTAGGAGCCGCGCAGACGAGCACGGAAGCTGAGAAAGCCGATGGCGAAGCCGACCAGCGCGCCCAGCGCCATGGAAAGGGGCAGGGCGAGCCAGGGATTGATGCCGAACCGCACCTGAAGCAGCGCCATGGCATAGGCCCCCGTGCCGAAGAACACGGCATGGCCGAAGGAGAACTGGCCGCCATAGCCGCCGAGGATGTTCCAGCCCTGGGCCGCGATGGTGATGATCATCGCGAAGCTGAGGAAGTTGAGGACGGTGTTCGAGCCTAGCCCAAGCGGCAGCAGGGCAAGCGCGGCGACGACGGCGATGATCGGCAGCCAGGGCGCCATGGAATTGCTTTCGCCGCTCATGCCCGCGCTCCGAACAGGCCGGTGGGTTTGAACAGCAGCACCAGGATGAAGATCAGGAAGATGCCGATCTGGCCGAGGCTCTCGCCGAAATACAGCCCGGACAGGCTTTCCACCACGCCGATGATGAGGCCGCCGATGAGCGCGCCGGTGATCGAGCCCATGCCGCCGAGCACCACGATGGTGAAGGCGACGAGCACGAAGGCGTTGCCGATGCGCGGATTGACGAGGAAGGTCGGCATCAGCAGGCAGGCGGCGATGGCGAGGCAGGCCGCGCCGATGCCGAAAGTCACGGCATAGATGTGGTCAACATTGATGCCTGACAGCGAAGCGCCGGTCTTCTCGCGCGCCACGGCGCGGATGGCCTTGCCCGTGTCGGTGCGCGCGAGCAGAAGCCAGAGGGCGCCCGCCACGACGAACGAGGCGCCGAAGGCGACGAGCTTGGGCGTGGACAAGAACAGGTTGCCCACCTCGACGACGGAGAAGCCGTAAGGCACGTCGATCGAGCGGGTGTCGGAGCGAAATCCGGCCAGCAGGGCGTTCTCGATGATGATGGAGAGGCCCAGCGTGACGAGCAGGATGTTGCTGTCATCGCCGTGGCTGGCCGGGTTGATGACGAAGCGCTGCACGCCGTAGCCCAGCGCGAAGAAGAGCGGCGTGAGGATGAATATCGCAAAGTACGGATCGATGCCGAAGGCGTTGTGCATCACGAAGACGGCAAACATCGCTGCCGTCAGCGTGGCGCCATGGGCGAAGTTGATGATGTGAAGCACGCCATAGACGAGCGTCAGCCCCAGCGCGATCAGCGCATAGACGGCTCCGGTCATGAGACCGTTCGCGAGCGCGGACAGGAAGATGTCGAGCTTGAGCATGATCGAGGCGTCATCCCCGGCGGCCCGACGGGCCGGGAAGGGGATCCATTCGCATATCGGCATGGTGGATCCCCTTCCCGGCGCCTTGCAAGCGCCGCCGGGGATGACACCGTGAAATGATCGCAGCCTTTGCAGTCAGGCCGCCCTCACCCTGCGCCTCGTGGAGGTGCAGGGTGAGGCCTTGTGCCTCAGACCGCCGGGAAGACCGGCTTTGCGTCGGCGAACTCGGTCGGGAAGATGACCTTGATATCGCCATTCTGCACCTGGGTGTTCACCGGCGCCGCGCCCTGGTTCTGGCCGTTGACGAACCTGGTCGGGCCATAGGGCATGATGTGGTCGGAGAAGGCGGAGTTGGCGAGTGCTTCGGTGACCCTGGCGCGATCGGCCGAGCCGGCGCGCTCGATGGCGTCCGCCAGCAGCCTCACGCAGGAGTAGTTGAGCGGGGTGTTGTAGAGCCAGAACCGGCCGCCCTGCTCGGCCTGCGCCTTGACCTGCGCCGTCTTGGGCTTGCGCGGATCGGCCCAGTGGTTGCAGTCCATGACGAGGTTGGCCGCGTCGGAAAACTCCTTCACGAAGCGGAAGTTGGAGGCTGCGCCGTTCAGGATGGCGTAGACGCCCTTGGGACGGATGCGCTGCTGCTGCATGGTGCGGGCCAGCAGCACGAACTCGGCATAGTAGCTCGACGGGATGACGAGATCGGGGTTCAGCGCGCGGATGCGCAGGGCCACGTTCGACATGTCGCGCGAAGGCGTCGGGTGAGCAATGGTCTCGAGGATCTCGAAGCCGCGCGGAGGCAGCTGGGTCTGGAGCAGCTTGGCCATGCCGGCGCCGAACAGGCCGTCTTCATGGACAATGACGACGGTTCGGGCCGGCTTGCCGGCGGCGTCGTTCAGCTTGACGAGGTTCTCCAGCGCGGTGGAGGTGACGTTGCCGAAGCCGGGCCCGAAACGGAAGGTGTTCTTCAGCCCGCGCCCGACGATCTGGTCGGAGACGCCCACATCGCAGATGTAGGGGATGTCATAGCGCGAAGCGGCCTGGCTGGCGGCCAGCACGATGGGGGAGGCGAAGCCGCCCACGATGGCCGCCACGCCCTCGGCCTGCATGCGCTCGACCTCGGCCGTGCCGCCCTCGGGATTGGAGCGCGCGTCGCCGAAGACCATTTGCAGCCGCGCGCCGCCCATCGACTTGATGCCGCCGGCATTGTTGATCTCGTTCAGCGCGATCTCCGCGCCGAGGCGGCCATATTCGCCGTCCTGCGCCAGCGCGCCGGTCACGGGCTGGAGGATGCCGATCTTGATCGCGGGCGACTGGGCCCTCACGAGGCCCGGCATGGCAAGCAGCGCGCCTGTTGCGGCGGCGCCGCGCAGGATGGTGCGACGATGGGTGGTCATGGTCTTCTCCTCGCTGTGGTCGGCCCTCTGCGGTCGCTCTTTGCCGCAGTTGTCTGGATGCCGGTTGGGTTCAATGGGGGCGTCAGTCTCGGCAAACCCGAAGCTGTGGGCCGCCAATGCCGGTTCGCGCCGTCGCCGGTGCGCAGCATGTCCATGTGGAAGGCATGCATGTCGGGCCGGTAGAGAGCCGAAAGATGCTCGATGCCGCAGCCTTCCGCATCCACCACAACGCGGGTGAGCGAGATCAGCGCCGAGCCGATCTCCACATCCAGTGCTGCGGCAGTCTCCGGCCCCGCCAGTGTGGCCGATATGGTCTGGCCGGCCCGGTCCGCCACGACGCCGGAGCGCTCCAGCAGCGCAAGCAGCGGCGTGCGCGCCAGATCGGCCTCGCAATAGGTGGCGCCGATGCGCTCGGGAACGTGGGTGGTGAGATGCGAGAACGGCTTGTCGTCGAGATAGCGCACGCGCACGCAAAGCTGCGTGCGCTCGCCCGGCTCGAGCCGAAGCGCGGCGGCGACGGCGGGGGCGGGATCGACGTAATCGAACGAGAGCAGCTTCACGCGGGTGGCGCGGCCCATGGCCACGAGGTGGCCCATGAGATCCGACAGGTTAGCAACGAGCGGCGCGTGCGTCTTTGCGCCATTGACGAAGGTTCCAGCGCCCGGCTGGCGGGTGATGAGGCCGTCACGGGCCAGGCCATCGAGCGCCCGCCGGATCGTCACGCGCGAGAGGCCGTGGGTCGCGGCGAGGTTGGGCTCGCTCGGCAAGCGTTGGCCTGGACCCAGAGCGCCGCTCGTGATCCGATCCTTGAGAAGCAGATACAGCCGATGGGTCTTGGATGTCTCGATGGCGTCCAATGCGGGGGCTCCGGCTTGCCTATATGTATTACATCTAGCACAGATGCGTCACGTCAAGGTCCCGGAGGCAAGAAGATGACGAGACAAGGCGCAAGGCTGCGTGGACTGAAGGGGCATGTCCTGTGAGCGCGGCGATCCTGCCGTCTGCGGGCCTTCCGTTCGAGGCCCGATGCGACGTGCTGATCATCGGGGCGGGCGCTGCCGGGCTGGTTGCAGCGCTGCGGGCGCGCGAGGCGGGCTGCGAGGTGCTGGTCATCGAGCGCGACGCCGTGCCCCGCGGCTCCACCGCGCTCTCCGCCGGGCTGATCCCCGCCGCCGGCACGCGATTCCAGGGCGAAGCTGGCGTCGCGGACAGCACGGCGAGCTTCGTCGCCGACATCATGGCCAAGGCTCATGACGAACCTGAACGCGCGCAGGTGGAGCGTGTCGCCGCCGTGGCGGGCGAGGTGCTGGAATGGCTTGCCGATCGGCATGGCCTGCCGTTTTCCATCATCACCAACTTCACCTATCCTGGCCATTCGGCCTGCCGCATGCATGGCCTGCCGAGCCGTTCCGGCGCGGAACTGATGGACCGGTTGCGCAGCGCGGCGGAAGCTGCGGGCGTCGACATCGTGACCGAGGCCCTGGCTGCGGCGCTGCTGTGCGATGGCCAGCGGGTCGCCGGGGTGGAGATCGCGAGACCCGATGGCTCGCGCGACCGCATCGGCTGCGAGGCTCTGGTGCTGGCCTCGAACGGCTATGGCGGCGCGAAGGACCTGGTCGCCGCCGAGATTCCGCCGATGGCGGAGGCGCTGTATTTCGGGCATCCCGGCAACCAGGGCGATGCCCTGGTGTGGGGCCGCAGGCTTGGAGCCGCCACGCGGCATCTCTCCGGCCATCAGGGTCACGGCTCGGTGGCCCATCCCCACGGCATCCTCATCACCTGGGCCACCAATGTCGAGGGCGGCT
Source organism: Bosea sp. (in: a-proteobacteria) (assembly GCA_023910605.1). Taxonomy (NCBI): domain Bacteria; kingdom Pseudomonadati; phylum Pseudomonadota; class Alphaproteobacteria; order Hyphomicrobiales; family Alloboseaceae; genus Allobosea; species Allobosea sp. The sequence continues at coordinate 2,746,407 of JAAVVV010000001.1, read as the reverse complement.
ATCAGGTGAACCTCGCTGGCGCACGCTTCGCCAACGAGGCGCTGGGATATTCGGAGGCGGCGGCCAGCATCCTCGCTCAACCGGAGGGGCTGGGCTGGAGCCTGTTCGATGGTCGCATCGCTGGTATTGCGCGGCAATTCGAGGATTTCCGTCAGGCGGAAGCGGCAGGGGCGGTGCTGTGCGCGGAAAGCCTCGAAGTCCTCGCCGCGATGATGCGGCTGCCGGCAGACAGTCTCGCCGCCACCCATGCCGAGGTCGAGGCCCTCAAGCGCGCCGGCGGAACCGATCGCTTCGGGCGCAGATGGGCGGGCATCGCGCCGCTGTCGCCGCCCTTCCATGCCGTCCGTGTCACGGGCGCGCTGTTCCACACCCAGGGCGGGCTGGTGGTTGATCACGAGGCGCGGGTGGTGAGCACGAGCGGCGACGGGTTCCCCAATCTGTTCGCTGCCGGCGGCGCGGCCTGCGGCGTGTCGGGTGCGCAGGCTTCGGGCTATCTCTCCGGCAACGGCCTCCTGACGGCGGTCGGCTACGGCTACATCGCCGGCGAAGCTGCCGCGCGTCAGGCGAAGGCGGCGACGGTGGCGCGGGCGCCATCTGCATAAAGCCGCGCCAAAGGCGCCTTGACCGCAGCCAGCAAGGCGGGGTCGCGCCCGATCTCGCCGAAGACGTCGGCGATCCCAAGCATTGCCGGGGCCAGTCTTTCAGCGAGGGCAGCGGCATCGGCGGGGTTGCCGGTGCGCGCCACGCCGGTCGCGCCCGCAGCGGCGCTGGCCTCGGCGAAGCGGGCCGCCAGCGGATCGTTGATCGGCAGGGTCGCCCCGTCCTCGCCCGTGCCGGTCATGAAGCGGCAGAAGGCGGCGATGGCGAGGCCGATCCGGGCGATGGGCTGGCCGGTTGCCAGGCGTTCGCGGGCGGTGTTGACGAGGCGCTGCGGAATCTTCTGCGTGCCGTCCATGGCGATCTGCGCCGTGCGGTGGCGAAGCGCGGTGTTGCGGTAGCGGCCGAAGAGCGCATCCTTGTAGGCATCGAGCTGCGCGCGGGTGAAGCCGGGGATGGTGGGCCCAAGCTCCTCATCCATCATGGCGCGCACGACGCGGGCGAAATCGGGTTGGCCGACCACGTCGGAGATTGTCTCCAGCCCCGACAACTGCCCGAGATAGGCCATGGTCGAGTGCGTGCCATTGAGCAGTCTGAGCTTCATCAGTTCATGGGGCGCGACCTCGCCGACGATCTCGACTCCGGCCTCCTCGAAGCGCGGGCGCCCCGCCCCGAAGCGGTCCTCCACCACCCATTGGATGAAGGGTTCGGTCATGACCGGCCAGGCATCCGTGACGCCGAGCGCGGCAGCGACGGCTGCCCGATCCGCATCCGTGGTGGCCGGAACAATGCGGTCGACCATGGTCGAGGGGCAGACGAGTTCGGCCTCGACATGGCGGCCGAGATCCATGTCGCGCAGCGCTGCGAAGTCGGACAGAACGCGATGCACGGTGCGGCCATTGGCGGGCAGGTTGTCGCAGCACAGCACGGTGAAGGGCGCCACGCTCTCGCTGCGGCGGCGGCGCAGCGCCTCGACGATCAGGCCGGGCGCGCTGACGGGCGCAAGCGGGGAGGCGAGATCGTGGCGGATGTCGGGGTGGTCATCGTTGAGCAGGCCAGAGCCCGCAGCGCGGCAATAGCCCTTTTCGGTGATGGTGAGCGAGACGATGCGGATGCGCGGATCGGCCATGGCCGCGATCAGGCGCTCACGCGCCTCTGGCGCGACGATGACCTCCTGAATGGCGCCGATGACGCGCAGCGACGTCGCAGCGCCGTCGCGCACCGCCATGGTGTAGAGCCCGTCCTGCGGCGCGAGCGCATCGCGCGTGTCGGCGGAGCGCAGAGATGCAGCGATGATGCCCCAGCTTGTCTCGCCGGCCGCCAGCCTGTCATCCACCACCACGGCCTGATGCGCGCGATGGAACGCGCCGACGCCCAGATGCACGATGCCCGGCGTGATGCCGGCGCGATCATAAGCTGGCCTTGCAATCGAGCGGGGGAGTGCGGCAAGGCTGGCGTTGGAGAGGCGTTGAAGGCTCATTTGAACACGCCCGGCAGCCAGAGGGAGAATGCAGGCACGTAGGTGACCAGCATGAGGACAGCCACGCTCGCGCCGTAGAAGGGCCAGATCGTCTTCATGGATTCGCCGATCGATATCTTGCCGACGGCGCATGCGACGAACTGCACCGAACCCACCGGCGGCGTGTTCAGCCCGATCCCTGCATTGAGGATCAGGATCACGCCGAAGTGGATGGGGTCCACGCCGAAGGCCGTGACGACAGGCAGGAAGATCGGCGTGCAGATGATGATCATGGGCGCCATGTCCATGAAGGTGCCGAGCACCAGCAAGATAAGGTTGATCATCAGGAGGATGGTGGTCGGATCGTCGGAGACGGCCTTCATCGCCGCGACGGCGGTCTGCGGAACCTGCAGGAAGGCCATCAGCCAGCCGAATGAGCCGGCCGCCCCGATCACCAGAAGCACCATCGCCGTGGTGCGGACGGCGCCGTGGGTGGCTTCGACGAAATCGGACCAGCCGAGCCTGCGATACACCAGCGCCGCGATCAGGAAGGCGTAGAGAACCGCGATGCAGGAACTCTCCGTGGCGGTGAACCAGCCGGAGCGCACGCCACCGAAGATGATGAAGATCAGCAGGAGGCCGGGCGTGGCGACGGCCAAAGACCGGCCGACCGCTGCGAAGCCGGGAAACACGCCTGCGGGATATCCGCGCCGCACCGCAACGACATAGGCCGCGATCATCAGCGCGCCGGCGAGCATCAGCCCGGGAACCACGCCGGCGGTGAACAGGTCCGCGATCGAGAGGTTGCCGCCCGCCGAGAGCGAATAGATGATCATGTTGTGCGAAGGCGGAATGAGCAGGGCGATGATGGCTGCGTTCGCCGTGACGTTCACGGCGTAATCCGCATCATAGCCACGCGCTTTCATCTGCGGGATCATCAGGCCTCCGACCGCCGATGCGTCCGCGACGGCGGAGCCCGAAATGCCGCCGAACAGCGTGCAGGTCACGACATTGACCTGGCCAAGCCCACCCCGGAGATGGCCGAACATCGTGGCCGCGAAACCGACAAGGCGCTCCGCGATGCCGCCGCGGATCATCAGGTCGCCCGCGAAAATGAAGAAGGGGATCGCCATCATGGCGAAGGCGTTCATGCCGCTGTTGAGCTGCTGGAACACGACCACCGGCGGCAGGCCCATGTAGAGCACGGTCGCGAGCGACGCGAGGCCGAGGCAGAACGCGACCGGCGTGCCGATCAGCAGCAGGACGGTGAAGACGCCGAAAAGGACCCATAGCTCCATCGCGTCATTCCACCGAAGAGGTCACGTGGGCGGGGGCAGGCGCCGGGTCGTGCACGGGGGGCCCATCGCCCAGCGCCAGGAGCTTCACCAGATTCTCGATCGAAAACAGCGCGATGAGAGCGCCGCCGCCGACAAGGGGCAGATAATCCATGCCTTGCGGGATATTGACGCCCGCCATCTTCGCGCTCCACGTGCTCGCTGTCAGCTGCCAGCCATAGATGACCATGCAGATGCCGAAAACGGCGACCAGCGAGTGGGTGGTGATCCGCATCAGCAGGCGCAGGGGCCTCGTGGCATGGTGAAGGCCGATCTCGAAGCCGAGATGATCGCCCTCGCGGACGCCGACGGCGCCGCCGAGCAGGATGAACCAGCTCATCAGCAGCAGCGCGCTGGGCTCGGTCCAGCTTGGCGAGTCATTAAGGACCTTCCGCCCGAAGACCTGCCACGCGACGATGACCGTCATCGCCACGAGGCCGATGGCGGCGAGCCAGAGGCAGGCGCGGCTGATCGGCGCAAGGATGCGCGCGAGCGATCTCGCAAGTGGAACCATGGGCTTCTCGCCTTGCTTGCGGAAAGGAAGGCCATGGCCGGCGACGGCCATGGCATGATCAGGCCGGCAGGCGGCCCTGCAGGGGCCGCTCCTATAGCCTCACTGCACCGCCTGAATGCGGGCCAGCAGGTCCTTGAGCCTGGCGTCGGTGACGAAGCGGTCATAAACGGGCTTCATCGCGGCGATGAAGGGCGCCTTGTCGACTGTGGTGATCATCGCGCCCCTGGCCTTGACGGCGGCTTCGGCGGTCTTCTCGCGCGCTTCCCAGAGCTCACGCATCCTGGCGACGGATTCCTTGGCAGCCGCGCGGAAGATGGCCTGGTCGGCTGGCGCCAGCCGGTCCCACGAGCGCTTGGACATCACGAGGACTTCCGGCGTCATGGAGTGCTCGGTCTGCGAATAGTGCTTGGCGACCTCGAAGTGGCGGGTCGATTCATAGGATGGCCAGTTGTTCTCCGCGCCGTCGATCACGCCCGTCTGGAGCGCGGAGAAGACTTCGCCGAAAGGCATCGGGGTCGCGTTGGCGCCAAGCGCGTTCACCAGCGCTATGAACATGTCCGACTGCTGCACGCGGATCTTGAGGCCCTTGAGATCCTCGAGCTTCGTGACCGGGCGCTTTGAATTGTAGAAGGACCGCGCGCCGGAATCGTAGAAGGCGAGCCCGACCATGCCATGCGGCTCGAAGGCCTTGAGTATCTCATCGCCGATCGCACCGTCCATGACCTTGCGCATGTGCTCGACCGAGCGGAACACGAAGGGCAGGCCGGGGATGTTGGTCTCGGGAATGAGGTTGTTGAGCGGCGCCATGTTGACGCGGTTCATGTCGATGACGCCGAAGCGGGTCTGCTCGACCGTGTCCTTCTCCTGGCCCAGCGTCGAGTTGGCGAAGATCTGGATCTTGAAGCGGCCATTGGTGCGCTGCTCTATCAGCTGGCTCATGAACTTCACGGCCTCGACGGTTGGGTAGCCATCGGGGTGGGTGTCGGCCGAGCGCAGCGTCACGGACTGGGCGCTCGCCGTGGCCATCGACAGGGCAAGAGCGCCTGCTGCCAGGGCGTATCTCAGGGTGTTGCGTCGTGTCGTCATGGTCGTCCTCCATGTTGCGGGCGCTGTTTCGCGCCTTCGGGAAAAATCGTGCGCCTCAGGCCCCGAAGGATCAGAGACGGTAGGCCTCCTTGGCGAGGCGGTAGGCGAGATCGTGGGCGATGATCCGGGCTTCGTCTTCATCGAGGCGATGTTCGGCCACGAGGCGGGCCAGGAAGGCGCAGTCGCAGCGACGCGCCATGTCATGGCGCGCGGGAATCGAGAGATAGGCGCGCGTGTCGTCGTTGAAGCCGACCGTGTTGTGAAAGCCGGCCGTCTCGGTCGTGAGTTCGCGGAAGCGGCGCATGCCTTCGGGCGCGTCGAAGAACCACCATGCCGGGCCGAGGCGAAGCGCAGGATAGTGCCCGGCCAGCGGCGCAAGCTCGCGGCTGTAGGCGGTTTCATCGAGGGTGAACAGGATGATGGTGAGGCCGGGCTCGTTGCCCACCGCATCCAGCAGCGGCTTGAGCGCCCGGACATACTCGGTCTGGAGGGGAATGTCCGCGCCCTTGTCGCGGCCGAAGCGGGCATGGACCAGTGCGTTGTGATTGCGGAAGGAACCGGGATGGATCTGCATCACGAGTCCGTCATCGAGGCTCATGCGCGCCATCTCGGTGAGCATCTGCCCGCGGAACAGGTCGGCTTCGTCAGCCATGAAGCGGCCCGAGGCGACCTTCGCGAAGAGCGCGGCGGCATCGCCTTGCGGAAGATCGGCGGTCCTTGCGGTGGCGTGGCCATGATCGGACGCGGTGGCGCCGCGAGCGATGAAATGCTGACGCCGCTGGCGATGAGCGGCGAGGTAGCCGCTCCAGCTCATGGTGTCCTCGCCTGTCAACGCGCCAAGCGCCGCCAGATTGGCCGCAAAGCCATCGAATTCGGGGTCAACCACGGCGTCAGGACGATAGGTGGGCACGACGCGGCCTGACCAGCCGGAGGCGCGCACCGTGTCATGGTGCGCCAGGTCGTCCAGAGCCGAATCTGTGGTGGCGATCACCTCGATGTTGAAGCGCGCGTAAAGGGCGCGTGGACGGCAGGCGGGAGTCGCAAGGGCTTCGCTGATGCGGTCATAGAGCCGGTCGGCATTGGCCTCGCACAGCCTTTCCTCGATGCCGAAGACCTGCTCCATGGCGTGCTCGAACCACAGCCGCGAAGGCGTGCCGCGGAAGAGCGGCATGTGGCGCGCAAAAAGCTGCCAGATCGCGCGATTATCGATCTCGACTGCCCTGTCGCCGCGCGCAGGCACGCCGAGCGACTCGAGCGGCACGCCCTGGGAGTAGAGCATCCTGAAGATGTAATGGTCGGGCTTGACGAACAGGGTCGCCGGATCGGTGAAGGCTTCATCCCCGGCGAACCAGCGCGGCTCGGTGTGGCCGTGAGGGCTGATGATCGGTAGTTCGGCGATCGACGCATGAAGCCGCCGCGCAATGTTGCGGGCGCTCTCATCAGCCGGAAACAGCCTGTCGGGATGGAGCCCCATGCCAGTTCGCCCTTGCCGGGCCCGCTCCTTCGCGAGCCACTTTCGTTGCTGATCGCGCTTGTCGATATACTAATATATTAGTATGTCAACGAGGCCATGTCGTGGGTTCATCCCGCGAATGGCGAGGTCGGCAGGGGACGACGCAAGGCACATGAACCATTCATTGGCGACGCCGGGCGCGAGCGAGGATGGGGAAGCCCCCAGGGTTCCGCTGGCCCGTGTCACGGCTGCGAGCAGCATTCTCGGCGTGCTCAGGCAGGACATCCTGTCGATGGCCCTGCGTCCTGCCGAGCCGCTGGCGGAGAAGGTGCTGACGGCGCGCTTCGGCGTCAGCCGCACGCCGGTCCGCGAGGCCCTGATGCGGCTTGCGGAGGAGGGGCTCGTCGATATCTTTCCGCAGTCGGGCACGTATGTGGCGCGCATCCCCTTCCAAGGCCTTCCCGAGGCGGTGGTGATCCGGCAGGCGCTCGAAGGCGCGGCGGTCGGGCTTGCCATCGAACGCGCGGACGCGGCCGACATCGCCGCGCTGGAGGCCGTGATCGCCCGGCAGGAGGCGATGGCCTCGCTCGATGACCGCGACGGCTTTCATGCCGGCGACGAGGTGTTCCATGAGCGCATCGCCCAGGCGGCGCGCCATCCCGGCCTGTGGCGTCTGGCGCAGCAGACCAAGATCCAGATCGATCGCTGCCGCAGGCTGACCTTGCCTGTTCCAGGCCGCATGCGGCATGTCATAGCCGATCACCGCACCATTCTGGATGCGTTGCGCCGCCGCCGCAGGGCGGCCGCGCAAGCTGCTATGACGCGGCATCTCAATGCGGTTCTGCCCGACGCCGAGACGGTTCGGGCGCAGTTTCCCGACTATTTCTGCTGAAAGAGGCCAAGATGATGCGGCAAGGCTGGCGATGGTTTGGCCCGAAGGACCCGGTGTCCCTCGACGATGTGCGCCAGGCGGGCGCGCGGGAGGTGGTGAGTTCGCTCCATCACCTGCCGATCGGCGCGGCCTGGAGCGCGGCCGACGTGGCCGCCCACAAGGCGCTGATCGAGAACGCGCCGCAGGGCCGGACCAGCCTGCGCTGGAGCGTGATCGAATCCATCCCGATCCCCGATGACGTGAAGCGCACGGGCGCCGCCGCCAAGGCCTCGATCGAGGCCTGGATCGCCAGCCTCGAAGCCGCCGCGGCGAACGACATCCGGGTCATCTGCTATAACTTCATGCCCGTGGTCGACTGGGCGCGCACCGATCTCGACTGGCCCTTGCCGAATGGCGCGAAAGCCCTGCGCTTCGACAATGACCGGTTCGCGGCGTTCGAGCTCTTCATCCTCGAGCGTGAGGGCGCGGAGCGCGACTTTGACGAAGCGACGAGGGTCCGGGCGCGGCTGGCCTTCGAGGCCATGGATCAGGGCGCGATCGACTACCTCATCCATGTCATCGCCAGCGCGCTGCCCGGTTCGACGACCGAGCCGATGACGATCCCGGCCTTCCGCGAGCGGCTGAAGCAGTATCGGGGCATCGACCATGCACGGCTTCGCCAGCATCTCGTCCAGTTCCTCGAGGCCGTGACGCCCCATGCGGAACGGCTGGGGGTGAAGCTGACGCTGCATCCCGACGATCCGCCGCGGCCACTGTTCGGCCTGCCGCGCGTGGCCTCGACGGCCGCGGATTACGCGGCGCTGTTTGACGCCGTGCCGTCGCCGGCCAACGGCATGTGCTTCTGCACGGGCAGCCTTGGGGTGCGAGCGGACAACGACCTGCCCGCCATGGTTCGCCAGTTCGCTCCACGCATCCATTTCGCCCATCTGCGCGCGACGCGCCGCGAGGTTGATGGCAGCTTCCATGAAAGCGACCATCTCGACGGCGACATCGACATGGTGCGCATCGTGATGGCGCTGATGGAGCAGAACCGCACGCGCTCGGCCGAGAATGCCATCATCATGCGGCCCGATCACGGGCACCGCATGCTCGATGATCTCGGCAGGTCCGTGACGCCGGGCTACAGCGCGATCGGCCGCCTGAAGGGCCTCGCCGAACTGCGCGGCATCATGCGCACGGTGGAGACGCTTGGCCTTTGATGGTGCGCACCGGCCTTAGAGCCCGATTTAAAAATAGTTGAGCGATAGTAGCAGGTTATGATTCCCTTTTGGTGTTGGATCAAGTGGGGTTTCCGATTGCCTGGGCTGCTATCGCTCGTGCCGGGCATGACCGTGATCGCTTGCGTTTTCCAGGCGATCTGACCGGCACACCCGGCTTGCCGATCTTCGTGCTGGTCCGCGGGGCCGGCATTCAGGATCGTGATGGCGCTCCTGACCTGCTGAAGGCGATCCGATGCCGCTGCCCGTGGCTGCGTCACATCTTCGCCGATGGCGGTTATGCGGGGGACAAATTGAAGGACGCGATGGGCATTGACCTGCCACTGAAGATTTCCTCCACATGGAGTTAGCGTCCGGCCCTGACGGGGACGGACTGATGAAGCGAGCAAGGTTCACGGAAGAGCAGATCATTTCGGTGCTGCCCTTGCTAAATGGCGAACGCGGGGGGCGGAGCGTCAAGGGCGAAACCAGACACGCGCAGACCGAGAGCTTGCTCGTGGTCGAGCATGGGGAGGATTTCCGGCAAAGCCTTTACCCTTTACGCGGCGTTGGGGGGATTGCCGATGATGCCTTCACGGTGCGTTTGCGCCCGGCAGGATGATCGATTATCCCGCGCCAAGCGGAGTTATCCTGATGATTCCTCATGACCTGATGCGGAGCGGCCAGCCTCTGCGCGCCATAGGCGCCATCAGCGGCACCTCCATGGATGGCATCGACGTGGCGCTGGTTGAAACCGATGGGCGCGATCACGTCGTGGCGTTGGGCGGGGCCACCTATTCCTATCCTGCAGCGTTGCGCGCGCAGCTCCATGAGTTCCTGACAGCGCCGGAACGGGCAGAGACCGAGCCGCTGACCGAACTGGAGGAGGCCGTCACAGACGCGTTCACCGCTGCTATCGCGGCGTTCCTGTGCGAGGCTCCTCCTGCCCAGGGCGGCGTGGATCTTGTCGGCTTGCATGGCCAGACGGTCTATCACCGGCCGGAACGACGCTTCACCCGGCAGCTTGGTCTTGGCGCGCGCATGGCGCGTGCCCTCCGTTTGCCGGTGGTGGATGGCTTTCGCCTTGCCGACGTTTCGGGCGGCGGGCAGGGCGCGCCGCTCGTGCCGCTCTATCATGCGGCGCTGGCGCGCGATCTTGCCAAGCCGCTGATGGTGCTCAATCTCGGCGGTGTGGGCAATGTGACGTGGCTCGACGGCGAGCGCATCATCGCCTTCGACACCGGCCCGGCTTCGGCGCTGATCGATGATTTCGTGGCCCGCCACTTTGGCGTGCCCTTCGACAAGGACGGGGCCATAGCGCGGCAAGGGACTGTGGACAAGGCGATGCTGGCGCAGTTGCTGGCGAACCCGTTCTTTGCAGCAAATCCGCCCAAGTCTCTGGACCGGAATGATTTTCATGCCCGGGCCAAGATCGTGTCGACCCTGCGCCCTGTCGATGCGGTGGCCACGCTGGCGGCTTTCACCATAGAGGCCACGGCTGCGGCGCTGGCCCATGTGCCTGCTCGTCCTGTGCGCTGGCTGGTCGCCGGGGGCGGGCGTCTCAATGGCTTCTTCATGGATGGGCTGCGCCGCCGCCTTGGCGTGCCGGTCGAGCCGGTCGAGGTGCTGGGGCTGGAGGGTGATCTGATCGAGGCGCAGTGCTTCGGCTACCTCGCCGTGCGCTCGATCCAGGGCCTGCCGCTGAGCCTGCCGACGACGACAGGCGTGCCCGGGCCGATGCCGGGCGGCCGCTTCTGGCCAGCGCCATGACGGCGGACCTCACCAGCCGCGCCGCGCTCTGGCTCAGGCGTCACGCTCCCGAGCGGCTCAAGATCGTCCATCCCGCCATGCTTGATGACGGCTTTCTGCATGGGCTGCACCGTGTCGATGGCAGGTTCGACGGGCTCTGAGCAGATGTGCTGGCTGATTGAACGGGCTCAGCGCACCAGATGCCCATGACGCGGTTGCTGGGCGATGAAACGCACGGACCTTCAACTGTATCCGTGTCCTCCCCGGCGGCCTGTTGATCTTCAACGACTTTGCGCGGATGGTCCGGCCGGGTCAGGGGCATTCGGTATGCATCAGGCGGTGATGGAGCTCGCCGCGCGCGACGGTTGGCGGGTCGCGTATCTCTGCGTGCAGGGGGAAGCGCTCCATGACATCGCGCTGCGCCGTCCGGAACCTCCCGACGCCGCAGGTTCATCCCCCGCCTGACCGGCCAGCCCGGCAACAGGTTTTTCACCGGTCAGGCGCTAGACATGTCCCGGCGCCGGGCCCGGCGGCTTCCACCATAAGGAATGATCATGACTGTCCTCGTTTCAGGCGGCGCCGGCTATATCGGCGGGCATATGGTGCTCAATCTGGCCGATCGCGGTGTCCCCTCCGTCGTGCTGGACAATCTTTCCACCGGATTCCGATGGGCGACGCCGCCGCAGGTGCCGCTCGTTGTGGGCGATTCCGGGGATTTCGAAACCGCGCTCAGTGTTATCCGCCAGCACAAGGTGCGTTCGATCATCCATTTCGCCGCCCGGATCGTGGTGCCTGAATCGGTCGCCGATCCGCTCGGCTACTATCTCGCCAACACCGTGAAGACACGCGCCCTTCTGGCTGCCGCCGTGGCGGGCGGCGTCGAGGAGTTCATCTTCTCATCCACGGCGGCGGTCTATGGCGAAACCTCGCTCAAGCCCGTGACGGAGGCGCAGACGCCGGCGCCCCTCTCGCCGTACGGCGCCTCCAAGTGGATGAGCGAGATGATGCTGCGGGACGCAGCTGCCGCGCACGGCTTCCGCTACGCCGTGCTGCGCTACTTCAACGTGGCCGGGGCCGACCCCATGGGCCGATGCGGCCAGTCCACGCCCATGGCCACGCATCTCATCAAGGTCGCGGCGCAGGCCGCGCTCGGCAAGCGGCCCTATCTTGAACTGTTCGGTCAGGATTATCCCACGCCCGACGGCACCTGTGTGCGCGACTACATCCACGTCTCGGACCTCGCCGCCGCGCACGCGGTCGCCCTCGACCATCTGCAGGCAGGCGGGGAGAGCCTCGTCGTGAACGCCGGCTATGGCCGCGGCTACTCGGTGCGGGAGGTGATCGACACGGTGCGATCGGTCTCGGGCGTCGATTTCGAGGTTCGGCAGGGGCCCAGGCGGGCCGGCGACCCTCCGGCGATCGTGGCGGATGCAGAGCGCCTCAGACGCCAGCTCGGCTGGAAGCCGGCGCTGGACCACCTTCCGACCATCGTGACGCATGCGCTGGACTGGGAGCGCGAACTGATGCGGCGCGGCGTCGCCTGACACAGGCGGCGTTCAGCTCGCCAGGCACTCGAGCGCGATTTCGAGGCTGCGTGTGGCGTCGTGCCCGGTCACTTCGACCTGGCCCTTGCCCTCCATGGCGTCGATGAAGCTGTCCAGCTCCGCACGCAGCGGCTCGACGAAGGGCACGCTCAGAGAGCGGCTGACGAAGCTGCCATGGCTGAGCTTGCCGGGGTTGGCGTCGGGCGCGAAGCCCGAATACTCGTTCACCGTGCGCAGCAGCATGTCGCAAACGATGAAGCGCGTGGCGGTGGAGACGCTGATGCGGCGCTCCTTGAACGGGGTCAGCCAGTTGGTGTTGATGTGCGCCAGCGCGCCGCTGGCAAGGCGGAACTGCAGGAAGGCGATGTCCTCATGGCGGCCGCGGGCGCGGGTGAGCAGCGACTGGTTCTGCACGATCTCGGAACGGCCCAGCCAGCGGATCAGGTCGATGTCATGCACGCCAAGGTCGGTGACGATGCCGACATCGCTGATGCGCGGCGGGAATGGGCCAACGCGGGAGATGGCGATGGAGATGATCGGCTCGTCGCCGATGGTTTCGTGGAGGGTGCGGATCGCCGGGTTGAAGCGCTCGACATGCCCGACTGTGAGGACGACGCCGCGGGCTTCCGCCTGCCGGATCATGTCATGGGCTTCGGCGAGCGTCGCCGCGATGGGCTTCTCGACAAGCAGATGGATGCCGGCTGCAATGAGGCGGCTCGCCGTCTCGTGGTGATTGACGGTCGGGACCGCGACCACCGCCGCATCCATGCCGTGGTCGATGGCCTCGTCCACCGTTGCGAAGGCCGGGCAGCCGAAATGCCCCACGGCCTGGGCGCGCACCGCTTCTGAGGGGTCGACCACGGCCGCAAGCTCCGCGCGGTCGGCGTGGCTGAGGATGCGTGCATGGTTGCGTCCCATGGCGCCGCCGCCGATCACGGCCACGCGCACGGGCGACTTCGCCTTGATCATGGAACGTTGTCCTGGCTCAAACTCGGGTCCTGATGAGGCGCGCCCCGATGCGGACGGGCCTGGCGAGAGGCCGGGCAGCGCCGCAAGCCTCCTGAGGAGCTAGACGGGGCCGTCCAGAGCGTCAAGTCCCGCGCTCAAGCCAGCGCTGAGCGCGCCGTCTCGATGATGTAGCCTTGCGTGGCCTCGTCGAGATAGGGGTGCATCGGCAGGGCCACGACCTCGTGGCACAGGCGCTCGGAAACCGGCAGGCCATTTCCCGCCACCGGGAAGCGGCGATAGGCGGTCTGTTGATGCAGCGGCTTGGGATAGTAGATGGCGGTCGGCACGCCCCTGGCTTTCAACGCCTCGATGAAAGCGGCACGGCGGGCGGCCGGCACGCGGATCGTGTATTGCGCCCAGGTCGAGACGCAGCCGTCAGCCACCGTCGGCACGATGGCGACATCGCCAAGGCCGGTGGCGTAGCGGCCCGCCACGATCTGCCGGCGCGCGATCTCGTCCTCGAAAACCTTCAGCTTCTCGAGGAGAACGGCGGCCTGAATCGTGTCCAGACGCGAGTTCACGCCGATGCGTGCATTGTCGTACTTGTCCGTGCCCTGGCCGTGGACGTGGAGCGAGCGCATCACCGACAGCATCTCCTCATCCGCGGTGAGCACAGCGCCGCCATCGCCATAGCAGCCCAGCGGCTTGGCCGGAAAGAAGCTCGTGGTGGCGAAATGGCCAATCGCGCCTGCGACGCGGCCCTTGTAGCGGGCGCCAAACCCCTGTGCGGAATCTGCGATCAGCACCAGGTCGTTCTCGGCGCAGAACATCTCGATTGCGTCGTAATCCGCAGGGTGGCCGAACAGGTCCACCGCGATGAGGGCGCGCGGCTTGAGTCCCAGCTGCCGTGCCGTCGACAGGGCGGAGGCCAGCCCGCGCGGGTCAAGATTGTAGGTGGTTTCCTCGATGTCGGCAAAAACGGGGGTCGCGCCAAGCCATGCCACGACCTCGGCTGTGGCCGCAAACGTGAAGCTCGGGCAGATCACCGCATCGCCGGGGCGGAACGCCATGGCCATGAGGCACAGTGCAATCGCATCCGTGCCGTTCGCGCACGCCAGCGCGTGCCTCGCGCCGCAGAAACCGGCAAGCTCGCGCTCGAACTGCGCTACCTCGGGGCCAAGGATGTAGCGGCCGCCGTGCACGACCCGCAGGACAGCCTCATCCATGGCGGGGCCGATATGCTGGCGCTGTGCGTTGAGATCGATGAAGTTGATGGAAGGGATGGACGTCACGGGCGGTCCTGTCAGAACGGCGCCAGAATGGCGCATGGCGAATCACGCGCCGCGAACCCGCGCGAGGCCATCGCTGGTTAAGCCGTTGAAACGCCACGGCCCAATCAAAATTGGTTGCTGAATATGTCACAGGGCGCACCAAACAGGGGCGCGCTGACGGCATGACCATAATGTTGTCGCAAGAATGTTGTCGCAAGCGCCAAAGCACAAAGGCCCGATTAAGCTTGCCGACCGAGAATCGGCCCTGGGCCGACGGGTGAGCATATGAGCAAGCGAGGACCACCATGGCGGCGAAATTCGGAACGAGCGGGCTCAGGGGCCTGATCGAGGAGCTGGTCGAGGGCGCCGCCGCCCGTCATGCCCGGGGCTTCGCCCGGCACCTGATCGCGAGGGGCGCCAGCCGGGCCGGGGACACGGTCTACATCGGCCGCGATTTTCGTGATTCGAGCCCGGTCATCGCATCCCAGTGCATGGCGGCGCTTGCAGCCGAGGGGCTCGTTCCGGTCGATTGCGGCGCGCTGCCCACGCCGGCGCTGGCCTTCCACGCCATGAGCCGGAAGGCCGCGAGCCTGATGGTGACGGGCTCGCACATCCCGGCAGATCGCAACGGGGTGAAGTTCTACCGGCCCGATGGCGAAATCGACAAGACCGATGAGATCGCGATCGGCGAGGGTGCGGCAGGGAGTTGGGCAGGCTGGGGCAGTTCCGCGAACCTGCCCCAGCCTGACGGCGCCCTGGAGCAAGCGGCGACCGATGCCTTTGTCACGCGCTATCGCGGAGTGATCGCCGATGGGGCGCTGGCAGGCTGCCGGATCGGCATCTATGAGCACAGCACCGTGGCGCGCGATGTCCTTGCCCGCGTGCTTGAGTCCACCGGCGCGACGCTGGTCCGGCTCGGACGCTCCGAAAGCTTCATTCCTGTCGATACAGAAGCCGTGACGGACGAGGTGCGCGCGCTCATCGCCGGCTGGACGCAGGAGCATCGGCTCGATGCGCTGGTCACGGCGGATGGCGACGGCGACAGACCGCTTCTCGCCGACGAGGCTGGCCAGTGCGTGCGGGGCGATGTCGTGGGGCTGATTGCTGCGCGCGAGCTTGACGCCAGCGTCATCGTGACGCCGATCACATCGAGCTCGGGCATCGAGGGCCTCGCGCCAGGGTCGGTGATGCGAACGCGCGTCGGCTCGCCTTACGTGATCGCGGCGATGGATGAGGCGGCTCGTGCGGGCAAGACCCGCATCCTTGGCTTCGAGGCGAATGGCGGGCTCCTGACGCAGACGGCTTTCATTGTGGGCCGGGCAGAGCTGTCGCCGCTGCCGACCCGCGACTGCATGCTGCCATTGCTCGCCGCCCTTGCGGCGACTCTCGCGCAAGGTGTGCCGATCAGCCAAGGCGTGGCGCAGCTTGGACTGCCCGCAGCCCAGAGCGGACTGATCAGGCCGTTTCCCACCGAGACCGCGCAGGCGCTCATCGGGCGGCTTGTGGCTGATGACAACGAACGCAGGGAGTTCTTCCGGCCGTTCGGCGAAGCCGCCCGCGTCGATCTGACGGACGGGCTAAGGGTCATCATGGCCGGCGGAGCCATCATCCACCTCAGACCTTCGGGCAACGCGCCGGAAATGCGCTGCTACGTCGAGGCGGCGAATGCCCCTGACGCGGCGCTGCTGGCCGACCGCGGGATGGCGCGGGTGCGAGAATGGGCTTCCCGCAGTGGCTGACGTCCCGCCCCGCTGGACTGAAGCGGTGACCATTCCTGTTTCGAGGCGCAACCGGCCCCGTTCCTCACAACACGCTCGACATTGTGCTCTTCCTGAAGATGAGGGAATCCGGGCAGGAGCGCAGGTGGTCGTGCGTCAGACGAGCCCTGAAGAGGCTGTGCCCTTCATCCTGATGGCCGCAGGGCCGAAGGCAGGCCGGCCATCGTTTCAGACAATGAGGGCGCTGCAAGGCTTTCGCCGGGACTGGAGGTGCGGGGTCGCGATCTGGACGCTGGCGCTTTATCGTCCTTGATCAGGGCTTGACGGCGAACACGCCGCGATCGGCGAGCATGACACCAACAGGCGTGCCGACGGACCTGAGGGACGCCGCTTCCGGCGCAATGGCGAAGAGCGACCCCACGGCCGTGTCGAGATTGTACTCCGCATGAGCGCCCATGTAGGTCGCGGTGCGGATCGTGGCCTTGAGGCAGCCCTGCACATCAGGCTCCACGAAGCGGATGGCCTCGGGCCTGATCACCACATCGACATCGCCGGAGGGGAGATTGCGGTGGGGCAGGGCGATGCGAAGCCCATCGAGCGTGACCAAGCCCTTCGCGGCGTCGGTTGCGTCGAGGATGCCCCTCACATGGTTCGCCTCGCCCATGAATGTCGCGACGAAGACATTGTCCGGCTCCTCGTAGAGCTGGCGCGGCGTGCCCATCTGGGCGATCTCGGCGGCGCGCATGACGACGATCAGATCGGACACGGCGAGCGCCTCTGACTGGTCGTGCGTGACATAGACCACCGTGACGCCAAGCGCCTTCTGCAGCGCGCGGATCTCCTCGCGCATGGAGCGGCGCAGGCGGGCGTCGAGGTTCGACAAGGGCTCGTCGAACAGCAGCACGTCCGGCTTGAGGACGAGCGCCCGCGCCACCGCGACGCGCTGCTGCTGGCCGCCGCTCATCTCGGAAGGCAGGCGCTGCCCGAAACCCTTGAGGCCGACGGTGGCGAGGGCCTCCTGCGCCTTGGCGTGGGCTTCGCCGCGCTTCATGCCGCCCGAAACCAGGCCATAGGCCACGTTGTCGAGCACGTTCATGTGCGGGAACAGGGCATAGGACTGGAACACCATCGAGACATTGCGTTCGCCGGCGGAGAGATGGGTCACATCCTTGCCGCCAATCGAGAGCTTGCCCTCGGTGGAACGCTCCAGCCCCGCGATCATGCGCAGCAGCGTGGTCTTGCCGCAGCCAGAGGGCCCAAGCAGCGTCACGAGGCTGCCGGCGGGAATGACGAGATCAAGCGGCTTGACGGCGGTGACCTTGCCGTAGCGCTTGGTGATCTTCTCAAGCCGCACCTCCGCGGCCTGCGCCTGGGTGGAAAGGGGTGTCACCGCGTTCATGCGCGTGCTCCGGCAGGTATGGCGCCTGGTTTGGCGGTGGATGCCTCGGCGTCCGGCGCATCGGCATCGGGGGCGGGCGTGCTTGTGCGGCGGCCAAGCCGCCGCTCGCCCACGACGAGCTGGATGAGGCCGATCGCTACCATCATCAACACGATCAGGGCCGTGGAATAGGCGATGGCGATGCCGTAATCGCCATTGATCGCCCGGTTGATGATGAAGACGGTCGCCATCTCGTACTGCGCCGAGACCAGGAAGATCACGGCCGACACCGTCGTCATCGCTCGCACGAAGGAATAGATCAGCGCCGTCACGATCGCGGGCTTGAGCAGGGGCATCACCACCCGCGTCAGCGTGCGGAAGGTCGAGGCCCGCAAGGTTGTGGAGGCCTCGTCGAGGCTCTTGTCGAGCTGGCTCATGGCCGCCATGCCAGAGCGCACGCCCACGGGCAGGTTGCGGAAGACAAAGCAGATGATGAGGATGATGGCCGTGCCGGTGATCTCCACGGGGGGCACGTTGTAGGTGAGGATGTAGGCGACGCCGATCACAGTTCCCGGCACGCAGAAGGTCAGCATCAGCGCAAATTCCAGCACGATCTTGCCGGTGAACTGCTGGCGCGACAGCACCCAGGCCGCCAGCAGGCCGATGACGGCCGTGATCGGCGCCGCGATCGCGGCCAACTGGATGGTGGTGAAGAAGGAGCTCCAGGCCCCACCTGTCCACAGGATGCCATTTGGCGTCCACTCGAGCGCGAAGGCCCTGCCGAAATGCGACAGGGTTGGCGTCCAGTCGCGGCCCCAGACCTTCACGAAGCCGCCGGCGAGGGCGAGGACATAGACGAAGATCGTCATGGCCGCCCAGGGCAGCGCGATGCAGTAGGCGGCCGCCTTGACCGAGGCGGGAAGGGGTGTGGGCAGGCCGCTGTCGCCCTTGCCGCTCATTGACACATAGGACGCCCGGCCAAGCACCGCGCGCTGCACCATGAAGGCGATGAGCGCGAAGATGAGCAGGATCAGCGCGAGCGTGCCGGCGCGGCCGAAATCGGCCTGGGCGCCGACCACGGCGAAGAAGATCTCGGTGGACAGCACGCCGAAGGAGCCGCCCAGCAGGATGGGATTGCCGAAATCGGCGAGGCTTTCCACAAACACCACCAGCCAGGCGTTCGTGAGGCCCGGGCGCATCAGAGGCAGCGTCACCGAGGTGAAGGTGCGCATCCGGTCTGCGCGCAGCGTCTGGGACGCTTCCTCCATGGTTGGCGAGATGCCTTGCACCACGCCAATCAGCACGAGGAAGGCGGTGGGGGTGAAGGAAAAGACCTGAGCCAGCCAGACGCCATCGAAGCCATAGATCCAGCGGCCCAACTCGACGCCGGTCAGCGCGGCGACCCACTGGTTGATCAGGCCCGAACGGCCGAAGATGAGGATGAGGCCGAGGCCAATCACGAAGGGCGGGGTGATGATGGGCAGCACGGTGAGCAGTCTCAGCGGTTTTTTCAGCCTGAAACCGGTGCGCGTGACCACGAGGGCAAAGGCAAGGCCAAGCACGGTGCAGGCGGTGGCCGTGGCCATGCCAAGCATCAGCGTGTTCCACGCCACGCCGCACGATGAGCCCGAATAGACGCAGGCAAGGCCCCAGACCTTGGGGTGGAACATGCGGTCCATGAAGGCCGCCGCGAAGGTCATGTCGGAGGGCGGGCGCAGCGCCTGGCCGAGGATGGTCAGGACCGGCCACACCGTGAACAGCACGATAGAGGCGATGAGCAGCCCCACGGAGCCGGCCACGAAGCGATCGCCCCCGAACAGGCCGCGCAAGGCGAGGCCTGTGGTGGCCAGCGCCGCGAAGCTGGCGAAGGCGAGGGCGCCACCCAGGCCGATGCCGAACTGTCGATCATCAAGTTCACCGAAGGCCTGTTCCAGGAACGGATAGCTCCAGCCCCGCACGCCGATGAACCAGCCCTGCGCGATGATGGCGACAAGCCCGGCAAGGCCGGCTGCGAGCAGGAGATTGCCGCGGCCGCGCCGCTCAAGCCCGGGCCGGAACGCCGCGAGCGCAGCCGCCAGCGCCGCAATGACCGGCCAGAACCAGAAGCGCTTGTGGAACAGCGATTGTCCAAGCGCGCTCGACGCCTCGGCATCGCTCTTGAACAGGGCGACGAAGCCGCCCAGGCCCAATCCATCCTGCTGCATGTGCCAGGGCAGCACGCACACGCCGATGGCGGCGGCAAGCCACCACCAGATGGCGGGATCGACCGCGGCGGCAGGCGCCGCCTGATGGCGCTGGGCGATTGCGGTCATGCACGCGATCTCGGCAAGAGGTATGCGGTCTCAGCGCGGCAGAGAGCCGATTTCGGCATCCCAGCGCGCCAGGATGCGCCGCCGCGTGGCGGCAGCCCCATAGGTGGCAAAATCATAGTCGATCAGCTTGATTTTTGCTGGATCAGGCAAGCGCGGATCAGGCGTCGCATTGCGGTGCGCAGGAGAATGGAACTGGTTGACCTTCGGGCCGATATCCATCGCTGCGGGTGTCAGGTACC
This sequence comes from Bosea sp. (in: a-proteobacteria), assembly GCA_023910605.1. Taxonomy (NCBI): domain Bacteria; kingdom Pseudomonadati; phylum Pseudomonadota; class Alphaproteobacteria; order Hyphomicrobiales; family Alloboseaceae; genus Allobosea; species Allobosea sp. The sequence continues at coordinate 2,726,717 of JAAVVV010000001.1, read as the reverse complement.
AGTCATAGAACCGCTTCGCTTCGCGTTCATTGCGGGCGCCGCGGATGATCGACATGCAGGCCACCTCATAGCTGGTGCCCTCTGCGGGGTAGGTCAGCTCCACCGGGAATCCGCCCTGCTGGGCCGAAATGGTTTCCATATTGAAGCTGATCGCAAAGGTGCTCTCGCCACGCGCCACCGATTGCAGCGGAGCCGCACCGGAACGGGTATAGGCGTTGACGTTGGGATGCAGCTTCTTGAGATATTCGAAGGCCTTGTCCTCGTTCCAGATCTGGATGAGGCCGGCGATGATCGTATACGCCGTGCCGGATGAGTTGGGGTTCGGCATCTGCACTTCGCCCTTGTAGGCCGGGTTGAGCAGGTCTTCCCATGTGCGCGGGATCGGCAGGTTCTTGCGAGCCACGAGTTCGCGATTGTAGACAATGCCGATCGCGCCGGATGAGACGCCGGTGCAGTACCCCTTGGACGCTTCATGCGCCTTGATTGCCCATGGCTGCAGGTTCGCCATGTTCGCCGACGTGTAGGTCTGCAGCAGCTTTTCTTCTGCTGCCGTAATGTGCGTTTCTGCAGAGCCACCAAACCAGATATCGAGACGCGGATTTTGTGCCTCGGCTTTCACCTGAGCCAGGATTTCACCGGACGACTTGCGCACCATGTTGACCTTGACGCCCGTATCGCGCTGGAAACCAGTGGCAATCGCTTCGCACCAGTCAGCGGCTGGAGCACAGATCATGTTGAGCTGGCCTTGTGCCATGGTAGGTGATGCGGCCCATGATGTTATGATGGCAGCAATCGCGGTGAACAGGTGTCGGCGGTTCATGGTCATCTCCGGTCGTGTTTCGGGGGCATTGTCGTCATGGCGAGCGCAGCGAAGCCATCCAGCTTTGTGTCCGGTCTGGATCGCTTCGCCTTGCTCGCGATGACGCGTCAGCGCGGCAGAGAGCCGATTTCGGCGTCCCACTTGCCGAGCAGGCGGCGCCGTTCGGCGGCAGCCCCATACTTCACGAAGTCATACTCGACGAGCTTCATCTGGCTGAGGTCTGGAGCGCCAGGCGGCAGCGGCGCGTTCTTGTTCGACGGCATCTGGAGCTGCTTGCCGACCTCGAACCCGATGCGTTGGGCGGCGGGAGTCAGCGCCCAGTCATAGAAACGCCGGGCATTGGCGATGTTGCGCGCGCCCTTGATGATCGACATCGAGCCGATCTCGTAGCCGGTGCCCTCGCAGGGCGTGTTGTAGCCCACGGGGAAGCCGGCATTCTTCTCGGTCACCGCGTCGTGCACGAAGGACAGCGAAACGGCTGTCTCCCCGCGCGCCACGGCCTTGATGGGGCCGGTGCCGGAGCGGGCATAGGCGTTGATGTTGGGGTGGAGCTGCTTCATGTAATCGAAGGCCTTCTCCTCGCCCCAGAGCTGAACCAGCGTGGCTATGATGACATAGGCCGTCCCTGAAGAGTTGGGGTTCGCGACCTGGATTTCGCCCTTGAACTCCGGCTTTACGAGATCGGCCCAGCAGGCAGGGGCGGGAATCGATTTGCGCGCCAGCAGTTCGGTGTTGAAGCCAAAGCCGACCGCGCCGGAATAGACCCCGATCGAGCGGCCCTTGGCAGCGTCATACTGGCGGATGGCCCAGGGCTGAAGCTCGCCCATGGCGGCTGACTTGTACTCCGCCGACAGGCCTTCTTCCGCCACGATCAGATGAGGGTCGCCAGTGCCGCCGAACCAGACGTCACCGCGGGGGTTCTGCGCCTCGGCGCGGATCTGGGCCAGCGTTTCGCCTGAGCCCTTCTGCGTCATGTTCACAGTGATGCCGGTGTCGCGCTGGAAATTGTTCGCGATCGCGGTGCACCATTCAACCTGAACCGAGCAATAAAGATTGAGCTGGCCCTGCGCCTGGACAGGCGCCGTGCCGGCTATTGCGATGAAGGCCGCGCCGGCCAGCCAACGGGTCATGGACATTCGGGTGGTTCCTCTGTGGGGGTTCTTGTGTTTGTCAGTTTGAATTAAGGCGTTGAGCCGCCATGGATGCAAGGCAATGAACTGTCTTGCGGGCGCTGGAGGACAGGATCTGGCCGGGACTTCTGGCCATGCAGGCCAAAGCAAACGGGTCGGATGCGGCTTTCGCCTATGGCCGACATTGTCAGGCTTCACGATCAGCAAAGACGGAGCTGGCGATCCGATTCAGCTTGCTTCACCTCCCGGCAAGGCACCCTTTGCCGGGCGCTTCCATGACAAATTTGTGACAACGCTAGCGTCATCATGCGCGGGTGGCAAGGGTCGCCTGGACCCATGGCACCGGGACGCGGCTCAGGCGCTTGAAGCGGTCCACCGTAGACAGTGCCCTGCGCCGTCTCAGACATCGGCGTGCGCGGGAAGACGCGGCGGCTCGCGTTTGGTCATCAGCGGCGTGAGGTTGGGGAGGGCGGGAAACGGGGCGGCCATGCGCGGAGTGGCTGGGGCGCCAGGATTCCTAGCCACTCTTCCGATATCTCATGTTTTCAGCGACTTGCGCGTGTCGTTTGAGGTTCGACCTGATCAATGTGTACCGGTTCTGTGTCCCAATCAAGCCCGATTGGGACACGTCTCAGCCGCGCCGCTCAAGCAGACGCAGATCCGATACGATGGCGGAGTGGAGCATCGCAGAAGACTTTGTCGGCAGGCCTTCATCACAGAAGGTCTGCTGATAGCATTCGGCCTTCAGGCGGATGTCCCGAATGCCCTCTGGCGGAAGCGCAGCGATAGCGGCGATCAACCGTTCTTCCTCGGCGATCATGCCCGTGGTGGCGGCGTCGCTTACCTTGAAACCCGCATCAGCGATGTCAGCACGGACACGCTGATGGGCAACCAGCAGCCCTTCCAGCGAAAGGCCGTGGAGTGCCTCGGCAATGGCGGCGTAGTGCGCACCAGAGGCTGTGGAAGGCCGGCTCGAATTGATGATAGAGATAGTGGCAGCCATGATTGACCTCCTAACGGTCGGTTCTGGTCAGGCTGCTGGCGGTGCTCGCAACACCGCTGGCAGCCGAATTTCCGCGTCATTGCGGAGTTCCACCATGGCACAATAGAGGGTTGAACCCAAGAAAAGCCCGCGGATGTAGCGATCGATGCACGATCGGATTCGATCGAATGCAGTACATCTTCGGGTTTTGGTTCCGGCCGTTGTTCAACTTTGTTCGCTGGCGAGGGGGGGTGGGCTATGGACGACCTTCCAGCGATACAACCTCGGCAAAACATCACTGTCTCAGCGGTGTGAGCGCCTTCCAGAGCCGACCATTTTCAGAATAGATCAAGCCGCCTCCCGGGAACCATCGGCCGATCGCTGGCTGCTCTGGTCCTTTCGTCAGCAGACAGCCCCAGGGTGCCTCGCGGATCAATTCGGTCGGATTCAACAACGGCGGCATTTCCAGCCCAGCGTCGATCTGCTCGGTGATTGCGTGGTTCATCAACGACAGGCCGTCCAGAATGGCCTTGAGTGACTGACCCTGCCAAGCCTTGCGGGCTCCGATGGAGTGGATCGCAACGATCAATTCAGTCTGCAAGGCGTTGAGAAGCCCCCCTGGCGGTGTCAATCTGGAATCAAACTCCGACACGAATACCGCATCGCGCCACGTCAGACCGCGACGATACAGATCTTCGTGTTGCTTGACGGCTTTCCCCGAAAAATCGTCATCAGGCGCTGGGAGTTGACGAATTTCGAGCCGCTCGCGGCCCTCATTTTCGGAAACAACATTCGCATGGATTGAATCAAGGTTGCGCTGGCAAGGCTTGATCGGCACGCATGCTGGCGCTGGCCGGGGAGGGAATAAAGCAGGGCGGACGACTTTCAGGCCCTGGGTCTCTGCGTAGCTTCTGGAAGGCTTCATGCTGTCATCCTCGGTCCGCCGACATGATCGTCATCATCATTTGCAGCGGTTTCGATTTCCACCGGTTCGAAGACATTGAGCTTCGGTTTCGGGCGCTGGTGTTGGCCCTCGCCATCTATTTTGTTTGCTGGCCGCGGCATTTCTTCCCACACGATAGCGTCGTCAGGGGTGAGCTGCGGAATGATCATCGAGGTAAGATTTGTTCTGGACGTATCCTGCGACGCCACACGCTGATAGCTGATCGGCATGTTTGGCCGAGTGAGCGCTTCGTCCATCATGGATGATGGCTTTGCCATTGTTTCGCGTTGACCGATGCTCTGGATTATCTTGTTGGCCAACACAGCGAGCCGCTGGCGCTCTGCTTTGAGTGCGTTCAGCTGCGCCAAGACTTCGGCCGCTTGCCGGGCGATCCGTGCTTCAGCTTCAGCGACGGCAGCTTCCCTGCTGTTCATCTGAAAACGGTCGACAACAAGATCACGCTCCGACAAGTTGAGATCGTGATTGCGCTGGCGCTGGGCTTGGGCGACCAATGCCTGCTCTCGTGTCACTCGAGAGCGCGGGGAGTTCGACAACCTTGCCTGACCGCTGGCATGTCCGACATGGCGGTGAAAATCATTCTGAAACTCACGCATCGCATGGCAGTAGGCGCGCCGCTGGCGAGCCTTGATCTCACGCGGTGTGGCTTCACTTAACTTAAATTCTCGAGCCTGCCGATCGAGAACCTTGGAGACAGCGCCAAAGCCGGGATGAGCCGTCCCGGTATCGAGCCGGCCATTCGCCAGAACTGGAGGCACGATGACGATGTGAAGATGGATCTTGTCTTCGTCGACATGTTCGACGATCGCGATCCGAAGCCCCCTCCAGTGACGCTGGGCCCACGCGACCACTCGGTCAGAGAAAGCCGTATATCTTTCGACCCAGCCATCGTCAGCCTGTCGCTCGATGCGCGTAAACGGAAATGATGCGACTGCAACGAAAAGAATGTTACTGGTTTTCTTGATTTTAAAGCCCCGACGGTCGACGGCGTCAGCCGCCTGCTTTTCAGCCAACTCGAGAAGCTCGTAAGGGTCGTCGCCATAGATCAGCCGTGCACCGCTGGCGTGGTAGGATTCGATATGCTGCGAGGCGTGGGCCTCGCGCGAAAGCTCGGCGATCATGCCGCGGCTGCTCCGATGAGGTGCATCCCGTGACACTTGGGGAAATCCGTCGATGTGGATGAACTGTGTCGTCATCTTCTGCATCCTTCAGCAGCCTTGCTGTCGCTCGACCAAGTTTGCGCCGTTGGCATGAAAGTCACAAAATGCCTTGGGAAGCATTTTCCTGGACTGGGTGGAGCAGTTGATACCGTTGGCGTGGCGGGAAGTGATTTCACCTTGGTCGCAGGAGGTGGGTAAAAAATTTTCACCCCACTCCCATGATCCTAGACCGACTAGGATCATTCCCGTCTGTGCACCGCTGGCAGGGGTCGGATTCTGGAGTGGGCGCTCGTTATGCTGAGAGCGCTGAATGTCATCAGTCGTGATGTGGGGCGCTGGAAGAAGCTCATGTTCGTTCCAAAATGCGGCGTTTTCAGAAGCAGCGGACAGCAACTTGATGGTAAGCGTCCTCTGACGGCTACGGCATAAGGTTCCACGGCAACAGGTCGGCGATTTTGTTGATGGGGTGATCGGCGATCCTGGTGATGACTGCTCGCAGATATCCCGCTGGGTCTCGCCCGTTGAGCTTTGCGGTTTCGGTGAGCGTGTAGATGGCGGCGGCGCGCTCGCCGCCTGCGTCGGACCCTGCGAACAACCAGTTCTTGGCGCCGAGCTTGAGAGGCCTGATGGCGCGTTCTGCGGCGTTGTTGGAGATATCGAGGGTGCCGTCGTCGAGATAGCGGGTGAGTGCTGCCCAGCGCGATCGGGCATAGCGAATGGCCTTGGCCAGGTCGCTCTTGCCGGAGATCTGGGCGAGGGAATGGTCGAGGAAGCTGGCGAGTTCGGTCATGACGGGCAGCGCCAGATCCTGACGAGCCTTGCGCCGATCCTCGGGCTGCTGGCCGTGAATGAGGCGCTCAACCTCGAACAGCTTGCCAATGCGGGTCATCGCCTCCAGTGCCAGGGGCGAGCCTGTCCCGGCGTGAACGTCGTGGAAGTTGCGCCTGACGTGCGCCCAGCAGGCAACCTCGGTTGCGGCGGCTGAACGCGTGGCACTCGTCGCATAGAGTTCGTTGAATCCGGCATAGGCATCCGCCTGCAGGAATCCTGCAAAGGCCTTGAGGTGCTCGCGCGGTCGCTCTCCCTTGCGGTCGGGCGTGTAGCGATACAGCGCGGCGGGCGGGTCTTGACCGCCACGGGGTCGCTCATCGCGCAGATACACCCAGAGCCGCCCTGTCTTCGTGCGCCCGAGGCCCGGCGCCAGCACTGGCACGGGCGTGTCGTCGGCATGCAGCCGCTCAGCCCGCATCACATGGGCACCGACCGCCTCGACCAGTGGCGCGACAAGCTCTGCGGCCTTGGCAACCCAGCCGGCCATCACCGAGCGCTCGATCTCGACGCCCTCGCGGGCAAAGATCTCTGCCTGGCGATAAAGCGGGAGATGATCACAGTATTTGCCAACCAGAACCTGGGCGATCAGGCCCGGTCCGGCCATGCCGCGCTCGATCGGCATGCTCGGCATCGGAGCTTGCGCCATGCTCTCGCAGGTGCGGCACGAGAAGGCGGGACGCACATGGCGGATAACCTCGAAGCGGCCCGGCACATACTCCAGGACTTCACGGACATCCTCATCCACCTTGCGCCACTTGCCTGCCGTTCCGCAGGATGGACAAGCACAGGCAGGGTCGTTCACGATGGCAGGCGTGTGTACGATCTCGATGCGCGGCAGATGCTCAGGCAAAGGGCGGCGCGTGGCCTTCGGCTTGGCTGTTGCTGCATCAGCGGCAGGAGCTATCTCGTCGATGGCTGCATTGTTCGCCGCCTCGACCATCTCCAGTTCCTCGAGCCGCAGTTCCAGTTGCTCGATCTCATGGGAGAGCTTCTCCGAGGAGCGGCCAAATTGCATGCGCCTGAGCCGCGCGATCTGGATCTTGAGCTTCTCGATCTCCAGGCTCTTGACAAGAAGACCGGCCTTGGCGGCGGCAGCTTCGGCCTGCGCCGTCTTCAGCGCTGCAGCCTGCGCAGCGACGAGCGCGCGAAGCCGCGCCACCTCGTCACTATCTTGTCCCGCTGCTTCGATCATGAGGTGAAGATACCAGGGCAGATGGGGTCAAGCTATTGAATCAATGTCGATCTTGACCTTTTGCGCGAAGCACTTCACCCCGCACGTCGTGGCTGATCCGTGCGTAACGGCGAGCGCCAGTCGATGCCTTCGAGCAGCATCGACAGCTGTGCGGGCGTCAGTACAACCTCGCCATCCTGCGTCACTGCCCAGACGAAGCGGCCACGCTCCAGCCGCTTGGCGAACAGGCAAAGCCCCGTGCCGTCCCACATCAGAATCTTCACCAGATCAGCGCGCTTGCCCCGGAAAATGAACAGGTGGCCGCGGAACGGATCCTTCTTCAAAAGATCCTGCACCACCATCGACAGCCCGTCGAAGCCCTTCCTCATATCCACAGGTGCCAGCGCCATGTAGATGCGCGCGCCCGCCAAAGGCGAGGTCAGGGTTTGTGGCGTCATCGGTCGAGCGCTGCGACAAGAGCCGAAAGCCGCTCAGGCGCGATACCCTCATCCGCCTTCAGCACCCGGCCGTTGCTCAAGCTGACCTCCACCGTGCAGTCGGCACGCGGAGCCATCTTGCGCGGGGGCTTTGGTGAAGGCTTCTGTCCCGGCTGCGCTTCGGCTGCGATGACAACAGGCGCGAAGACCGGAGCCTCCAGCGAGGCCAGCGGCGTCACGCCCGGCATCAGCCCCGCCTTCGCCTGCTTGCGCCAGTAAAACAGCAGGCTCCGGCTCACCCCATGCCGATCCGCAACCGCCGCCACAGAAGCGCCCGGCTGCATCGTCGCCTCCAGAAGCCGCACCTTCTCCTCGACGCTCCAGCGACGACGGCGCTCAACCTGGCTGATAATCTCCGTCCGGGTGTCCATAGCCGTCCTTGCGCATAGGCTTAAGGACGACAACAACCGTCCAGACCATGCTCATACGATGCCGGACCCGCCCCCGCGCAAGGCAGCCATGGCAGAACGCTTACACTTGATGCAACGCAAACGCTGGCAGTGTTCGTTTGCCATCACTTCGAGGAGCGACATCTGGGATTTGATTGGACGGCGCATGGTCCTGTCATTCATCAAATTGATGCCTGATGATCCAGCTGTAAAAGCGATTTGCCAAGAGCGGTCTCATGCGATGTCGTTATCTCGGTATCCGGTAGCAAACACATATTACGCCTAAAATCCTAAAGTCACGCGTATGCTACGCCTTGATCCGTCACGAACGGGAGCCTCGGCAGGCTGTGTAGGGGTAAACGTTGTTCCGCTCGACTACGGCGTGTAGCTCGAGCCGGAAGCGCAGCGCAGCGTCGCGGCTTCGATCTCGACCTCGGGAATTCGGGCCGGGAGCTTCCTGACTGCTTCCAGGATGATCTGCCTGCTGGGGTCCGGTAGACGCCATGGTTCGTTGATGTCCTTGAACCAGGTGAGTGCCTTGACCGTCGTCATCGTCGGCACGCTTGGCCCGAACAACGCCAGCCGTCCTCCGAGGCCGTGGGCGAGGTCCATGCCTTGCTCGAGCATCTCGGCGATGTCCTGATAATCCTTGCCCTCGGCGCGGTCGTGGATGACCTTGAGCTTGTGCGCCAGCAAGTCCTCAAGGGACGCCACGCACGCCACCTCATCGTCGGTCTTGTCCGGCTTCGCAACCCGTCCGACCTTCAGGCCGCCGAAGAATGAGATTTTTACTGTTGACTGATCGATAGGAGCCAGAAGCGTGAAGGTGTCCGCATCGGATTGGATGACGTCAGCGTGTCGTAGGAACGGCATTTCAGCCTTCAAGCGGTCTTTTCGGGCATCCGGAAGCGGTTCGTCTGTGAAGAAATCGAAATCGATCGACTCGCGATGCCCAAGTCGAAGGGCGATCGCCGTCCCGCCATACAGCACGAAGTCATCGGGAAGCTCGCGCAGATGCGGCCATAGTGACCGCTGCGCTGACGGCAAGATATCAAGCTTGGGTCTCATGAATTGCTGCTTCCAAACCGACTTCTCGGAGCCGGTGGCTCACCTTGGCGACCGAGGCGGGTGTGCCAATAGGCGAGCGACTTAGCAGAGACGACACCAGGCGGCGGGTTGTCCAGAACGTCGGAGATGACGTCGGCACCGACGAGCCGCTCAAGGTCGACAGCGTCTTCCCAAGTCGCCATCTCTACGACCGCGGCGATGAGCCTGGGCATGTTCTCATCAACCGTACGCTCCGGTGGTGTCCACCAGACATAGCGCGCAGCCAAACGCTCAAGGCGAGCGCGGCGGCTTTGGTCTAGCCCCCCTTCCACAATGCTTGATCCTGCGATCTGGTCCATGCTGTCGATGTTACCGGAAAAAGCGGCTGAACGGAAGCGTAACGCTGACGGATAGATTCGACTTGTACAGCCTACGAGGATGAGATACGGAAAAGAAGGAAATTACGGGAGGCGTCATTGGGAGTTGAGGCGAAGGAGATCGCCGCAGGCATCGCACAAGCCGAGGCCGCCTTTGCGGCGGAGGTCCGTGAAATCCAGGCCGAAGTCGCCGAGCGGATACTAACGGCCGCCCGGAACCACCAGGCGAAGATAGCAGCTTTCCGGCAGCGCTTGGCTTTATTGGCGCTAGCGCCGGATAGCGGGACGGATGTCGAGTTCGGTAAGCCGGAGGTTGTGGTGGCAAATCCGAGCGGCGCGCGACCCCGTCGACCTGCGCTGACTTTGATGTGGAACGCCCTCAAAGAGGGCAACAAGAGCGCGAAGGAGATTGACGACATGGTGATGGCGGAAGGTTGGTCGCGCTCAATGAGCGAAAAGGCGAAGGCACACTTGAAAACTGCGGGGCTTGCCTTGAACCAGAGCCGAGTTTGGTTCCTAACGGACGAGGGCCGCCGCAAGGCGGAGGCCGGAGAGGAACTCTGAAATGACCAGGGCCCCGGTTGCAGCCGGAGCCCTGTTCGATGCGGATGGAGCCGGTTAGGACTGGCAGCACGCCCCACGTGACGACAGCGGGTTCGAATCCCGTCATCCGCTCGGAATTCGACCCTTGGCGCGCATAGACTCACATCTGAGTTGGCGCGTCAAGGATCCTTTTGCGCTCGACGCCTAGAGGCAGACCTCGTTCGTCCCAAGTGAGGACAATGCCTGCCCGGCTTAAGGCTATCACGATTGCCCGGGCGTTCGCCGCTGTCGGTATACGCCGCTCTTTTTCGAAGTCGCGGACGGTCGATGCCGACACAGATGCGGCCTCCGCAAGTTCGGATTGCTTCCAATCCAACCAAGCCCGCGCCGCGCGGCACTGTTCAGGAGTAATGATCATGCCCATCGAGAACAACTTTCTTAACCAACGTCAACGCTTATCGTTGACCTTTGGACGCCATATAATGCCAACATCGCCTGATGATGGGCATCGAGCAATCGGGAAAGGAGGGCAAGAGCGGCGTCGCTAAACGACGTCGTGGTCAGCCGTATCTGCAGAGCGCTGCGGCACGCACCAACAGCGCCTACGAGGTCGCACAGCTGACGGATGAAGAAGCTCATAAGCTGTTTTGCGATGTCCGATGGGCAGACGCCGGTGGGGAACCCTATTGCCCCGGCTGCGGATGCCTAGCCGTCTACCGCCACAAGAAGCCCGACGGGACGCGTCCCATCTTCACCTGCCAAGCCTGCCTCAAGCAGTTTTCGGCGACATCGGGCACGATCTTCCACGGTCGAAAAATGCCGATCAAGAAGATCCTCTTCGGCATCATGACCTTCGTCGACGGTGCCAAGGGCGAGGCGGCGCTGCAACTGGGTCGCCTGTTTCGCGGACAACACAAGACATGCTTCGTGATGCTGCACAAGCTCAGGGAAGCTCTCGGCATAGAGACCGACGCGCGGATGGCCGAGGGGGTTGTCGAGATCGACGGCGCGAACTTCGGTGGATACGTGAAACCGGAAAATCTGGTCAAAGACCGTGTCAACCGCAGCCTGAAGGAAAATCAGTCCGGCAAGCGCAGGAGTGTGGTGGTGATGCGTGAACGAGGCGGACGCACGCTGCCGTTCGTCGTGCGGCACGAGAGCCAAGGTGCCAAGACGGTGCGCGAGCGGGTCAAGCCTGGGAGCACTATCCACGCGGACGAAGCGCCGTGGTGGAACGATGTCGAATACGACGACAGGTTCGAGACCAAACGCATCAACCATGACAAGGACGGCTATTCCTTCGAGGGAGCCTGCACGAATAGCGCGGAAGGCTTCTTCTCCCGGCTCCGGCGCAGCGAGATCGGCATCCATCACCATATCGCGGGCCCTTACCTGGACGCCTACGCCAAGGAAATGGCATGGCGCGAGGATGCACGCCGGATCCCGAACGGCACGCAGTTCAAGCTCGTTGTGCAGGCTGCCGCAACGCATCCGAAGTCGAAGCGGTGGTCCGGCTACTGGCAACGCCGCGCTGCGGGCACTGCCGCTCCACCGCCTCCGGGCGCTTAGGCGGCACGCTCCCAAGTCGCCTCGACACCCTTCCGCTCGCCGTTTCGGACTCGCCCCTTGGCAAGGTGCGCCTTCAGTGCCTGATAGACCGTGCGGCGCATGTCCTCGCGAACGACGCCATCGTCCCGGTCGAGTCCGGCGATTTCCATCACTTTCTCTGCGATCTCATGCGTCGTCGCCCCTGGGGAGACTGCGATCGCTCTCAGCACCAACCGCATCGGTTCGCCGCGCTTGAGATGGGACGAACGCGACGGACGCTTGACGACATCAGAAAGGTCGCGCTGCAAACCGAATACCCTCAACGCACGATCCAGGGCGTTGAGGTCCGTCTGCAGGCGCTGCACCTCGTCCTGCTTGGCCTTCACCTCGCCAGCGATCTCCGCGCGCTTGCGGAGCAACCCTGAAACCGTCCGCTCGTAGCCGTCTTCGATGTCATCTTCCGTCATTCCCGTAGTATGCCAGCGGGAATGCGAGAACGCTATTTCCGTAATATGTGTTTGCTACCGGATACCGCGTTATCTGTCGATCGCGTTCGCGTGATTAACCCGCTGGGGGACGCCTCATTGCGATCTGAAAGACGATTTGTGCCCGCTGGCGAAGGCATAAAGTCACTTGTGAAATGCCGCTGGCAACTGGTGCTACAGTTCCAGGCGGTGCTGTACGGGGTGCCGCTGGCGTTTGCCTCGCGGAATCTGCGATCTGTGATTTTTCCGCTGGCAATCGCGTGAATTGATCCGCTTTCGGCGCTGGCAATGGCTCAACGGCATTGCCGCTGGGCCTGACATAGACCGTCCCAGACTATGTCACCAGATTTACATTACAAAATACTTTATGTAATGTAACGCATGATCCAAACCACACAGCTGCAAATTCAGACCCTTTACCAGGATCTCGTCGACGCGCATGTCAGCCGCCCCGCTGCTGATGTCGACGGGGCACCGTTTATCCGTGTGATCAGCGGGAAGAGGTACTGGTACACCAACGAGCGGGTCGGCGCCCGAATGGTGCAGCACTATTTCGGGCCTGATGACGAGGCAACACGCCAGCGCATGCACAATGCCAGGATCGCCCGTGAAGAAGCCAAGGCTTTCGAGCGTCGAACGTCGGATATAGTGGCTCAGCTGCGCGCAGCGCGTTTGCCTGCACAGGATGCAGATACAGGCCGTCTGCTGACCGCGCTGGCTCGTTCCGGCGTGTTTGGTGTTGGTGGAACCTTGGTCGGAACCCACGCCTTTCGGCTTTATGATGCCGAGATTGGTCGGCGCGTGACCCAGGCCGCTCCTGCACAAACCGAAGATGTCGACATCGCAAGCTTCGAGCGACTATCGCTGGCCATGGCTGCAGATGACGTTCCGCCCGTGGCTTTGACAAACACCCTTGCGGCTCTTGATCTCGAACCCGCCCCGACGACCGACCCGAAAGGAAGGACAGGCCGCTGGCGCCGAAAGGGCGGCGGTGTCGCCCTTGACCTGCTGGCACCAAGTTTCAGCGAAGAAGAAGGAATCGTGAGGCTGGAGGTCATGGGTGTCTGGGCGCAGAGCCTCCACTTCCTCAATTACCTCATAGCCGACCCAATTCCCGCAGTTGCACTGTATAGAGCGGGAGTTCTGGTGCGGATTCCGCGGCCCGAGCGCTACGCCATCCACAAGCTCATCGTTGCGCAGCGTCGGCAGGCAGGCAACCTTGCCAAGCGCCGCAAGGACCTCGCTCAGGCTGCCGCACTGATTGAAGTGCTGGCAGAAGATCGAAATTCTGAGCTGCGGCAGGCATATCAGACCGCGCTGGAAGCCGGACCTGAATGGCGCGCGGCAATCGAAATCTCATTGGCAGGGATGCCCAACAGTCAAAAGTTGGTTGCAGAACTTTAGAAAAGCTCGGGGCGCAACCACAGGTCCCCGGGGCGCTGTCCTATACTCCTGATGGCGTCGTCTTTGCCTTGTCCATGCTGTCCACGGTGCGCGGCTCGCCGTGGTCGGCGTCGAGCCTCCCGCCGACGCTTGTCCTGCACCACCGTAGGGATAAGTGCCACGTCACCCACGCCGCCGATGTCGAGCCCTTCGCCCAATGAGCAGGGTCAAAGGTCCGCGTTCGGTGGAACGATGGCGGCTGAGCCCCGTCCAGCCGCATCACGCAAGCTGATTTTCCCCTGACAGTGCCCCACACTATGTCCAATCGTCTGGGATGAGCGCCATGAGAGCCGTGAAGGGCTGAATTATTACGAAAAAGCTGCTCCCGCTAGCAAAACCTTGAAGAAAGGTGGTCGCTTCCGAAAAGTTCAGACGGCCCATCGCCAGCGATCTTTCCAAAGCGGCCACCTGACCCTGCCAAAGTTCGACTGGGCCAGCTTGGGGTGGTGACTGTCTACGGCGCTCCAAGGCCATCTCTCGATTTCTGATTTCCGCTAGAAAGTGAGCGCTCACTTGATTTGCGAAGCCCACAAGCTCTTGTCGGACATTATTCACAGCCGCAGCTCGGTACTGCTCCACCTTTGAGTTGATCGCGGCCACTTGTCGAGAACGGATTGAATTCACCGCATCATGTCGCTCGAGGGGCACGCGTGGAATTCGACCCTTGGCCAAAACGTTGTTTGTGCGAGAAGTGACTGGCTTAAGGCAAAGGTCCACTTCCTCTTCTGTCAAGTCTTGCCAGCCATCACGTGCCTTGTATGACCCAACACGAATTAAGCTTGATGGTGCTGCGATTCTGATTTTGCGCTGGAGAGCGCGAAAGAGGGATTGAAGTGCATTTCGGTCGGCACTGAGTGCTCTCCTCTGTGCATCTGTCGGCGCGGCTTCAAGCATTTGCTTTGCTGCAGGCGTCCATAATGGCGGGAGCAGTTCATCTGGGCACGGGTCGATCTGCGCTACCGAAATGAGCACCAGTGGGCCAATTCCTTTTGCTGGGTGGTCCTCCGGCAGCCTGACGCTCGTCTGCACTACTGGTTTCGCTGTTCCGAAAGAATTCAGGCATGCAGCCGTGTAGCCAGCAACTAGAGCGTCGTGCAGCTCTGCGCCATGATCGAAAAAGCGTAATGGACGTCCTGATCTTTCGCCATCTCCTGAACGCTCTCCATCGTCAGTGAAGACACTTTTCCTAGGCGGTGCAGAAATATCAGATCGCCGATAGATGAACGGGTGGTGTCCAGACATCCAGCTTTCCCTGGACACACCAGGCAGGGCGAAAGGGCTCTCGCCAGCGCGGCCTCGCTCACCAATGCCATGATACCAGAACGTCTGGAACCCGTAGCCGTCGACCTTGTCACGTCGGTACTCTATGTCGAAGTCGCTGGAAGCTGTGATTGCTTTCAGCCATGCTCCGATTGCTCGCTCTTCTAGCCGTATTGGTGTCTCCTTGCGGCGTGCGAGCTCAGACAGCATGGCCGGTCCGGGACAAGGTTTCTCACACCAAAGATTGAAGTCGGCCGCTGCCTGTTGCTTTGTGAAGGGATCTGCCCCCTTGAAGCGAGAAGGCAGGCCTGTGCCGCTTCCCGTGAGTGGAACAACCGAAAGAGCTGCCTTGCGCCTGATGGCAGCGCGCCCGAGCACTGTCTGCAGCTCAGCCAGTTCCGCGGGTGATAGTGGTGGCAGCGGAGCGTCGAAAACGCCGAGCGCTGCGACTGTGTCGGCAATCGCGGCTTCCTGAGACCCTTCGATAAGGATGCGCCAGATATCGATGACACGCCTCGAGCCCTTTCGGTCATCATTAGGACCAAGACGGTCCACGCGGCCGATCAGCTGGTCGATTCCGTCGATTTCCCAAGGCAAAGAGAAGAAGATGATCCCTTGGGCAACGTGGTGCAGGTTCAGTCCAGCTTGCACCCAGTCGCCAACGAGCAGAAGGCGGTTTTTGCCATACAACAAAGGTGCGAGTGTTTCCTGGATCTCGCGAAGGTTGGTGACCCCTTCCACATCTGTCGCTGCGGGGCGCCGCAGCACGGAGATAGCATCTGCAAGGAAAGGGAAGTACCTCGGAAGCGCTACACGCAACATGTCGATCGTCGGATTGTCTCCGCAGACGACGATGAATGCGCGATCCTCATCGCGGCACCATTCCTCCGAAAGGATGTCGAGCAAGGCCTCGAGGCGACTGTCGCCGGGATCCTCGAGTGACTTGATGAGGGCGGCATCTGCCAGTTCAGCGACAGACCCTCCCCGTGTTGCCAGTTCTGTGAGAACCGTTCTTGCAGCTCTCGCGCTACGCTGGAGGGCTCGTGCAGCCGTCCACGCAGGTCCCTGGATGCCTTGGGCTGGGTCTGCAGCTTCCAGCACCATAGCAGCGATCTCATGCCGCATTCGCTCGAAAGTAAGGGGTTGCAGCCGAACCTCGTGATTTCGGCGCTGCGGCAGATACTCACCCCAGTCGGAGCGACCGTTCCTGATGATGCGCCGTGCCGCTCCCGACTGCAGGAAACCTTGGGTCCAGTCTTCCGAGTAATCTGATCCGTTCAGAGCCGTGACTGCCGCGGCCTCACGGTCTTCAAGAACTTCAGCAACGTTCCGGCCTTCCATCCGAGCAAGCGCAGCAGCCTCCGGTTCGATCATTCGCAAGATCGGTTCGCGCCAAAGAGGGTCGCCTAGTCTAGGTGTTGCGGACAGGACAAGCACCTGCCGAAATTCATCCGATGCTTGGGAGATGGCCTGAATCGTCTCACGCGGCATTGTCTGGGGCTCGTCAACGATCAGTAGATCGAAGACAGCCGGGTCTGCGTTGATGGTTCGCCCCTCCTGTCCGTGACGTGTCATCAGGTCGCGCGGACGCGCCAGCGTGACGGGCGACCGCTCGTCTTTTGTACCATCTCCGACCGCACCAGCGATCGCAGGCATTATGTGACCTCTGATCCAGCACTCCTCCTGCCACTGCGACAACAGATTGTCCGGTGCAATCACCAGTGTCCGGTGTCCCGGGTGTTGCCAGCGAATGGCATTGACGATCATCAACGCTTGTACGGTCTTTCCGAGCCCTACCTCGTCGGAAATCAAGTGACGGATATGGGAGTCCCCAAGCACTCGACGGACCGTTGCAATCTGGTGCGGCAAAGGATCAGCGGCGACCCCAAGCGCACCACCCAAACCGATATCGAGCGCTGAGACCCTTCGCCGCAACGCCTGAACACCGTTAACGAACCTGAGGTAGTGGTCCATTAGCTGGGACTCCCGTCAGGAAGGTCTCCAAGTGCGAGTTTCCGTCGAAGTGCTACGTAGCGCACGGCTCTACTCGTTCGGATGTCCGAGAGTCCCTTTGCCAGAAGCTTTCGCCAACCTTCTGTTTCCACCATCGCCTTTGGCGAAAGCCACAACTGTAACATGGCTCGGATCTCAGGACGTCCGAGCCAGCGCAGCCCAGGTCGCCGGAAGGCGTCGACATGGACGGAATCCAGCAGGTCAACCAAATCGTCTTCGGTAAGTTCGCTGTAGAATGGTCGCACGAGTGCAGACCACCTCGCATCGGGCAAAATATACGGTCCAAAAGTCAAGAGTCTTTGGGCATCCCCCGCTTTTCTGAATGCGGATCTCCAGTCATCTGTGAGAAAACCAACTGCACAAGAGAACTCTGGCGTGTCACCTCGAGCTTCGACAGCCGCGCTCAACTCATCGTAAGCGTCTTCCATCGCCAGATCTAAGGCACCCGCCATGTCATCGTCGATGTTCGTGGCTGCAGTTTGCGGATCGGGTAGGACCTCCTTCATCTTTTGAATTATTCTACTCGACAGAAAATCGCGATCCCGAGCATTGTCTAGTTGCGGTCGACCACCCTTGGTACTGTCCCAAATCTCGACGATAAACAGCAACAACGCCGAATAAAAGTCAGCGAAAGACGGATCGATTTCAGTTTCCAGTTTACGCCATCTCGCTCCGCAAAGCTGTTCAATCAAGGCGGCCTCAAGCCCTTCTACTACCGACCATCGTTGCCAGTTTCCAAGAAGATCACGCGCTTCTGCAAGTTGCCACGCAACATTCGCACGGGCCAGTTCGATGAGCCCAACGCCGTTCTCGCTTGAAGTCGGCTCCCGAAGTAGTGTGGGCAGTGATATTCGGCTGCGATTAACTAGGCCAAGTCGAGTGGAAGCTGGTCCTGAAAAGATGATACCCGCCGGCAGCGCCTCGTGGTCAGGAGCATCTGGCAAGATCAGTCGGGTTCCTTTCGAGTCAGAATTTCCTGCGCCGAGAAGGGGTGCTCCGACGGCGGCGCCGATCGATGCCAGGACTTTTTCGTCATCTCCGATCCCAATCCAATTGCCCGTATCCCCGTCATAGCGAATCTCGCGGCGAACTGGTGGAAGCGAGAAGACCTTCTCCAGAAGTCCTTCGGCTTCGACATGCAGTCGCAAGCCGGATTCGTTGGATTGGAGCCCAGCCAACTGTGTCTGGATTTTATACAGGATTGGAGAACGTCCAGTTATCCTTGCGGGCAACCGTTCGATCACACCTTCGGAAACGAGGGCTGTCTCGTTCGGTGAAATCACTCGAACGCGGATCGCGACAGCCTCAAGTGCGAGGGGAGCGGTTATGTTGATCTCGATATGCCCTGATGCGAGATCGGAGACATTTGCGTTGGCTGGCAGTAACTTCACCGTTGCTGGTTCAACGTCCGGCGGCTCTATGACTTCGAAATCCAGCCTGTCGATCTCTCGACCTTCAGCGAGTTCGATCAGATGTCGGCCGACGTCTGGTCTAAGTGCTTTCCGCTCGATACCGCGGATGCTCAGAAGTTCGCCTGAGGCAACCGACCCATCAAGGAGGAGTTCACCGCCTGCGACGCCTCGCTGCGCAACGAGGATAGGAAAGTCACTAAGAAACCTGTTTGAAGACCCTGGTGCAGGTAACCCCAAAAGCTGTAGACTTGGAACGCGGTCTGCAATCACAAATCCTCGGCGCCGTAAAAACTCGATGTCCGAAGGGATAGATGTTTCCAAGGTTCGAGATTCGAGATTTCCGTAGCCATCTGCACGAATGAACTGGATGATTCTGGACCCAGGTTGCAGCTTGTCGTCCGGAAAAACGGCGCTAGCTGTAAGATCATTGGACTCAACAGCAAAAAACTCCGGCTCGAGCGGCTGCAGACGTTCCATTGCTGTATTTGCAGTTCCCTCATCGACATTGAGGGCGTCGTCCCTGCGCAAAGGGGTTGCCGGGAAAGGGAAGACGCTTTTCAAGGCGATTTCACCGCCAGCAAGGAATGAGCCAAGAGGGAGTGCCTGCATCCCATTAATGGCCCGTATGCGGTCACCATGTATGCGCAAAACGCCGATCACTTCGTCGCGCAGCTGAGCCGGCAATGCTGGCCCACGAATGACTAGGTGGCTCGGTGCGCCATCCCTGAGTCCAAGAACGTACCGGGATGATACAATCTGTGCGAGGCGCGCCGTTCTTCTTGCGACGGTCTTCCGTGCTTCAGTGATCGCTCGCAGTGCGCCCCAATCTTTTCGGATATCTTGGTCGATCCGTAGCAGAAAGTCCTCTGAAAGCCAGCCGGCTGACCGAGGCGCAAGAAGCCGGCGCATGACCTCAAGAGCAAGGTCCCTCTGCAGGAGCCAGTTCTCGAAGCGACGACTTGCATGCCCCGCCGCAAGCGCTCTGAGGTGCTCCAGCAGCCTTTCGGTGTCGTCGGCTGGAACTCCTGCCCTGACAGCACGTCTGAGCGCGTCTGCGAGCTGGGGCTGAATCTCAAGTGGCACAACGGAGTTGCCGATCGGCCATGAGATATGAGGGAAATGGCGCTCCCACGGACTGTCGCCGGGCTGCGCGAGGCGAAACCTATCGTGTCCGAGTTCGAACAGACGAGACAGACCAGATCGGAATGCAGGACCCGCCTCGGTTCCGATTTCCTGAGAGAGCACTGGCCAGAAATCCGTTCCGGTGCCGCGGTATCGGTATCCTACCTCCGTGGCGATCACGACCAACGGAAGATAGCTCCACGACCACACAGCCCCCGCGAGTTGCGGATCCTTCTCGATCTGTCGCGAGACTGTCTTTCTCAGTTCTTCCAGCGCCAGCTCGTCGAGCCCGTGCTCAATGGCGAAGACGGGCAGTTCGCCTCGCGCCCGACCGAGGCTTGTAAATTGTTCGGCAAGCGCCTGATGTCGGTCTGCCAGAACATTCGCACTCTGCATCTTTCCATCCGAGCCCACATAAGTTCGCTGAACAAGGTCACCACGACGCCAGTCCGAAGCAATCACAGCAAGGTTGACTACTAACTGTCTGAACGTCAATCATATTTGGCAAGTCTCTCGAGAGGTGCTGTGTGACTTCTGAATCTGCGCTTGCCCTTGGCCTGCCCACGCCAGATGTGCCGGGGGACGGCAGCATAAGTGCCATCGCGGATCTGGTCCGACGGATCGTCCATGCACGTCGTGGCCTCAGCCGCACCGAGGTTGTGAGTTGGGTGTCGCAGTTCGTGGATGACTCGGACAGCGTGGAGGCTGCAGCCCGCATCGGTAGCGTTATCGACGCACTGTGCGAGTTGAAGGACATTGGCTACGGCACGATGCGCGGTGAGCCAGTTCTGGTGGCCCTGCCGGAGCGTCGGATCTCACTGCCGGATGGCACGGTCGTAGCTCTTGGAGATCATGGCACCTTGGTTGGAACTGGTTGTGAAAGACTTTTTCCCGAAGTAGCCGGCGGTGCGACGGAGAGCCTTGTCGAAGTGCTTGCGTCATTTGACGAACCTGTCTCACTGAGTGGTCATCGTGCCCTTGAGCCCATCGGACGCTGGACTGGCGACGATCCGATGCCTGCCGCATTGCGCAGGGCCCTTTCGCTCAGTGGAGCTTTCGATCATGTCGATCAGAAATGGTCGATGAGCGAAGAGAATGCCTCGTTCCTGAATGAATGGTTCAGTTTCAAGACCCCTGATCCTTCGAGCCAGGTAGCTGAACGCGATGAGGGTCAAATGCGGGTAGCGCATGCTCCTGCTGGATCGAGAATGGTTGTTGAGGCTGGCCCCGGTAGTGGCAAGACTCATGTAGCCTGCGAGCGTGTCATATCCCTTGTGCAGGACGAGGGCCTTGCCCCTTCACGGATCCTGCTTCTCAGTTTCACCCGCATCGCAGTTGCAGAGATCCGCGACAGGATCGGTCGACGCCTGCACGATATGCCAAATGCAGCGGCGCTGCAGATCAGGACGTTCGACTCTTTTGCGGCGCGCCTGCTCGCAGCTTCGGGTGCATATGCTGCGGGCGGGCATGACGCCAGCATTCAGGCTGCAACAAGACTGATGCGGTCGGATAATCCACTCGTGGCGGACGCCATTGGTTTGCTGGAACACGTGGTCATTGATGAGGCGCAGGATCTGGTCGGTGACCGCAAGGAGATGTGTGAGGCCCTTCTTGCCTTGCTGGATCCTTCCTGTGGCATCACGATCTTCGGAGATTTCGCGCAATCGATCTATGGCTATCAGCAGAGAGGTGCTGAGGGATCCACATTGCTGGCAGAAATCGCGAGGCATGCCGATTTCACTTGTGACCAGCTCGAATGCGACCACCGGACCCGGACAAAAGCCTTAAAGGAAATGTTTCGCTCAGTTCGCGAAACCCTGAAAGACGATCCGGTGGGTTCAAGGGATGGCTACTTTCGTATTCGAGAGCAGATCAGCACCGCTGCCGTTGAGACCGACGTCACAAGGTTTGTAGTTCATCCATCCACAATAGGCGGCCTAATCCTGACACGAAGCCGTCGCGGACTTTTCACTGCTGCCGAACACATGCGTGCGGTTGGTAGAAGTTTCAGGCTCAGGCTACCCGACCGACCGCCAAGAGTTGAGGCATGGATCGGGGCATTGCTCGGCGGCCTGCCGTCGGCAACCCGTATGTCGCAGAACGACTTCCGGTCCATCTTTGAGGCGTTGAGCCCAGCGCCATTGCGCAATCTCGATGAGTGTTGGGAAATCCTGCTCGATCTGGATACTTCAGGCCGCAAAGACATCTCGGTTGGCAATATCGCCAAAGGTCTTGCAGATCCGCCGCTGGAACTGCTGAGCGACCATGAGGGAAGCTCGGGACCGTTGCTGTCGACGATCCATGGGATCAAGGGGCGAGAGGCCGAGCGGGTCATGCTGTTGCTCGCGCAGGCACCGTATGGCGACGAGGTGAACTGGGCCGAGGAAGCCCGCACTCTATATGTCGGAGCAACTCGTGCCAGCACGGAACTTCGAACTGGATGGATTAATCCGCGAAAGTTTTACACGACTGGAGAACCGGAACGCTTTTGGGCCGCACGCCCCGATCATCGCCTGATGGAGATCGGCCTTGAGGGGGATCTCGTCGACTGGACCGAGTTCGTGCGTTCGAGCCACGTCGTCAATGTGGCAAACTTGATCTCAAGTATATGGCGTGCTGCGACCGATGAACCGAGAGTGGCTGCATATCTTGATGATGAAAGCCGTCTGATCCTGAGGATCGGAGATCACGATGGAACCGCGATCGGATGTCTTTCCGATAGTTTCGTCGATTTGATGCAGTCGTTGCGCAAGGCTGAGCCGGAGTCAGCGCTACCGGAAGTCGTTGCGGGAATTCCTATAGTTGGTGCGACCACGGTTGTCGTGCCGGGACGGTCCGGAGAGGCACCGAGCCTTGCGCTCATGCCGCTGCTAGGCGGCTTTGCCAGCATTCCTCGCTGAGCCAGGACCATAACTTTTGGAGAACGTAAATGATCGATGCCCGCGACACGCTGCTTCAAAGGATGAAGGTCGATCTCATCGGTCCAGAGGCACCGGATGAACTGATTTCAGATCGGCCGACTGACCGATATCTGACTGGAATCCTTTTTCCCCCTCGCACGACGATTTCGCCGGAAGATGACGACGAGGCGAGCGATGCTGACGACGCGGATGCAGTGGGAACCGCGCTGGATGGAGTGAAGGCAGCCTCTGCTTTTCGGCCCACTTCGGCCGGTCTTTCCTTTGCGGTCCAACCGAGCGGTTCGGCACCGAGATTGCGGGTTCGGGTAGAGGGGGCTCGCTACAGGTCAGAGAGCACGGCCGAAGAAAGCACCGGTTCGGGCAGGACGCGGGTGCAGAGTTGGCGACGAGCCCCTCACTTCGCCGAGTTGTCACTCGATCTCGCGGACCTGCGCACAGAGGCAGCCCCAATCATTAGCCTTGCCAGCAGTGGGCTTGCAGGAACCTCGTTGCACTGCAGGATCGCACCTTGGTGCGATATCCTGCTTGTCACGCTCGCGGTGACTAACGATGCGAAGCCGATTGATGCGAGAAGTCGCGCAGCCAACGAGGAAGCAACGCTCTTCCAGTTCTCTGTGAATGTAGAATGCGAAGCTGATTGCAGGTTCGTTCCGAAACCTGACCGGGCAGGATCCGGGAGGGACGAAGACGATGCCCGTGCATCTGCCTTGCTGTATCGCGACATACAGCAATTTGCGGTGGGCCACACCTGCTCCGCTATGTGGGACGAACCCGTGGATGGCTCTGTTCAACGGGTCAGCACAAGCTGGTTTCCGGAGGCCACTATCCATTTGGTTAGCGCGGAAGGTGATATGGAGTTCCGGCAGGATGATGCGAGGTTGCCGCTTGCGGCTTCCTGGCTGGCATCCGAGGACTCCGCCAGTCTCGTTGCTGGACTGGCGTCGTTTGTTGATGCCTACGCGCACTGGATTTCAAGGATAAAGGGTGGAGCGCTCGGCATGCCGCAGGAGCATGTTGAACAGGCACAGCTGCACATGCAGCGCTGCCGAACCGCCGAACAGCGAATGCGAGCGGGTATTGCTCTCCTGGAGTCATCGCCCGATGTCCTGACCGCCTTCAGGCTCGCAAACGCTGCCCTTGCGCTACAGTATTCATGGCGCGTCAATCCACAACCTCCCGAACTGGTATGGCGGCCGTTTCAGCTTGGTTTTGCGCTCCTGTGTCTTGAGTCGATCGCAAAACCGGATTCCTCAGATCGCGAGACGATGGACTTGCTTTGGTTTCCGACCGGCGGCGGAAAGACCGAAGCCTATCTGTTGCTGGCGGCGTTCACGATATTCCTCCGTCGTCTCCATGCAGCGGGAAATCCGAGTGGCGCAGGCGTGACAACGTTCATGCGGTATACCCTTAGGTTGCTGACTATCCAGCAGTTCGAGCGAGCAGCAGCCCTGATCTGTGCCTGCGAGATGGTCAGGCGTGGCAGGGTCAAGCTGGAGAAGGTCAGGCTGCCCGCGCACTTCGCAACGGATATCCCGATTTCCCTCGGGCTTTGGGTGGGAGAAGGTGCCACACCGAATAAAGTTGCGCAGGCGGGGCAGGTACTTGGCACGGAGGCGGAAAGCTCCCCGGCGCAGTTGCGTAGTTGCCCGTGCTGTCGTGATGTCCTCGACTGGAAAATCGCGTTGGACAAAAGTCGTGTGGAGGTTCGCTGCCTTACAAAGTCATGTGACGTGGGGCAGGAACTTGCACTGCTCCCGATCTGGACAGTCGATGAGGATATCTATCGAGAGCGGCCGACGTTGCTGATTGCAACGATCGACAAATACGCGCAGATCACGCGTAATCAGAAGACTGGTTGCCTCTTCGGTATCGGAACAGCTGCGGATTCCCCTGAGTTGGTAATCCAGGACGAACTCCACCTGATCTCGGGGCCGCTCGGTAGTCTTGCCGGGCTCTACGAGACGGCAATTGACGAGCTGTGTCGATCGGGAGCAGGCTTGAGAGCAAAGGTCATTGGTTCAACAGCAACGATCCGGAGAGCTGAAGACCAGATTAAGAACCTGTTTGACCGCCGTTCCTTTCAGTTCCCCCCGCCCGGGCTCGATCATACAAATTCGGGTTTCGCGATCGAGGATCGTGACGTGCCCGGTCGTCGCTACGTGGGCATCTCAACCGTGGGTCGCTCGGTCAAGTTTGCACAACAGGCTGTTGCTGCTTCTCTGCTACAGGCGGCTACCGACGAGACGCTTCCGGCAGACAGGCGTGACGGATATTGGACCCTCATCAACTACTTCAATTCGCTTCGTGAGCTTGGTGGCGCGCTTGTTCTCATGCGCGACGACGTTACCCGCAGTATCCGGGACTACTCCGCGCGGAGACCGGGCGAGATTGAGCGCGACGCGGGGATGCAGATCGAACTCACTAGTCGTGTCCGTTCCAGCGACATTCCGAGACACCTCAAAGATCTGGAACGTGCTTGGGACGATCCCGACCACGTCGACATCGTGCTGGCAAGCAATATGATCTCGGTGGGGATGGATGTTTCTCGGCTTGGTCTGATGTTGGTCAATGGTCAGCCGAAGACGATTGCCGAGTACATCCAGGCCACAAGTCGGGTTGGCAGGAGCCAGAGGGCGCCGGGCCTCGTAGTTACACTGTTCAACGCAGCAAAGTCCCGTGACCGCAGCCGATACGAGACCTTTGCAAGTTGGCATCGCAGCCTTTACCGGGATGTAGAGGCCACAAGTGTGACCCCCTTCGCCCCGCGGGCGCGCGACCGTGCGCTGCATGCCCCATTTGTCGCCATGGTACGCCATCTAGTGGTCGGTATGGAGAAACCGGGCGCGATTGAACACCATCAACAAGAGGTGGAAGCACTTCTGCGGACGGTTATTGCAAGGATCGAACGAGTTGATCCGGTTGAGGCCGAGGCATCACGAGCGCAACTCAACGCGTTCCTTGACAACTGGTTCAATCGGCAGGGCCTGACAGAATATTGGGATGAATCAAGTGACGCTCTTCTGACTTCTGCGGAAGTCGCTGCCGAACGTGGAAACAAGGCTCGCTTTGCCGGCCAGAAGCCGACGCCCAACTCGCTGCGTTCCGTTGAGGCCTCGACGTCTTATGTTCTGCTAGAGGGCCGATCGGACAGGGAGACAACACGATGAAACCGATCGGAAAGATTCGGCGGAGCCAGGCACTTACTGGCAACGGCCCTGGGTCGATCATCGACTTCAGAGGCGAGAATGGTGCGCCTGTCTCCGTGGTCGCGGCAGGCCTTGAGGCTTGGGACCAACTGGCGATCAAAAAGGGGCTTCTGAACGATCAATGCATCCATCATGCGCCACTTCAGGCCAAGCTTCAGGTGAATGGGTTCAGGTTACCTCCTGTCGGCGACGAGAACGTCGGAAGGGAGAAGCGTCCACGCCTCTTGCCTGCCTATCGATTTCCGGATTGGCATGTCTGTCCAAAGTGCAACATGCTGCAACGTAGCCGACTCTGGAGCTCAGAGATCGGCAAGCCTGAGTTATGGTGCCCATCCTGCAGTACGGGGCGAGGCCAGCGCGTCAAGAAAATCTACGTGGTGCCGGTCCGCTTCATCGTGACGTGCCCCGCCGGACACCTGCAAGACTTTCCTTGGATGTCATGGCCGAATCACGCCGAGGCTTGCTCCAGAAAAAAGCCGCTCAAGCTCATCGGGGATGGCGCAGGATTGAAAGGACTTAAGGTCCACTGCACGGAGTGCGGCTCAAAACGTGATCTGGATGGCGCACTGTCGCCCAGCGCGCTAAGCAGGTTTTCATGCGAAGGATTGTCGCCTTGGCTCAAGAGCGAGCCTTCAGCATCATGCAACCACAAACCTGTGTCTATTCAGCGTGGTGCATCGAACGCTTATTTCCCCTTAGTTGAGTCAGCGCTTGACGTGCCACCGTTTGGTGGTTCCTTCCAGCTCATGCTGGAGGATTTTTGGCCGGATATCATTACGCTAGACGACCGATCGCAGCTGGCCGATTTCGTGCGGAAGCGTATCCATCCAAGGTGGCCCGAACCAGACACAAGGCCAGAAGACTTAACGGCGCGGATACTCACCCTGTTGACAGTGCTGGACAACAAGACCGGTGACCTGCGCCCTAATGAGCATCTAATGTTTTGCACGGGCGGCCCGGAAGATGAGCAGTTCTCCGAGTTCCAGATCTCGCCACAGGCAATCCCGCGCGATCTCGAGGGAATTCTGGACCGTGTCGTCTCGGTCGAGAGACTGCGCGAAGTACGGGCTCTAAAGGCATTCACCCGTCTCAGCCCGGTGGAATCGGTCGACAACAGCGCTTTCGTGGCACCGCTGTCCGAAAAGAAGTTGAACTGGCTGCCGGCAATCGAAGTTCGCGGGGAAGGCATATTCATCAACTTCGATGAGACAGCCGTATTGTCTTGGGAGAACGCGCCCGATGTCACAGACAGGGCGGCAAAGGCGCATAATGCCGCCGAGCGTGCATGGCAGGACCACAACGGCAGCGATCGTCCCTTGCCCATGACGATTTCAGCGAGGTTGCTACTCATCCACACAACGGCACACGCTCTGTCGGAACGCCTGTCACTCGACAGCGGGTATTCCACTGCCTCCATCCGAGAGAGGTTGTACGTTTCGCCAGGTCCCGGTGGGATGTGCGGATTTCTGCTGTATACATCGGCCCCGGACTCCGATGGAACACTGGGTGGTTTGTCCCGAAAGGGACGTACCAGCGAGATTGGCCCTATACTGCTAGCAGCACTGCGGGGTCTGGAGTGGTGCTCTTCCGATCCGCTTTGCAGCAGCGGCATCCTCTCACTTTCCGAGGGATCTGGGTCCTCGGCCTGTCACTGCTGCACATTCCTTCCGGAAACCTCATGCGAGCATTTCAACCGTCACCTTGACCGGGGCATGCTGGTCGGAACACCCGAGAACCCGGGACTCGGTTTCTTCCGCAAGCTTCTGGACGGAAGGCCCTGAATATGGCCCGGAT
The DNA here is from genome assembly GCA_023910605.1 of Bosea sp. (in: a-proteobacteria). NCBI lineage: Bacteria > Pseudomonadati > Pseudomonadota > Alphaproteobacteria > Hyphomicrobiales > Alloboseaceae > Allobosea > Allobosea sp. The sequence continues at coordinate 2,699,605 of JAAVVV010000001.1, read as the reverse complement.
GTATCCGAAGGAACTGCCACGACATGTTCTGGACAATCGGAAACTGTCTTCGGAAATCCGGGTTTACGAGCGTATGCGGGAAAAGCTTCCCGGAGACTACAACTGCTACTATTCACGCTCTTGGCATGAAGTGGATCACGACGGCGCTGAGTTCGACGGAGAAGCAGATTTCATTGTCGCACACGCCGAACACGGGCTGTTGTTCCTCGAGGTTAAGGGCGGGAGGGTGAGTTGCCGCGAGAGCGACGGTCAGTGGCTCAGTGAGGACCGGGACGGTTTCACGTTCAGGATCAAGAATCCCGTCTCTCAGGCACGTAGCAGCAAGCATCATTTCTTGAAACGGCTCAGCGCAAGCCGAGCGCTGAGCAGTCGTTTCGTCAGAGCGCGCCATGGCGCTATCCTTCCCGGCTGCGTCCGACCTCGACGGGCACTGGCGCCGGATGCGCCGCTGGAGATCATGGCGTTCGGGGATGACATGGAAACCCTCGATCGCTGGATTGTCCATCGGATGACCGAAGGCGGCGACCAGCGTGAAAGCCATTTGGGACTGGATGGCCTGAGAACGCTCGAGGAGCTGCTTGCCAGCCATTTCGAACTGAAGGCCCACATTGGCATCAGCCTTGCTGACGATGCCATGACTATTGAGCGGCTTACGGCCGAACAAGCGTGGATCCTCGACTCGCTCGCAGACAACAAGGAAATGGCGATCTCGGGTGGTGCGGGCAGTGGCAAAACCGTTTTGGCCGTCGAAAAGGCCATAAGGTCAGCTGCCGAAGGCCGCCGCACGCTTCTGACCTGCTACAACGCGCCGCTCGCCGCCCATCTTCGAACGATCTGTCACAGTCACGACTGCCTCTTTGTAGCCAGCTTCCACGCGCTATGCCGAACCCTCGCGCAGAAGGCCGGGGTCGAATTGCCCTCGGATGGCGCTCAGTCCCTGTTCGATAGCCTTCTTCCGGAGGCACTCGTGGAGGCGGTCAGCAACAATCCCGATTTCGGCTTTGATACTGTCATCATCGATGAGGGGCAGGACTTTCATGACTCTTGGTTGAATGCCCTACGCCTCACCATCAGAGACCCGGAAACCGGCGGATTCTACGTTTTCTACGACGACAATCAGCGCCTGTTTTCTCCCGAAAAGGGGTTCATCGAGGCTCTCCCCGCGTCGTCCATCGCACTGACAAGGAATCTTCGAAACACGCGGCGGATCCATGCCGTGATGGCAAAGTGGTACCAGGGTCGACGAAGCATCCCTGCTGGACCCGAAGGCGAGCCGGTTGGAACCCTAGTGTGTCGTAACGGCGAAATCTCCCTTTCGCGCCTGAACGAACGGATTGCACAGCTTCTTCGCTCCGGTCAGGTCGCGCCGGCGCAGATTGCGGTACTTGCAGGTACAGGTGGCACCTTGAATGCTCTTGGCGAAAAGATCGCCGGCATAGCGACCTGCCGTGCCGATGACATTCGGCCCGATCGCATCGTTCTTGACACAGTACGGCGCTTCAAGGGCCTGTCGCGTCCATGCGTTTTTCTGATCGGGATCGAGGGTCTGACCGACCCTGAACTGGTCTATGTCGCAACGAGCCGCGCGAATGTGCTGCTGGAAATCGTCGGGACAGCCGAAGATATTGCGCGCCTTAAGCAGCAGGATGATGCCGCAGGACCGTGAAGAGGTGGTAGTCTTCGGCGGGGAGTCCGTCCCGCTTCGGTTGGCCGTGCCCTTCGCAAATGAGCCGCTTAGATTGACGCTGCTGATCTGAGCGCCAGCCCATGCCTGAATAATGGGTGCAAGAGTTGCCTGGTACTCATACTAACGGCCCTTATAACTGACCTGTTTGCGCCCAGTGGCGCATCCCGATTGATGTGATGACGTCGGGCCTTTCGGTGAGCCTGTTCCAGGCCTCGCAGGCTGCATTGATGATGTCGGCGTATGTCTCGAAGACGCGGTTCGAGAGGTAGTTGGCACGCAGATACTGCCAGATATTCTCCACGGGGTTCAGTTCCGGCGCGCGCGAGGGCAGCAGGATCGGCGTGATGTTCTTCGGCCAGTTCAGGTCGCCGGTGATGTGCCATCCGGCTCGATCCAGCAGCAGCACGGCATGAGCGCCTTTGGCGACGTGCAGGGATATCTCGTCGATATGCAGTTGCATCATGTCGGTGTCAGCATGGGGCAAAGCGAGGGCCGCGCCCACGCCTCTTTCGGGGCAGATGGCACCGAAGAGATAGGCGTTCTCATAGCGTTGGTCGGCAGGCTGGGTAGGTCTTGTGCCGCGCCTCGCCCATTGCCGGACGAGCCCGTTCTTCTGGCCGATGCGGGCCTCATCCTGAAACCAGATCTCGATCTTCGTCTTGCGCGTCACGCCCTTGATGTGCGCCGCGAGCGTGTTGGGCCAGTTTTTTTAAAAGCCGCGATGACCTCGCCATCTTGCCCGGGATGCCGTGGCCGGGCGCTGATGTGCGAGAAGCCCAGGTGCTTCAGCAGCTTGCCGATGCTGCGCTGGTGATACGCGATCTTGAACTTGTCCGCGATGACACGTTGCAGGTCGATCCGCCGCCAGCGCACCACGCCGTCTACAGCGCGGTTGGGGCCGGTCTCGACGATCTCGGACAGCTCCACCAGTTGCGCCTGCGACAGACGTCTTGGGTTCCCCCGGCGACGGTTGTCCTTCAACCCGGCAGGGCCTTGCTCATTAAACCGATGCGCCCAGTCCCGTAGCGTCTGGCGGTCCATGCCGCCGATCTTGGCGGCCTCCGCCCGGCTCATCCCGTCCAGCGCCGCAGCGATGGACAGCAATCGTCGACTTTGGTTCGCATCCTTGCCCGATGCCGCCAGGCGGCGCAGCTCGGCGGGAGTATGGCTCGGCTTGATCTCGACAACCTTCGGCATGGCGTGGGTCCTCCACGCACTTTGAATCACGCCGCAGTCAGTTTGGGAACCCTCGGTGAGTCAGGTCAAAGGGCCTTTGGTATCATCCGGTGAGACTTTCGATTACCCACATCTCCTGCGCGCGATTTGCACCCGTTGAATCGTCCGTGATTCTGTCTGTGACGCCGATTCGCGGAGGCGTCACAGATGAGCGGAGACACGGAACACGGACTTGCAGGCTGGCATGACGATGAAGTCGGTTCGGCGGGGCTGCCGGACAAACGTCTGGCGCGCCGTTTGCACCGTCTGCTTGAGCAGATGTCGGGTAAGCGTTCTGCCATGGCTGCCTTGCGCGGGGGCGGGTCCGGCATCGTATGAGCATGGTCTGGACGGTTGTTGTCGTCCTTAAGCCTATGCGCAAGGACGGCTATGGACACCCGGACGGAGATTATCAGCCAGGTTGAGCGCCGTCGTCGCTGGAGCGTCGAGGAGAAGGTGCGGCTTCTGGAGGCGACGATGCAGCCGGGCGCTTCTGTGGCGGCGGTTGCGGATCGGCATGGGGTGAGCCGGAGCCTGCTGTTTTACTGGCGCAAGCAGGCGAAGGCGGGGCTGATGCCGGGCGTGACGCCGCTGGCCTCGCTGGAGGCTCCGGTCTTCGCGCCTGTTGTCATCGCAGCCGAAGCGCAGCCGGGACAGAAGCCTTCACCAAAGCCCCCGCGCAAGATGGCTCCGCGTGCCGACTGCACGGTGGAGGTCAGCTTGAGCAACGGCCGGGTGCTGAAGGCGGATGAGGGTATCGCGCCTGAGCGGCTTTCGGCTCTTGTCGCAGCGCTCGACCGATGACGCCACAAACCCTGACCTCGCCTTTGGCGGGCGCGCGCATCTACATGGCGCTGGCACCTGTGGATATGAGGAAGGGCTTCGACGGGCTGTCGATGGTGGTGCAGGATCTTTTGAAGAAGGATCCGTTCCGCGGCCACCTGTTCATTTTCCGGGGCAAGCGCGCTGATCTGGTGAAGATTCTGATGTGGGACGGCACGGGGCTTTGCCTGTTCGCCAAGCGGCTGGAGCGTGGCCGCTTCGTCTGGGCAGTGACGCAGGATGGCGAGGTTGTACTGACGCCCGCACAGCTGTCGATGCTGCTCGAAGGCATCGACTGGCGCTCGCCGTTACGCACGGATCAGCCACGACGTGCGGGGTGAAGTGCTTCGCGCAAAAGGTCAAGATCGACATTGATTCAATAGCTTGACCCCATCTGCCCTGGTATCTTCACCTCATGATCGAAGCAGCGGGACAAGATAGTGACGAGGTGGCGCGGCTTCGCGCGCTCGTCGCTGCGCAGGCTGCAGCGCTGAAGACGGCGCAGGCCGAAGCTGCCGCCGCCAAGGCCGGTCTTCTTGTCAAGAGCCTGGAGATCGAGAAGCTCAAGATCCAGATCGCGCGGCTCAGGCGCATGCAATTTGGCCGCTCCTCGGAGAAGCTCTCCCATGAGATCGAGCAACTGGAACTGCGGCTCGAGGAACTGGAGATGGTCGAGGCGGCGAACAATGCAGCCATCGACGAGATAGCTCCTGCCGCTGATGCAGCAACAGCCAAGCCGAAGGCCACGCGCCGCCCTTTGCCTGAGCATCTGCCGCGCATCGAGATCGTACACACGCCTGCCATCGTGAACGACCCTGCCTGTGCTTGTCCATCCTGCGGAACGGCAGGCAAGTGGCGCAAGGTGGATGAGGATGTCCGTGAAGTCCTGGAGTATGTGCCGGGCCGCTTCGAGGTTATCCGCCATGTGCGTCCCGCCTTCTCGTGCCGCACCTGCGAGAGCATGGCGCAAGCTCCGATGCCGAGCATGCCGATCGAGCGCGGCATGGCCGGACCGGGCCTGATCGCCCAGGTTCTGGTTGGCAAATACTGTGATCATCTCCCGCTTTATCGCCAGGCAGAGATCTTTGCCCGCGAGGGCGTCGAGATCGAGCGCTCGGTGATGGCCGGCTGGGTTGCCAAGGCCGCAGAGCTTGTCGCGCCACTGGTCGAGGCGGTCGGTGCCCATGTGATGCGGGCTGAGCGGCTGCATGCCGACGACACGCCCGTGCCAGTGCTGGCGCCGGGCCTCGGGCGCACGAAGACAGGGCGGCTCTGGGTGTATCTGCGCGATGAGCGACCCCGTGGCGGTCAAGACCCGCCCGCCGCGCTGTATCGCTACACGCCCGACCGCAAGGGAGAGCGACCGCGCGAGCACCTCAAGGCCTTTGCAGGATTCCTGCAGGCGGATGCCTATGCCGGATTCAACGAACTCTATGCGACGAGTGCCACGCGTTCAGCCGCCGCAACCGAGGTTGCCTGCTGGGCGCACGTCAGGCGCAACTTCCACGACGTTCACGCCGGGACAGGCTCGCCCCTGGCACTGGAGGCGATGACCCGCATTGGCAAGCTGTTCGAGGTTGAGCGCCTCATTCACGGCCAGCAGCCCGAGGATCGGCGCAAGGCTCGTCAGGATCTGGCGCTGCCCGTCATGACCGAACTCGCCAGCTTCCTCGACCATTCCCTCGCCCAGATCTCCGGCAAGAGCGACCTGGCCAAGGCCATTCGCTATGCCCGATCGCGCTGGGCAGCACTCACCCGCTATCTCGACGACGGCACCCTCGATATCTCCAACAACGCCGCAGAACGCGCCATCAGGCCTCTCAAGCTCGGCGCCAAGAACTGGTTGTTCGCAGGGTCCGACGCAGGCGGCGAGCGCGCCGCCGCCATCTACACGCTCACCGAAACCGCAAAGCTCAACGGGCGAGACCCAGCGGGATATCTGCGAGCAGTCATCACCAGGATCGCCGATCACCCCATCAACAAAATCGCCGACCTGTTGCCGTGGAACCTTATGCCGTAGCCGTCAGAGGACGCTTACTCAGTATCACGGTCAGATGATCCGCATCGATGTCGCCGCCAACGCGGACAACCGTATCCCGAATGACAATCTCCACAGCCCAGTTGCCAGCCGCCTCGACGCGCGCAAACTTCACCTCATCGTGCGCAACGGGCATGGCTTTGACCGCCCCGGATGCCCGGGCCTGTCGCCGCCATCCATAAAGCTGCGAAGGGTCAACCCCGGCAGAAGTAAGCGTCCTCTGACGGCTACGGCATAAGGTTCCACGGCAACAGGTCGGCGATTTTGTTGATGGGGTGATCGGCGATCCTGGTGATGACTGCTCGCAGATATCCCGCTGGGTCTCGCCCGTTGAGCTTTGCGGTTTCGGTGAGCGTGTAGATGGCGGCGGCGCGCTCGCCGCCTGCGTCGGACCCTGCGAACAACCAGTTCTTGGCGCCGAGCTTGAGAGGCCTGATGGCGCGTTCTGCGGCGTTGTTGGAGATATCGAGGGTGCCGTCGTCGAGATAGCGGGTGAGTGCTGCCCAGCGCGATCGGGCATAGCGAATGGCCTTGGCCAGGTCGCTCTTGCCGGAGATCTGGGCGAGGGAATGGTCGAGGAAGCTGGCGAGTTCGGTCATGACGGGCAGCGCCAGATCCTGACGAGCCTTGCGCCGATCCTCGGGCTGCTGGCCGTGAATGAGGCGCTCAACCTCGAACAGCTTGCCAATGCGGGTCATCGCCTCCAGTGCCAGGGGCGAGCCTGTCCCGGCGTGAACGTCGTGGAAGTTGCGCCTGACGTGCGCCCAGCAGGCAACCTCGGTTGCGGCGGCTGAACGCGTGGCACTCGTCGCATAGAGTTCGTTGAATCCGGCATAGGCATCCGCCTGCAGGAATCCTGCAAAGGCCTTGAGGTGCTCGCGCGGTCGCTCTCCCTTGCGGTCGGGCGTGTAGCGATACAGCGCGGCGGGCGGGTCTTGACCGCCACGGGGTCGCTCATCGCGCAGATACACCCAGAGCCGCCCTGTCTTCGTGCGCCCGAGGCCCGGCGCCAGCACTGGCACGGGCGTGTCGTCGGCATGCAGCCGCTCAGCCCGCATCACATGGGCACCGACCGCCTCGACCAGTGGCGCGACAAGCTCTGCGGCCTTGGCAACCCAGCCGGCCATCACCGAGCGCTCGATCTCGACGCCCTCGCGGGCAAAGATCTCTGCCTGGCGATAAAGCGGGAGATGATCACAGTATTTGCCAACCAGAACCTGGGCGATCAGGCCCGGTCCGGCCATGCCGCGCTCGATCGGCATGCTCGGCATCGGAGCTTGCGCCATGCTCTCGCAGGTGCGGCACGAGAAGGCGGGACGCACATGGCGGATAACCTCGAAGCGGCCCGGCACATACTCCAGGACTTCACGGACATCCTCATCCACCTTGCGCCACTTGCCTGCCGTTCCGCAGGATGGACAAGCACAGGCAGGGTCGTTCACGATGGCAGGCGTGTGTACGATCTCGATGCGCGGCAGATGCTCAGGCAAAGGGCGGCGCGTGGCCTTCGGCTTGGCTGTTGCTGCATCAGCGGCAGGAGCTATCTCGTCGATGGCTGCATTGTTCGCCGCCTCGACCATCTCCAGTTCCTCGAGCCGCAGTTCCAGTTGCTCGATCTCATGGGAGAGCTTCTCCGAGGAGCGGCCAAATTGCATGCGCCTGAGCCGCGCGATCTGGATCTTGAGCTTCTCGATCTCCAGGCTCTTGACAAGAAGACCGGCCTTGGCGGCGGCAGCTTCGGCCTGCGCCGTCTTCAGCGCTGCAGCCTGCGCAGCGACGAGCGCGCGAAGCCGCGCCACCTCGTCACTATCTTGTCCCGCTGCTTCGATCATGAGGTGAAGATACCAGGGCAGATGGGGTCAAGCTATTGAATCAATGTCGATCTTGACCTTTTGCGCGAAGCACTTCACCCCGCACGTCGTGGCTGATCCGTGCGTAACGGCGAGCGCCAGTCGATGCCTTCGAGCAGCATCGACAGCTGTGCGGGCGTCAGTACAACCTCGCCATCCTGCGTCACTGCCCAGACGAAGCGGCCACGCTCCAGCCGCTTGGCGAACAGGCAAAGCCCCGTGCCGTCCCACATCAGAATCTTCACCAGATCAGCGCGCTTGCCCCGGAAAATGAACAGGTGGCCGCGGAACGGATCCTTCTTCAAAAGATCCTGCACCACCATCGACAGCCCGTCGAAGCCCTTCCTCATATCCACAGGTGCCAGCGCCATGTAGATGCGCGCGCCCGCCAAAGGCGAGGTCAGGGTTTGTGGCGTCATCGGTCGAGCGCTGCGACAAGAGCCGAAAGCCGCTCAGGCGCGATACCCTCATCCGCCTTCAGCACCCGGCCGTTGCTCAAGCTGACCTCCACCGTGCAGTCGGCACGCGGAGCCATCTTGCGCGGGGGCTTTGGTGAAGGCTTCTGTCCCGGCTGCGCTTCGGCTGCGATGACAACAGGCGCGAAGACCGGAGCCTCCAGCGAGGCCAGCGGCGTCACGCCCGGCATCAGCCCCGCCTTCGCCTGCTTGCGCCAGTAAAACAGCAGGCTCCGGCTCACCCCATGCCGATCCGCAACCGCCGCCACAGAAGCGCCCGGCTGCATCGTCGCCTCCAGAAGCCGCACCTTCTCCTCGACGCTCCAGCGACGACGGCGCTCAACCTGGCTGATAATCTCCGTCCGGGTGTCCATAGCCGTCCTTGCGCATAGGCTTAAGGACGACAACAACCGTCCAGACCATGCTCATACGATGCCGGACCCGCCCCCGCGCAAGGCAGCCATGGCAGAACGCTTACGATGTCGGCAGCACCTGGACAGCCGGTCCCGGCCGCGTGCGGCGACTGGGCGGCGACGAAGGCGGCCTACCGTTTCTTCGACAACCCGCGCGTCACCGAGCACGGGGTGCTGGCGGGCCATTTTGGTGCGACCGCTATCCGCTGCGCGGCGAGCGAGGGACCGATCCTCATCCTGCAGTACACCACCGAGTTCATCTACAGCCGCGCGCGGCCGGGCAAGATCGGCTTCACCAAGACCATCAACGCCGGGCGTTATAAGGCGGGTCAGCCCAACGTGGTGACCTTGTGCGGGGTGCTGATGCATTCGAGCCTGGCCGTGACCCTGAACGGCACGCCGCTCGGGCTGACGGCGGCGAAGTTCTGGACGCGCACGAAGTTCAAGGGGACCTGGACGCTCAAGCGGCATGTGAACCCCACGCGCGTGCCGATCGAGACGAAGGAATGCTATCGCTGGCTGGAGAACCTGCGCCAGTCGATGGCGCTCGTCGACGCGCCGGAACGCTGCATGCATTTGGCCGACCGCGAGAGCGACATCTACGAGCTTTTCTGCCTCGCGCAGGATCTCGGCACGCGTTTCCTGGTGCGGGTGCAGACCAACCGGTTGGCCACGCGCCGGCCGATGCCAAGTTGCAGGATGGTGCGCATCGGGTCTTCGCCCAGCTCTCGGCGGAGCCCTAGGCGGGACGCCATTGCGTCAAGATCGACCAGGATGAGACGGCGTGCGTGCCCGTGAAGTTCGCCGCCATAGAGACCTTGCCGCCCATCGGCAAGCGGAAGCTATATCGTCCTAAGCGTCTCACCTACATCCACGCCCTTGAGATCGACCCGTCGGCCGACCGTCCGCCGATCGACTGGAAGCTGGTGACCAATCTCCCGGTCAGCGATCTCACCGCCACCGTCGAGAAGCTCAAATGGTACGCCTTGCGCTGGAAGGCGGAGGTCTTCCACAAGGTGATGAAGTCCGGTTGCCGCGCCGAGGAGGCGAGGCTCGAGACCGGCGAGCGGCTGGCTAAGTTCCTCGCCCTCATCGCGGTGGTCAGCTGGCGTATCTTCTTCCTCACCATGTCCGCACGGGCAAAGCCCGAGGCTGAGCCGGGGACAGTTCTCACCCCAGCCGAAATCGCGACGCTTGATGGCATTGACGCGACGCGGGCCAAGCCGCGCATCCTGCGAAGAACCCTCGCCACCTATCTGCTCCAGATCGCCATGCTCGGCGGCTATCTTGCCCGCAACCATGATCCGCCACCGGGAAACATGGTTGTCTGGCGAGGCCTGACACGCCTCAATGACATCGCCTTCGGCATCTCCATCGGAACACGCCGACGATCTGGGTAATCGAAAGCCTCGCCGGATGGTTACGTTGTCTGCACCTCTCGAACGGGAGAGCTGGCGCTCGTATCTACGGCCTCACGGGCAAGAATTTTCCCTCAGGTAATCGTCGGCGCTCACGTTCTTGTAATCCTCAGTGATGGGGTTTTCGCCTTATACTCTCCAAGCTGCCAGCTTGGCCCTGACATGAGCATCGAAAAACTGGCGGAAGCCGAGCACGTTGGGCTGCTTGTCATACTCTGCATCCTTCGAGGTCTTGAGTGCTTCAGGGACCACGAGCGTGATGCCCATGGTAGCCATATCCTCGATCGCGTTGCCGGCCACCGTCTCGTCCACGGTCGCAAGGAACATCTCGTGTACGCCCATCTCGCGCTGCACCTGCTTCCAGCGTTCCCGCAGGGTGGTCTTGGCGCTGAGAATAAGTCCCCCGCTGGTCCCGGACGGCCCCCGGCGGAGGACCGCGAGCGACGGCAGCACGAAATCGGGCCGCTTTTTCGCGTCCATTATCACCTGTTTTTCGAAGGGAATTCTGCCTGCCGCCAGCATCGCCTCGATATGGTGCTCGAACGAATAGCCGGCCCGCGATTTCCGCTGCTGGGCCGCCGAGAGCATCAGGGCATCGATCTCGGGCAGGCGGTCGATCAGGCTACGGATGACAGCGGCAGCTGTGACCGGACCAGGCATGTCACCCATGACAAGCCGGACCAGGGTGACGGCTCGCTCCCGCCGCTGGAACTCGCGGAAGAGTTCCCATTCGACGCTGCGGCTGATATCACGCAGGGCGTTCCCCGGTGTGTTGATCTTCCAGGGATCAAGATGCTCGTGCCCCTCGCGAACAAGCCACGCGGTGCGGGCCTGCTCCGCCAGCGCTGCCGTTGCCGGCATGACTGCATGCGTCTTGGCGAAGGGGGCAATCTGCCCAGCCAGCCAAGCCGCGATCACCTGCTCGGCAAAATCAAGGATCCGCTCCTGCTCGGCCTTTCGGCGCAGTTTCGGGTTGAAAACCTCGATACGGAAATCCGGCTGCATGTCCAGCAGGTCGGCTAGCAGCAGTGCGTCGTCCGTCGTCGAGCTGATGGTCAGGCATTCATAGAACGGCTGCCCTGCTTCGTTGCGCTGTGCCATGACCAGAAAGGAAGCGGGATCAAGATCCCGAAAGGCCTCCTTGGGGAGGCGCGTCATATGTGTCTCTGACCCCTTGCTGGTGTAGTGGACCAGGCGGGTGTCATCTCGTGTTTCGTCGACGGCAGGCCAGACCGTCCGGAAATAGGCCTCGCGGATCGGCTCGCCCTTGTCTCGCTCCTTCTCCACCAGCGGCGGGAAAAACCCGCCGTCGCGCTGGGCCGGGGGCATATAGACGCCGGCCTGATGCTTGTTGCTGAACCGCGCCCAATCCCGGTCATTGTTCGAGAGTTTCTTGACGAGCACGGTGTCGGCACTATCGAGCAGACGGACCAGCAGGGATGCCGGCTTGCTCCCCAGATCATTGAACAGATCAGCCTGCAGGCTCATGCCGTCCCCCTGACGTCCAGCCGGGCCGCATCGGAGCGCAGCCAGGCAATACAGGCCTCCAGCACGTCCAGGAGGGGCAAGCGCGTGCGACCCTTCAGGGCGCATTCCCAGACAACCCCAAGCCGCCAGCCGGCCTCGGCCAGCGCCGCCTCGCTTCGGGCGTCCACGGCCTGGTTGCGGGTGATCTTCTCGCGCCACCAGTCCTGCCGGGTCGAGGGCCAGCGGAACAGGTGGCAGTCATGGCCATGCCAGAAACAGCCATGGGCGAACAGCACCGCCCGGTGACGCGGGAACACCATGTCCGGCTTGCCCGGCAGATCCTTCACATGCAGCCTGTAGCGGAACCCGGCCGCGTGCAGCCCCTTGCGCAGCACCAGTTCGGGCTTCGTGTCCCTGCCGCGAATGCCGGCCATCATCCGGCTGCGCACCTCGGGCGGCACGATGTCAGCCATGCGCGCGGATGGCTTCCTGCGGTTCCGGCGCTGCCAGCGCCTTCGCGATATGCGGCTGCATCGCCTTCGCCACGAACTCGACCACGGGCACCACCACGGCGTTGCCGAACTGGCGGTAGGCCTGGGTGTCCGACACCGGAATCCGCCAGGGACGGCCCGGACGGTCGAAGCCCATCAGCCGCGCGCACTCGATCGGCGTCAGCCGGCGCGGGCGCTGGCCCGGCTGGTCCACCAGCACCTCGGAACCGTCCTTGTAGTAGCGGGCCGACAGGGTGCGGGTGACGTCGTTCGGCCCGAACAGACTGTAGCCAAAGCCGTTGCCGGCTGCGTTGTGCTTCTTCTTGTAGTCCTGGAGATACTGCCAGAGCTTCGGGGTCAGGGTGTATTTCGGGTCGACCTCGTGGGGCGGCTGGAGAATGCTCCCCAGCTTCGGCCCGCTCTCGGCTGGCGGCAGCTTCAGCGCCGCAAAATCGAACGTCGTCGGCTCGCGGAAGCCCGCGATGAACACGCGCTGCCGCTTCTGGGGCACCCAGGGCTCCGCACTGATGACCCGGTGCTGCACATGGTAGCCCAGCTCGTTCCTCAGCACGTTCATGATGGTGGCGAAGGTCCGGCCGCCGTCATGGCTCTCCAGGTTCTTGACGTTTTCCAGCAGGAAGGCCGCCGGGCGGTGATGGGCGATGATCTGGGCGGTATCGAAGAACAGCGTCCCCTGCGTATCACACAGGAAGCCATGGGCGCGGCCGAGGGAGTTTTTCTTGGAGACCCCGGCAATGGAGAAGGGCTGGCACGGAAAACCGCCCAGGAGCACGTCATGCTCGGGGATCAGGGCCGGGTTCTTCGAGTAGTCCCGGATGTCGCCGGCAATCGGGTGGTTGTCGGGGAAATTGAGCGCGTAGGTCTTCTGCGCGTTCGGGTCCCATTCCGAGGTGAAGGCGCAATGCCCGCCGATGCTCTCGAACCCGAGACGGAGCCCGCCAATGCCGGCGAACAGGTCGATGAAGCGGAACCGGGTCGCGGCGGCCTTCGGCGCGCCATAGACGCGCCGCTCGCCAATGGCCGCCTGGAGCGTGCGGATCGCCAGCCTGGTCGGGGCGCATTCCCCGTTCTCGTAGCGGTAGATGGTTCGCTCCGACACCGCCAGCAGCGCCCGCGCCTCATCGAGGGTCAGCCCGGCCTGTTCGCGAAGCCGCCGGAACTCGGTTGGCGCTGCGCCGCGCAGGGGGATGATTCGCTGTGTCATTTGGTGCCACCTTGGCACCAGCAGTCCTGTTCGCCAAGCGCCCTGTTCCTGATCTGTTCAAATTACAGGCAGGTTCCTAACAGGGACTTTTCAGGCGCGGCCCCTGATCAGGGAATTTGGTGTCAGCACATGCAGGCGCTCATGGCCCGATGGCCACCACACCATGAACCGCTGGTCAGCAAGATCGGATGAGCGGCATACCAGCTCCACCGGATGATCGCGGATGATCACCACGCCTGCCGCCTCTGCCGCCTGTATCAGGAAGGTCTCCAGTTCCGGCGCGGCCTCGGCAAATGCCATGCCCTCAAGCGGATAAAGTTCCCCGGCAAAAGGATAAGGCCCCGGGGCAAGCTGGCTGTCGGTCATGCTCATCAGCAAGGCCTCGCATGATCCCAGGCAACGATGCAACCACGCTCCCGGTCAATCCCAGAGCGACACCTGCAGGTCAGACTAGCTCCATTGATCCGCGCTATGCTGATTTGCCAAGCCAGCACTCCATTGGATGCCTTAAATGTTCTTCTTACTTGCAACTTCTTTATCTCGCTCGGCGCGAATGACCGCTGCCTTGATGATTAAGGCAGCCTCAGGAGCCTGTATGCCTTTGGTACCTCGATAAGTCAGATGGCTGAGATCGATGTCATAATCGACCGCCGAAACGACCTTGAGCTTGTTGTCAGCCCAGATTTCTTTGGTGTAGCGACTGCGCTCCGATTGACGTTCGGAATTGCTGTGCCCCGTCACCTCGTCGATCCAGGCGTTGTTTAGACCCAGTTTGTTGACAGCTTCGGTGATGAAATTTGCTCGCAATGAGTGAAAATCGACCAGTTCCTCAGCCACGCCAATGTCACGGCGGTAGCGTCCGAACCATTTGCTGAAGCTGATTGACCGATCACCAGTCGCGCCTTGCGGCAATAACTCAGGAAACAGCGGTTCCTCCGGCTTTCTGCCATGGAAGCGATACTCCAGGAATCCAAGCGCGAGCGCGACCGGCGGAATCGGCGGGTCCCGTTCCGATGCCTCGTTCTTGGCCTCACGGATCTGGAACACGGGCACTTCGCCCTCCCGGACGATATCACTGACCTTGAGCGAACAGACCTCGTTGAGGCGTGCGCCTAGGTGCGGACCCATCAGCGTGACCCAGAATTTTGCGTCACGGACAATCACAGTGCCGGGCGAAGAGCGTCTGAATGTGGTTTTGCAACCGGTGAACAACGGCGAGGTGAACAGCAGTTTGATTTGATCGGCGCTCCAGGCCTTTCGTTGTTCACGGCTCTTCTTTTTCGATTTTTTGGACCGGCCAAAACCGGCAAACGGATTCTGGGCACTGTCCGAGATGACGCCGTGCACTCCCAGATGCTCCCAATACCCCTGGAGAAATGAGGTGTACTTGTCGACAGTCCCAGCATCTTTCAGCCTCAAGGTTGTGAGGTCGATCTTGTGTTTGGCGAGCCAGACCTCGTCCTCGAGCAGTTTCAGAAGATCACGCGGGCTCAGATCCTTGAAAGGCAACTGCTGGGCGTGTTTTTGTGGCAACCGGAAGAAATCAGTGCGAAATGTGCTGACCAGTCTGCGGTCTACTGCGCCCAATTTGATGCCTGGATAAAGCTGGTCAAACAACCGGCGCGTTGATCCGGCGTCACGCAGATTGCCCTTTTTCCAATCGTCTGCGTTGATTTTGGCCGTGGTGTACTCATCCCACCATGTCATGAAAGGCATGCTGGCGTTCAGCGAGATTTCCCTGGATACGGGTTGCTCCGGCGCTGGAGCCAGGTGGGCGGGCGACGACAGGTCGAGTGCCTCCCCAGCCGTCAGCGCCCGGCGTTTTTCGAGGATCTCGGACAGCCCTGACAAGGCGAGCTGGTCGATCAGCATGGCATCGGGCGAGGCGGGCAGGAGCCCATCGCTGAACATGGGGCGGTAGGCCTCGAGCATGGCATCGATGTCGGTGTTTGATTCCACCGCCATGCCTGCCCGTTTCGCGGCCAGCTTTTCCTGCAAACGGCGGTGACCGAATGCGAGGAACACACCGCCGAAGAGCGCCTCGAGTTCCGTTGCCTCGCGCTGGCCAAGCTTCTCCGTCTCATCGGGCGTCAAAACCTTGAGGCCGCCGCGCATCAGGGCTTCTGTCTCCAGCGCCTCGATTTCGGCGTCGACGATGGCGCGGACGCGGCGGCGCGCTTCCATGGGTTTGAGTGTCGGCGAAAGCTCGGTTGTCATCCTGTCCAGACGGCTCCTGATGGCACGGGCGCGGCGAACCGCTTCAGCATGATCGCCGGTTCGAACGGAAACCACAAGGAAGCTGAGCCCTGTACGTGCCGAGACCGCAGCGCCAAGTCGCGCCCGGAACCGCCAGCGCTGGCCGTGTTTCTGGAGATAAACGCCTGCGCGCATGGAGCTTGTGACCCAGTTTGTGTACCGGTCGCGTGTCCCAAATGCACAGTAGCCATTCAGGGCTACTGCAAGGCGTTGATGGTCATGAGATTTTCGGATGAGTGGCTGGGGCGCCAGGATTCGAACCTGGGAATGGCGGTACCAAAAACCGCTGCCTTACCGCTTGGCGACGCCCCAACGTGAGCGCGGGATTAGCTGCGCCGCCTGATGAATGCAACAGGCAATGATGCGGATTGGCGCAGCCCGGCGGTCGACCACCTGTGACGCCGGCCATGCGGGCGGCAGGCCGGTGTGAAACGCCAAGGGCAGGCAAGGTGAAAGAATGGTCGGAGTGGCAGGATTTGAACCTGCGACCCCTACGTCCCGAACGTAGTGCTCTACCAGGCTGAGCCACACTCCGACGCTTGCGCACGCCGCTATGACGGGTTTCGAGCGACTCGCGGTGTATAACCAGCGCCATGGGGCGGTGCAACAGCAAAAGCGACGCCGCCGCGCCATGGCGGGCGCCGCGGGACGTCAGTCGTTGACGGCGCGACGGCTCGCCGGCCGGCGGCGCTGGCTGCGTAAGCGGTCGGGCTTCGCGCGCGCCGGAACGGCAGGCCGGCCGGGGGCAGGCTGCTCCGCAGCCAGAATCGTAACGGCGTTGAGCAGCGAGCCCGGCCGCCCGAGCAGGAAGCCCTGCGCCTCGTCGCAGCCAAGGCTGCGGACAAGTTCGAGCTGCTCGGTCGTCTCGATGCCCTCGGCCGTGGTTGACATGTCGAGCCTCACGGAAAGCTCCACGATGGAACGGATGATATCCGAGCAATCCGCCCGCTCCGTCGCTTCGGTGATGAAGACCTTGTCGATCTTGATCTTATGGAAGGGGAAGCGGCGCAGATAGTTGAGCGACGAATAGCCGGTGCCAAAATCATCGAGCACGATGTGCACGCCCATTCCGTTGAGCCTGTGCAGATGGGCAAGGATGCGATCGTCATCATCGAGCAAGGCGGATTCGGTGATCTCCAGTTCGAGCCGCGTCGGAGGCAGGCCCGAGCGGGCGAGGGCGTTGGTCACGACATCGAAGAAATCCGCCGATTTAAGCTGAACCGGTGAGACGTTCACGGCGATCATGATGTTTCCAGGCATGGAGGCCATGTCCGAACAGGCTCGCTCAAGGCACCAGGCGCCGATTTCGTTGATGACGCCGGTTTCCTCCGCGAGGGGAATGAACTCGGCCGGGCTGATGCCGCCGCGCGTGGGATGATTCCAGCGCAGCAGCGCCTCGAAGGAGGTGACGCGATTCTCCTTCAGGCCGAACAGCGGCTGATAGGCAATCTCGAACTCCGAGCGGCCGATCGCGGTCTTGAGGTCGGTCTCGATCACGAAGCGCGATTGCAGGCGCGTCGCCATGTCCGGCTCGAAGATGCAGTAAAGGCCGCGGCCGCGATTCTTGGCCGCGTAGAGCGCCATGTCGGCGTTCTTCAGCAGCGTGTCCGCATCGACTTCATTGGCTCCGGTCATGGCCCCGCCGATGCTGACGCCGACGCTGATCCTGCAGCCATCAAGCTCATAGGGCGCGGCAAGACGACGGATGATGCTCCTGGCCAGCATTTCCGCGCGGCTGGCGGCATCGTCGCAGACAAAGGTGATGGCGAATTCGTCGCCGCCAAGGCGGGCCACCATGTCCGAGCCCCGCAGGCTGCCGCGAAGACGCGTCGCAACCTGCTCCAGCAGACGATCGCCGGCTGTGTGGCCCATTGTGTCGTTGACCTGCTTGAATCTGTCGAGATCGAGGTAAAGAAGGGCAAGCTGCTGGCCGGTCCTGGCAAGCCTGGCCATCTGCTGGTCCAGCGAATTGCGGAACTGAAGACGGTTCGGTAGCCCGGTCAGGGCGTCGTGATGCGCAATATAGACGATCTGGTGCTCGGCCCTGCGCCGCTCCGTTACGTCTTCGACGATGGCGACGAAGCCGCCGGAGCGCATGGGGCGTGCGCTGACGCCGAGGGCGCGGCCGTCCGTGTCTGTGATGACGAAGCTCGCCGGGGCCTCGTGGGCGGCATGGTCGCGCAGGCGGCGCACCAGTTCGGAGCCCGCGGAGCGGTTGGCGTCCGAGCGTTCGCTGCGGCCAAGGAAGACTGTCTCGATCTGCGCGCCCTGCACCGTCTGCGGTTCGCCCAGCTCGAACAGATCGGTCAGCTGGCGATTGCAGACGATCAGCCTTTCGTCGGCGTCCACCATCATCAGCCCATGGGACATGTTGTTGATGGCGGCGTCGAACAGCATGTTCTGCATCAGCAACGCTGCATCGCGCTCAAGCAGCACTGCGTTCTGCGACTGAAGCTCGGCCATGGTCGCGCCGACGCGCTCGTTGGCTGTGGCGAGATCAGCAAGCAAACGCTTGAATTCGGTGATGTCGGTCCGGATGCCGACCGTGCCACCATTGGCGGTCCGGCGCTCGGTGATGAGGATCCAGCGACCATCGGGCAGCAGGCGCTCGATCACGCCCGAGCCAGCGTGGTGCCACGCGACCGTACGGCGAATGAAGCCTTCGACATCGTCTCCGGCTTGTGGATACTGACCGGCCTTCACGCCCTCGCGCATGATGTGCTCGAAGGACGCTCCGACCTTGAGGAACGGAGCGCTCTTCTCGTAGATCTCGAGGAAATGCTGGTTGAAATTCACCAACTTGTCATCCGCGTCCCACATCACGAAGCCGTCCGCCATCGCGGCGATGGCGTCCTCGAGCATGGTCTGGGCCTGCTGGCGTTCATCGTCCAGGCGCCGGTGCCGCCTGAGCGCCGCGAGCAGCGCAAGCGATGACATCATCATGAGGGTGATCGCGACGATCAACACGATCAACACGCGATCGCGGTCGCGACGCCAGTCCATCAGCGCCGAGGCCTGGTCGAGAGTCAGCGTTGCGCGCAGATCGGCGTAAAGCGTCGGCACCCGCACCGAGAGCGAGTCGGGGTCGCCATCGGCGCCATGGTTTCGCCGAGCCACCCCATCGAGGCTATCGATAGCGGCGGCCGCCGCGCGATAGACGCCGATCTGAAGTTCGTCATGCGGCAACCTGGCGAGGATCTGATCGTTCGAGTTCTGCAAGATGATCTGCAGCCCCGGTGTGTCGGCTATGGGGGCGAGCTGCGCCGTGAGCATTGCGTGCGGAACCTCGGCGACGGCGATCTTCTCGATCTGGCCCGGGAACACCACCCGGCGCGCGATGAAGAGGGTCCATTCTGACGTCGATGGGTTGCGGATGGGGCCGATCAGCCGGCTGGCGCCGGGCCTGAGGCTGGCGAGCAAGGCCTCGTCCTCGGGCGTGAACAGATTGCGCATCGGCGATCGCGCCGAGGTCCACAACTTGCCGTCCGTCGACAAAAGCAGCAGGTCACGCAACACGAAGGCCTGGAAATTGAGGCCTTGCAGGAGCATACGAGCCGAGTTGGGGGCGGTCTCGTCGCGCCCGGCGAAGCTCACCAGCGTGGGAATGCCGGCCAGCGCGCTGTCGATCTGGAGAATGTGGCGGTTCAGCACCGTGGAGACGACGCGGCCGCTCTGTTCAAGCTGCGCTCCGGCTCCGACCAGGGCGCGCTCCTTGAGGTTGCTGACCACGAAGGCAGCGCCGCCGATGAAGGCGCACAGGATCGCCGTTGTGCCCAGCAGGACCGAGCGCTTCAGGATGTCATGAGTCACAATTCAATCCGCCTGCGTGAGGAACGGGGCGCATCAGTGGGCGCGCTCATTGCGAGGGTCCTGAGCAGGCCCCCCAGCCTGTTTTGCAGTGTGGTCACGACGCCCTGCCCAGTGACGCTCAGGCCGATGCAGGCGGCGAGCGTGGCGTTCCAGCCGACAACGCATGGCGCGCCGCAGCGTGCGATCCAGCGGGGCAGGACCACCTCGCGCAGAAGCTCCCGGCTCCTGGCCTTGTCGTCGTCAGTGAGAGGCACTCGCGTCATGCGCCCGGACCCGGAGCCCGGACACATGGCCAGCCCGGTGCCGCCGGCAACCGGCAAATGCGCGGCGCCGAAGGGCACAACGCCGAGCCGGATCAGTTGCAGCATATCCTGCCCGCGAAGTCCGCTGCGGTCGAAAGGATGAATCAAAGCGGTGATGGCGCCGCTGGACCGCCTGGCGATCCCGGTCCGCCGGAACGGCTCTTCGAAAGCCCGATACTGTTTGACGCCATCGAGCCCGCCGACGATACGTAGCGTCTTTGCCTCACTCGCGTGCGCGATTTTGCTGTCTGGCAGCAATGCTGCACCAAGGAAAGCCATAATGACTGTGCATCTCGTTGCGAGCGAACGACAGAAACTTGGCCAGAATGTACGGAGCATGGCGAGTTTTCAACAGAACTCGATGACGTTAGGGTCAGCTGGTTAATTTTGTCATAGGGAGACCGCCTGCGGCTGGCGGCTTCCCACAGCGCGGCTTTGCTGGAAAGCCTTGGCATGATCAGGCGCGGCCCTGAATCCGGGTTGACGGGCGTGTCGGTCGCGGTGTCGGCGGCGACACCCTGCTGCGAGGGATCGTCGAAGAAGCGCTCGATCTCGCCCATCAGGCCGGACTGGTTGGCCATGACCGCCAGAAGATAGTCGACCCCTGCGTCGAGAATGGCTTGCGCCGTGCCCCCGTTGCAGGCGATCGCGTCGATGGACACGAGCGCGCCCGCGATCTGGCCCTTTTGCGCCAGCCGCTCCAGCAAAAGCGGGATCGTGGTCTGCTCGCCGCCGCCCGCCGCCACCGCTTCCTGCGCCAGAACCAGCTTCCCGCGGGTGGCGAAGGTTGAGACCAGATGCAGCGCGGCGCGGCCATGGCGTCGATCATGGCTGGCGCGCGAGGTCTTGCCGTCGATGGCCACCAGCGCCGGAGCCTGGGGGCGCAGCGTCGCCGCCCGGGACTGGAACATCTCCGAAGACAGCGCCGGATCGATGCGGTTCAACAGGATGCGCAGCCAGCGCGAACCGGGAACGCCATGATGATGCGACAGGAACCTCCGCAGAAACGGCAGATTATCCTCGCGCCACTCCACGATCCCGTCGAAATCGTCGCACGCCCCGATCGTGCCGCACACCAGAAGAAGCGGCACATCCGGCAAGGGATGGGCGACCCGCCAGCTCTCCCGGTCATCCTCCAGAAGAGCGAAATGATCCAGCAAAACGCGAAGACGCGGCCGAGCCCCAGGATCCATCGATGCCTCCCAATGCACCGGAACCTTGAATCTCACTCACGAACAACGCGATACCCTTGCCGTTAACCCGAGTTCAGGGCCGTGTGCGGCACGCGCCCCAATGCCGTTCAGGCGGGGTGACGGGCATTCCAGTCAGCGGCATAGGCTGTGCACAGGCGATCGAGCTCGGCGCGGTCGAGCACGCCGCCTGGCAGCGCGCGGGAGGGGCCGGCCTCCTGGAAGGGCACATAGCGCTGATGCGCGATGCGCCAGAGCCGCCTGAGCTCCAGCAGAGGCTCGGCGTGGTCATCCACGCGGATGTCGATCGCCGGGAAGGTTTCGGTGGCCCACACCCTGATTGCGGCGGATTGGCGGCCGCGCTTGTCGCCGCCGGCCCGCTCCCCCGCCTCGAGCGCGGTGATGAGCCGGTCGTCGAAATCGAGATGGGCATTGGCGAGGTAGCTCGCCAGCGTGTCCGCCACGACGGCGGGGCCGGACAGCATGTTGCCGGCGACGGAGACATGTTCAGCGGAGAGCGAGCCGCACCAGTCCACGCAATCGGAGCCAGTGAAGGCCGCGGTCTGCCCGTCGCGGTCGATCAGATGGGCCTGCCGGTTGCTGGCGCCGGGATCGGCGGCCACGACCATGGCCAGCGCCTCCCCGGCGCTGCGGCCTTCCTGCAGCAGGCGCAGCCCGTCAACGCCGAAGAAGGGATTGACGAAGGACTGGGTGGCGACTGCGCCGACGCCGCCGCAGCCATAGGGAACGCGGGCGCCGACTGCGAAGGCGCAGGTGGTGACGGCCACGGCGTAACGACCCGTGGCGGCATCCTTTGCGACGATGGACCAGGTCATGGCTCTGTTCTCCTCAGCGTCCGATGGCGTAGGCCTGCATCAGCCTTGGCGTGGCCGCGGCGCGCAGGATGCCGTCGGCGCCCTTTTCGGCGGCCGTGTTGCGGCCGACCGTCCATTCCCCGGCGCGCTCCACGGCATGGCCCATGGCCTCCAGTTCCGCAATGCTCGCCTCGCCGACATTCTCCTCGACCATCAGATGGCCGAGGCGGGCCTCGCGCGGATAGAAGGAGGAGGGAGCGTGCGCGGTGTGGAACATCGGCAGCTCGATGGCCTCCTGCAGGTTGAGCCCGTGATGCACGCGGCGCAGGAACACCGGCATCTGCCACTGGTCCTGCTGATCGCCGCCGGGCGTGCCGAAGACGAGGCGGGGCTCGCCATTCTCGAAGGCGAGCGATGGCGTCAGGCTGGTGCGCGGCCGCTTGCCGGGCGCCAGCGAGGCGGGCAGGCCTTCGGTCAGCCAGAACATCTGTGCCCGCGAATTGAGCGCAAAGCCAAGCTCGGGGATGATCGGGGAAGATTGCAGCCAACCGCCTGACGGCGTGGCGGCCACCATGTTGCCGTGCCTGTCGATGACATCGATGTGGACTGTGTCGCCGCGCTTGTTGGCGGCCACCATGGACTGAAGCGTGGGCTCGCCCACAGCCGCGCCGCCGCCCCTGGTGTGGCCGGGGAAGCGCAACTCGGACCACATGCGCGACACCTGTTCCTCGAAGCCGGGAATTGCGCCGGGCCTCAACTCCTTCGAGGCTACGCTGCCGATGAGCTTGCGGCGCTCGGCGGCATAGGAGTCGGAGAGCAGGGCATCGCCCGGCACCGCGACAAAGTTCGGATCGCCGTAATAGGCCTCACGGTCGGCGAAGGCGAGCTTGAGCGCCTCGGCGACCAGATGGATGAAGGGTGCGCCCTTGGGGTCCATGCCGGTGAGGTCGAAGCCCTCAAGGAGCTTGAGCGTCTGCAGGAAGATCGGCCCCTGGCCCCAGAATCCGGTCTTGAACACCTCCCAGCCATGATAGGTGACCGAGGCGGGCTTCTCGTAGGTTGCGCTCCACGAGGCCATGTCCTGGCCGGTGAGCAGGCCCTTGTGGCGGCGGCCGGAGGAATCCATCACCTCCTGCGTGCGACAGAACCGGTCGATCGCCTCGGCGACGAAGCCTTGCGACCAGCTGCGGCGCGCGGCCTCGATCTGGCGCTCGCGCGAGCCGCCTGCTGCCTCGGATTCGGCGAGGATTCGGGCATAGGTGGCCCCCAGGCCAGGATTGGCGAACAGCGCCCTGGCCTTGGGCAGGTTGCCGCCCGGCATGAAGACGGCGGCGGAAGTCGTCCACTCGGTTTCGAACAGCTCCTTCATGGCCCTGATCTGATCGGCGACGCGCGGGAGCAGCGGGTGACCGTTGATGGCGTAGCCGATCGCCGGGGACAGCACCTCGCGCAGGCCCAGGCTGCCATGGTCGCGCAGCATCAGCATCCAGCCATCGAAGGCGCCGGGCACGACGGTGGCGAGAAGGCCGGAGCCGGGCACCAGATCAAGCCCCAGCGACTTGTAGGCCTCGATCGTCGCCGCCTGCGGGGACGGGCCCTGCGCGCACAGGACCTCCACCTTCTTCGTGGCGGCCGAATAGAACACGGCGGGCATGTCGCCCGAGGGGCCGACAAGATGGGGCTCGACGATCTGGAGAACGAAGGCGGCTGCGATGCAGGCGTCGAAGGCGTTGCCGCCCTTCTCCAGCATGGCCATGCCGGCGGCCGAGGCGAGCCAGTGCGTTGAGGTGACGACCCCGAAGGTGCCGAGGATTTCCGGGCGGGTGGTGAACATGGGGCAGGCCTTGGCTGGGATTGCGAGAGAAAAACGGGGTTGGCCAGCGCGTCGGGGTGCGACGCGCTCACGTCTCCTTGGGGTCAAGCGCGTCGCGCAGACCATCGCCGAGGATGTTGAAGCCGACGACGACGAGGCAGATGGCGATGCCCGGCGAGATGGACATCCAGGGCGCCTGCTCCATGAAGTTCTTGGCGGTGTTGAGCATCGAGCCCCAGGAGGCCTGCGGCGGCTGCTGGCCAAGCCCGAGGAAGGACAAGGAGGCCTCCAGGATGATGGCCTGGGCCATAAAAAGGGTGGACTGCACCAGGATAGGCGGCAGCGTGTTCGGCGCAAGGTGCCTGACCAGGATCCAGCTGTCGCGCACGCCGACAGCGCGCGCGCCCTCGATGTAGTCCTCCGCCTTGACGGTGATGGCCTGCCCGCGCGCCAGCCGCACGAAGATCGGCACGGCGGACAGACCGATGGCGATCATGGCGTTGGTGAGAGAGGGGCCGAGGATCGCCGCGAAGGCGATGGCGAGGATCAGAAAGGGGCAGGCAAGCAGGGCATCCGTGATGCGCGACACGATCATGTCGAACCAGCCGCCATACCAGCCGGCCGCGAGGCCTACCGGCACGCCGATGCAGACCGCGATGCCGACCGAGACGACGCCCGCCATCAGCGAGGCGCGGGCACCGTAGAACAGGCGCGAGAGGATGTCGCGGCCGAGCTCGTCCGTTCCGAACCAGTAAAGCGCGGAGGGCGGCCTGCGGATCAGCAGGAAGTTGGTCTTGATGGGATCATAGGGCGCCAGCACCGGCGCCAGCAGAGCCATGGCGATGAAGAAGATGACGATGGTCCCGCCGATCCAGGCGGCGCGGCTGCGGCGCAGCTTGCCCCAGACACGGCTCTGGCGCGGTGCAAGGGCGTTCGCGGCTGCGGCTGGTGTTGCGACAGCGCTCATCAGCGCCCCCTCAGGCGTGGATTGACGAGGATGTAGAGCATGTCGGCGACGAGGTTCATGAGGATGAAGCCGATGGCGGTGCAGAGCACGACGCCCTGAACCACGCCGTAATCACGGTTGAACACCGCATCGACGATCAGCTTGCCGAAGCCGGGAATGGTGAAGACCTGTTCGGTCAGGACGGCGCCGGCCAGCAATTCGCCGAACAGGATGGTGGAGAGCGTGATGACGGGGATCAGCGCATTGCGCAAAGCGTGCTTGTTGATGACGACACGCTCGTCCAGCCCCTTGGCGCGGGCTGTGCGCACATAGTCCGAGCGCAGCACCTCGAGCATCGCCGAGCGCGTATGGCGCATGATGAAGGCCGCAAGGCCCGTGCCGAGCACGAAGGCCGGCATGATCAGCGTCCCGATCGCGCCGAGAGGGTCGGAGAAGAACGGCACATAGCCGGAGGCGGGCAGCCATCTGAGCTCCACCGCGAAGATCAGGATCATCACGATGCCGAGCCAGAAGTTTGGGATCGACAGGCCCGAGAGGGCAACCGCGCTGGCCGCGTAGTCCACCGGCGTGCCCTTGCGCACGGCGGCGATGATGCCGGCCGGCAGGCCGATGACGAGCGCCACGATCATCGAGGCGGCCGCCAGCTGCAAGGTGACGGGAAGCTTCTGGAGGATGAGGTTGAGCACCGGCTCGCCCGTGCGCAGCGAGCGGCCGAACTCGCCCTGCACCACCTGCCCCAGCCAGGCGAAGTACTGGACGATGATGGGGTCATCCATGCGGTAGATCGCCCTGAGCCGGGCAATGATCTCGGGGTCCCGCTCCTCGCCGGCGATGACGAGGAAGGGGTCCCCCGGCAGCGCATGCTGCAGCGCGAACACGAACAGCGACACGATCAGGAGTGTCGGGATCGCAATCAGCACGCGGTTGACGATCAGCTTCAGCATGGCTCAGGCATTCGCCTTCGGACAGGGGTCGGATTGAGCGGCGGGTGACAGCGCCACCCGCGGCCTTTCAGGCATGGGCCGGGCTGCTTCACGGCATCGTCCGGGACGACGCCATGGCAGGGGCCGGCGGCGCAAGCCGGCCCCATCGGCCTCACTGCCGCTTGATGCCATTCAGGCGGATCATGCCGTCCGGATGCAGCGGGAAGCCCGTGATCCGTGCCGAAGTCGCATAGAACCAGGGCTGGTTGTATAGATACAGCACCGGGATTTCGTCCTGCGCGATGTTCTGGGCGGCGTCATAGAGCTTCTTGCGGGACTCGAAGTCGTAGACGGCGCGCGCCTCGGTCAGGAGCCTGTCCATCTCGGGATTGTTGTACTTGCCGTCATTCTGCCCGCCTTGCGAAGTCCAGAATGGATGGATGTTGCCATCGGGATCGATGCGGCCCGACCAGCCAACGCGGCTGAGCTGGAACCTGCCCTGCTGCTGGTCACGAAGCTGGCTGGCGAACTCCATCGAGCGCAGTGAAATCTCGAAGCCGGCCTCCTGCACCATGGCCTGGATGACCTGGCCGAGCTGGGCGTCAACCGGGTTGTTCGTCACCATCATCTCGATCTTGATCGGGGTGGTGACGCCGGCTTCCCGGAGCAGAGCTCTCGCCTTGGCGATGTCCCGCGCCGGTGGCACGAGGTCCTTGCGGTAATAGCTGCTGGAGGGCGGGAAGGGCTGCACCGTCGGCGGGTGCGTGTCGTCGAACACGACCTGGTTGAGCACGGCGCGGTCGATCGACAGGGAGAAGGCCTGGCGGACGCGCTTGTCCTTGCCCAGCGGCGTGTTGGCGGCGTCGCTATTGTTGTGGTTGATCGTCATGCCCTGATAGCCGAGGCCGGGCGTGAACAGCACCCTGAGGTTGCGGTCGGCGCGCGCGGACTTCACGTCCGTCGCGGCGAGGCGCTCGATCATGTCCAGTTCGCCGGAGCGCAGATTGGCAAGCCGCACCGTGGTGTCGGGAATTGAGCGGTAGATCACCCGGTCGAAATGGTAGTTCGCGGCTTCCCAGTGGTCTGCGAACTTCTCCAGCACGATCCGGTCGTTCTGCACACGTTCCACGAACTTGTACGGACCGGTGCAGACCGGGCGGGCGCCGACATCGCCGGCCAGCGTCGCCGGGGACAGCATCATGCCGGCGCGGTCGGCGAGCTGGCTGAGCAGGGTTGCGTCGCGCTGCCTGAGCTTGATGGCGATGGTGAGCGGATCGACGACCTCGACGCTGTCGATCGTCGCGAGTTCGGAGCGCCGCAGCGATTCCGGCAGCGTGCGGGCGCGGTCGAGATTGGCCTTGGCGGCCGCCGCATCGAAGGCGGCGCCGTCATGGAACTTCACATTGGGACGAAGCTTGATCGTCGCGGTCATGCCGTCGGCGGAAAAGCTCCACTCGGTGGCGAGGCGCGGCACGAGCTGGAGATCGGGGCTGGCGTCGAAGAGCTTGTCGCACAGGCCCTTGAACACGATGCGTCCGACGAAAGTGCGCGCCCGGTGCGGGTCTAGCATGTCGGGGTCTTCCTGCAGGCCGATGCGCAGCACCGATTGCTGGGCGTGAGCTGCCGGCGCGGCGCCCAGCGCGGCCGCCATGGCCAGCGCCCCGATCGCGGCCGCCTTAAGCAGGGTCTTGTCTGTCCTGATGGTCATCATGTCATCCTCCCGATGATGTGGCTTCGTTGCGCCCTGTGGCGCTGGCCTTCGCAAAGATCTCGATGCGCTGCTGGCGCGCGGCGCTCGCCTCCACCACCGGAAGCACGTCGCGCGCCGCCAGCTCAGCGGCACGATGGCATGCAACGGCGTGGCCGGACACGATGTCGTCAAGTGGCGGCCTGACCTCGCGGCAGATGGCGATTGCGTGGGGGCAGCGCGTGTGGAACCGGCAGCCCGGCGGCGGCGAGGCAGGTGACGGCGGGTCGCCCTCCAGGAGCGGCGCGTCGCGACGGGCCGTGGGGTCCTGCGCGGGAATCGCCATCATCAGTGCCCGCGTGTAGGGGTGGGCCGGCGCGTCGAAGAGGCTTTCCACCTCCGCAAGCTCGACGATCTCGCCCAGATACATCACCGCGACGCGATCTGCGGTGTGCCGCACGACGCCAAGATCATGGGAGACCAGGAGCATGGTCAGGCCCAGCTCCACCTTCAGATCCTCAAGCAGGTTGATGATCTGCGCCCTGATCGAAACATCCAGCGCCGAAACGGGCTCGTCGCCCAGAACCAGCCGCGGTCGCGAGGCCAGCGCCCGCGCGATGGCGATGCGCTGCCTCTGGCCGCCCGAGAACTCGTGCGGGTAGCGCTCGGCATTGTCGGGCGGAAGCCCAACCAATGTGAGCATGCGCGCCACTTCCTTCGCCACGCCTGGCCCGCTGGCGATGCCGTGGGTCACGATCGGCTCGGCAACCAGCTGGCCAACCGTCATGCGTGGGTTGAGCGAGGAGAACGGGTCCTGAAAGACGATCTGCATGTCACGCCGGAGCCGCCGCAGGGCGTCGGGCGCCGCTGCCGTCACATCCGTGCCGTCGAAGATCACCTGCCCGGCATCGGGCTCGATGAGGCGCAGAAGCAGGCGCGCCAGCGTGGACTTGCCGCAGCCGGATTCGCCGACAATGGCGAAAGTTTCGCCACGACGGATCTCAAGCGAGACATCATCCACGGCGCGCACCAGAGGCTCGCGCCGGAACAGGCTGCGCTGGCCGCCGAAATGGCGGGTGAGGTGACTCGCGGACAGGATGATGTCGTCGCTCATGCTGCGGACCCGATGCCTGCTGAGCCCACGCCCAGTTCGATCGGCGCACGGAAACAGGCCGCACGATGGCCGGGGCTCATCTCCACGAGGGGCGGCGCCTCGGCGCGGCACTGCGCGTTGGCGAAGGGGCAGCGCGTCGAGAAGCGGCAGCCGGCCGGCCACAGCGAGGGGGGCGGCACTGCGCCCGGAATGGAGGTGAGGCGCGACTGGCGGCGGCCGAGCGATGGCAGCGAGCCCATCAGGCCGATCGTGTAGGGGTGCTGGGGATCGCGGAAGATCTGAGCGACCGGGCCGTGCTCGACGATGCGGCCCGCATACATGACGGCAACGTCATCGGCGACCTCGGCCACCACGCCAAGATCATGCGTGACCAGCACCATGGCCGTGCCCGAGCTGTGCTGGAGATCGCGCACGAGCCGCAGGATCTGCGCCTGGATGGTCACGTCGAGCGCAGTGGTGGGCTCGTCGGCGATGAGCAGGCGCGGGCTGTTGGCCAGCGCCATGGCGATCATGATGCGCTGGCGCATGCCGCCCGACATCTGGTGGGGATAGGCCTTCAGGCGGGTTTCGGGCGCCGGGATGCGGACCTGCTGGAGGACGCCGAGCGCCAGCTTGTCCGCCTCGGCCTGGTTCACCTTGCGATGGCGCAGGATCACCTCGGTGAGCTGATCGCCAATGGTGAAGGCCGGGTTGAGCGAGGTCATCGGCTCCTGGAAGATCATCGTCATCCGGTTGCCGCGCAAATCTGCCAGGGCGTGCCGGTCCAGGGTGAGCAGGTCCTGACCCTCGAACATGATGCGGCCCGAAGTGATCCGCGCCGGAGGGCGGGCAAGAAGGCCCATCAGCGACAGCGAGACGATGGACTTTCCGCAGCCGGACTCGCCCACGAGGCAGAGCGTGCGGCCCGCCTTGACGCTGAACGACACGCGATCAACCAGCGAAAAGCCTGCCGGCTGGCCGACGAAGCTGATCGAGAGATCCTCGACGGAGAGGACGGTCTGGGGTTCGTCTGGCGGATGCACGGCTTGCGTCACGATTGGGTATGGGCGGACCGGCGGTTCGCCCCTTGTGGCCGCGCAATCTCCGACCGGGCCCTCGCTCAAGTCAAGGCCGCCCGATGCGCGCGGGCGGCTCCATCCATGCGCTGCACGCAAGACCATAAAATGGTGGAGTCACTTGGCGTCAGGGCTTCGCGCGCTGCGCGAGCGCGAGCCCAACAAAAAAGCCGGGCCAAGGCCCGGCTTGCGTTCGTGCAAATTGCAGCTTGTCAGCGGCGCTTCACGAGGCTCCAGCCTGCGGCCACCAGCGCCGTCGCGAGCGCCACCTTGACGAGCGAGCCGAGCACGAAGGGCTGAACCCCGACGGCGAAGGCGCGAGACAGGCCGACGCCGGTGGCGCCGCTGGAGAGCTGCGCGAACCAGGAAAGCCAGGCGAGCCCGAGGGCCAGGATAAGGCCGTGCGCCAGGGTCATGCCGGCTGCGACGCGGAGCAGGGAAGCGCCGCGTGCCGCAAACACGCCTGCCACATAGGCGGCGGGGATGAATGAGAGGAGAAAGCCGCCGGTGGAGCCAAGGAAATAGGCGGGACCGCCGACGCCTGGAAGGGCGAAGACCGGAAGGCCTGCGAAGCCCTGCGCGAGATAAAGCGCGACGGCGGCCGCGCCGAGCCGGGGGCCAAGGGCAGCGCCAAGGAAGAGCACCACGAAGCTCTGCATCGTCATCGGCACCGGCCACATCGGCACCTGCACCTTGGCAGAGAGGATCATCAGCAACGAACCGGCGATGACCAGCGCGGCGTTGCGGACCGGCGCCGAGACGGCGCCGAAGGCGTGAGGAAAGGCCGAGACCAGCAGGGGCTGCGGCGAGGCATGCGACGAAGCGGCTTGGGCCATGATGCGATCCTGAAACAATGCGAGGCGGGAGCGATGGCGGTTGAGTTGCGCCGACTTGTCCGCTCTATAGGTCCAGATCGGCGGGCTCACAAGTGCGGGCGCCCGTCTACGCCCGTGCGTCGATGCCTCTTCCAGGGGACTTGCAACGACTTGCAACGGACATTCTCCTCAAGCGCCGAACCGGCGGCGCAGCAGCCATGGAGGGCTCCCCGCTTGGCCGAAGACCTCATCCTCGACCGCAGCCTCGATGCCGAGGCGGGGCGCGTAGTCGCCCTGACGCCGCTGATCCGCCGGGTGATCGCGGGCAATGCGAGCCCCTTCACCTTCACGGGGACCTGCACCTACATCGTGGGCCGCGGCACCGTGGCGGTGATCGACCCGGGCCCCGAATCGCCCGGCCATCTGGCCGTGCTCCTCGGGGCGCTGCGCGGCGAGAGCGTGAGCCACATCGTGGTCAGCCACACCCACAAGGACCATTCGCCGGGGGCGCGTGCGCTGAAGGCGCTCACCGGCGGACGGATCGTGGGCTGCGGGCCTCACCGCGCGGCCCGGGACCTTGCGCTGGGCGAAGCGAACCGGCTCGACGCCTCCGCTGACCATGACCATGCGCCGGATGCCATCATGGCTGAGGGCGACGCCGTTTCCGGCCCGGGATGGAGTCTCGCGGCCGTGCCGACGCCGGGGCACACGGTCAACCATCTCGCCTTTGCCCTGCGTGAGGAGCAGTCGCTGTTTTCCGCCGATCATGTGATGGCCTGGTCGACCACGATCGTCGCGCCGCCCGACGGCTCGATGTCCACCTTCATGGCGTCGCTCGACAAACTCAGGGGGCGGCACGAGACGATCTACTGGCCGGGCCATGGCGGGCCGGTGCGCGAGCCTGCCCGCTTCGTGCGCGCGCTGGTGACCCATCGCAAACTGCGAGAGGCCAGCATCCTGAACCGGGTGCGCGAGGGCGACCGATCCATCGCGGCCATCGTGGCGCGTGTCTATGAAGGCTTGCCTCCGGCGCTGCATGGCGCGGCGGCGCTCTCCGCCTTCGCGCACATCGAAGATCTCGTGGCGCGCGGGCTGGTGCGCTGCGACGGCGCGCCCACGCTCGACGCGGTGTTCGAGCCCGCCTGATCAGCGTGCGGCCAACATCAGCTGGACTTCATCCGCAAAGGCCTGGATGCGCCGGGCGTTGGCTCCCAGATCATGCCGGCCGATGCGTGAAGCGGAGCGGATGTCGATGCGCGAGCCGTTGACGCGCGGGCGGATGCGGATGGTGACATCATCATTGAAGCGCAGGACCCGCGTCGTAGCTACCGCCTCGATGCGGCCCGATCCTGTGCGGCCGCCGGGGGGCGCGTGCTCGACAACCTGCCAGCCCAGGCTGCGCGCCGCCTTCAGCGCCACATCGAAAGCATTCTCCGCCGGCAACTCGGTGATGATGGGGATGAGCTGCTGATAGGCTTCGCGCTGGGGGGCGCGCGCCTCGCGAGGGAGTTCGCGCGGGACATGGCCCGAACGCGCCGCGAGCGCCGCACGCGAGCGCGAGAAGGAGGGAGGGTCGTCGATGTCGGTGGTGATGTCGGTGAGCTGCGGCAAGGTCAGCGCCTGCATCGCCGCCCATGCCGGAGCCGCGAGCAGGCCAAGGCCGAGAAGGACCGCGAGAACAATCCGGCGCGCGCCCCTGAGGCCAAGTCGCCAGATCGCCACCCCGCCGAAGAACGCCAGCAGAAGCGTGAGCGCGGCCAGCGCAAACCCCGCCCCCAGCGCGGCCAGCCCCGCAGGGCCGTGCTGGCCGCTCCGCACAACGATCAGGCCATAGATCGTGACCACCACCGCGAACAGCGCGAGGCGCGCCGCAAAGATCGCGGCGCGCGAGGCAGGCTGTTCGAGGACAAGGCGGCGCATTGGCCAAGCCTAGCGCGGGCCGCGCGCCAGCGCCACGCCCAAGCGCGTACAGCCTCAGGCCGGGAAGCGATAATCCTTGAACTGATCGCGCAGGGTCGTCTTCTGGATCTTGCCCGTGGCCGTATGCGGGATCGCCTCGACGAGGGCGACCGCATCGGGCAGCCACCATTTCGCGATCCTGCCCTCCATGAAGGATACGAGGTCATCGCGGGTTGGTTTGCGCCCCGGACGCGGCACGATCACCAGCAGCGGGCGCTCGTCCCAACGTGGGTGGGGGACTCCGATCACGGCCGCCTCCGCCACGTCGGGATGGCCCATGGCGAGGTTCTCGATCTCGATCGACGAGATCCATTCGCCTCCGGACTTGATCACGTCCTTGGCGCGGTCGGTGATGGCCATGTAGCCATGGGCGTCGATCGTGGCGACGTCGCCGGTATCGAAGAAGCCTTCCGCGTCGAGGATATCGCCGCCATCTTCGCCCATGTAGCTGGCGGCGACGGCCGGTCCGCGCACTTTCAGTCTGCCGAAGGTCCTGCCGTCCCACGGCAGGGGCGCGCCAGCATCGTCGGTTATCTTCATCTCGACGGTGAAGGGCGGGTGACCCTGCCGGGTCTTGAGGTCCAGCATGGATTCCGGGTCCAGCCCCTCATAGGCGGGCTTGATCGAGCAGAAGGAGCCGAGCGGGCTCATCTCGGTCATGCCCCAGGCATGAGCGACGGTGACGCCGAAGCGCGTTTCGAAAGCCTCGGTCATGGCGCGCGGGCAGGCCGAGCCGCCGATCACCACGCGCTTGAGCGAACTCAATCGTCCGCCCGTCGCGTCAAGATGGGCGAGCAGGCCGAGCCAGACGGTGGGCACGGCCGCAGTGACGGTGACCTTCTCCTCCTCCAGCAGGGCGTGCAGGCTGGGGCCGTCAAGGCGCGGCCCCGGCATCACCATCCTGGCCCCCGTCATCGGGGCCGAGAAGGCTAGGGACCAGCCATTGGCATGGAAAAGCGGCACCACGGGCATAACCGAATCGCGCGAGGACAGGTTGAGAAAGTCCGGCGCTGCGCAGGCCAGGGCATGGAGCACGTTGGAGCGGTGGGAATAGAGCACGCCCTTGGGGCTGCCGGTGGTGCCCGAAGTGTAGCACAGGCCGGCGGCGGTGTTTTCCTCCAAGCGCGCCCAGGCGAAATCGCCGTCGGCTTCGGTCAGCCAGCTTTCCATGTCGACGGCGCCGGGCAGGGCGGTCGCCGGCATGTTGGCCGCATCCGTCATGATGATGTAGCGATCGATCGTGGGCAGGCGCGGCTGGAGCCGCTCGACCAGCGCCACGAAGGTGAGATCGAGGAACATCAGCCGGTCGCCGGCATGGTTGGCGATCCAGGCGATCTGATCCTCGAACAGGCGCGGGTTGAGCGTGTGGTAGATCGCCCCGATCCCGGTGATCCCGTACCACAACTCGAGGTGGCGCTCGGTGTTCCAGGCAAGGGTGGCGATGCGGTCGCCCGCTCTGACGCCATCGCGGGCGAGGCGCTGGGCTATGCGCAGAGCGCGCTGGCGGGTGCGGGCATAGCTCGAGCGCCGTGTCTCGCCCTCCACGCCGCGCGAGACGATCTCGCGGGCGCCGTGCTGGACCGCCGCATGGTCGATGATGCGGTGGATCAGCAAAGGCCAGTGTTGCATCAGCCCGAGCATGGCGTTCTCCCTCGTCCTTGTTTTGAGCGGATGATACCCCCTTCGCTGCCGAGGTGAAGCGGCGGCTGCCGCCATGCGCCTCGCGGCTTGCGCGAGGGCTGGCGCCGAAGGCTCAATCTCTGGTAGTTTAGATGTGAACGACAGCAGCAGCGGGAGTGCGCCATGGCCGCGACGGCAAGCCGCAAGGCGGCGGAGGCGGAAGTGCCGGTGGATGTAATGCGGCTCTGGTTCCGCTTCCTCAGGCTTCACCAGCGCGTGTCGCTCGCCATGGCGGCGCGGCTGCGCGCAATAGGGCTGTCCGTGCCACAGTTCGACCTTCTCTCCACCCTCAGCGAGGGGGAGGGCATAACCCAGAGCGAACTTGCCGAACGCCTTTACGTCACAAAGGGCAATGTGTCGGGCCTCGTCGACCGGCTGGTCGATGCCGGTCTGGTCGAACGCCGGGCCATCGCCAATGACCGCCGCTCCTATGCGCTGCACCTGACGGCGCATGGACGCGATCTCGCCGAGAAGGGCCTGGCCACGCAGCGCGACTATGTGCGCCGCACGCTCGGCACGCTCGCCAGGGCTGATCTCGCGTTGATGGAGCGGCTGGTTCTCGATTGGCGCGAGGCCGCGCGAACGATGGGGCGCAGCGGCTGACGCTGCCTTTGCGGGCGCCGTGACGCTTCCTCGTTCCGCCGGACGCATGGCCACTCGGTCCCGCGTTGCACGCAATCTGCACAAGCCGTGACCTCTTCGCCTGCGCTTCAGGCATGACGATGCAGGCTTGATCAGCCCGGCACGCCATCTGTTGTTGCAAGGCAACACCCGGCCAAAAGCGACGCCGATGTGAAGGGATGGCGTCGAATGGCTGATTACACGCATGGGTTGTGTTGATATCATGATTGCCTGATTTGGAGAGGCATGACCCATGAAACTCGCATTCACCACCACCGTCGCGCTCGCTGGGCTGACTGGTGCGGCCTTCGCGGCTGACCTGCCGGCCCGCAGGGCGATGCCGCCCGCCCCGGCTGCATCCGCCGCCTGCCTGGAGACGAATGCCCTTCCCACCGATGTCTTCGGCTTCACCACCGGCTCGGACGTGACCGATGTCGGCGCCTGGGGCGGCACGGTCACTGCGAACGGCGTCTTCACCTCGCGCTCGACGCGGGTGTCGGGCGTGACGGGCGTGGCGCAGGTCGCCACCGGCCTGTTCCGCTGCTTCGAGATCGCGCCCTATGCCTTCCTCGGCGGTGCTGACGCCACGGCTCGCGGCGGCGCCTCTGGCTCCTCCACGGCCTATGGCGGCGGCATCGAAGCCAAGTACAAGTTCCTTGGCCGCGACCTTCACGGCGTCGGCGCGACGGTCGACCTCGACGTGAGCGCCGGGAACACCCGCTTCTCGGGCCTGCTCGGGGCCGGCACGGTGACCTCGTACAATGTCGCCGCGCGCCTTTTCCTTGATCGTGAACTCGTGGCGGGTCTCCTTTATGGGGCGCTGAACCTTGAGCATGTCTCGACCTTCAGCAGGGTCGCCGGCGTCTCTGCCGACGCCTCGCAGTTCAACGTGCGCGCCGCCCTCTCGGCCAAGGTGGCTCCGAACCTGTTCGTCGGCGCCGAAGCCCTCTATTCGCGCACCTATCAGGATGCCGGCTATGGCCGCTTCCTGGGCGATGCCTTCATGGTCGGCCCGAACATGCTCTGGGCTATCAACGACAAGTGGACGTTCAACGCCGCCTACCAGATCCAGGTGGCCGGCAAGGCCCGCGCGCTGCCGGGCGACCTCAACCTGAACCAGTACACCATGCATTATGCACGGGTGAAGCTGGCCTACGCCTTCTGACCTTTTGCTGCCAGGGCTTGCGAAAGGCCGGGCTTGCCCGGCCTTTTTTCATGAGGCCCACCTGAAAGCGAAGGCGTGTTGCTGCTGCGTCATGGTCGGAAGGATCACTTTCGGCTAAGCATCGCCAATGAGGATGACGGAAAACGCCATGACCAGCCCTGGCTCGCGGATCGTGACGGCCCTGCTGTGCTGCTGGCTGGCAGGCCCAGCGCTGGCGCAGGGCGCGCAGCCTGCGCCGCCAGTCTCCTCGCCGCCAGTCTCCTCGCCGGCGGCCGCGCCGGAGCCTGCCCCGGTCGCCCAGCCCACGGTCGCCCAACCCACGGTCGCCCCTGCGAAGCGGCAGCCACGCCGCGTGGCCCGCCCCGCCCCGCAGCGCGAGACCACGATCAACGCGGATGATCCACGCCCCACCTTAACGGCAGACACGCTGCCGGGCACGGCGCTGGCATCCGAGCGCTACCTGGAGATCGTTCGCGCGGGCGGCTGGCCGAGCCTTCCCAGGGGCACGAACCTCAGGGAGGGCGCGAAGGGCGCGGCCGTGTCCATGCTTCACCGGCGGCTTGCCATCACGGGCGATCTCGTTGCCGTCGGCGGCGGCGATGCATTTGACGAAACGCTCACTGCGGCGGTGAAGCGCTTCCAGTTCCGCCATGGTCTGCGCCAGACCGGCATCGTGGCCGGGCGGACGCTTGACGAGCTCAATGTGCCGGCCGAGACGCGGTTTCGCCAGCTGGCCTCATCGGCACAGCGCATCGCGGGCAGCGCCTTCGCCTTCGGGCCGCGCTATGTCGTGGTCAACATTCCCTCGGCCCATGTCGAGACGGTTGAGAACGGCGTGGTCCGGCGGCGCTATGTGGCGATCGTGGGCCGGCCCGACCGGGCTTCGCCGACGGTCGAGACGCGCATCACCACCGTGAACCTCAACCCGAACTGGACGCTGCCTCCCACCATCATCAAGGAAGACATCATCCCCTTCATGCGCAAGGGCAGGAACGTGCTGGCGCAGAAGGGGGTCAAGGTGTTCTCGGGCGGTCAGGAAATCCCGGCCTCCAGCATCGACTGGTCGAGCGCGCGGGCGCTGAACTATACCTACCGGCAGGAGCCGGGACCGCGCAACGCGCTCGGCCACGTGCGCATCGACATGCCGAACCGCGACGCCGTGTTCATGCATGACACGCCATCGCGCAACCTGTTCGGCGGAGACCAGCGATTCAACTCGTCCGGCTGCGTGCGCGTGCAGGATGTGCGTGACCTTGCCGCCTGGCTGCTCGAGGACACGGCCGGCGGCTGGAACCGCAAGGCCATCGATGCGGGCATTGCCACGGGCGAACGCAAGGACATTCGCCTCCAGCGCGCGGTGCCGGTGGCGTGGGTCTACATGACCGGTTACGCGACGCCCGATGGCGTCGTGCACTTCCGCCCCGATGTCTACGGCATCGACAAGGTGGGCGGCGGGGCGCTGCGGCAGGCTGCCGTGAACTGAGGCCGGGGCGGTTTCCGGCCGGCTCCTGCGTGCGCCGCATGCGGATGCCGCCATCACCGCGCTTGTCCCTCATCCGCACTTCGCCCAAGACCGCCCCATGTCGCCATTGCCTGATCCACCCATCCTGACCCGCAAGGGCGTCGCGCTTGGCGCGCGCATGGTCCTGCCGATGCTGCCCGGGGCTGCCGTGTTCGCGGCCGCCTATGGCGCGGCTTCCTCGGCCAAGGGCCTCGGTCTGGTCGAGGCGACCGCGATGAGCTTCTTCGTCTATGCCGGCATGTCGCAGATGGTGGCGCTGGAAGCCTGGCCGCGCGAGTGGAGCTGGAGCGTGGTGGTCAGCCTCGGCTTGCTTGCCATGGTCGTGAACAGCCGCATGGTGCTTCAGGGCGCCTCGCTCTATCCGTGGCTGCGCGTCCATTCCAACGGCGTGAACGCCGCGCATCTGAGCCTGCTGACCGACGCCAACTGGCTGATCGGCTCACGCTACCATGCCGAGGGCGGGCGCGATGTCGGCGTGCTGCTGGGCGCCGGGCTGACGATGCTGATCGGCTGGACGATCTTCACCGTGCCGGGCCACATGGCCGGTGCATTGGTCAATGATCCCAAGCGTTTCGGGCTCGATCTCGTCATGCCGATCTTTTTCGCGGCCATGCTGGTGCCGCTCTGGCGCGGTCGCAGGGCGGCCGTGCCCTGGGTCGTGGCCGGCATCGTCGGGCTGGCCGTGTCCAAGCTGCTGCCGGGGCATCTGTTCATCATGGCGGGCGCGCTGTCGGGCATGGCGTGCGCGGCCCTGATCCCGGAGAAGGCTTCGTGAGCGGCTGGCTCTCGGGGCTGATGACGCCCGGCGTCGCCATGGCCATCGCGGCCATGGCGCTGGGCACCTATCTGTGTCGGGTCTCGGGCTATTTCCTGATGAACTGGATTCCGCTGACGCCGGCGTTGCGGCGCGCGCTGGCGGCGCTGCCCGGCTCCATCGTGGCAGCAACTGTCGTGCCGATCATCGAGCGGGCCGGGCTGGCGGCGGGCCTCGCGCTCACCGTGGCGCTGGGTGTGATGATGATCCGCCGCAGCGAGATCCTCGCGCTGGCGGCGGGCCTCGCCGCCGTGATGGCGGCGCGGGCCTGGGGGCTCTGAGCGCGGGTCAGCCGTGGCGGGCCAGAACCTGCTTCACCGCTTCGACAAGGCGCTGCTCGGGCACTGCGAACTGGGCATCCTTCTGGCGCTCGAGATAATCCTCGCGGTCCTTGCCCTCGCGGCCGAGCTTGGCCAGCTCCGCGCCGAGGATCAGGTCCTTGACCTGCACCGTTCCGGCGGCCTTCTCGTCCGTGCCCTGGATGACGACGCACGGCGAGCGGCGCTTGTCGGCGTATTTCATCTGTGCGTTGAAGCCGGATGAGCCGAGATAAAGCTCGGCCGCGATGCCGGCGCCGCGCAGCTCCGAGACCATGCGCTGATAATCACTGACGCGGTCCTTATCCATGACGGTGACGACGACCGGGCCGGGCTTGGCCATGCCCGCCAGCAACGGCGAATTGGTCAGTTTCAGCGCGGTGTAAAGCCGTGAGACGCCAATCGAGAAGCCGGTGGCCGGCACGGGATCGTTGCGGAAGCGGCCCACGAGCCCGTCATAGCGCCCGCCGCCCGCGACGGAGCCGAAGCGCACCACCTGGCCGTCCTCGTTGGTGACGGGGAAGGTCAGCTCGGCTTCGAAGACGGGGCCGGTGTAATATTCGAGACCGCGGACGACATCACGAGCGACTAATATTCTGTCAGTGTTGTAACCACCCTGCCTGCATATTTCTTCAAGCTCCATCATTTCGCCGATTCCCTGAGCGTAAAGATCACTCGATGGGAGCCAATCAGGATGAATTAAGTAGGACACAATGTCGTCCACTTGCGAAATTTTCAATCCAACGCCTCGTGTGAAGTCGCCGCTTTCGTCTTTGCGGCCTTCTGATCCAAGTAGCATTTGAACGCCATCTAAGCCGATTTTATCCTTCTTATCGATCGCCCTGAGCACGCCCAGCCTGCGCCCCGCATTCTCCTCCCCGCCCAGCCCGATGGCTTCCATCACGCCGTCCAGCACCTTGCGGTTATTCACCTTGATGACGTAATCGCCGCGCTTGATGCCCACCGCCTCCAGCGTGTCTGCCATCAGCATGCAGGCCTCGGCGTCCGCGGCGACGGAGCTGGCACCCACGATGTCTGCGTCGAACTGCATGAACTGGCGGAAGCGGCCGGGGCCGGGCTTCTCGTTGCGGAAGACATAGCCCGAGCGGTAGCTGCGGTAAGGCTTTGGCAGCGCGTCGAAATTCTCCGCGACATAGCGCGCCAGCGGGGCGGTCAGGTCATAGCGCAGCGAAAGCCACTGCTCGTCATCATCCTGAAATGAGAACACGCCCTCATTGGGCCGGTCCTGATCGGGCAGGAACTTGCCGAGCGCGTCGGTGTATTCGATGAAGGGTGTCTCGACCGGCTCGAAGCCGAACAGCTCGAAGCGTTCCTTGATCTTCGCCAGCATTCGGTCGGTCGCCGCGGCATCGGCTGCATTGCGATCCTCTAGGCCGCGCGGGCGGCGCGCTTTGAGCTTGTCCGTCTTCGACATGATGATGTGTCCCGATCCTTGCGCGCTGGTTAGCCGCTGGGGGGGCAGGGAGCAAGCGCGCGAAGCGATTGGGGCGACAGCATTGACGACAGCATTGACGACAGCATTGACTCTGCGCCACCTGCCGCCCACATCCTGGTCATGAACGAACCTACGCCCTTGCGCCTCATCGCCCTCGATGCCGACGACCTCACGGTGCTGTCCGCCCATGTGCAGGATGCGGTGGTGAAGGTGGGCGATCTGGCCTGGCTGCCGGCCGAGCGCCGCTTCGCGCTGATGATGCGGCGTTTCGATTGGGAGGGCGCGGCGCAAGGCGATAACCGTCGCCGCCTCACCGCGATGCATTTCAACCGCGTGACGAGCCTCAAGGCTCTGAGCATCGATCCTCAGGCCAGGGACACGGCCCTGAACCTGCTGGCCGTGACCTTCACGCCCACGGACGAGCCGGCGGGCGAACTGGTCCTCACCTTCTCGGGCGGGGCTGCTCTGAAATTGCAGGCCGAATGCATCGAAGCGCAGTTGAAAGATTTGGGCGGAATGTGGGAAACGGCTAATCAGCCTGCCCACGAGCTCTGATTTCCGTCGAAAGTCCGCATGCCCATTCGTCTGACCTCACGCTCCGCCAGCTTCGAGGCGGACTTCACCCTGCTGCTGGCCATGAAGCGGGAGGTCTCGGAAGAAGTCGACCACGTCGTGGCCGGCATCATCGGCGATGTCCGCGAGCGGGGCGATGCGGCGCTGATCGACTATACCCTCCGCTTCGACCATCTGGCGCTGGAGGCGGCGGGCTTGCGCGTCAGCGAGGGCGAGATCGCCGCCGCGCTGGGAGCGTGCGACACTGCCGCGCTGGATGCCCTGCGCTTCGCCCATGCACGCATCGAGGCCTTCCATGCGCGACAGAGGCCTCAGGATCAGCGCTTCACCGATGCCGCGGGCGTGGAGATGGGCTGGCGCTGGACGGCGATCGAGGCCGTCGGGCTCTATGTGCCCGGCGGCACGGCCAGCTATCCCTCATCGGTGCTGATGAACGCCGTGCCCGCCCGCGTGGCCGGCGTGCCGCGCATCGTCATGGTCGCGCCGACACCGCGCGGGGAGGGCAATCCACTGGTCCTGGCGGCGGCGCACATCGCGGGCGTGACGGAGATCTACCGCATCGGCGGGGCGCAGGCCGTGGCGGCGCTGGCCCACGGCACGGCCACGATCGCGCCTGTCGCCAAGATCGTGGGGCCGGGCAATGCCTATGTCGCGGCCGCCAAGCGCCGCGTCTTCGGCGCCGTGGGCATCGACATGATCGCGGGCCCGTCCGAGGTGCTGGTGATCGCAGATGGCAGCGCCAACCCTGACTGGGTGGCGGCGGACCTGCTCGCCCAGGCCGAGCACGACACGGCGGCGCAATCGATTCTCCTTACTGATTCGAAGCACCTGGCAGAGGAGGTTGAAGCAGCGATTCAGGCGCAGCTCGCCACGCTGCCGCGCCGCGACATCGCAACTGCAAGCTGGAACGGGTTCGGCGCCATCATCATCGTGGACGATCTGATGGCGGCTGTGCCGCTGGTGGATCGGCTGGCGCCCGAGCATCTGGAAATCTGCACCATGGACCCCGAGCCTCTGGCCGCAGCCATCCGGAACGCCGGCTCGATCTTCCTCGGCCATCATACGCCGGAAGCCATTGGCGATTATGTCGGCGGGCCGAACCATGTGCTGCCCACGGCCCGCTCGGCGCGCTTCTCGTCAGGCCTCGGCGTGCTCGACTTCATGAAGCGCACCACGCTGCTCAAGTGCAGCGCGGCTTCGCTTCGGGCTTTGGCTCCGGCCGCCGCTGCGCTAGGAGAGGCGGAGGGCCTTTCGGCGCATGCGCGCAGCGTGACCAAACGGCTCAACCTCTGACGACGGATGGCGCGAAGGCGGCATGGGCCAGACCAAGAGCAATGACCGGCTGGTCCTGATCACGCTCGACGAGGCGTCGCTGGGCCGCGGCACGCCCGATCAGGAGCATGAGCGGGCGATTGCGATCTATGACCTGATCGAGGTCAACCACTTCACCATTCCCCAGCGCGACCACGGGCCCTACAAGCTCGCCATCAGCCTGATGGAGCGCAAGCTGTGCCTCGACATCCGCAATGAGGCGGATCACCCCATCATCATGCACTTCCTGTCGCTGACCCCGTTCAAGCGGGTCATCAAGGATTACGAGATGATCTGCGAAAGCTACTATGAGGCCATCCGCACCTCGTCGCCCGCGCAGATCGAGGCGATCGACATGGGCCGGCGCGGCCTGCACAACGAGGCGGCCGAAATCCTCATGGAGCGGCTGGAGGGCAAGCTCATCGTGGACCATGACACGGCGCGCCGCCTGTTCACCCTCATCTTCGCGCTTCACTGGAAGGGCTGACGTCCTTGGCGGAGGATGCGCCCGTGCCTCCACCGACCGGGCGGCGTCCGCAGAGCGTGCTGTTCATGTGCGCGCAGAATGCGGTGCGCTCGCCCATGGCGGAGGGGCTGGCCAAGCATTTCTTCGGCAGGTCGCTCTATGTGCAGTCTGCCGGCGTGCGCACGAGCGAGCCTGACCGCTTCATGGTGTCGGTCATGGACGAGATGGGCATCGACGCCAGCCGGCACAGGCCGCGCACCATCGACCAGTTGGAGGAGTGGGAGGGGCTCAACTTCGACCTGATCATCACGCTGTCGCCCGAGGCGCACCACAAGGCGCTCGGACTGACACGGACGATTGCCGCCGAGGTCGAGTACTGGCCGACGGCAGACCCCACAATCCTCCAGGGTTCGCGCGACCAGATTCTGGATGCCTACCGCGAGGTGCGCGACGGGCTGGCGCGGCGGATCAGGGACCGGCTGCGTTAGCGGCGCAGCTTCGCGCCCGATCCGGGGCCGGGGCGCCACCGCCGTGATCGGCAGCCATGCGGCGGCGTTCGACTTTGGCGGGCGCCTGTTCAAGGGCCGCGTGGCGTCCAGCCCCTTAGATGGTGGGCCTGAGGCGCGCGCTCCAGGGCGCATGACGATCCACCGCCAGCTGCCGACATCAACAGCAGCACCGGCCATGAGCATGGCAATGGAGCGCCAGATCGAGCGCATGCAACGCTGCCCGGATGTTGCGATGAGGCTGTGCCGGCGCCCCGACGAAACCGGCCGGCAGGAGGAAAGGCTCGATCAGTTGCTCGACCGGTTCAACGAGACCTGTTCGATGCTGAAGGCCATGGCGATGCAGTTCACCGCCAAGCAGGACGCGCTGACCCATGCCATGGCGGATGACGCGATCCTGAAGAACACCTTCGCAAATCTCGCCTTCGAGCCTTTCGCGATCGCGTCGTACAAGTCCGCGATCGCGATGGCGGAAGCCGGCGGCTGCTCCGAGGCGGCCCGAACGGCTCAGATGCCTGTCCGCTGCCGGATGGCGGCGGACAGGGTGCCGTCATCGAGATAATCGAGTTCGCCGCCCACCGGCACGCCATGGGCGAGGCGTGTGACCTTCACCGGCAGGTGAAGCAGCCTGTCGGTGATGTAATGCGCTGTCGTCGCGCCTTCGACCGTGGCGTTCAGCGCAAGGATGATCTCCTCCACGCCCGGCCGGGCAGCCCGCTCGATCAGGCTGTCAATCCCCAGATGCTCGGGCCGGACGCCGTCCATGGCGGACAAGGCTCCGCCGAGGACGTGATAGCGGGCATTGATTGCGGCCGACCGCTCCAGCGCCCATAGATCAGCGACATCCGCGACCACGACGATGATCGAGCTTTCGCGGCGCGGATCGCAGCAGATCGCACATGGATCGCTGGTATCAAGGTTCCCGCAGGTGGAGCACACCAGAATCGCACGGTGAGCAGCCTGCATGGCCTCCGCAAGGGGGCCGAGCAGCGCGTCGCGCTTCTTCACGAGCTGGAGCGCAGCGCGGCGGGCGGACCGTGGTCCAAGGCCGGGCAGCCGCGCGAGAAGCTGGATCAGCCGCTCGATCTCAGGCCCGGCCGTGAAGCGCGCCACGGCGGGCTCAGAACAGCTTCATTCCGGGCGGAATGGGCAGCCCCTTCGTGATCTCGGCCATCCGCGTCTCCATGACGCGCTCGCCTTTCTGCCGTGCATCGGAGCAGGCAGCGAGGATGAGGTCCTCGAGAATCTCCCGTTCGTCGGCGTTCATCAGCGATGGATCGATGCTGATCCCCTTCATCTGCCCCTTGGCCGTGGTCGTGACCTTGACCATGCCGCCGCCTGCCGCGCCTTCCACAAGGGTGTTGTCGAGTTCGGCCTGCATGTCGGCCATCTTGGCCTGCATGGCCTGTGCCTGCTTCATCAGGCCCATCATGTCACGCATCGGGTGTGCTCCGGTGTCGAACGGGGTCAGAAATCGATGTCGGAATAGGGTTCGGCGTCGCCGTCATGCTGGCCTTCGCCGGATTCG
Source organism: Bosea sp. (in: a-proteobacteria) (assembly GCA_023910605.1). NCBI lineage: Bacteria > Pseudomonadati > Pseudomonadota > Alphaproteobacteria > Hyphomicrobiales > Alloboseaceae > Allobosea > Allobosea sp. The sequence continues at coordinate 2,655,859 of JAAVVV010000001.1, read as the reverse complement.
AGCGATGCCGCAAGGCCGGGGTCGAACTCGGCCGGCACAGCCTCCTCGGCAGCGCGGGAGCGGACATCCACAATGCGCGCGCCCGGGAAGGCAGTCATCAGCGCCTTCACGACAGGGTGGCCGGCGGCGCTGTCCTTGCGGCTGCGGTCGGCGGCCAGCTTCTGCTCGCGCAGCGTGGCCTGGCCTTCGGCCTGGACGATGGCGACCATCCAGGTCTGGCCGGTCCAGTCCTTCAGCTTGCGCGACAGCTCGTTGGCGATGCCGCGATCGCCCGTGGGTTCGAGCGAGAATTCGAGACGGCCCGGCTCGATGCGCACAGCGCGCAGATCACGCTGGATGGCGGTCTGAAGCTTGATGTCGCGATTGCGCGCTGCGAGCGCGAGAATGTCTTCGAGCGAGCCGATGCGCGGCGCCGGCGCGCTGCGTTCCGCCGCCGCGGGCGCCGTGGCCTGCGGGCCGCCAAGGCCGGCGCGGCTCAGCCCGAGCGGGCGTGGCGGGCCGGAACTCATGGCAGGCGCGCTCTGGATCGGCGCAGATGTGGCCGCCGGTCCCCGCTCGACCGCGCCTTTTGGCGCCCCGCCGGTTCCGCGCGTCTGAGGCGCCGCCGGTCCCGCCAGCTGGCGCAGGGCTTCGTCCGGCGTCGGCAGATCAGCGGCATGAGCGAGGCGCACCAGCACCATTTCCGACACCGGCAAGGGGCGATTGGCGTCCTTCACCTCGGCGATGCCCTTGAGCAGCATCTGCCAGGCGCGGGACAGAACGCGAATGGAGAGGGTGTCGGCGAATGCCGCCCCACGCACGCGCTCGGCCTGAGTCAGAGCGCTGTCGGCGGCGGCCTCGGGCACGATCTTCAGGCGCGTCACCAGATGGGTGAACTCGGCCAGTTCGGTGAGCACGGCGGCAGGATCGGCGCCAGCGTCATACTGGCCGCGCAGTTCCTGCATCGCGCCGGGAAGATCGCCCTTCATCACCAGCTCGAACAGATCGATCACGCGGGCCCGGTCTGCGAGGCCGAGCATGGCACGCACATCATCCAGCGTGATCCGGCCGGCAGCATGGGCGATGGCCTGGTCGAGCAGCGACATGGCGTCCCGCGCGGAGCCCTCGGCGGCGCGTGCAATAGCCTGGAGCGCATCCTCATCGGCCTCGACTGTCTCGGCCGCGCAGATCCGCGCGAGATAGCCGACCAGCACGGACGCATCGATCCGCCGCAGGTCGAAGCGCTGGCAGCGCGAGAGGATCGTGACCGGAACCTTGCGGATCTCGGTCGTCGCGAAGATGAACTTGGCGTGGGGCGGCGGCTCCTCGAGCGTCTTGAGGAAGGCGTTGAAGGCCTGCGTGGTCAGCATGTGGACTTCGTCAACGATGTAGACCTTGTAGCGGGCCGACACCGGCGCATAGCGCACCGCATCGTTGAGCTGGCGGATGCTGTCGACGCTGTTGTTCGAGGCGGCGTCGATCTCCATCACGTCGATGTGGCGGCCCTCGATGATGGCCTGGCAATGGATGCCCGGCGTTGCGAGTTCGATGGTGGGCCGCGCCGCGCCATCAGCGGTCTGGTAGTTGAGGGCGCGGGCCAGGATGCGGGCGGTCGTGGTCTTGCCGACGCCGCGCACGCCGGTCAGCATCCATGCCTGCGGAATGCGCCCGGAGGCAAAGGCGTTGGACAGGGTGCGGACCATCGCTTCCTGTCCTATCAGGTCGGTGAAATCGCGCGGTCGATACTTCCGGGCCAGGACCTTGTAGGCCGTCTGCTGCGCTACGGGCGCGAGCGACGGGAGCGCATCCAGAAAACCTGGATCGTCACGCATATTGCCGGTCATGTCGTCGGCCATGCGGGCTCAGATCTTCGTGGTGGCGCACAGGCGTTGCCGGCGAACGCATCAGGGCCAATGCCCTGAAAGGCTTCCGCGCATCCGCCGCTGAATGCAAGGTGGAAGGCTGGACGAAGACCCGCACAATCTCGTTAGGGCTGCTTCCTTCCGGACCTGACCCGGTTGGCGAGTGTTACGTCCCTCACCAACCTTCCAACCGTCATATGCGACAGCTTTGCTGCGGATGCAAGGGTGCCCTGAATGCAAGGGCGCCGCGGCGGAGCCGGCATGCCCGTCCGTCAGCTTTCTGGCAACGGCTGCTCCGCGCGCTTTGGGCAAGGCTGCGAATCGCTTAACCTGGAGACGTCATGCCCAGCATCCATGTTTCCTCCCTGTCACGCCTGCATCACACCGTCGCAGTCACGGGCGCGAGCGATCTCGTGACGCTGATCAACGTCAACACCAAGGTGGAGCGGCCCGCATCGATCGAACAGGACAGGCATCTCTTTCTGGGCCTTTCCGATATCGTCGAGCCGATGGAGGGGCATGTGACGCCCGGCGCCGATCATGTGTCGCAACTTCTGTCCTTTGTGGCGGACTGGGGCCGGGAGCGCCCCATTGTCATCCATTGCTGGGCAGGGATCAGTCGTTCCACTGCGGCGGCCTTCATCACCGTCTGCCACCTCAATCCTGCGCGAGACGAGGTTGAACTGGCGCGTTTGCTGCGACACGCTTCGCCCTCGGCGACGCCGAATGCACGCCTCGTCGCCATTGCCGACGGCCTGCTCGGCCGCGACGGCCGCATGGTCGAAGCCATCGCGGGCATTGGCCGGGGCGCTGATGCCTTCGAGGGCGAGCCGTTCGAGTTCAAGCTCGGGTTCTGATCGTCCGGCGACTGATCGAAAGCCAGGGCTGGGCAACGCCCAAGTTTGCGGGTTGAGAGTAAGATTCTCAATGTTTCATCGAGATTTGCCTTGCAGCCTCGAAGAATCTTTCAAAATTGTGCCTTTAAGTTGAATTTTATGTCAATTTCATTGTCAAAAAATCTCCACCTTCGTGCCTTGTTTTTGATAATTTGTCGTCATTTTGAATGTTATTTTGTGTATAAATCAGACATTACGTTGGATAATCAATCGCATAAAAGTCGAATGCGCTGGCGGTTGTATGGGTTATTCCATTGCGTGGATGCATTGATTATTGCAATTTTGTCGCATTTTGTGATTTTCGTATGTTTAATTTTGAGCTCATGTGTTGCGAAAGTTAAGTAGAAATGTTTACTTACGGTCATGCATGATATCTCGGCACGCGGCGCGAATCTCCCCCTGGACATTGACGCGCGCGACAGGTCCATCCTCCGCCTGCTGCAGGAGAGTGGGCGCATCACCAATGCGGAGCTTGCTGAGCGGGTCTACCTCTCGCCATCGGCCTGTCTGCGACGGGTGAAGCAGCTTGAGGACAGCGGGCTCATCAAGGGCTACGCGATGATCCTCGACGAGAAGATCGCGGGCTTCCCGGGGACCGCCTACGTCTCCGTCACGCTCGACCAGCAGGGCAGGGCCTCGCTCGACCGCTTCGAGAAAGCTGTGATGCAATATGAGGAGGTTCTCGAATGTTACCTGCTCGCCGGCAATCACGACTATCTCGTGCGCGTCGCCTATCGCGACAGCGCCGATTTCGAGCGCATCCATTCCGAGATCATCACGCAGCTGCCGGGCGTCTCGCGGGTGAATTCGACGATGACGCTGCGGACGATCAAGCGCACTTCGGCCCTGCCGGTCTGAATGCGGCCTGACGGCGAGGGGCACATGCCGGTCCCGCCCTGCTTGCTCCCGCCGCCTGGCGGGGCGATAAATGTTGCCGCATCGTGCCGCCAAAGCCTGTGAGTCGAACCTGTGACCGACGTGAAGACCGCCGAGACCCGGCCCCTGCCGGATGTGAATGCCATGCCCTTCGAGCAGGCGCTTCAGGAGCTTGAGCAGATCGTGCACCGGCTCGAGAGCGGCAATGTCTCGTTGGAGGATTCCATCGCGATCTACCAACGTGGCGAATCGCTGCGCGTGCGCTGCGCCGCGCTGCTCCAGCGTGCGGAAGCGCGGATCGAGACGATTTCGGTCGGGCCGGACGGACAGGCCGCAGGTGTGACGCCGCTCGATCCCGAGCGTTGAGCGAAGGCCCCGGCGCAAGGACGGCCGTGCACGGCGCGTCTCGAAAGCGCCGCCCCTGCCTGCCATATGAGGATGGCGAGAGCAGGAGGCCAGAACCATGTCGCATCAGCCAGCCGATGATCCGGTACCCGGCCATGCAATGTCGTGCGATGCGATTGAACAGGTGATCGTGCCGCGAGCCCGCGATCTTGGCGGCTGCCTATGGCGAGACATCGCCGGTGAGCTTCCCGTGGGCAGCTCTTTATGCGGAGGCTGTTCTGGCGCCCGGCGCGGTTCTGCCACTCGACGCCGATTATGAGGAGCGGGCCATCTATGTCGTGTCGGGCGAGATCGACATCGCCGGCGACAGCTTCGGGCCGGGCCGACTGCTGATCTTCAAGCCCGGCGACCGGATCTCCGTGCCGGCCCTGTCCAATGCGCGGCTGATGCTGGTGGGCGGCGACCCGATGGATGGACCGCGCCATATCTGGTGGAACTTCGTGGCGTCGTCGAAGGAGCGGATCGACGATGCGAAGGAAGCCTGGCGGAGCGGCCGGTTCGACGCCGTGCCCGGCGATGACGAATTCATCCCGCTGCCTGATCGCTGAATTGCGCCTTCCCTAGATCTCGATCCGGAAGACGGCCCCGGTTTCGCTCTCCTCAAGCGCGATGCTGCCGCCATGGAGCCGGACCAGCTCCGCTGCGATGGCGAGGCCAAGGCCGGCGCCCCCCGCAGTGGTGGAGCCGGTGAAGGCCTCGAACAGCGCGATGCGGGCACGGGCCGGCACGCCAGGCCCATTGTCGCGGACGCGGATCACGATCCGCTCGCCCTCCCGCGCGGCGCTCACGGTGATGAGCGGATCGGGCGTGGCCGCGGCCTGAAGCGCCTGGCTGGCGTTCCGCAGCAGGTTTCCGATGACGCGGTACATCTGGTCAGGGTCGAGGTCGGCGCGCAGGTCCGGGTCGATCCGGTTGTCGAAACGCGGCGCGCTGCCGGCGCCAAGGCCCAGCGTGTCCGCCACGTCACCCAGGAGGGCTGCCAGCGCGACGGGCCGCCGGCGGGGCTCCTGCTCCGTGACGCGTCCATAGGCGAGGGTCGACTGGCAAAAATCGATGGCGCGGTTGAGCGTCGCGATCAGCTTCGGCCCGAAACGCTGCACGGACGGATCCTTCGACTGGCCGATCCTGTCCGAAAGCAGTTGCGCGGAAGCCAGCATGTTGCGCAGGTCGTGGTTGATCTTGCTCACGGCCAGGCCCACGGCGGCGAGTCTCTTCTGCTCGCGCAGCGATCCGGCCAGGGTGCGCTCCATGCCCGCCAGGGCCTTCTCCGCGTCGCCGATCTCGTCGTGCCGGCCCGAGGGTCGAACGATCCGCTTCGGGTCCTCGGGATCGTCTGCGAAGCGCATCACGTCATGGGCAAGGCGCTTGACGGGCCGCACGATCAGCCAGTTCAGCGCCAGGAACAGCAAGGTTGCGGTCAGGCCCGCAATGAACAGCGATATCCAGAGGATGGCCTGGGCGAAATCCAGCATGGCGTGCCGCAGCGGCCGCTCATCGATGACGATCTCGACGAAATCCGCTTCCCCGACCGAGCGTCCTATGACGCGAATGCGCCGCTCGGCGCCGTTGAACAGGATGTCGAGGCTTTCCATGATGAAGCCGATGCGGTCCACCTCGCGCAGATCGACCGTGCGGCCCACTTCGGGCGGCAGGTTCTCCTGGGCCAGCAGGCGACGCGCCCCGCCAGCGCGCGCGGCGATGGCCAGCGCGCCGACGCCATCCAGCAACTGGCTTTCGAGCCCGCTCGGCAGGCCCTCGCGCGGGGCGGCCTCGAGCACCATCACAGCGACCTGGGCAGCAGCGAGGCGGTCATCCAGCCAGTTGCGCCGGAATGTCGCCACGGAGGGCACGAAGATCAGCACTTCCGCGATCATGACGAAGACGATGGTCAGCGTAAGGAGCTTGGCCGAAAGCCCCATCCGCCATCCGCCCGGTCGGGAAGGGTCGGGTTTCGCGTCGCGCGTGTCGATTCGGGTCGATTCCAAGCCTTTTGCCTCAGCCGAACTTCCTCAAGACGCCGAGGATGCGGCGAATCCATGGCTTTCCAGCCATCGGACTGAAATGGGTGAGCGCAGCGCGCTTGGAAACCTCCGAAAATGTCGGATAGGGAAAGATGAAGCCGGCGATGTCCTGCACAGTCCAGCGCTTCTGCACCGCCATGACCCATGGCATCAGCAGATCGCCGGCGCTCTTGCCTGCGATGGTCGCGCCAAGGATGCGGCCTTTGCTGTCGGTCACGATCTTGATCATGCCGTCGGGTTCGCCCTCGGCCTGGGCGCGGTCATTCTCGGCAAAGGGCCAGCGCAGGACCTGGAACGTGCGCCCTTCCTCGCGCGCCTTGTCTTCGGTGAGGCCGACGCTCGCGATCTCGGGGTCGCAGTAGGTGACGCGCGGCATGGCGCTGTTGTCCACCTTCGCGGGCAGGCGGAAGAGGGCGCTGCGGATGACGATGCCGGCATGGTGATTGGCGGCATGGGTGAACTGCAGCCCGTCGGTGGCGCCCGTGGCGCAGTCGCCGATGGCATAGATGCGGCGGTTGGATGTGCGCAAGCCGCGGTCCACCGTGATGCCTGCGCGCCCGTGGGCGACGCCCGCGGCAGCCAGATCAAGCGCCTCGAGGCTCGGCGTGCGCCCCGCCGCGATCAGCAGATGGCTGCCGGCCACAACCTCGCCGCTCGCGAGAATGGCGCGGATGGCGCCCGCCTCGCCCTCGATGCGCTCGACCCTGGCGCCCTCGCGCACGTGGACGCCATCGGCGCGGAGCGCGCGCAAGGCGTAACCCGCCGCCTCGGCGTCGTCGCGTGGCAGGATGCGGCCGGCCTGAAGCAGTGTGACGGCCGAACCAAGCCGACGGAATGCCTGGCCAAGCTCGACCCCGATGGGGCCGCCGCCCAAAACGATCAGGCGGTCGGGCCGGGCAGTCTCATCAAACACCGTCTCGTTCGTCAGATAGGGCACAGAGTCGAGGCCGGGGATCGGCGGAATCGTCGGCCTCGAGCCCGTGGCAATGACGAAACGACGCGGGCGGATGCGGATGTCGCCGACTGCGGCAGTGCGGCCGTCGATGAAGCGCGCCTCGCCCTCAATGACGCGCACGCCGAGGCTGGTGAAGCGCTCGACCGAATCGGTCGGGGCGATGGAGCCGATGACGCGGTGAACATGGGCATGAACGCGGGCAAAATGGATCTGGGGCGCGCCGCTCACGATCCCGAACTGGCCAGCGTGGCGGATGTCATGAGCCCGATGTCCGGCCGCGATCAGCGCCTTCGAGGGCACGCAGCCTGCATTGAGGCAGTCCCCGCCCATGCGGTGGCGCTCGACCAGAACCACAGGCACGCCGAAGAGCGCGGCGGCTGCCGCGACCGAGAGGCCGCCCGAACCGGCGCCTATGACGCAAAGATCGGGTGTCAGAATCTCGGTCATCGGCGATTCCAGTCCCGTCGGTCACCGACCGGAGGTAATGTACGGCCTGGGACACTGCAAGGCGGCGTTCCTTGCAGCTTTGCGAGGCATCGCACCGCAGCGGGGAGGGGCCGCGCCGTGTTGACTTGGTGACCCCCATCCGTCATAAGCCCGCACAAGTCAGGCGCGGGCTTTTGGTGGCGCGCGTCATGCTTTGCCGAGACACTGCGCCTTGCTCGCCTCTCCCCTCAAGGGCGTGGCAGCGACAGGCGCTCCTGACAGATGCCGGAGACCTTCCGTGAAGAGAACATATCAGCCGAGCAAGCTCGTTCGCAAGCGCCGCCACGGCTTCCGCGCCCGTATGGCTACCGTTGGCGGCCGCAAGGTTCTGGCCGCACGCCGCGCCCATGGCCGCAAGCGCCTTTCGGCGTGAGGCTTTGAGGCCGCGCGCCGTTCTGGCGTGTGCCGCAGCGGCGCCGACAAGGAGGGTTGCATGGGCAGGTCCGCCCCCCGCCTTGCACGCTTGACCCGGCGGGTTCAGTTTCAGGCGGCGGCCGGCAACGGTCGCCGCTTTCGTTCATCAGTTCTGACGGTGCAGGTGCTCGACAGGGCCGCAGATGATGACGGCATCCGCCTCGGGCTCACCGCATCGCGCAAATGCGGCAACGCCGTGAAGCGCAACCGGATCCGGCGGCGGCTCAGGGCCGCGGCGCGCGAGGCCTTCGCTGAAAGGACGGCTCATGCCGACTTGGTTGCCGTGGCGCGTGCCGAAACGCTGGCCGCACCCTTTGACGAACTGGTGCGCAGCCTGCGCGGCGCCTTGACCAAGGCGCGGGCGCAGCGGAAACACCAACCGGACAGTCCGGAGCCGGGCCCGGGCATTTCACGCGGTCGCGACGAACAAGAGACAGAACGGTCATGATGAACCGGGAAGACAACAAGAACCTGCTGCTGGCCATCGTGCTGTCGGCCGTGGTTCTGCTGGGCTGGAACTACTTCTATGGAATGCCGCAGATGGAGCAGCAGCGCCGGGCCGCGCAGCCCGTGCAGCAGGCCCAGCCCGGCTCCGTCGCGCCGGGCGTGGGGACCGTCACGCCGACGCCCGGCGGCGCGACTCCCGGCGGTGCTCCGGCCGGCGCCATGGAGGCGGCGACCCGCGAAGGCGCGCTGCAGGCTGCGCCGCGCGTCATCATCGAGACGCCGCGCCTGAGCGGCTCGCTGTCCCTGCTCGGCGGGCGCATCGACGATGTCTCGCTCAAGGGCTACCGCGAGACGGTGGACCCCAAGAGCCCCAAAATCATCCTGTTCTCCCCGCAGAACGGCCCGAACGCCTACTACGCCGATTTCGGCTGGGCGGCTGGCGCGGGGGTCAATGCCACGCTGCCGGGACCGCAGACCCTGTGGACCGCCGACCAGACGAAGCTGACGCCGGAAACTCCGGTCAACCTCAGCTGGGATAATGGTCAGGGCCTGACCTTCCGCCGCCAGATCGCCGTCGACGCGAACGCCATGTTCACGGTGACCGACGGCGTGCAGAACAGCCTTGGCGCGCCCGTCACGCTTTTCCCCTACGGCCTCGTGGCCCGCCATGGAAAGCCTGTCACGCAGGGCTATTACGTGCTGCATGAGGGGCTGATCGGCGTCATCGGCGACAAGGGCCTGCAGGAATACACCTACGACCATGTCGAGAAGGAAGCCGTGCTCGGCGGCACCCAGCGCGGCAAGGTCTGGAAGGACGCGACCTCCGGCTTCCTCGGCATCACAGACAAGTACTGGGCCGCCGCGATCATCCCGGACCAGTCGCGCACCTTCGAGGGCCGCTTCTCTGTCAACATGAGCGGCAACAAGACCTTCCAGGCCGACTATCTTGGCCAGGGCATGACCATCGAGCCCGGCGCCTCGGCCAGCGCCGTGACACGGCTCTTCGCCGGCGCCAAGGAAGTGGCGACGGTGGATGGCTACGAGCAGAGCCAGAACATCAAGCGCTTCGACCTGATGATCGATTGGGGATGGTTCTATTTCATCACCAAGCCGATGTTCTACGCGATTGATTTCTTCTTTCGCATGTTCGGCAATTTCGGCGTCGCGATCCTGCTCGTCACCGTGCTGGTGAAGCTGATCTTCTTCCCGCTGGCCAACAAGTCCTACGCCTCGATGGCCAAGATGAAGGCCGTCCAGCCCGAGATGCTGGCCATCCGCGAGCGCTTCGCCGATGACAAGATGAAGCAGCAGCAGGCGCTGATGGAGCTCTACAAGAAGGAGAAGATCAACCCGCTGGCCGGTTGCTGGCCGGTGCTGATCCAGATCCCGGTGTTCTTCGCGCTCTACAAGGTCCTGTTCGTCACCATCGAAATGCGGCACGCGCCGTTCTTCGGCTGGATCCGTGACCTTGCCGCGCCTGACCCGACCTCGATCTTCAACCTGTTCGGGCTTCTGCCCTTTGCGGTGCCCGCCATGCTGCTGATCGGCGTGTGGCCGATCCTGATGGGCATCACGATGTTCGTCCAGATGAAGCTCAACCCGGAGCCGACGGACCCGGTGCAGAAGATGGTGTTCACCTGGATGCCGGTGTTCTTCACCTTCCTGCTCGGCTCGTTCCCTGCCGGCCTCGTGATCTACTGGACCTGGAACAACTTCCTGTCGATCCTGCAACAGGCCTACATCATGAAGAAGCACGGCACGAAGATCGAACTGTGGGACAATCTGATGGCCATGTTCCGCAAGAAGCCGGCTGCGCCGGAAGGCGGGAAATAGGCTGACGGCAACTTGTTCAGGGGCGCAGGCGCGGCGATGTTTTCCTTCCGCCGTGTTGTCTTTCCCCTGCGCTTTGCGCTGGCCGGGAATCGCGCCGGGTGAACGGCCGGGCCGGAACGGCAGGCGAAACGGTGTCTACCCCGGTGAGCAGCAGGCGTGCGAGCGGATTGGCCTTGCCAACGTGACAACTCCGCGCCGACCGCAACGCGCCGGCTAGCGGCCCAGCGCGCATCCCTCACCGCTCACCGCAGGCCAGACATGCCCTTGCCCGATCCCACCATCCGTCATCCCATCGCTGGCTGGAAGGGCACCGGCTACCTCAAGGCGATCGTGAAAAGCCCTCTGATCGAGGTGGGCGACTTCACATATTATGACGACTCGCGCGGGCCCGAACACTTCGAGGCCCGTTGCGTGCGCTACCATTTCGACTTCCTCGGCGACCGGCTGCTGATCGGCAAGTTCGTGGCCATCGCGCAGGGCGCACAGTTCATCATGAACGGCGCCAACCATCCCATGGGCGGCTTCTCGACCTATCCGTTCAACATGGTGGGCTTCACGGACAAGCCGCCCTTCTCCGATGACGGACTGACCAACCGGGGCGACACCATCATCGGCAATGATGTCTGGATCGGGCGCGACGCGGTGATCATGCCGGGCGTGCGTATTGGCGACGGCGCGATCATCGGGGCGCATGCCGTGGTCGCCAGGGACGTGCCACCCTACGCGGTTGTCGTCGGCAACCCGGCAAGGATCACGCGGCGGCGCTTCAATGATGCAACGATCGATGCCTTGCTGACGATCCGCTGGTGGGACTGGCCGGTGGAGGCGATACAGGCGCATGTGGCATTGATCACGGGCGGCGATATCGACGCGCTGCGCGCGGTGCGTTAAGAGCGCCCCATGACCCAGGACAATGCGGATTTCACGGAGGCGGGGCGCAAGCTCTTCGCTGGCGACTGGCAGTTCATCTGGGCGGCCGACAAGGTGGATGGGCTGCCGCCCATGACCGGGCTCGAATTCGCGCTTGCCGGCCGCTCCAATGTCGGCAAATCAAGCCTTGTGAACGCGCTGACGGGCCGCAAGGCACTCGCGCGAACCTCGCATACGCCGGGGCGCACCCAACAGCTCAACTTCTTCCGCGTCGGCGACCGCGCCACGCTGGTGGACATGCCCGGCTATGGCTTCGCCGCCGTTGGCAAGCAGAAGGTCGAGACCTGGACCAGGCTGATCCATGATTACCTGCGCGGCCGGCAGAACCTCGCGCGCGTCTATCTCCTCATTGATGCGCGTCACGGATTCAAGGAGGTCGACACGCAGGTGCTGGAGACGCTCGACAAGTCGGCGGTGTCCTACCAGATCGTGCTGACCAAGGCCGACGAGGTGAAAAAATCCGAGATTCCCGGATTGCTCGAACGGGCGAGCGCGGCGATCCAGCGCCGGCCTGCGGCCTATCCAGATATCCTGCTGACATCGAGCCGCGACGGCGACGGCATCGCCGAACTGCGCGCCAGCATCGCCCGGCTTCTCGCCGAGCGCGGAGCCTGATCCTTTTTCGCGCTCGTCGCCGTGCCTTGCGCGAGTCCGGGCGCCTGTGGAGTTGAAGCCGCCATGATCGCGCTTGCCTGCCGTGCCCATCTCGCCATCGCCGCACTGTTCGGCGCGGCCGGAACCATCCTGTGGGCCTCGGCGACCCATGCCGCAGGCGGCGGCAGCGCGGCCATCGGCGCACAGATGCTGCTGATTCATGCCGGCGCGATCACCGCCCTGGTGGCTGCGCGCAGCGGCGGCCTGTTGCCGGAGCGTCTGGCCAGCTGGCTGGTCTCGCTGCTGGCCTTCGGGGTGGTGCTGTTCTCCGCGGATCTGGCGCTGCGCGGACTGGTGGCCCAGCGGCTTTTTCCGATGGCGAGCCCGCTGGGCGGCGTCATGATGATCGCGGCGTGGCTGGGGCTGGCGCTCGCGCCTTTTCTGCGCCGCCGGGCCTGATGCGGCTTCCGCAGGGCTGCGCCTTCGGCTAGAAGCCGGCCGAACCCGCCCCATCGCCGCCTGTCGGCGGCCTCGCCGGAGCACGCGCCATGACCGACCTGTCGAAGCTCTCGCCGTCCCTGCAAGCCGACCTGCTGGTGCAGGCGCTCCCGCATATGCAACGCTATGACCAGCAGGTGGTCTGCATCAAGTATGGCGGCAACGCGATGGGCGACGCGGCCACGGCCGAGGACTTCGCAGAGGATGTCGTCCTTCTGGAGCAGTCGGGCCTCAAGCCTGTCGTCTGCCACGGCGGCGGGCCGCAGATCGCCCGGATGCTGGAAAAGCTCAACATCCGCAGCGAGTTCAAGCAGGGCCTGCGCGTGACCGACGCCGCTACTGTGGACGTGGTGGAGATGGTGCTGGCCGGCTCGGTCAACAAGGACATCGTGGGCTACATCACCCGTGAAGGCGGCAAGGCCATCGGACTGTGCGGCAAGGACGGCAACATGGTCACCGCCCGCAAGGTGCACCGCACGGTGGTCGACCCGGATTCGCGCATCGAGCAGGTGCTGGATCTCGGCTTTGTCGGCGAGCCGGAAACCGTCAACACGGAAGTCCTGAATGCTGTCCTCAAGGCCGAGCTGATCCCGGTTCTGGCGCCGGTCTGCGCGGGCTCTGACGGACAGACCTACAATGTCAACGCCGACACCTTCGCCGGCGCCATCGCGGGCGCCCTGGGCGCCAAGCGCCTGTTGCTGCTGACGGATGTGCCGGGCGTGCTCGACAAGGACAAGCAACTCATCAAGGAACTGAGCATCGAGGATTGCCGCCGCCTGATCGCGGACGGCACCATCACCGGCGGCATGATCCCGAAGATCGAGACCTGCATCTACGCGCTGGAGAAGGGCGTGGAGGCTGTGGTCATCCTCGACGGCAAGGTTCCCCATGCCGTACTGATCGAGCTCTTCACCGATCGCGGCGCAGGCACGCTCATCCGCCGCTGAGGGCAGCGGGCCGCAGCCTCAATCGAACAGACCGGGCAAGGGGGCGGCGGGCTTCGGCCGTGCGGCAGTTCGCGGCTGTGGCGACTGCGCTCCGTTGACCGTGGCGGCGAACTCGCCATCCGCAAGCTCGATGGTGAGGAGCGCGCCCGCAGCGGCGCCAGCCACGCTGCGCAGTGATTCCCTGTCGGCGTTCCGCACGATGGCATAGCCGCGACGCAGCACCGCCTTGTAATTCATCGATTCGAAAAGCTGCACTGTTGCGCCCAGCCTGGAGGCTTGCCGATCGAGCAGCCCACGCAGCGCGCGCGACGCACGGTCCGCGAGCCGGTCGAGCGCTTGCCGCTCGGCTGCGATGCGCTTTTCCTCTGCGCGGAGAATCGTTTGGCGCGCGAATGTGAGACGTTGATTCAGCGACTTCACTTCGCCGATCGCGAGGGCCAGCCGCATCTGGGGCGAGCCCGCCTGAAGGCGCCGCGAGAGGCTGGCCAGACGGCGCTCATGCTCGCCGGCATTGGCCCGCAGCGCTGCAGGCAGGCGCGCCGTCGCCAGATCGAGCCGCTGGCGCGGCAGGTTGAGCAGCGTGTCGCGACTCGGCAGGGCACGCGCGGCGGCTCGAAGCCCCTGCCGCCTGTGGTCGATCGCCCGCGCCATGGCCGCCTGTCGCCGGCGCTCCAGCCCCGCAACCGCGGCGAGAAGATCGACCCGCACGGGCACCACCTTCTCGGCCGCCCCGGTCGGCGTGGGCGCGCGCAGATCGGCGGCCTGGTCGATCAAGGTCCAGTCGGTCTCGTGCCCAACCGCCGAGATGAGCGGGATGTCCGAAGCTGCTGCGGCGCGCACCACTGCCTCTTCATTGAAGCTCATCAGATCTTCGAGCGAGCCGCCGCCGCGCGCCACGATGAGGACATCAGGGCGCGGAATCGTGCCGCCGGGCCGCAGCGCGTTGAAGCCGCGGATTGCGGCGGCGACCTCCGCCCCGCTGGTTTCGCCCTGCACGCGCACGGGCCAGACCAGGACGCGGCGCGGGAACCGGTCATCAAGGCGATGCAGGATGTCGCGGATCACGGCCCCGGTGGGGGAGGTGATGACGCCGATCACTTCGGGCAGGTAAGGGATGAGCTGCTTGCGCGCCTCGTCGAACAGGCCTTCGGCCGCAAGCTTGCGGCGGCGCTCCTCCAGCAGCGCCATGAGCGCGCCGAGGCCGGCCGGTTCGATGGCGTCGATGATGATCTGGTAGGAGGACTTGCCAGGGAAGGTGGTCACCTTGCCGGTGGCGATGACCTCGAGCCCCTCCTGTGGCTTCGTCTTGAGGCGGCCGAACACGCCCTTCCAGATCACGGCATCAATGCGCGCGCTCTCGTCCTTGAGGGAGAAATAGACATGGCCGGAGGCCGACGGGCCGCGATAGCCCGATATCTCGCCGCGCACGCGCACGAAGCCGAACTGATCCTCAACAGTGCGCTTGAGCGCTCCGGAGAGATCGGACACGCTCCATTCGAGCGCATTGGTCGTGGGGGACGATTCAGGATCCATGCCCCATCTTCGCAGGTTTGGCGGCCCGATGGCAGGGGGCAACTGGCGCTCAGGCGCGTTGCCCGGAGGGCGCTGTCGCGCTAAAGCCGCCGCATGAACATCCTGCTGATCGGCTCCGGCGGCCGCGAACATGCGCTGGCCTGGAAAATCGCCACCTCGCGGCTGTGCGAGATGCTGTTCATCGCGCCGGGCAATCCGGGCACGGCGCAGCACGGCACCAATGTCGGGATGGATGTCAGCCGCCATGACGACGTGATCGAGTTCTGCTTCACCCATGATGTCGGGCTTGTTGTGATCGGGCCGGAAGCGCCGCTCGTGGCCGGGCTGGCGGATGATCTCATCGCCGCCGGCATCAGGGCCTTCGGGCCCGGCCGGGTCGCGGCACGCCTCGAGGGCTCCAAGGCCTTCACGAAAGAGCTATGCCGGGAGGCCGGCATCCCCACAGCCGACTTCGCGCGGTTCACGGAGCTGGGGCCGGCGCTCGCTCACCTTTATGCGCATGGCGCGCCGATCGTGGTGAAGGCCGATGGCCTTGCGGCCGGCAAGGGCGTGGTGGTCGCGCAGACGCTGGAAGAAGCGGAGGATGCGCTGGAGATGATGTTCTCGGGCGGGCTTGGCGCCGCGGGAGCGGAGGTGTTGCTGGAAGAATGCATGATCGGGGAGGAAGCGAGCTTCTTCGCCCTGTGCGATGGCAAGAGCGCGCTGGCCCTGGCGTCAGCCCAGGACCACAAGCGAGTCGGGGAGGGCGACACAGGCCCCAACACCGGCGGCATGGGGGCCTATTCGCCGGCGCCGGTCATCACGCCTGACATGGAAGCGCGCGTCATGCGCGAGATCATCGAGCCGACGATGCGCACCATGGCGGCCCGCGGCACGCCCTTCACAGGGGTGCTCTTCGCCGGGCTGATGATCACCGGCGAGGGTCCCAGGCTGATCGAGTACAATACGCGCTTCGGCGACCCCGAATGCGAGGTGCTGATGCCGCGCCTCAAGAGCGATCTGGTCGAGCTGATGCTGGCGGCCTGCGACGGTGCTCTGGCGAAGATGCCCATCCACTGGTGGGATCATGCCGCACTCACCGTGGTGATGTGCGCCAGTGGTTATCCTTCCACCCCGAAGAAGGGCGGGACGATCCGCGGGGTCGAGGCTGCCGCGGGGCTCGATGACGTCCTTGTCTTCCATGCCGGAACAGCCGAGCAGGATGGCGCCCTCGTCGCCGCCGGCGGGCGCGTGCTCAATCTGGTCGGAATCGGCGCCAGCGTGGCGGACGCACGGGCAAGGGCCTACGCCGCCGTCGATCTGATCGACTGGCCCGACGGCTTCTGCCGACGCGACATCGGCTGGAGGGCGCCGGGGCCCACGAGTTGAGGCGCCCGCAGGGTCTCGCCTTGAACCTGCCAGGCGCGCGGCCCACATTCGGAACGCGCCATCAAGCCGTCCATTCCCAGCCGCCGGGGCCATCATGATCGATACCTCCTCGCTCTTTCCCGGATTCGAGGCCCATTGGCTCGATGGCGAGGAAGGTCGCATCTTCGCCCGCGTGGGCGGGGAGGGGCCGCCCGTCGTGCTGGTGCATGGCTTTCCGCAGACCCATGCGCTCTGGCACCGCATCGCGCCCGAACTCGCCAGGACGCACCGCGTGGTGTGCCTCGACCTGCGCGGCTATGGCTGGTCATCCGCGCCGCCGAGCACGGGCGGCGAGCGCTACGCCAAGCGCGAGATGGGCAAGGATGTGGTGGCGGTGATGGAGCAGCTTGGCCATGTCAACTTCGCCCTTGTCGGTCACGATCGCGGAGCGCGGGTGGGCTATCGCCTCGCGCTGGACCATCCCGGGCGGCTGACCCGGCTCGCGCTCCTCGACATCCTGCCGACATGGCTGGTCTGGCAGCGCATCAGGGCCGGTGAGGCGCCGGGCGCGCACTGGACCTTTCTCGCCGGCCGGAAGCCCGGGCCGGAAACCGAGATCGCCGCTGATCCGGACGCCTATTTTGAGGGACTGCTGGCCAAATGGACCAAGGCGGGCACGCTGGACGCCTTTTCGCCGCGCGCGCTGGCCAGCTATCGCGCCAGCTTCAACGACCCGACGCGCATCCATGCCATGTGCGAGGATTATCGCGCCGGCGCCACGATTGACCTCGCGGCCGACGAGGCCGACCAGGCGGCCGGGCGCACCATCGCCTGCCCGACCCTGCTTGTATGGGGGGATTTCTATCTCACCGGCAAGGATGTCGACACGCTGGCCGCATGGCGCGGCTCTTTCGCGCCGCAGGCCATAGGCGTGCAGGTCGATGGAGGGCATTTCGTGGCCGAGGAGGATCCGGCCGGCACGCTTGCGGCGGTGCAGGGCTTCCTCAGCTGATGGCGCCGCCAGGCGGCTTGGCGGGCAATGCGGGCGTGGCGGCGATTGCGCCGCCCGGCTCGGTTCGCCTCGCGCTGGGCGCGGGCGGCGCGCGGGGCCTTGCCCACATCGTGGTGCTCGAGGCGCTTGACGAGCTGGGCCTGCGGCCCTCCGCCATCGCCGGCTCATCCATGGGAGCGGTGGTCGGCGCGGCCTATGCCGCGGGGCTTTCCGGGCGGGATCTGCGCGCCTTCATCCTCAGCGCGTTCAGGCGGCGGCCGGTGGTGCTGGCAAGGCTGCTCAGCGCACGGGTGGGGCGACTGACGCAGATTGTCAGCAAGTCAGGGCTGGGCAATCCGGTGCTGCTCGACGGCGAACGCCTGCTTGACCTGTTCTGGCCCGAGGCTGTGCCTGATCGCTTCGAGAGCCTGTCGATCCCGTTCACGGCCATCGCGACGGATTTTCACCAGCGCACGGAACTGGCGCTCTCGACCGGCGCGCTCACGCCTGCGGTCGGGGCATCGATGGCCCTGCCGGGCGTGGTGCGGCCCGTGGTGCTGGGCGGACGCGTGCTGATCGATGGCGGCGCGACCAATCCCGTGCCGTGGAACCATGTCGAGGCAGAGGGTGCCTTCGTGATCGCGGTCGATGTCACGGGAGGGGCGCGCGCCATCGAGGCTGCGGTGCCCGAGCCGATCGAGGCCATGTTCGGCGCTTCGCAGATCATGATGGGCGCGCTCGTGCAGCGCATGGTGGAGAGGCGCCCCCCCGACCTGCTGCTGCGGCCGGCGGTTGGCGCCTTCGCAGGGCTGAACTTCTTCAAGGCGCAGGAGATTCTTGCGGCATCGGAGCCGATGCGGGACGAGATCAAGCGTGCCATCGAGCGCGTTCTGGGCTGAATCGGCAGCCATGGCATTGCTGGCAAGCCCGGCGCTCCCCAGTTAACAGGTCCGATGGTCATGACGCACGCCCTGCTTTCCGAAGCCCGCAACGCCGCGCGGGAGGCTTTTTCCCACGTCGATACCTGGGTCTTCGACCTCGACAACACGCTCTACCCGCACGGTTCGCAGGTCTGGCCGCAGGTCGATGCCCGGATCACGCTGTTCCTGTCGGAGCTGTTCGGGCTGGACGGGTTGTCAGCGCGCGCCCTGCAGAAATACTTCTACCAGCGCTACGGCACCACGCTGAAGGGGCTGATGGACGAGCATGACATCCACCCGGATGACTTCCTCGACTTCGTCCATGAGATCGACCTTTCGCTGCTCGATCCCGATCCGGGCCTTGGCGACGCGATTGCGGCGCTGCCCGGCCGCAAGCTCATCTACACGAACGGCACCCGCAAACATGCCGAGAATGTCGCGGGCAAGCTTGGCATCCTCGACCGTTTCGACGGCGTGTTCGGCATCACGGAGGGCGGGCTCAAGCCCAAGCCCGAGCGGGAAGCCTTCGAGCGGTTCTTCAACGAGCATGCCGTCGAGCCCTCGCGCGCGGCGATGTTCGAGGACATGGAGAAGAACCTGGTGGTGCCTCATGCCGTCGGGATGCGGACGGTGCTGATCCTGCCGAAAACGCCTGATCCGTTCCGCGATGCCTGGGAGCAGGTGGCCATCGGCTCAGGACACGTGCATCACGTGACGACCGATCTCACGGGCTTCCTGAAGGGCCTGCGCTGAGGTTAGCCGTCAGGCGGCTTCCGAAATCGCTGTGGCGGCGGACTTGCGGGTGAACTGGCCCCTCAGCACCGCGTCCTCCACGATCCTGATGTCCTCGTGGTGAACGATCCTGTCCCGTCCCGAGGATTTGGCGAGGTACAGCGCGCGGTCCGCATTGGCCAGCAGCGCTTCGGGCGTGATCGCGTCGCCCATGACGGCGACGCCGATGCTGGCCGTGACGGCGATGTCGCTGCCGTGGTGATCGACCGAAGTGGCGCGCAGCGTCACGATGATGGCCATGGCAGCCGCAGCCGCCGCAGCTGAATCAGGCGCGAAGCAGACGAATTCCTCGCCGCCGATGCGTCCCAGGATCATCTCGGGCGTGACCGTCTCGCGCATGATGGAGGCGGCGCGCTGAAGCGCAGCGTCGCCGCCCGAATGACCGTAGTGGTCGTTGATCGTCTTGAAGTGGTCGAGATCGATGTAAAGCAGCGCGCCGACGCGCCCCTCGGCGGTGCACTCGGCGATGGCCTTGCCGATGCGTTCCAGAACGGCGCTACGGTTCGGCAGGCCAGTGAGTTGGTCGGTGGTGGCAATATGGCGGGCCGTCTCCGCAAGGCTGTGCGTGCGCAACAGTTCGAGGCTGAACATCAGCCCGCACGGAATGGCGATCGCCAGCGTGACGATAGACGTGGACAGCATGGCCAGCGGCCGCAAACTGGCCTCGGCGCTGAGCGAAGGCGGAGCGAACACCTCGATGAGCGTCGTCACAAGGATCAACGCCAGCAGCATCGCGGCAGACGCCACGATGGCGGTAAGGCGATAGGCATCCTTACGTTTCGTCACTGGCGGTAGTGATATCATCGCAGTCCCTTGGCACCCCGATTCGCACTATGGTCCTTTTTGATGTTTTTCGGCTTGCGGATTTGCATCGAATTTTAGTCATTTGAATCCGGCACCGTGCCCTCGCTGGCCAGGACTGCGGGACAGGGCCGCTTGACGCGGAGGCTGGCATGGGCTTTTCGTGCGTCGCCATCCGAAGACCGCCCTCCCATCTTCCCAAGGACTGAAGGCCATGAGCCAGAACAGCACGGGTCCGAACGACCTCGCCATCGCCATCGAAGCTGCATGGGAGGACCGCGCCAGCATCAACCCGGCGTTCCGGGGCGCTGCGCGCGATGCGGTGGAGAGCGCGCTCGCGATGCTCGACAGCGGGGCGCTGCGCGTCGCCGAGAAGGTTGGCGGGGAATGGGTGACGCACCAGTGGCTGAAGAAGGCCGTGCTGCTCTCCTTCCGGCTCAACGACAATGCTGTGATGCCCTTCGATGCCGACAATGCCGGCTCGCCCCACAGCCCTGTCTATGGCTGGGACAAGGTGCAGACCAAGACCCATGGCTGGGGCGCCGACCGTTTCCGTGAAGCAGGCTTTCGCATGGTTCCGGGCGCCGTCGTGCGCCGTTCGGCCTTCATCGCCAAGAACGTCGTGCTGATGCCCTCCTTCGTCAACGTTGGCGCCCGCGTCGACGAGGGCACGATGGTCGACACCTGGGCCACGGTCGGCTCATGCGCGCAGATCGGCAAGAACGTGCATCTCTCGGGCGGCGTCGGCATTGGCGGCGTGCTCGAGCCGCTGCAGGCCAATCCGACCATCATCGAGGATAACTGCTTCGTGGGCGCGCGCTCGGAAGTGGTCGAGGGCGTGATCGTCGGCGAGGGCTCGGTCATCTCCATGGGGGTGTTCATCTCCGCATCCACCAAGATCATCGACCGCAGCACCGGCGTTGTGCATGTGGGCAAGGTGCCGCCCTATTCGGTGGTGGTGTCCGGCTCCTTGCCGGGCAAGCCCCTGCCGGATGGCTCGCCAGGGCCGTCGCTGTATTGCGCCGTGATCGTCAAGACAGTCGACGCCCAGACGCGGTCCAAGACCGCGATCAACGACCTGCTGCGCGACTGATGAGGCTCGCCCAACTCGTGGGGGAGGACCCTGTCGCGCTGGCGCAGGCCCTTGTGCGATGCCCGTCGGTGACGCCCGAAGAGGGCGGCGCGCTCGCCCTGCTGGCGACGGAACTCGCTGCGGCGGGCTTCACCGTCCACCGTCCCGTGTTCAGCGAGCCCGGTTTTCCGGACGTGCATAACCTTTACGCGCGCTACGGGAGCCAGGCGCCGGTTTTCGTGATCGCCGGCCATACCGACGTGGTGCCGCCCGGCGATGGCGCCGGCTGGGCGCATGATCCGTTCTCCGGCGCCATCGTCGACGGGGTGCTGCATGGCCGCGGGGCCTGCGACATGAAGGGAGGGCTTGCCGGCATGACGGCGGCGGCGATCCGCTTCGTACGCGAGAACCCGGATTTTCCCGGCTCGATCGCCTTGCTGGTGACGGGCGACGAGGAGGGCCCCGCCGTCAACGGCACGGTGAAGCTGCTGGAATGGGCGCATGCCCGCGGCGAGCGCTTCGACCACTGCATGCTGGGCGAGCCGACCAATCCCGAGCGGCTGGGCGAGATGATGAAGATCGGCCGGCGTGGCTCGCTGACCTGCCGGCTGAGCGTGACAGGCCGGCAAGGCCACGTCGCCTATCCCGAACACACGATCAATCCGATCCGTGACATGGTCAAGCTACTGGC
This sequence comes from Bosea sp. (in: a-proteobacteria), assembly GCA_023910605.1. Classification (NCBI taxonomy): domain Bacteria; kingdom Pseudomonadati; phylum Pseudomonadota; class Alphaproteobacteria; order Hyphomicrobiales; family Alloboseaceae; genus Allobosea; species Allobosea sp. Next base: position 2,634,569 of record JAAVVV010000001.1, on the reverse strand, counting down.
CGCCCTCGATGCCGCGCCGCTCGATGCCGGCACGGCCTATTTCGGCCCGTCCACGCTGGAATTCACCACGCTCGATGTCGGAAACCCCGCCGCAAACGTGGTGCCCAACGAGGCGAGGGCGGTGATAAACGTGCGCTTCAACGATGTGTGGACGCCCGAGACGCTTGAGGCCGAGATGCGCCGCCGGCTGGACAGCGCCAACATCAGGAGCCGCTATGGAGCGAGCTTCGCCAAGACCAATGCCGTCTCCTTCCTGACCGAGCCCGGACCTTTCGTGGCGATGGTGTCGGAGGCCGTGCGCCTCGAAACCGGGCTCACGCCCAAGCTTTCGACCACGGGGGGCACCTCCGATGCGCGCTTCATCAAGGATTATTGCCCGGTCATCGAGTTCGGGACAGTCGGCAAGACCATGCACCAGGTGAATGAGAGCGTGGCGACAGCCGATATCGAGGGCGTGTGCCGCATCACCCGGCGGGTGCTCGGGCAGTATTTCGGCCGACAGTGACGGCCTCGTGAAGAAACGCCGCCAGTCCGCAGGCTGGCGGCGGACTGCAATCAGCGGTTCTGCTTGACCCGGCCCTGACACGAACTGTTCTGCGATTTCGCCATGTCGGTCTCCTGTCCTGTCTGGCGATGACATGTCGCTTCGCGCGCAACGGGCCGACAACGCAGCTTACCCGCTGGCGTTCATGTCCAGAATGCAAATCTGCACGCCGTTTTCGTGCCCGCGCGGCGCAACCCTCCAGCAAGCTGGAGCAGGGCCGCCGCGCCGGCGCCGATTGTGGCTGGCCTCAGGCTCCGGATTGGGAGCCAGGCGCAGCGCCGGCCTCGTCTGCGCCGCCGGGCGCAGCCCTGGCCTTCGGGGTGCCCGAGGACACGCCCACCAGGGCAGGGCGCAGCACGCGGCCGCTTATGGCGTAGCCGGACTGCACCACGGCCACGACATGGCCCTTGGGGTGGGTCGGGTCCGGCGCCTCGAACATGGCCTGATGCAGGTTGGGATCGAACTTCTGCCCTAGCGGGTCGAGCTTCTTCACATTGTGCTTTTCAAGCGTCTTGATCAGCTCGCGTTCGGTCAGTTCGATGCCTTCGACCATGGCCTTCATGGCGGGGTCGAGGGCTGCCTGCGCTTCGGGCCCGAGGCTTTCGAGCGCGCGGCGCAGATTGTCTGCAACTCCCAGCAGATCGCGGGCGAAGCCGGTCACGGCATAGGCCTTGGCGTCCGCGACATCGCGCTCGGTCCGGCGACGCAGATTCTCCATGTCTGCGAGCGTGCGCAGCAGCTTGTCCTTGAGCTCCGCCTTCTCTGCTTCAAGCGTGACCAGGGGATCGGCAGCCGGCGCATCGGCCTCATCGGCGGGAGTTGCGGTTTCGGGGGCGGGCTTGTGGGACGCGGGCTTGTGGGACATGGGATCGCTCATCTGTGTGCCGCTCTCAGCTGAATCATCACGGGATCGAAGGGGATTGCTCGCGATATCGTGGCTTGGTGGCCGAAAATCAAGCGCGCGCCGCCAGCTCCGCGCGCGACTCGGGCAATACAGCCGGTGCGCCGAAGACCTCAAGCAGGCTGCGCCGGATGGTCGCCTGGCGCTGCGGCGAGAGAACCTTGGCGTTGGTGAGGTCCGCTACATAGAACACGTCGACCGCCTTCTCGCCGAAGGTCGCGATATGGGCCGATGCGATGTTGAGGTTCAGTTTGCCGATCGCGGTTGTGAGGTCGTAAAGCAGGCCCGGCCGGTCGAGCCCCGACACCTGCAGCACGGTGTGCCGCGTGGACAGGGCATTGTCCACGATCACCTCGGGCGCGACCGTGAAGGTGGCTCCGCGCGGCGGCGGCGCCCGGCGCTGGGCCACGAGGTCGGCGATCCTGATCTCGCCCTTCAGCGCGCGCTCAATGGCGAGGGCGATGCGTTCGCCGCGGCGCATCTCGTCCTCGTCGAGATCGAAGGCTCGCGAGACGAAGATGGTGTCGAGGGCGAGCCCGTCGGTGGTCGTGAAGATCTGCGCGTCGACGATGTTGCCGCCCGCCGCCGCGCAAGCCCCCGTGATGATGGCGAGCAGGCGCGGATGGTCTGGCGCGAGGATGGTCAATTCGGTCACGCCGCGAAAGCCGTCGGTCTCGACGCTGGTCGTGGTGGTGAGGCCATCGCGCTCGGCCCCGGCAAGGAAACGGGCATGCTTCACCTTGCGCGCCAGATCGACCTTCAGCCAGTAGGCCGGATAGTGGCGCGCGATGTAGGCCTCGCGCGCGAGGTCGGTCCAGTCTGACAATTCCGCCATCAGGGCGCGCTGGGCGCGGCCCACGCGCTCCTTCCGCTCGATGGCGGAATGGCCACCTGCCAACACCACTTCCGTTTCGTAGTAGAGCGAGCGCAGCAACTCACCCTTCCAGCCGTTCCAGACGCCTGGACCCACCGCCTTGATGTCGCACACGGTCAGCACCAGCAGAAGCTTGAGCCGCTCCAGCGTCTGCACGATCGCGGCGAAGCTCTGGATCGTCTTGGGGTCGCCCAGATCGCGGCTTTGCGCGATGGTGGACATCTCGAGGTGGTAGGTGACGAGCCATGCGACGGTCTCGGTCTCGGCCTCGGTGAGCCCCAGCCGCGGGCAGAGGCGGCGCGCCACGGCGGCGCCGGCGATGGAGTGATCCTCGGTGCGGCCCTTGGCGATGTCATGCAGGAACAGCGCGACATACAGAGCGCGCCTGTTGGTGATGGTCGGGAAGATGGCGTTGGCCAGCGGATGCTCGGCCTCCATCTTGCCGGCCTCGATCTCCGCCAGCATGCCGATGGAGCGGATCAGGTGCTCGTCGACCGTGTAGTGGTGATACATGTTGAACTGCATCATCGCCACGACACGGCCGAAATCGGGGACGAAGCGGCCCAGCACGCCAGCCTCGTTCATGCGCCGCAGCGCTGTCTCCGGCGCGCGGCGGGAGGTGAGGATTTCAAGGAACAGCTGGTTCGCCTCGCGGTCGGCGCGGAGGGCCGGCGTGATCAGCTTGAGCGAACGCGTGACGAGATGGGTCGCATCCGGGTGGATGGCGAGGTCCTGCTTCGCCGCGATGGCGTAAAGGCGGATGAGATTGACCGGATCGTGTTCGAGGACCTGAAGGTTCACCGTGGTGAGACGGTCGTTCTCGAGCGCGAAGTCGGTCCCGCCGTAGGGTAGCTTGCGGCGGCGTGAGATTCCGAGGCCGCTGAGCATGCGCTGGAGGGTGGGCCGCTGCTTCTGGTGGCGGGCCTCCAGCGCTGCGCAGACGATGGCGGTGAGATCGCCCACATCCTTGGCGACGAGGAAATAGGCCTTCATGAAGCGCTCGACGGCTGACAGGCCGGTGCGCTCGGCATAGCCGAACTCGGCCGCGACCGGTCTTTGCAGATCGAATGTCAGCCGCTCCTCGGCTCGACCCGTTATGCTGTGCATGAGGCCGCGCACGCGCCACAGGAAATCCTCGGCCCGCTCAAAGACCGCGAACTCCTCCGCCGTGAACAGGCCTGCTGCGACCAGATCCTTGGCGTCGCGGACCCGGTAGGCGTATTTGGCGATCCAGAACAGCGTGTTGAGATCGCGCAGGCCGCCCTTGCCGTCCTTGACGTTGGGCTCGACCTTGTAGCGGGAGGCGCCCGCCCTGCTGACGCGCGTTTCCCGTTCGGCCAGCTTGGCGTTGACGAACTCGGCCGCCGTGTCCCGCACCAGATCGTGATCGAAGCGGCGCGCGAACTCATCGAAGAGCGCGCGGTCGCCGCAGATGAAGCGGGCCTCGAGCAACGCCGTGCGGGTCGTCATGTCGGCCCGCGCCTCGCGCAGGCAGTCATCGATCGAGCGTGTGGAGTGTCCCACCTTCAATTTGAGGTCCCAGAGCGGGTAAAGCATGCTCTCGACCACGCTCTCGCCCCAGCCCGTCTGCTTGTGCGGAAACAGGAACAGCAGGTCGATGTCGGAGCCCTCAGCCAGCGTGCCCCGGCCATAACCGCCCACGGCCACCACGGCGATGCGCTCGGAGGTCGAGGGGTTGACGGCCTTGTAGAGATGGCTGGTGGCCGCGGCATGGAGCGCGGTCATCACCGCGTCCATGGCTGCGGACAGGCGCCTCGCCGCGGCCATGCCCGAGCGGGGGCGCGAGAGCATGGCGCGCATCGTCTCGCGCGCCGCGTCCAGCACCGCGCGCAGGCGGGCCGCGAGCGCGGCGCGGAAGGCAGCCTTGTCGCCATCCTGCGCCAGCTCGCTGACGAGGGCGACAGGCTCCGCCATGAAACGGTCAAGCGCGGGAAGAGGCAGTTTGGCCATGTTCTTGTCGCCGGATGCGGCACAGCCGCGAGGCTCTGGCCATGCCACAAAGGCACCGGAAGCGCCATGCGAAACCCGCCTCGGCACGCGGGCCGCATGAGGCGCGCTGCCGACTTCCGGTCATTTGCATGCGGCTGACGCCTGGTTGCAGCCGGCGGAGAAGTCGAAACGCGGCCATTTCCTGTTTGACAAACAGGATTGTCCGCTTTAACAAACGACCACGCGCCGATTTGAGCCAGCAGCTTGCGGGCGCGAAACAAGTGCAGCTAAAGCGGTGGGATCATGAATGAGGCTTTGAAATGGCCCCTGACATGCCATCCCCTGCGGAAACAGAACCGAAAGGGAAAGACCATGTCCTCCAATCATCATCATTCTCGCCGCCGTCTCCTTCGTCTGGCGCTTACTGCTGTAGCGCTGGGCACCGTATCGTTCGTTTCAACGAACGTAATGGCGCAGGCGCCGAAGGAAATTCGCGTCGACTTCGCCACGTACAATCCCGTCAGCCTCGTGCTCAAGGAGCGCGGCATTCTCGACAAGGCGCTGGCTGCCGAAGGCATCGCGGTGCGCTGGATCCAGTCGGCCGGCTCCAACAAGGCGCTCGAGTTCCTCAATGCCGGTTCGCTCGACTTCGGCTCGACGGCGGGAGCGGCTGCCCTGATCGGCCGCGTCAATGGCAACCCGATCCGCTCGGTCTATGTGTTCTCCCGCCCGGAATGGACGGCGCTGGTGACCACGCCCAGGACCGGCGTGACCAGGGTGGCCGATCTCAAGGGCCGGCGGGTGGCCGTGACGCGCGGCACGGACCCGCACATCTTCCTCGTGCGCGCGCTCGCGGAAGCCAGGCTCACGGAACGGGACGTGCGGCTCGTGCTGCTGCAGCATCAGGACGGCAAGCTCGCGCTCGAGCGCGGCGATGTCGACGCCTGGGCAGGGCTTGACCCGCTTATGGCCGCCGCCGAGATCGAGAGCGGGGCCGTGATCTTCCACCGCAAGGCTGCCGACAACACCTGGGGCATCCTCAACGTGCGCGAGGAATTCGCACAGAAGCATCCCGACCTCGTGCGCGCCGTGCTCAAGGCGTATGAGGAGGCCCGGCAGTGGTCTGTCGAGAATCCGGCCGAGCTGCGCAAGCTGCTGGTCAGCTTCACGAAGCTTCCCGAGCCCGTTGTGGCGCGCCAGCTTGAGCGCACCGAACTCACCCATGGCCCGGTCGGCCAGGCGCAGGTTGACACGATCGTGGCGGCCGGCGAGGCGCTGAAGCAGGTCGGCATCCTCCCCGCCAGCGTCGACGTGAAGGCGGCGGTCGACGGCTTGTTCGACAGGCGCTTCACCGCCGCAGCCCGCTGAACGCCGGAGCTGCGCGGCCCATGAGCATCGCCGTCAAGGACGCGCCGGCCACCGCCACTGGCGAGGCCGCACGCACTCAGTCATGGAGAAGCGGCGCGCGCAGCCTTGGCTGGATGCTCGGCTTCGTGCTCCCGGTGACGCTCGGCCTGCTCTGGGAGCTGTCCGTCTGGTCCGGATGGGCCAATGGGCGGCTCATGCCGCCGCCATCCCGCATCGGCGCCACACTCCGGGATCTCGCCCAGTCGGGCGAGCTGGCGGAACATGCCGCCGCGACGCTCTGGCGCGTGGCGGCAGGTTTCGGGCTCGGCGCGGCCGTCGGGACCATCCTTGGCGCGGCGTCCGGCGCCAACGAGGCGGTGCGCCGCATCATGGACCCGACCCTGCAGGCGCTGAGGGCCATCCCCTCCATCGCGTGGGTGCCGCTCTTCATCCTGTGGCTCGGCATCTTCGAGGCCTCAAAGGTGGCGCTGATCGCCGTGGGCGTGTTCTTCCCGGTCTATCTCGGCGTTGCCGCAGCCCTTGCCGGCGTGGATCGCAAGATCATCGAGGTGGGGCGGGTGTTCCGGCTGTCGCGCTTGGGCATGATCCGCCGGGTGACGCTGCCGGCGATCCTGCCTGCCTGGATCACGGCGCTGCGCACGGGCCTGGGCCTTGGCTTCATGTTCGTCGTCGCGGCCGAGTTCATGGGCGCCAGCGAGGGCCTTGGCTACCTCCTCGTCGATGGTCAGCAGCTTGGCCGCCCCGACCGGATCCTGGCCGCCATCATCGCCTTCGCCGTCCTCGGCAAGATTGCCGACGGCATCCTTGTCATCGCCTCGCGCCCCCTGCTGGTCTGGCAGGATGTCGGCCGGGCCAGATTGTGAAAACCGCCATGCTTCGCATTGACCATCTGTCAAAGACCTACGCCGACGGCAAGGTTGCGCTCCAGGACCTCGACCTCACCGTAGCCGCAGGCGAGATCGTGGCCCTCGTCGGCGGATCCGGTTGCGGCAAGACGACCTTGCTGCGCCTCATCGCCGGGCTCGACCACGCCAGCCAGGGCCAGATCAGGCTCGATGATGCCGTGATCGACGGGCCCTCCGCCGATGTCGGCGTCATATTCCAGGAGCCGCGCCTGTTTCCCTGGCTCAGCATCGAGGAGAATGCAGGCTTCGGGCTGTCGCACCTCACCGCGTTCGAGCGTGAAGGCCTTGTGGCCAATGCGCTGGCGCGGGTTGGCCTTGGTGAGCATGCGAAGCGCTGGCCGCGGGAGCTTTCCGGCGGGCAGCAGCAGCGCGCGGCGATCGCGCGGGCGTTGGTGACGCGGCCGCGCCTGCTGATCATGGATGAGCCTTTCTCTGCGCTGGACCCCACGACGCGGCAGACGCTGCACCGGCATCTTCTGTCACTCTGGGATGAAAGCCGTCCGACCGTGCTGATGGTCACCCATGATGTCGAGGAGGCCGTTTCGCTGGCCGACCGCATCCTGGTGATGCAGCCTAATCCGGGCCGGATCTTCGAGGAGTTCGCCAACACGCTGGCAAGGCCGCGCGCCCGGCTCGGAAGCGGGTTCGAGACCCTGAGCCGGCAGGTGCTGACATCGCTGGACACCTCGCTGAAGCCGCAGGCGACGCCGCGCATCCGCGCGGCAGCCGGCGATGCCGCGTGGTGGTGAGCCGTCCGCCTGAGGCACTGGCCTCGGGCGCGGCGAAGCCTTATGGCTCCACGACAACCTTTCAAGCGAGATGACAGCCATGGACCAGACCATCGACGCCGCAACGCTGCGCGCCCTGCAGGCTCCCCTGAAGGACAGCTACCGCAACACGCCAGACGCGGCCGTGATCACGCTCAAGGCGCATGGCTCGATCGATGAAAGCAAGATCGCGTGCAAGGTCGAGACCGGGCGCGCCATCATGGAAGCGGGGCTGCATCCCGCAACGGGCGGCAGCGGCGCCGAACTGTGCTCGGGCGACATGCTGCTCGAAGCGCTGGTGGCCTGTGCGGGCGTGACGCTGAAGGCCGTCGCAACGGCGCTGGAGATCAACCTCACGCGCGGCGTGGTCCGCGCCGAGGGTGACCTCGACTTCCGCGGCACGCTGGGCGTCGCCAAGGATGCGCCTGTCGGCTTCAGGGCGATCCGGCTTGTCTTCGACGTGGCCAGCGACGCGCCGCAGGAGAAGCTCGACACGCTGCTCAAGCTCACCGAGCGCTATTGCGTGGTCTTCCAGACGCTGAACGTGAAGCCCGAGCTCAGCGCCACGCTCAACGCAGCCTGAGGGTCTTCGCCGCCGCTCACTCGGCCGCGCGCAGGGCGGCCGGGGCAGGGGGCGGGGCAGGGTGCGGGGCGGAGGCTGGCGGCGGAACTGCGCTTTCGAACTCGAGCGCCTCGATGCGGTCGCCGCGCCGGACGATCTTCTCGGCCGAGGTGCGGATCAGGCCGACATCCTCGCTGACCTGGCGGAAATGGGCGTCCAGCTTGTCGGCCCGCTCTCCGAGCCGCCGCACATCGACAAGCAGCGTCGCGACCTCGGCCTGGATGATGCGCGCCTCGTCGCGCATCCGGGCATCGCGCACCATCGAGCGCATCAATTGGACCGCCAGCGCCAGCAGAGAGGGCGAGACGATCACGATGCGTGCGCGCTGGGCCTTCTGCACCAGATCCTCGAAGTGCTCGTGAAGATCGGCGTGGATTGCCTCGGACGGCACGAACATCAGCGCCATGTCCTGGGTGTCCTCGGCCGCGACGTATTTCTCGGCCATGTCCTTGATGTGCGCGCCCATGTCGGCGCGAACGCGGGCGATCGCCAGGCGGCGAGCCTCATCATGGGCCGCCGAACGGAAGGCCGTGAAGCCCTCGAGCGGGAACTTGGCGTCCACGACCAGTGGCCGGGCATCGCCGGGCAGGCTGATGACGCAATCGGGCCGGGTTCGGTTGGCCAGCGTGACCTGGAAGCCATAGGCGGCGGCGGGCAGCCCGTCGCGGATGATGGCCTCCATGCGTCCCTGGCCATAGGCGCCCCGGGCCTGCTTGTTGGACAGGATGTCCTTGAGCGTCAACATCTCGCCGGTGAGGACGGTCAGGTTCTTCTGGGCACTGTCGATCACGGCCAGCCGCTCGTTGAGCTTCTGGAGCGATTCGACGGTGCTGCGGCCGCTCGCCTCCAGCCCGTGGCCGAGATGGCTGCGCAGGCCGTCGATCCGCTCGGCCAGCAGCCGCGCCATGTCTGAATGCCGTGAGCCGAAAATCTCGGCCATGGTCTGCATTCGGCTGGTGAGTTCGGCCTGGAGCCGGTTCATCTCGGCGATCTTGTCGTCCATCTCGCGGGCGCGTTCGCTGGACGAGGCCGCCTCCAGCGTGCGCTCGTGGCTGGCGCTGCGCTGCGTCAACGCAGTCCAGGCCAGCAGCGCCAGAACGCTCGCGCCAAAGCCGAGAGCCAGCTGCAGATAGGTCAGATCATGTCCGCCGACGGTGAGCGCTATGGCCTGCATCCGCTCACGCTAGCGCAATGCCGCGCCAAAGAAAAGAACAAAAAAAGAACGGTTTGACGGCGAAGGCGCGACATCCTATGTGCGGGCCAGCATCATTGTGGGTCCCGTTCCATGGCCATCAAGCGTCTCGTCTTTCTGCCCGATCCGCGCCTGAAACAGGTCTCGGAGCCGGTTTTTGCCATCACCTCCGACATCAGGGCTCTCGCTGCGGACATGCTCGAGACAATGTACGACGCGCCGGGAATCGGGCTCGCGGCCATCCAGATCGGCGTGCCCAAGCGCGTGGTGACCATCGATCTCGCCAAGGAGGACGGGAAGCGCCAGCCGATCGTCTTCATCAACCCGGAAATCACCTGGGAATCGGATGAGATCGGGGTCTACGAGGAAGGCTGCCTTTCGATCCCGGAGTATTACGAGGAAGTGGAGCGGCCGGCTTCGGTCAAGGTCCGCTACATGGACCTTGAGGGCGCCAGCCGCGAGATCGAGGCCGACGGCCTGCTGGCCACCTGCATCCAGCACGAGATCGATCATCTAAACGGGGTTCTGTTCATCGACCACCTATCGAAGCTCAAGCGCGATCGCTGCGTGAAGAAGTTCGCCAAGCAGGCGAAGGAACGCGAGCGCGGCGCATGAGCCTGCGGCTTGTGTTCATGGGCACGCCGGATTTCGCCGTGCCCACACTGACGGAGCTGATGGGGCAGGGGCACGAGATCGCGGCTGTCTACACACGGCCGCCCGCGCAAGGCGGACGCGGGCTGGAGCTGCGGCCCTCGCCGGTCCACCGCGCGGCCGAACGCTTCGGCATTCCGGTGCTTCACCCGCGCTCGCTGCGCGGTGAGCCCGAGCAGGCCGCCTTCGCCGCCCATGATGCCGATCTGGCCATCGTGGTGGCCTACGGGCTGATCCTGCCGCGCCCCATCCTCGATGCGCCGCGGCTGGGCTGCGTCAACCTTCATGCCTCGCTGCTGCCTCGCTGGCGCGGCGCCGCGCCGATCCAGAGGGCCGTCATGGCGGGCGACCGCGAGTCCGGCGTGTGCGTGATGCGCATGGAGGAAGGTCTCGACACCGGGCCTGTCGGCATGGTCGAGAAAGTGTCTTTGGGCCCCGACATGACGTCGGGCGAACTGCATGACCAACTGGCGGTGCTCGGCGCCGACCTGATGGTCCGGGCGGTGGCGGCGATGACGCGCGGCTCGCTGAAGTTCACGCCCCAGACCGGGGCTGGCGTGACCTATGCCGCCAAACTGACGAACCAGGACGGCCTGATCGACTGGGCGCGTCCGGCCAGCGCGCTGCATGATCAGGTCAGGGGGCTCTCGCCGTTTCCAGGCGCCTATGTCGACATCGACCTCGGCAAGGGGCCGGAGCGGCTGAAGCTGCTGAAAACGCGCGTCGGAACTGGCGCAGGCGCTCCTGGCACGTTGCTCGACGAGGCCGGCACGGTGGCCTGCGCGGAGGGCGCCTTGCGCCTGCTCACCGTCCAGCGCGCCGGCAAGGCCGCGATGCCGGCGGAGGATTTCCTGCGCGGGGCGCGGCTCAAGGCTGGCGATCGGCTCCCGGCTGCCTGATGCCGCGCTACAAGCTCACCATCGAATATGACGGCACGCCTTTCTCGGGCTGGCAGCGACAGGAGAACGCGCCGTCCGTGCAGCAGGCCATGGAGGAGGCCATGGAGCGTTTTGCAGGCGAGCCGGTGAGGCTGCGCTGCGCGGGGCGCACGGATGCGGGCGTGCACGCGCTCGGCCAGGTGGCCCATGTCGATCTCAGCCGGGAGTTCAGGACGGACACGGTGCGTGACGCGACAAACGTCCACTTGCGGCCGAGCCCTGTGACGGTGCTCTCGGCGGAGCTTGCCGCGCCGGACTTCGATGCGCGCATTTCGGCGAAGCGCAGGCATTACCGCTTCCGGATCCTCGACCGCCGGGCGCCGCCTGCGCTGGAGGCGGGACGCGTCTGGCATGTACCCTACAGGCTGGACTACGAGGCCATGCACGAGGCGGCGCAGGCCTATCTCGGCGAGCATGACTTCACCACCTTCCGAGCGGCGGAGTGTCAGGCGAACTCGCCCATCCGCAGCATCGACCGCTTTGATGTGATGCGCCATGGCGAGGAGATCGCCATCGAGACGCATGCGCGCTCCTTCCTGCATCATCAGGTCCGCTCGCTGACGGGGGCGCTGCTGCCTGTGGGGCGCGGCAAATGGCGACGCCGTGATATCAGCCGCATCCTCAACGCGGCGGATCGCTCGCTGTGCCCCGGCCTTGCGCCCTCCTGCGGACTTTATCTCGCCCGCGTCGATTATTGAGCCGCGCCGAACTGGCGTGAGCCGGGCTGCGGGTCTATTCTCAAGGCTGAAACGAGGAGGAGCGATCATGCTTTCCACCGACAGCGACATTCTGGCCGCCGCCGAGGCATGGGCGCGGGAGGGGCGCGGGGTCGCCATCGCGACCGTGACCGAGACCTGGGGCTCGGCGCCCCGGCCTGTGGGCTCGCATCTGGTGATCGACTCTGCTGGCAATTTCCTGGGCTCCGTGTCCGGGGGCTGCGTCGAAGGCGCGGTTGTCAGCGATGCGCTCGACGTCATCGCGGACGGCAAGGCGCGGATGCTGGAGTTCGGGGTCGCGGACGAGACTGCCTGGCAGGTGGGCCTGTCCTGCGGAGGGCGAATCCGGGTTTATGTGGAGCGTGTGGCTTGAAGCTCGATCTGCTGGCGGCGCTGAACGCCGAACGCGCGGCGCGACGTGCCTGCGTGCTGGTGACCGATCTGAAGGGTGGCGGGCAGCGCCTCGTTCGCGAGGATGAGCTGGGCCCGGGCGCAGGGCTCGACGAGGCGCTGCTGGCCGGGCTGGGCGATGCCCTGCGCACGGGGCGCAGCGGCATTGCTGAGTTCGGGGAGCGCTCGCTCTTCCTCACTGTCCATGCCCCGCCGGTGAAGCTGGTGGTGACCGGCGCGGTCCATATCAGCCAGGCGATGGCTCCGATGGCGCGCGCCCTGGGCCTCGACATGACGGTGATCGATCCGCGCAGCGCCTTCGCTACGCCCGAGCGCTTTGCGGATGTCACGCTGCTGGCCGAATGGCCGGACGAGGTGCTGGAGTCAGTCGGGCTCGACCGCTATACCGCCTTCGTGGCCCTGACACATGATCCCAAGATCGACGATCCGGGGCTGCATGCGGCGCTGCGATCGGACTGCTTCTACGTGGGGGCTCTGGGCTCGCGGAAGACGCATGCGCGGCGGGTCGAGAGGCTGGGCCAGGCAGGCTTTGACGCGGGGGCCATCGGGCGCATCCACGCGCCGATCGGCCTCAACATCGGCGCCGTCAGCCCGGCGGAGATCGCGCTGTCGATCCTTGGCGAGATTGTTTCGGTGCTGCGGGCCGAGCGGGCGGCGCTCCGCGCGGCAGCGGCGCGATGAGGAGCAACCCGTGAAGTTCGGGCCCTTGCCCGTGCATGAAGCGCTTGGCGGCATCATTGCCCATGCCGTGCGCCATGGCGCGCTTGCGCTACGCAAAGGCACGGTGGTCACGGCCGAACATGTTGAGGCTCTGACACGGGCCGGCGTCAGCGACATCGTGGTGGCCATGCCCGAGCCGGACGATCTTGGCGAGGACGAAGCCGCCCGCCGCATAGCCGGCGCAGCTGCGGGGGCCGGGATCAGGGCCGAGCCTCCGGCGACCGGGCGGGCCAACCTGTTCGCTGGCGAGGCCGGGCTGCTGCTGGTGGACCGGGCGCGTATCGATGCGATCAACGGCATCGACGAGGCCATCACCGTCGCCACGCTTGAGCCGATGCGGGCTGTCGCGGCAGGCGAGATGGTCGCTACGGTCAAGGTCATTCCCTTCGCGGTTCCGGAGAGCCTCGCGCAGGCTGCGGCTTCCATCGCCGCCGGGGCGGTGGCGATCGCGCCGTTCAGGCCGCTCAGGGTCGGCGTGATCTCGACCCTGCTGCCTGGGCTGAAGGCCAGCGTCGTGGCCAAGACGGCCGAGGCGCTTGATCAGAGGCTGGAGAAGCTTGGGCTCCCGCCGGCCATCCATCATCTGCAGACGTTGCATGAGCCTGCGGCCGTGGCTGGAGCGCTTGCGCAATCGGTCGCGGCGGGCGCCGAGATCGCCATCGTGTTCGGCGCATCCGCGATCACCGATCGGCGCGACGTCATCCCGGCGGCCATCATGGCGGCGGGCGGGCGCATCGCGCATCTGGGAATGCCGGTGGATCCGGGGAACCTGTTGCTGCTGGGCTCGCTAAAAGCGACTCAAGTCATCGGCGCGCCGGGGTGCGCGCGCAGCCCGCGCGAAAATGGCTTTGACTGGGTGTTGCAGCGGCTTCTGGCCGGGCTTGCGGTGGGCCGTGCGGAGATCCAGTCCATGGGGGTCGGCGGGTTGCTGATGGAGATCTATTCGCGGCCGCAACCCCGCTCCGCAGTCTTTCACGCCAAGGCGCCGCCGGTCGCGGCGGTGATCCTCGCCGCCGGGCGCTCCACGCGCATGGGCGCGAACAAGCTTCTGGCGCCGATGGAGGGCAAGCCGGTCGTCCGGCATGTGGCGGAGGCGGCCCTCGCTTCGCGCGCTGGCCCGGTGCTGGTGGTCACCGGGCATGACGACGCCGAACTTCGCCGGGCCCTCGACGGGGTTGCCGTCACATTCGTGCCGAATGCGGATTACCAGGAAGGCATGGCCTCGTCGCTGAAGGCTGGCATCGCAGCCGTCCCGGCAAGCGCCGCCGCGGCGCTGATCCTGCTGGGCGACATGCCCCTGGTGACGCCCAGGCTCATCGACAGGCTGATCGACAACTACGCCGCCCAGCCGGAGCTCAAGGCGGTGACCCCCGTTGCGGAGGGCCGGAGGGCGAACCCTGTGCTCATCGCAAGGGCGCTGTTCGGCGAGATCGAGGGGCTGAGCGGCGATGTCGGCGCACGGCGCGTTCTCGAAGAGGCGGGCGAGGGCGTGCTCGAGATCATGGTGGATGAGGACGCTGTGCTTCTCGATGTGGACACGCCCGAGGCGCTGGCAAGGGCGAGGGCGCTCGCTGCCCGGCCGAAGGGCTGAGGCGGCTGCTCAGGCCACCCTGGCGAAGGGTGCGCCGCTGGCCAGCATCTCGTCGATGCGGTCCGACGTGACGGGCTTGGAGAACAGGTAGCCTTGCAGTTCGTGGCAGCCCACCGCCTGCAGGAAGCGGTGCTGCTCCTCGGTCTCGATGCCCTCGGCGCAGACGGTGAGGCCAAGGGCGCGGCCCAGGTGCACCACCGAGTGCACAAGGATGGCCGACTCGCCGGTTGTTTCCATCGACTCGAGGAAGGCGCGGTCGATCTTGATCTTGTCGAAGGGGAAGCGCCGCAAGTAGATGAGCGACGAATAGCCCGTACCGAAATCATCGAGCGCCAGGCTGATGCCATGCTCGCGCAGCGCGAAGATGGCCTGCTCGGCTTTCTCCTCATCCTCGACGATCATGCCTTCGGTCAATTCCAGCTCAAGGCGGGAGAGGTCGAAGCCGATATCGTCGACGCTCACCAGCAGGTCACGCACGAAGTTGGGCTGCTTGAACTGGGCCGCCGATACGTTGACCGCGACCTTGATGTTGCCCCAGCGCTTGCCGTCCTCGCAGGCCCGGCGCAGCACCCATTGGCTGAGGGGCAGCATAAGGCCGCGTTCCTCGGCGATGGAGATGAATTCCAGCGGCAGGATCAGGCCGCGGACCGGATGACGCCAGCGCACGAGGGCCTCGACGCCACGAATTGTCAGGCCGTCGGCGGAGACCTGGGGCTGGTAGTGCAGTTCGAGCTGGTTTTGTGCGATGGCGTCGCGCAGCTCCTCTTCCACGAACTGCTTCATCTTCAGATGGGCGTCGATGCTCTCCTCGAAGAAGCGGTAGCGATTGCGCCCGTCATTCTTCGCCTGATACAGCGCGCTGTCGGCCAGGCTAATCACACCGTCGACGTCATGGTCCTCTTGCGGCGCCAGCACGATGCCGATCGAGCAGCCGACGGTGATCTCGGCGCCGCCGATTCGGATGGGCTGGTTGATCGCCTCGCGCAGGCGCACGGCCAGCGCGCCGGCCTCGTGCGTCGTTTCGGTGTCCACCTGGACGATGGCGAACTCGTCGCCGCCGAGCCGCGCCACAATGTCGGCGCCGCGCACCGTGTCCTGAATCCGGCGGGCCGCCTCGCGGATCACGGCATCGCCTGCCTGATGGCCCAGCGTGTCGTTGACCTCCTTGAAGCGGTCAAGGTCGACGATGTGGAGGGCAAAGCCGCTATGCATGCGCCGGGTACGGTCCATTTCCGCCGTGATGCGCTCGTTGAAGCTGCGACGGTTGAGCAGCCCCGACAGATGATCGTGGCTGGCCAGGCGATTGGCCTTCTCCTCCTCCCGGGTCATCTCCGCGCCCAGCTTGCGCAGGCGGTCGAAGAGCACGGCGAAGGCGCCGATCACGGCGAGGAGGCCGGTCATGACAATGAGAAGCAGGTTCGGCAGCATGGCCGATCCCGGACGCGAGAACTCCCAAGTGATCGTGCCGATGCGGCTGCCCGAGGCATCCGAGATGGCCACCGAGAAGGGCGAGGCGGCGCTGCCGGACGTGGTGAAGGTGAGCTTGCCGAGGCCGTAGCGACGCCCGATGTCGCGCAGTGCGCTATCGGGCACCGCCCGGAGGGTCACGAGCGTGACACTGCCTCCCGAGCCATAGGTGAGCGCCTTGATCGGAACCACGGAGGCCAGCGTCAGGCCGGTGCCATCATGAAGGAGCGCGGACGCGCCATGGCTTTTCTCGAAGCCGGGGGATGAGAGGTCATATGCGCCCGCCTCCTGCGCTCGGCGCCGGTTGGCCTCCACGGTGCGGATCAGGTGGATGATCATGGGCTTGACCATGCTGAAACCGGCATCGCCGATGGGCTGGCCCATTTCCAGGCCCAGCACTACGCTGCCCGATTCATCGAGCGCGTAGAGCGAATCGAAGCCGAAGACATGCCATGCGGCGTGGAGGCGCTCGGCAAGCGAGCCGTTGTGGGCGTCATCGCCTCTGAGCGTGAACCGGCCGGATTCGCCTGAGGCCACGACGGCGGCCTGATGCTGGGCCTGAAGCAACTCCGATTCCACGGCCATCTCGAGCCGGGCCATTTCTTCCGCGGCAGCGCTGCGGTTGGTTTTTTCTGTCAACGTCATCAGGGTCGTCGTCATCAGGACGACCACGGACAGTACGATCGCGCCCAGAAGCAGGAGAGCGCGATTTATGAAAATCGAGGAACGTGAGGGAAACGACAAATCCAGACACCACAGCCCATGGTGCCAAACACTGTCTCCACAATACTTTAAGATGGAGTTGATGGTTGCTACGCTGCGTCAGATGTTGGATTTCGGTTTGTAGGGAGGCCGGGGGATGGCCATGTGCGCCGCTCTCAGGGCCGCTGACCAGCGCTCGCGCAGATCATGGAAATAGGGCTCGCCCGCCTCGATCCGGTGCACGAGTTCCGGTTGCAGCGCATCCGACCGCATCACCATGACATCGATGGGAAGGCCGACCCCGAGGTTGGAGCGCATCGTCGAATCCATCGAGATCAGCCCGACCTTGAGCGCGTCGTAAAGCTGCGTCTCGAATGTCACGGCCCGGTCGAGGATCGGCTTGCCGTATTTGTGCTCGCCTACCTGGAGAAAGGGCGCGTCGACGCCGCATTCGATGAAGTTGCCGGCTGCATAGACCATGTAAAGGCGCATGGGGCCTGTGCCGATGCGGCCGCCGAAAAGGAAGGAGACGTCGAACTTGACCCGCGCATCCTCCAGAGCCTGTCCGTCGATCTGATGCACCTTGCGGATGGCGCGGCCCACCACCTGCGCGGCGCGGAACATGGTGGGAGCCGTCTCCAGCGTCTCGACCTCGTCAGTGTCAGGATTCAGCACGCCCTCCTGCAGCAGCCCGAGCACGGTCTGGGTCACGGACAGGTTGCCCGCCGAGGCAAGGGCCAGCGTGCGGTCCTTGCCTGTCGCGAAGACGTGGAGCTTTCGGAAGGTGGAAATGTTGTCGAGCCCGGCATTGGTCCGCGTGTCGGCAATCATCACGAGGCCCTCGCGCACGAGGATTCCGGCGCAATACGTCATGGCAGGCTCCAGATCAGGTTCAGGTCCGCAAAAGCTGCGGCGTCATTGGTCGACCGCTGCGACGCGCAGGGCATTGCTGGCGCGCTCGCCAGCGCCGCCCACGCGGCTGACCCGGAAGGGCGCCGCGTCGGCATGATCGATCCCGGTCGCCACGCGGACATGGGCGTCCACGGGGCACAGGTTGAGGCAGGCATCGAAGCCGATCCAGCCATAGCCGTCGACCCAGGCTTCCACCCAGGCATGGCGGGCCGCAAGCGCGGAACCGCCCTCCGGAACCGCAAGATAGCCGGCCACCAGCCGCGACGGCACGCCAAGCTCCCGCGCGCAGCCGCAGAAGACATGCGCGATGTCGATGGGCGAGCCGCGGCGCAGCGAGAAGGCGTCGCAGGCCTTGGCCGGCTCGTCATTCCGGCCAGGCTCGATGGTCATCTCGGTGTGGAGGGCGTCCATCAGCCCGTGGAGCTGCTGGAGGGGGCTGACGCCCGCCCGCGCGAGTCGTCGGGCATACAGGATCATCGGCTCGTCGGGATGGGTCAGCTTGGACTGGCGCAGAAACATGGGCGGCGGCAGCAACTCCGCAGCCCCTCGCACGAAGCCGGTGGTGTCGGTGGTCTCGACAATGCCGTCGATGCGGATCGCGAGTTGATCGAAGGGGCCGTCGGCCTCGAAGTGATGCACGAGATTGCCGAAAGGGTCCTCGCCGGCGCGCAGCCGTCCGTCGACCGAAGGCTCGATGCGCCAGGACACGACGACCTGGCCCTCATGGTCCCGCGGCATCACGCGCAGCGCGTGCATCACCGAGCGCGCCGGTGAATCATAGGTGTAGGCGATCTCCTGGGAAATCCTGATGCGCACTCGCCTCGTCCCTGCCGCGCCGCCCTGCCGTGTTCAGACCAGATACTGCTCGGAAATGATGCTGCCAAGCCGGTTGTTGTCGTCGATGAACTCGGTGATGAACTCGTGCAGGCCGTTGTCGTAGATGTCGCCCATCTTGCGGTGGGAAAGCATGCTCAGCGTCTTTCGCGCCATGCGCTGGGAAGGCCCCTGGCGGCCATAGGTCTCGCCGATGGCGTCGAGGAAGCGCGAGATGTTCTCGTAGCAGCTGGCGAAGGACCGCGGCATCTGCCGGTTGAAGATGAGCAGATCCGCCACCAGCCAGGGCTTGATGGATTCGCGATAGACCCAGTGGTAGGCAGTGAGGGCGGAGACCTCGCGCAGGATCGTGGTCCATTGGAAATAATCGAGCGAACCGCCCACCTGCTCGGTCGCCGGCAGGAGCACGTGGTATTTCACGTCCAGAATGCGCGCGGTGTTGTCGGCGCGCTCGACATAGACCCCGAGCCGCGAGAACCAGTAGGCATCGGAGCGCAGCATGGTGCGGTAGGCCGAGCCGTCGAAGGTCAGCGACAGCGCCTTCACGAACTCGATGAAGCGGCCGTAATCGTCGCGGCTGAGCTTGCGGCCGTCATATTTGCGCAGTTCGAGCCAGGCGCTGTTGAGCGTGTCCCACATCTCGTAGGTGAGGGCGGTGCGCACGGCCCGCGCATTCGCACGCGCGATCTCGAGGCAGTTCCGGATCGAGGACGGATTCTCGGAGCTGAAGCACAGGAAATGGTGGACGCTGGCCTCATCGGCCTTGTCATGATGCCGGGCGAAGAGATCGCCGCATCCGGCTGTCTTGACGGCGCTTTCCCACTCGGAGGCGGCGCCGCCATAACTTGACGGAAGATTGGAGAGCCGGGTGGTGGCCTCAAGGATGCGGGCGAGATATTCCGCCCGTTCGACATAGCGCGAAACCCAGTAAAGACTGTCGGCGGTGCGGGCGAGCATGGCTGGCTTATCCTGTTCTCATGCGTCCAGGACCCAGGTGTCCTTGGTGCCGCCGCCCTGGCTGGAATTGACCACCAGCGAGCCATCCTTGAGCGCCACGCGGGTCAGCCCGCCCGGAACGCAACGGATGCCGTCCGAGCCGGTGAGCACGAAGGGGCGAAGGTCCACATGCCGTGGTGCGACGCCCGACGCGACGAATGTCGGGCAGGTGGACAAGGCAAGTGTCGGTTGCGCGATGAAGCCTTCGGGTTCGTGCTTCAGCTTCTTGCGGAACGTCTCGATCTGGGCCCTGGAGGCATGGGGCCCGACAAGCATGCCGTAACCGCCTGAGCCGTTGACCTCCTTCACGACCAGTTCATCGAGATTGTCGAGGACGTATTTCAGCGCGTCGGGCTCGCGGCAGCGATAGGTCGGCACGTTCTTCAGGACCGGCTCTTCTCCTGTGTAGAAGCGCACGATCTCCGGCATGTAGCTGTAGACGGCCTTGTCGTCGGAGACGCCCGTGCCGACGGCATTGGTCAGCGTGACATTGCCGGCCTTGTAGGCGCCGATCAGCCCGGGCACGCCAAGCACCGAGTCGGCGCGGAAGGTAAGCGGGTCGATGTAGTCGTCGTCGATGCGCCGGTAGATGACATCGACGCGGCGCGGACCCTGCGTGGTGCGCATGTAAACGACCTCGTCGCGGACGAAGAGGTCCGAGCCCTCGACCAGTTCAATGCCCAGCTTGTCGGCCAGGAAGGAGTGCTCATAAAAGGCCGAGTTGAACTGGCCGGGCGTGAGCAGCACGATATTCGGGTCTTTCGAGGCCGTGCGCGGCGCCAGCGAACGCAGCGTGGCCAGCAGCGCGTCGGGATAATTCTCGACCGGCGCGACGCGGTGCTGCGCGAAGAGCTCGGGAAAGAGCCTGAGCATCACCTCGCGGTTCTCAAGCATATAGGACACGCCGGAAGGCGTGCGGGCGTTGTCCTCAAGCACGTAGAAGGTGTCGCCGTCGACGCGGACGATGTCGATGCCGGCGATGTGGACATAAAGGTCGTGAGGGACCGGCTGGTTGATCATCTCGAGGCAATAGCCGGCGTTGCGATAGATCAGGTCGTCAGGGATGATGCCCGCCTTGAGGCACTCCTTGGGGCCGTAAATGTCCTTGAGGAACATGTTGAGCGCCGTAACCCGTTGGCGCAGGCCGCGATCAAGGACCGCCCATTCCGGCTTGGTGATCACGCGCGGGATGATGTCGAAGGGGATGAGCCGCTCCGTGGACTGCTCGTCGCCATAGACCGCGAAGGTGATTCCGATCCGACGGAAGAAGACGTCTGCCTGGCTCCGGCGCGTGCTGAATTCCTCGGGAGGCGTGGTCCTCAACCAGGTTTCGAGCTGGGCATAAGCCTCGCGCGTGATCCCGTCGAACCCGTGCATCTCATCAAAAGCTGCCATACGGCGTCGTTGCCCCTCGCCAAGTCGCCTTCCTGTTGATCGACTGTGACAGGCAATTTTTGCGCCAGCAAGGGGGCAAGTTCATGAATCCTTTGAAACATCTGCGACGAAGGCCTCAGGCGCCGTCCAGGCTTCGCCGCGTCTGGCGCTGACCGCCGCGAGGATGGCCTGCGCTTCGGCCAGGCCAAGCAGCGTCTCGACGCCGGCCGAGAGCTTGCGGCGCCAGTTGGGCCGTTCGCGATCGGTGCCCGGAAGGTTGAGCCGCTCCCGCTCGCCCGCGAGATCATCGGCCTGGACAAGCATCAGTTCGCTTGGCGATGCCGCGAGCCAGCCATGGACCGCAGCCGCCACGCTGGCGTCGAAGGGGCCGGCGGCGTCCAGCGCCAGCTTGTCCCTGGCCATGGCTTCGGCAAGGGCGCGCTTCTCCGCCTCGCGCCCGGCGCGCGCTTCGGCCGCCTCAGGCGCTGAAAGCGTGCCAAGCCGCACGAGTTCATCAATGTCGGAAGCCTCCCACCAGCCCGCAAGCGTCGGCAGGTCATGGGTTCCCACGCAGGCGGCGGCGCCGGCAGGATACTGGCCCGGCGAGCGGAAGGCCGGGCCGTCACGCTCCAGCCACAACACGCGGCAGGACATGACGCCCGTGCTCGCCATCCTGTCGCGGAAGCCTTCGGGCACGGTGCCAAGATCCTCGCCGATGACGGCGCAGCCCGCCCGCTGGCTTTCCAGCGCCAGGATCTGGAACTGCTCGTCCGGGCGATAGGCCACATAGGCGCCATCGCGGGCGCTCGCGCCATCGGGCACCCAGAACAGGCGCTGCAGGCCCATGGCATGATCGACGCGCAGCGCGCCTGCATGGCGCATGTTGGCCGCCAGAAGGTGGCTGAAGGCGCTATAGCCATCCGCCCTTATCGCGTGCGGATCCGGCGCGGGCAGGCACCAGACCTGCCCGTCCGACGAGAATGGATCGGGCGGCGCGCCGATCGAGACGCCGGTGGCGAACAGCGCCTGGCAGGCCCAGGCTTCGGCGCCATCGGGCGCCGCGCCCACCGCAAGGTCGCGGTAAAGCCCAAGCGACAGCCCGGTCGCCGCAGCGGCGTCAGCCAGGCCCGCTTCCGCCAGCCATTGCTGGAACATGACGAATCGCAGCTCCGCGCGCCGCCTGTCGCAGAATGCGTCGATGGCCGCTGGTTGGGCATCGCGCAGTTCCTGCGGCCAATGTGTCCAGGGTTTGCCGCGATGATGCGCTGCAATGACTTCAAAGGCCGCGAAACGCTGGAGCGCGTCGCCACCCGCAGCGATGAAGGCGGCGAACGCTTCCTGCTGGCTCGCAAAGCCGTGCCCCACCGCATGCTGCATGGCGCTGAAGGCCGCGGACAGCACCTCGCGCCTGGCGTTCCAGACTGCCGGATAGTCAACCTTGTCCGCAGTGCGCAAAGCCCTGAAGGTCGACTCATTGCGCGCCATGAGGTTGCGCACTGCCGGCAGCTTGCCGAAGGGCCCCGACGCCGGGTCGATGTAGATCGGATCGAGGAAGCGACGATCGCTGGGATGGTAGGGGCTGGCGCGGTCACGGTCATGGGCAAAGAGCGCGTGCAGCGGGTTGAGCCCGAGCGTGACGGCGCCTTCGCCTGCCGCCCGGCGGCCAAGCTCGGCGAGCGTGGTGAAATCGCCGATGCCCTGATCCTGATCGCGCCGCAGCGCATAGAGGTGAGCCGCGATGCCGTAGGGGCGGCGGAACAGCGCCTCCGGCTCATGGCAGCGCGCCGGCGTGACGATGAGATGGCAAGGCTCATGCGCGTGGTCTTCCAGCATCAGATGATGCCGGCCTCGTGGCAGGGGCGGCAGCGCCACGCGCCGGCGCGGCAACGTACCGGCGCCTGTGCCCGCAAGGGGAAGCGCTGTTCCGGCGTCTGGCGGCACCATGAAGCGCTCGATCGATCTGTCCTCGCCTTCGAGGGCGAGCCAGAGGCGGCGGCCCGGTGCCTGCGGCAGGTCGAGCGCGATGGGCTCGCCCTCCGTGGCGACGAGGACGCTGGGCAAGCCGCGCCGGTCGCGCTCACGCCTGAGCCGCATCAGGCTCATCCGGGCCTCGGCGGTGCTGTGCGCCGGCAGGCGCATGGCCGCAAGCAGCGCCGCCTTGACCTCTGGCGAAACCTCGTGCCGACGCCCCGAGACCTCCCACCAGTCAGGCGCAATGCCGGCCGCGTCGGCGAGCTGGGCAAGGACAGCCTGATCGACGCCGCTGCGCGGCCGGGCAGTGCGGGCCGCGATCTCGACAAGGCAGATCGCCTCGCGCGCGCCGATGGCGAGGCTGTCGTGCTCTGGCGGCGAGTCGTGCTTCTGGCCCGCGCCAGGCCGCGCCCAGGCTTGACCTGGCCGCGGCTCTGGCAGCGTCACCGTGACAGGATCGCAACCCGCGTTGAGCACGACGATGGCGCGGCTGTCGGCCGGCGTGCGCGTATACAGCGATGCGATCACCAGGCGATTATGCGGATCGTGCCAGTCCTCATGACGCATGGCGGTTCCGTCCGCACGAAGCCACTCGACATCGGGCAGGCCGCTTTCATCGCACGGCGCGCCACTCAGGGCGCGGTCATCATGCAGGGCCGGCGTGGCGAGGCGGGTGGCGATGAGCGAGCGGACATGGTCGATCAGCGCGGTATCGGGCGCGCTCCAATCCAGCCAGGAGATCGGGTTGTCCTGGGCATAGGCATTATTGTTGCCGCGCTGCGTGCGGCCCATTTCGTCGCCCATGGAAAGCATCGGCGTGCCGCGTGAGAGCAGCAAGGTGGCGAGCAGTGCGCGCTGGTCCCGCGCGCGGGCCTCGCTCGCCGCAGGATCATCCGTCATGCCCTCGATGCCATGGTTCCAGGAGTGGCTGGAATCCGTGCCGTCACGGTTGTCCTCGCCATTGGCCTCGTTGTGCTTGCGCTCGTGGCTGACCAGATCGGAAAGTGTGAAGCCATCATGGGCGGCGATGTAGTTGACGCTACGCGAGACAGGCCTGCGCCTTGGCGCGAACACATCCGCCGAGCCCGCCATGCGGGTGGCCATCTCGCCGGCCATGCCGGAATCGCCGCGCCAGAAACGGCGCGCCGTGTCGCGGTAACGATCGTTCCACTCGCCCCACCCGGCCGGAAAGGCTCCGAGTTGGTAGCCGCCCATGCCGATGTCCCAGGGCTCGGCGATCAGCTTCAGAGGGCTGAGCACAGGGTCCTGCGCGATGGCGACGAGAAGCGGGTGCCGGGGGTCGAACCCCCCGGCGCGCCGGCCCAGCGTGGCGGCGAGATCGAAGCGGAAGCCGTGGACGCCGGCCCGCTCGGCGAAGCGCCTCAGGCTGTCCGTGGCCAGCCGCAATATGGCGGGCCGTTCGAGGGCGAGCGTGTTGCCGCAGCCGGCATCATTGGCGTAGCGGCGCGGATCGGATGGATCGAGGCGATAGTAACTCGCATTGTCGAGGCCCTTCAGCGACACGGTCGGGCCGAGGTGATCGCCTTCGCCGGTGTGGTTGAGCACGACATCGAGGATGGTCTCGATCCCCGCCGCCTCGAGCTTCTCCACCGCAGCGGCGATCTCGTTCCATCCGCCGGGGCTGAGGCGCGGATCGGGCGCGCCGAATCCGACGGGATTGTAGCCCCAGTAATTGCTGAGCCCCAGCGGCGGCAGATGCCGCTCATCCAGCCAGGCGGCGACCGGCATGAGTTCGACGGTGCTTATCCCAAGTTCTGCGAGGTGCCGGATCGGGGCGGGATGGGCGAGGCCCGCGAAGGTTCCGCGCTGGGCTGCGGGCACCTTCGGGTGAAGGCGGGTGAAGCCCTTGACGTGCATCTCGTAGATGACCGTCCGGCTCCAGGGTGCAAGCGGCCTTGGCTGCAGGGCGAGCGCAGGCGCAAGCACGACCGCCTTCGGCATGAAGGGCGCGCTGTCGGTGTCGTCGAAGCCGAGGTCAGCCTCCGGATCGGAGTCCGCGCCTTCAAGCCGATAGCCGAACATGGAGGGGTGGAGCACGAAGGGCCGGTCGATCAGCGCGGCCTGCGGATCGAGCAACAGCTTGTGCGCGTTGAAGCGGTGGCCCTCGCGCGGCGCATGGGGCCCATGGGCTCGCAGCCCGTAGCGCTGGCCGGCGCCTATCCCGGCCACATGCCCGTGGAGTATGTCGCCGGTGCGCTCGGGTAGCGTGATCCGTGCCGTCTCGCGGTCCGCGTCATCGAAGAGGCACAGCTCGATCCGGGTTGCGTGGGCCGAAAACACGGCGACGTTGACGCCGCCGCCCGTCAGCGTGACGCCCATCGGGTCGGGAAGGCCAGCGGTCAGGCGGAAGGCGTCGTGCATCGTCCAACTGTGTGATGAGGCGGCGCAGCTTGGCCATACGGCCTTGCTGCACCTGCGCGAAATCATGGGCAGCGCCGGCAGGGGCTTGCCGGTTTCAGGTGATGACCGAGGGCGCGTCGCGCCCGGTGTGATATCTGATCTGCGCGATCTCCTCCGCCAGCATGACAAGCTCGCGCAAGGCTTCGTCCGTCTCCAGCCCGAGCCGCGAGGCATCCCCCTCGAAGCGCTCGATGTAGACGCGGAGCGTCGCGCCGGCCGTGCCGGTGCCGGAGAGCCGGAACACGATGCGCGATCCATCGGCAAGCAGAAGCCGCACGCCCTGCGCCTTCGAAACCGAGCCATCAACCCTGTCGGCATAGGCGAAATCGTCCGCCTCGCTGACTGTGAGCGCGCCGAAGGAGCGGCCCTTCAATGCGGGAAGTCTCTCGCGCAGGCCCGTCATCAGCGCATTCGCGCCCGCGCTCGCCACCTCCTCGTAGTCATGGCGTGCGTAGTAGTTGCGTCCGTAGGTGGACCAGTGCTCGCGCACGATGTCGGCAACGCCCTGCTTTCGCGCTGCCATGATGTCGAGCCACAGCAGCACGGCCCAGATCCCGTCCTTCTCGCGAACATGGTCGGAGCCCGTGCCGGCGCTCTCCTCGCCGCACAGGCTGATCAGCCCGGCGTCGAGAAGATTGCCGAAGAACTTCCAGCCGGTGGGAGTCTCGAAGCATTCAATCCCCAGCTTCCGGGCCACCCTGTCTACGGCCTGGCTGGTGGGCATGGAGCGCGCCACGCCGGCGAGTCCGCGCGCATAGCCGGGCGCGAGATGAGCGTTGGCGGCCAGGATGGCGAGGCTGTCGGAGGGCGTGACGAACTGCCCGCGGCCGATGATGAGGTTACGGTCGCCATCGCCATCGGAGGCGGCGCAAAGGTCTGGAGCCTGTGCCGACATGGCAAGATCAAGAAGATGGCGGGCATGGACCAGATTGGGATCAGGGTGGTGATGGCCGAAGTCGGGCAGCGGCGCCCCGTTGATCACCGTGCCGGGCTTCATGCCCAGCGCGCCTTCGAAGATGGCGTGCGCATAGGGGCCGGTGACCGCGCTCATTGCGTCAAAGCGCATCGTCAGGCCCGATGCCACGGCGGCGCGGATGCGGTCGAAGTCGAACAGCGTCTCCATCAATGCCTGGTAGTCCGTGACCGGGTTCACGATCTCCACCACCATGGGTCCGTCCGCACCCGCGATCGACGTCTCACCGATGCGGTCGAGGTCTATGCCGGCTGAGTCTGCGATCAGGTAGCGGTCGATGCTGGTCGTGCGGGCAAAGATGGCGTCGGTGATCCTCTCTGGCGCTGGCCCGCCATTGCCCGTGTTGTACTTGATGCCGAAATCCCCGTCGGGGCCGCCGGGATTATGGCTGGCCGAGAGAATGAGGCCGCCGAAAGCCTTGCGCTTGCGGATCAGATGCGAGGCGGCAGGAGTGGAGAGGATGCCGCCCTGTCCGATCACCAGCCGGCCGAAGCCGTTGGCGGCGGCCATGCGGATCACCGTCGCGATGACCTCGCGGTTGAAGTACCGGCCATCGCCGCCCACAACCAGCATCTGCCCGCCATGACCCTCAAGACTGTCGAAAACCGACTGCACGAAGTTCTCGACATAATGCGGGGCCTGAAACTCCGGCACGCGCTTGCGAAGGCCCGAGGTGCCGGGCTTCTGGCCGTCGATCGGCTGCGTTGCGATGGTGTGGATCATCAAAAACTCCGACAGGTCAGGCGCCGGCTCCGGCGAGCGAGCGGTAAAGCTTGGCGTACTGCGCGGCGGGACCGCGCCAGGAGACATCGCGCGCCATGGCGTTGCGCATGACGCCGCGGAAGGCCGCGGGCCTGGCATGGAGCGCAATGGCCCTCTGCAGGGCATGGCCTAGCCCGGCTGCGGTCAGTTCATCGAAGACGATGCCGGTCACGCCATCCTCCACAGTGTCCGCCAGTCCGCCGACTCGAGCGACCACCGGGACAACTCCATAACGCAGAGCGCACAGTTGCGTCAGCCCGCACGGCTCGAAACGCGATGGCACAAGAAGAAGGTCCGCGCCGGCCTGTATCTGATGGGCGAGGCTTTCGTCATAGCCGATCTGTAGCCCGACCGCGCCGGGATGGGCCGCCTTGGCCGCCCTGAAATCGGCCTCCAGCGCCGGATCGCCCGCGCCGAGCAGGGCGAGCTGCGCGCCGCTCGCCACGAGCGCGGGCAGGGCATCGCGGAGCAGGTCGAGGCCCTTCTGCCATGAAAGGCGGCTGACAACCCCGAAGAGCGGAGCGCCGGCATCGGGCCTGAGCCCAAGGAGGGCCTGCAGCGCTGCCTTGTTCGCAGCCTTGGGCTTGAGGTTCGTCCGCCCGTAGGCTGCCGCGATCATCGGGTCGGCGGCCGGGTTCCATACGGCGGTGTCGATGCCGTTGAGGATGCCGCTCAACGCGTCGGAACGGTGGCGCAGCAGCCCGTCCAGCCCCATGCCGCCGGCCTCGGTCAGGATCTCGCGCGCATAGGTCGGGGAGACGGTGGTGATGTGGCTGGCATATTGCAGCCCGGCCTTGAGATAGCCGATGGCGCCATGATGCTCGATGCCATCGAAGCGGAAGGCTGCTTCCGGCAGGCCGAGCACGCCGAGCAGCTCAGCAGGAAACTGCCCCTGGAAGGCGAGGTTGTGTATGGTCATCACCGTCGGCGGAGACTTCGGCCCGCCATGACGCAGATAGGCTGCCGTCAGCCCGGCCTGCCAGTCATGCGCGTGGATGACGCGCGGGCGATAGCCCTTGATC
The DNA here is from genome assembly GCA_023910605.1 of Bosea sp. (in: a-proteobacteria). Classification (NCBI taxonomy): domain Bacteria; kingdom Pseudomonadati; phylum Pseudomonadota; class Alphaproteobacteria; order Hyphomicrobiales; family Alloboseaceae; genus Allobosea; species Allobosea sp. The sequence goes on along the minus strand of JAAVVV010000001.1, from coordinate 2,606,985 downwards.
GCGCCGCGCCCGATGGCCGCTGCGATGGCAGCCAGCGCCGCAAAGCGCAGGGCGTTGTCAGGCCAGTCCTGGCCGTTGGGCCCCAGATAGGGATTGCCGGGCCGGGCGTAGAGATGGGGCGCGGCGAGCGCCATGATGTCGAGGCCGTGGGCCTTGCCGCGGATGACCTCCGCCGGGGCGCCGAACAGGTCGGGGATGGCGAGCACCGCGCGCGCTTCGGACAACGTGTCGGTCAGCGCGTCGGCCACCGCCGGATAGCCGGGAATGAGGGTGGTCACAGCCACGTCTTCCTGCGCCAGCGCGGCTGGCAGCGCTCCGACCACATCGGCGAGGCCGCCGGTCTTGATCAGCGGAAAAATCTCCGAGGCGACGGCTAGGACGGGGAGGGCGCGCGCCATGGCCAGTGCGTCAGGCCAGCTTGTCGATCATGGGCTGGGTGATGAGACAGACGCCCTTATCGGTGCGACGGAAGCGGCGGGCGTCGAGGACGGGATCCTCACCCACCACGAGCCCGTCTGGGATATGCACGCCGCGATCGATGACAACTTTGCGCAGATGCGCGCTGCGGCCGACTTCAACATAGGGCAGGATCACCGCCTCCTCGACATGCGAATAGGAATTGATGCGCGCGCCTGTGCACAGCAGCGTGCGCCGCAGCGACGAGCCGGACACGATGCAGCCTCCGGATACCAGCGACGACACCGCCTGACCGCGGCGGCCATCCTCGTCATGCACGAACTTGGCGGGCGGCGTGATCTCGCCATAGGTCCAGATCGGCCAGTCGCGGTCATAAAGATCAAGGTCCGGCACCACATCGGTCAGATCGATGTTGGCTTCCCAATAGGCGTCGAGCGTTCCCACATCGCGCCAGTAGGAGGCGGCCTCCTTGCTGGAGCGCACGCAGGATCGTGAGAAATGATGAGCGAAGGCTTTGCCGTTCTTCACCAGCGAGGGGATGATGTCCTTGCCGAAATCGCGGCTCGAAGCGGGGTCGGACGCGTCACGCTGCAATTCGGCGATCAGGAAGCTGGTGCGGAAGACATAGATACCCATGCTCGCCAGCGCCATGTCGGGTTTGCCCGGCATGGCGGGCGGGTCCTTCGGCTTCTCAAGGAAATCGATGATCCGGTCGGTGGCGTCGATGTGCATGACGCCGAAGCCGCTCGCCTCGCCGCGCGGCACCTCGAGGCAGCCGATGGTGACATCCGCGCCCGTGTTCGCATGCTGCTGGAGCATGTGCTCATAGTCCATCTTGTAGACATGGTCGCCCGCCAGGATGACCATGTATTCGGAGCCTGCGCCCTCGATGATGTCGATGTTCTGGTAGACCGCGTCGGCCGTGCCGGCATACCACTGATCTTCCGAGATGCGCTGGCTCGCGGGCAGAATGTCGAAGCTCTCGTTGCGCTCCTCGCGGAAGAAGTTCCAGCCGCGCTGGAGGTGCCGGATCAGGCTGTGCGCCTTGTACTGCGTCGCGACCCCTATGCGACGGATGCCGGAATTGAGTGCGTTGGACAAGGCGAAGTCGATGATGCGGGCCTTGCCGCCGAAATAGACCGCGGGCTTGGCCCGGCGGTCCGTCAACTCCATCAAGCGGCTGCCGCGCCCGCCCGCCAGCACATAGGCCATGGCCGAACGTGACAGCGGCGCGCTCGCGCCCACCGATCGGTTGATCGAAGGCGTTGCGTCGGAATCGCTCGTCCTGAGGCGTGAAGGCATGCCCGTCTCCCTGGGGTGTGGCGCGCGGGTCTTGGCGCCCGCCTCGCGCATCGCGTCATTGTCAGTCAGGTTCGTATCGAAGGTAAAGCGTCGCAAGCGGCGGCACGACGATGCAGGCCGAAGCGGGCAGGCCGTGGCCGGGATCGGCGGTCGCCCGAACCTCCCCGCCATTGCCCTGGCCCGAACCGCCATAGTCCTGCGCATCGGTGTTGAGGATCTCGCGCCAGCGCCCGGCATGGGGCAGGCCGATGCAGTAGCCATGGCGGGGGACCGGCGTGAAGTTGGCGATCACAGCGACGGGCGGCGCGCCTTCATCGCCAAGGCGGAGCCATGCGAGCACGGATTGCGCGGCATCATCCGCCACGATCCAGCGGAAGCCCTCGGCCTCGCAGTCGCGGCGGTGGAGCGCTGGCTCCGCGCGATGCAGTTGGTTGAGGTCCCGCACAAGGCTTTTCACGCCGCCATGGGCGCGCGCGTCGAGCAGATGCCAGTCCAGCTCCTTGTCATGGTTCCATTCGGCCCGCTGGGCGAATTCCTGGCCCATGAATATCAGCTTCTTGCCGGGATGGCCCCACATGAAGCCATAATAGGCCCGCAGATTGGCGAAGCGCTGCCAGTCATCTCCTGGCATGCGTGTCAGGATCGAGCCTTTGCCGTGCACCACCTCGTCATGGGAGAGCGGCAGCACGAAGTTCTCGGAGAAGGCGTAGAGCAGCCCGAATGTCATCTTGTCATGGTGCCAGCGCCGATGGGCCGGGTCCTTGCCCATGTAGGCGAGGGTGTCGTTCATCCAGCCCATGTTCCACTTGAAGCCGAAGCCGAGGCCGCCGGCGTGCACGGGCTGGGACACGCCGGGCCAAGCCGTCGATTCCTCCGCCATGGTCGCTGCGCCGGGATGCTGCCCATAGATCAGCGAGTTGACGTGGCGCAGGAACGAAACCGCTTCGAGGTTGTCGTTCCCGCCATGGATGTTGGGTATCCACTCTCCCGGCTTGCGCGAGTAATCGAGGTAGAGCATCGAGGCCACGGCATCGACGCGCAACGCATCCACGTGGAAGGCATCGAGCCAGTAGAGCGCGTTGGCGGCGAGCATCGTCACGACCTCGGGGCGGCCGAAATCGTAGATGGCGGTGTTCCAGTCGGGGTGAAAGCCGCGCCTTGGGTCCTCGTGCTCGTAGAGCGCGGTCCCGTCAAAGCGCGCGAGGCCATGCCGGTCGGTCGGGAAATGCGCCGGCACCCAGTCGATGATGACTCCGAGCCCAGCCCCATGGGCGGCGTCCACAAGGCGGCGGAAGCCATCAGGATCGCCGAAGCGGCTCGAAGGGGCGAACAGACCGATGGGTTGATAGCCCCAGGATGCGTCGAGCGGATGCTCGGAGACAGGCATGAATTCGATGTGAGTGAAGCCCATCTCGCGGACATAGGGGATCAGCGTGGCCGCGATCTCGTCATAGCTCAGATAGCCGCCATCGCTGCGCCGACGCCACGAGCCCAGGTGCACCTCGTAGATCGACATGGGAGAGCGGCGCTGGTCATGGCCCAGGCGGCTGTCCATCCATGCCGCATCGCGCCACCGATGTCCGCTTGGCGCGGCGACAATCGAAGCGGTCGAAGGGCGCATCTCCGCCGCCGCGCCAAGTGGATCGGCCTTGAGCGGCAGGATTTCGCCCGAGGGCCCGAGGATCTCGTATTTGTAGGCCGCGCCGGCAGCGGCGCCCGGCACGAAGATCTCCCAAAGCCCTGACGTGACGCGCTTTCGCATGGGGTGGCGGCGGCCATCCCAGTCGTTGAAGTCGCCCACGGCCGACACGCGCAAGGCATGGGGCGCCCAGACTGCGAAACGGACGCCATCCACGCCCTCGTGCCTGGCGGGATGCGCGCCGAGGCGCTGGTGCAAAGTCCGGTGCGTGCCCTCCAGCAGCAGATGATCGTCCATCTCGCCAAGCACGGGCCCGAAGCCATAGGGATCGTGCAGGGTCCACACGGCTGCGGCATTGGCGGCGCGCAGGCGATATGGACGCGGCAGCGAAGCGGGAGCGAGGCCCTCGAAAAAACCCGCATCGTGCCGGCGATGGAGTTCGGCCAGCACCTCTCCATCCTTGCCGAGAACGCTCAGTCGTTCGGCATGGGGCACGAAGGCGCGCACCACGAGGCACCCTTCGACCTGATGCGGCCCGAGGACTGCGAATGGATCGCCATGACGCGCCTCGACGATCGCGGCGATGGCCGCATCGCCGGCGCGCCAGCTGTCCGCGGCGGGCCCGCGCGGGCTTGAGGGCCGCTTCGCCACCTCAGCGGCCGATCATGCCGGGCCGCCCGCCGGGGCAACGCCCCAGATCCCGGAGGCGTATTCGGCAATGGTGCGGTCGGACGAGAACCAGCCCATCCGCGCCGTGTTCAGGATGGCCTTCTTCCACCAAATGGCGGGGTCCTGCCACAGGTCATCGAGCCGGCGCTGGGCGGCAAAATAGGCGTCGAAATCGCCAGAGACCATGAAATAGTCATGATAGGTCACCGCATCGACCAGCGGACGGAATCGGGCCGGATCATCGGGCGAGAATACGCCGGAGCCGACCGCATCGAGCACTTCCTTCAGGACATGCGAGCGGCGGATTGTGTCCAGCATATCGAGCCCCTCGGCGCGGCGGGCCCCCACCTGCTCGGTGGTCATGCCGAAGATGAAGATGTTGTCGTCGCCGACATGCTCCTTCATCTCGACATTGGCACCGTCGAGCGTGCCGATGGTGAGCGCGCCATTCAGCGCGAACTTCATGTTGCCGGTGCCGGAGGCTTCCATGCCGGCGGTCGATATCTGCTCCGAGAGGTCGGCAGCCGGGATGATGGCCTCGGCCAGGCTGACATTGTAATTCGGCATGAAAACGACCTTGAGCAGCCCGCGGATGGCCGGATCGCCATTGACGACGCACGCCACGTCATTGGCGAGCTTGATGATCAGCTTGGCCTGATGGTAGCTCGCGGCCGCCTTGCCGGCGAAGATCTTGACGCGCGGCGTCCAGTTGTGGGTCGGCTGCGCGCGGATCGCATCATAAAGCGCGATGGTCTCAAGGATGTTGAGCAGCTGGCGCTTGTATTCATGGATGCGCTTGATCTGGACATCGAAGAGCGCGTCCGGATTGAGCTTGATGCCCAGGCGCTCCTTCACCAGCGCAGCCAGCGCAAGCTTGTTGGCGCGGCGCTCGGCCCGGTAGCGGGCCTGGAAGGAGGCATCCTGCGCCACCGCCTCTAGAGCGGTCAGGCCGGCAGGATCATCCAGCAGTTTCGGGCCCGCCGCATCGACCAGCAGCCGCGTCAGTCCGGGATTGGCCTCGAACAGCCATCGGCGGAAGGTGATGCCGTTGGTCTTGTTGACGATGCGGCCAGGAAACACCCGGTCGAGATCGCCGAACACCGTGCGGCGCATCAGGTCGGTGTGCAGGCCCGAAACGCCATTGACCTTGTGCGAGCCCATGAAGGCGAGATTGCCCATGCGCACGCGGCGGCCGCCATGCTCGTCGATCAGCGAGACCGTCGCCATCAGGCCGTCATCCAGCGCGGGATTGGCGCGGATGCGTTCGAGCTCGGCGGCGTTGAGCAGGTAGATGATCTGCATGTGGCGCGGCAGAAGCCGCTCCAGCAGCGGCACGGGCCAGCTCTCCAGCGCCTCGGGCAGCAGGGTATGATTTGTGTAGGAGAAGGTATGGCGGGTGATCTCCCAGGCGGCGTCCCAGTCAAGCCGGTGCTCGTCCACGAGGATGCGCATCAACTCGGGCACCGCGATGGCGGGGTGCGTGTCGTTGAGCTGGATCGCCACGTGGTCGGCGAGTGTGCGCACGCTCTTGTGCTGTGTGACGTGGCGGCGGACGAGATCCTGAAGCGAGGCGGAGGCGAAGAAGAACTCCTGGCGCAGGCGCAACTCATGCCCGGCAGGGGTCGAATCCGACGGGTAGAGCACCTTGGAGACCGCCTCCAGGCGCACGCGGTCGGCCAGCGCCCCGACATGATCGCCACGGTTGAAGGCATCGAGCCTGAGCGGATCGGACGCCTTGGCCGACCAGAGCCTGAGCGTGTTGACGTGCTTGCCGCGCCAGCCCACCACGGGCGTGTCATAGGCCACCGCATCGACGCTTTCGGCAGGCCGCCAGAGCTGGCGCGTCTCGCCATCGGCGTCTGTCACCGTTTCGACCGAGCCGCCGAAGCCGACCGGGTAGGCGACCTCGGGCCGCTCAAACTCCCAGGGATTGCCGAAGTCCAGCCAGTTTTCCGGGTATTCGAGCTGCCAGCCGTCCTTGATGCGCTGACGGAAGAGGCCGTGGTCGTAACGGATGCCGTAGCCATAGGCGGCGATGGAGAGCGTTGCCATGCTTTCCATGAAGCAGGCTGCCAGCCGGCCAAGGCCGCCATTGCCCAGGGCGGCATCCGGCTCCAGCGCGCGCAGGCGCTCCAGATCGACGCCGAGGCTCGACAAGGCGGAGCGCGCAGTCGCCGTGAGGCCGAGATTGCCGAGCGCATCGCCCAGCAGGCGCCCAATCAGGAATTCGAGCGAGAGGTAGTAAACGCGCTTGCGGCCATCGGTGTAGACCTTGCGCGTTGTCTCCATCCAGCGGTCGACGATGCGGTCGCGGGTGGCGAGCACGGTCGCGATCAGCCAGTCACGGTCTGCGGCGCTCTCGGGGTCCTTGCCCACCTCGTAGGTCAGCTTGGAGAGGATGGCGACGCGGAAGGCCGCCGCTTCCGCGGCTGGCGCATGCGGATTTGAAGGCGGGGTCTGGAGGCTTGTAGCGGGCATGGCAGTTGACATGTGGGGCAGGGGCCTGGGGCTGGTGCGGCGCAAGAGGAGGTGGATCTTAGCGAAGCACGAGCCTTGCCGCGAGACAAACCGTCATGGCGCGCGCGCTGCCCCGACTGGCAGTTTGCGCCGGCCCAGGTTGCCTTTTACCGCAGAGGCACGGATAAAGCTTCCGCATCGTATCCTCCCGAAGGCATTTTCATGAAAAAACTGGCTCTTGCGATCTTCCTTTCCTTCGCCGCCCTCGTCGGCTCGGCACAGGCCCAGCTGCTGGGCAGCTTCTCCGTGAACGGGTCGAACCCGGACGGGTCGAGCTATCGTGGCAGCGTCACCGTGGAGAAAACCGGCTCCGACACCTTCAGGGTCACCTGGGTGGTCGACGGCACGCGTTTCGTCGGCACGGGCATCGGCACTGAAGAAGTGATCGCCATCACCTATCGCGCCGGAAGCGAGACGGGCGTCGCGCTCGTCGCTGCGACCGGCAACGAGGTCGGCGCTGTCTGGACCTATGCCGGCGGCACCAAGGTCGGCAAGGAACTCTGGGTCCGGCGGTGAAGCGCAGGCGCAGCTTTCGACTTGAAAGCGCGCCTGTCTTGCGGCATACGAACGCCGTGGTGCCTCGCAGCGCCGCGACGCTGGAATAGGGGCTTAGCTCAGTCGGTTAGAGCGACGGTCTCCAAAACCGTAGGTCGAGAGTTCGAATCCCTCAGCCCCTGCCAGCAGCTTATCGATGAGCCCGTGCGAGTGGTCCGGTTACGCGACCATGGATTGACGCCGGGCGATTTTCGGGTAAACGGTCTGCCGCATCCTTGGAATGTTGTGACGGCGCGGCTCTCCCCGCGCCGCCGATGTTTTCGGGAGTCGAATCACGAGTTGAACGAGGCCGCTGCGCGGGCATTGCCCAAGGGCGGGGGAACGATGGCCAAGAGCAATCCGTTCGAGTTTCTCCAGCAGGTGCGCAACGAAGCCTCCAAGGTGACGTGGCCGACCCGCAAGGAAACCATGATCACGACCGCCATGGTGCTGGTGATGATCGTGGTTGCGAGCCTGTTCTTCCTGTTCACCGACACGGTGATCCGCTGGATGCTGGCGCTCGTGCTCGGCATCGGGCGCTGAGAGCCACGCCGGAACGATTGAGGACCCCACAGTCATGGCCAAGCGCTGGTACATCGTCCACGCCTACTCGAACTTCGAGAACAAGGTGCGCGACTCGATCCTCGCCCAGGCGAAGGAGCGGAGCCTCACCTCGCTGTTCGACGAGGTGATGGTGCCGACCGAGAAGGTCATGGAAGTGCGCCGTGGCCGCAAATTCGAGACCGACCGCAAGTTCTTCCCCGGTTATGTGCTGGTGAAGTGCGACCTGACCGACGAAGTCTATCACCTCATCAAGAACACCCCGAAGGTCACGGGTTTCCTGGGCGCCGACAAGGCCAAGCCGCAGCCGATCCCGGATGCCGAGGCGGAACGCATCAAGGGCCAGGTTCAGGATGGCGTGGACCGTCCCAAGCCCACGATCATGTTCGAGGTCGGCGAGCAGGTCCGCGTCGCGGACGGCCCCTTCGCCTCGTTCAACGGCGTGGTCGAGGATGTTGACCACCCCCGCGCCCGGGTCAAGGTCGCGGTTTCGATCTTCGGCCGGGCCACTCCGGTCGAACTGGAATACGCTCAGGTGGAGAAGCTCTGAGCGTCAATGGCAGGCGGAACGGGTCCTTTGTCGTTCGGGAAGCATCCCGGTCTGGCGCAAGGCTCCACTCCTGCTTTCACATCGCGGGAGGCATGCCGGTTCGCCGCCGGGTTTCCATGCCGCACCGCGACCTTTCCATAGGCCCATCCTTCCCGTCTGGCGTCGGGAGGGCGGCCTTATCTGGGAGATGAGCCATGGCGAAGAAGATCACCGGCTACATCAAGCTCCAGGTTCCGGCAGGCGCCGCGAACCCGTCACCGCCGATCGGCCCTGCGCTCGGTCAGCGCGGCCTGAACATCATGGAATTCTGCAAGGCCTTCAATGCGAAGACCGCGCAGATCGACAAGGGCACCCCGATCCCGGTGGTCATCACCGCGTTCCAGGACCGTTCCTTCACCTTCGAGATGCGCCAGCCGCCCGTCTCCTTCTTCCTGAAGAAGGCTGCTGGCCTGAAGATCGGCAAGAAGCCTGCCTCCGGCTCCAAGACGCCAGGCAAGGGCGCTCCGGCCGGCAAGGTGACCGAAGCGCAGCTGGTCGAGATCGCCGAGAAGAAGATGGTCGACCTCAACTGTTCCGACATCGCGTCCGCCGTCTCCATGATCCGTGGCTCCGCCCGGGCCATGGGCCTTGAAATCGTCGCTTGAGGAGCACCCAGCCATGAGCAAGCGCATCAACAAGGCCTATGAAGGCATCAGCCGCACCAAGCTCGTCCCGATCGACGAGGCCGTGAAGCTGGTGAAGGAAAGGGCGACCGCCAAGTTCGACGAGACCATCGAGATTTCGATGAACCTCGGCGTCGATCCGCGCCATGCCGACCAGATGGTCCGCGGCGTGTGCAACCTGCCGAACGGCTCGGGCCGCACGCTGCGCGTCGCCGTTTTCGCCCGCGGCGCGAAGGCCGAAGAGGCCAGCAAGGCAGGCGCCGACATCGTGGGCGCCGAGGATCTGTTCGAGATCGTCAACGGCGGCAAGATCGAGTTCGACCGCTGCATTGCGACGCCGGACATGATGCCGCTCGTCGGTCGCCTGGGCAAGGTTCTGGGCCCGCGCGGCCTGATGCCGAACCCGAAGGTCGGAACGGTTTCGATGGACGTCACCGGCGCGGTGAAGGCCGCAAAGGGCGGCTCGGTCGAGTTCCGTGTAGAGAAGGCGGGCATTGTGCATGCCGCCGTCGGCAAGGCTTCTTTTGATGCCGAGAAGCTGGTGACCAACATCAAGGCTTTCGCCGACGCGGTTTCGAAGGCGAAGCCCGCTGGCGCAAAGGGCACCTATATCCAGCGCGTGGCGATTTCCTCCACCATGGGCCCCGGCGTGAAGGTCGATCCGGCAACCGTCTGATCAGCCGGATCAATCGTCATCAATCCCTGACCCCGCATCGCAACATGCGGGGTTTTTCATGAATTTGTCCCGATTGACTGTTTTGTCTCCCGCATTGACGTACTATCCGCGCACAAACAATTAACCCAGTCTTGTTGTCGGGAGCTGATCTTGGCTGCATCACCACAGGCATCCAACCAGGAGGTGACCGGCGCGTTCGTGCTCATGGCGGCGACGGTCGCAGCCCTGATTTTCGCCAACACCGGTCTGGCCGGCGCCTACAAGACGCTGCTCAACACGCCAATCAGTCTCGATGTGGGTGGGTTCGTGCTGGCCGACTCGTTCAAGAACTGGGTCAAGAACCTGTTGATGGCGATCTTCTTCCTGTTCGTTGGCCTCGAGATCAAGGCCGAGTTCACAGAAGGAGCCCTGTCCGACCGCAAGCGTGCCATCCTGCCTTTCGCCGGAGCCGTTGGCGGCATGGCCGTTCCGGCTGCCGTGTTCCTGCTGATGGCGGGCTCCAACCCTGCCTATGTCAATGGTTGGGCCATTCCCTCCGCGACCGACATAGCCTTTGCGGTCGGGGTCGTGGCGCTGCTTGGCAGCCGCGTTCCGCCGGCATTGAAGGCCTTCCTGCTGGCTGTCGCGGTCATCGACGATCTGGGCGCCATCCTGATCATCGCCGTGTTCTACACAGCGGAAATCAGCTTCGGGGCCCTGGGGCTGGCTGTGCTGGCGATGGGTGCGCTCCTCATCCTGAACCTGCGCGATGTCACGCGGCTCTTGCCCTACATGCTGGTGGGGGTGGCCATGTGGCTGTTCATCCTGAAATCCGGCGTCAACCCGACGCTGGCGGGGGTGATCACGGCGCTGTTCGTGCCGATGCGCAACAATGCTGACACCGTGCATCCGCTTCATGACCTGGTTGGCAAACTGAAATTCAGTGTCGCATTCCTGATCATGCCGATCTTTGCCTTCGCCAATGCCGGCGTGCCGCTGACGGGTCTTGGCCTCAATGACATCATCCATCCCGTGACATCCGGCATCGCGCTTGGCCTGGCCATCGGCAAGCCGGTCGGCATCACGCTGCTGGTGTTCCTCGCGGTCCGGTCGGGGCTGGCCAGCCTCCCGTTGCAGTCGAATTGGACGCAGATCGTGGGCGTGGCCTTCATCGCCGGGATCGGCTTCACGATGAGCCTGTTCATCGGGGTCCTTGCCTTTGGCGATGGCGACCTCATGAATCAGGTTCGTCTTGGCGTGCTGCTTGGCTCCACCGTCGCTGCGCTTGGCGGCATCGTGCTGCTCAGCATGGCCGCGCGCGGGAGGACCACAGCGGCGATGGCCAAACCCTGATTGCGGGCGCTTGCATGCCAGACGGCGCGGATGCTCCTGCTGGCGCCGCTAATTCTGATCTGGAGTTGATGATGCTGGTCGATGTGGTCCTGCCCCTTCCCGGGTGGGGCTCATCCTGCTCTCGCCCGGCAACATCCTCGGTTCGAACATCTACAATACCCTCGGCATCGGCGGCGTCACGGCCCTCATCGCGCCGACCGGCGTGCCGCGCGAGATCGCGACGTTCGACAACTTCGTGGTGGTGGCGATTTCCATCATCCTCCTGGTCATGGCCCGGCCGGGCTGGAGGATCTGGCCCAGCCGATGGTTCGCATAATGAGTCAGGAGGGCAGCCCAAGTCCTTGCAATTCTTCCATGATCAACCCGTTCAGATGCCCTTCTAGCGCAAGGATGGCCTCGACGACGTGGGCGCCATCCATGACCCGATGATCGAAGGCGATGGTCACATCGACGAAGCCATCGGGCTGAAACGGGCCGTAGCTGACAAAGCTCGTGAGCGGTGAAACCGGCGAGACGATTTCGGCGCTGCTCTGCCCGAGCACCGAGATCCCGAAAGTGCCGAAATAGGTCGGCCTCAAGGCGCCGATGTTGAAGGCGATCCACCACAGGAAGCGCCGGATCGGTCCAGGCCAGGCGCAGATCCGGTCGATCACCAGAAAATGACGGATGCTGGGGATGGGAGCGTTGCGGCTGCGTGCGAGATCGGCGGCAAGATCAGTCAGCGTGCGTTCCGCCGGTCGATTGAGCTTTGCCGGAAACAGCGCCCGCTCACCATGCCAGGCGCGCTCGATCATGATCAGCGCCACGCTGGCCTCCGCCTCGGCGAGTTGCGGCCACGGCAACTTGCAGTACGCCTGCCGCAGGACGGGCCGATCACGGGCAGCCAGCGCCCAGGCCTTGCAGAACAGCACGGTCCATGGAACGGGCGCCGCCGCCGCTGCGCGCGCCCTGAGGACATCTCCGATGTTGATCCGCCGCTTGATCACGCCAAGAGGCACGCCGAGCGTGATATGGCAAAGATCGGCCATGAAGCGGCGCGGGCGATTGAGCGGCAGGGAGCGCGTGCGCATGGCAGGGCCTTGAAGAACATTAAGCGTCAACGTGTAGATATCCTGCCATCGGCACCAGAAGATATTTACGAGTTTCAGTGCATCAGGCTGCGTGATCGACAAGACCAAGAGGCCGCGCCTTATAGGCAATGATTGCTGTGCAACCAAGTCTTCGGGCACGGGCCGCAACAGGAAATGGAGCGCAGATGGCGGAGGTAATTCAGGCTCGTCGGGATGTGACGGTGGTGACCGGCGCCTCCTCCGGCATCGGGCGGGAACTGGCTCTGCTGGCCGCGCGGCAGGGCGAGGTGCTGCTGGTTGCGCGCGGCGAGCAAGGGCTGCGGGCGCTGGCCACGCAGATCGTTGCAGAGGGCGGCCGCGCCACCTGGCTGACCTGCGACGGCGAAGAGCGGGATGCCGCGGCGCAGATCACGCGCCATCTGGCAGCCAACGGCATGAGTTGCCTGCAATTGGTGAACAATGCTGGCCACGGCATTGTCGGGCTGGCGCATCGGTCTGATTGCGCGGCTCAGATCGGCAGCATCGATCTCAACGTGCGCTTCCTCACGGATCTTGCGCTGGCGGTCCTGCCGGGCATGGTGGAGCGCGGCAAGGGCGGCATTCTGAATGTCGCGTCGGTGGCGAGCTTTCTGCCCGGACCGGGCATGGCGGTGTATTATGCCGGGAAAGCCTATGTGCAGACCCTCTCGGAATCACTGTGGGAAGAGGTCAGGGGAAGCGGAGTGCGCATCACCTCGCTGTGCCCTGGGCCGGTCGACACCGGCTTTCTGGGGCGCGCGACCGGCGGAGCCAAGCCGCGCGAGACGAGCATTTTCCATGTGCCGGCATCGGAGGTGGCGCGCACCGGATGGGAAGCCTTCCAGCGCGGGCAACGGACCATCATACCAGGGTTTGCCAACAAGATGGCTGCGATTTTGCTGCCGTTTCTGCCACGTCCGATTCTGCTGAAGATGGTGATGCGGCGCCAGAGCGGACGGCAGGACGGCCACTGAAGGCCTTGCGCCGATCACAGAGCCGTGCCGGGCTGACATTATGCGATTAGTCACTTGGCAAAGCGTCGCGACTTCGTTAAGCAGCACCATTCCAATCAGGCGCTCCCATTGTGAGATGGCGTGCCGGATGCGGCCGGGTGACTGGCTGCTGACAGGGTCAACGGGCGAAAGGGTGACCTTTCGAACGGTGGCCTATTGTCCTGTCCGAGACTGCTGGCGCCGCGCAAGCGGCTTAATCGGTCAAGGCCTCCCTGAGGCCCTCTGGCCAGCATAGACGGGTGAGAACAGATTTTTCGGGGTGCTTACCCCTTGTGTCGGTTCGAACCATCGCCTGGGCGCGCATTGCGGGTTCAGGGGGCAGGGCGTTGAGCGTCGTCCGATGCGGGCGTCGCGGTCAATCGCCGCGATGTGTGTATGGGGCGGCTAACTTGAGCCGGCGGGGAGACCCGCCAAACCGGAGAGAGCCCACGTGGATCGTTCGCAAAAACGCGAAGCCGTGGCGGAGCTGAACGAGGTCTTCAAGGCCAACTCAGTTGTCGTCGTGGCCCACTATGCAGGCCTGACCGTTGCCGACATGCAGAAGCTCCGTCGCGAGATGGGCAAGGCTGGCGGCACCGTGAAGGTCGCGAAGAACCGCCTGGCCAAGATCGCTCTCGAAGGCACGGATGCAGCCTCGATCGGCGCCCTTCTCAAGGGCCCCACCTTGCTGGCCTACAGCAAGGACCCGGTCGCTGCGCCGAAGGTCGCCGTCAACTTCGCCAAGACGAATGACAAGCTTGTCATTCTCGGCGGAGCCATGGGCGCGACCTCCCTGAATGCGGACAGTGTCAAGGCGCTTGCCACGATGCCGTCCCTCGACGAACTGCGTGCGAAGCTTCTGGGGCTGCTTGTTGCGCCCGCCACGAAGATCGCCCAGCTCTCGACCGCACCGGCTGCCAAGCTGGCGCGCGTGTTCGGGGCCTATGCCAAACGAGACGAAGCGGCCTGATGGCCACCTGAACCTGAACCCAACGTTCGCACTGACACTGCAAGGAAATGTGACATGGCTGATCTGGCGAAAATCGTCGAAGAGCTGTCGAGCCTTACCGTCCTCGAGGCGGCTGATCTCGCAAAGATGCTGGAAGAAAAGTGGGGCGTGTCCGCCGCTGCGGCCGTCGCCGTGGCTGCCGGTCCCGCCGCTGGCGGCGGCGCGGCCGCTCCGGCTGCCGAAGAACAGACCGAATTCACGGTCATGCTGGCTGCTGCCGGCGACAAGAAGATTGAAGTCATCAAGGAAGTCCGCGCCATCACCGGCCTGGGCCTGAAGGAAGCCAAGGACCTGGTCGAGGCCGCTCCCAAGGCCGTCAAGGAAGCCGTTGGCAAGGACGAGGCCGAGAAGATCAAGAAGACCCTCGAAGCCGTCGGCGCGAAGGTCGAGCTCAAGTGAGCTTGTCCGGCGCGATGCCGGACATCTGACGACATCACAAAACGGCCCTGGGGCGAAACCCCCGGGGCCTTTCGGGCGTCGAGCGTCCCTTTGATCCGTTTCTAGACCACATTACGGCGCGCGGCGCGCCGGGCGACTGACCTGAGAGCTTCGCGGATCGTCGATCCCGCCGGGGCCTTCAGGTCAGCCGTCAGCGAAAAGCGAGGAACCACATGGCCAACACGCTCCAGGGTCGCAGGCGCATCCGCAAGTTCTTCGGCAAGATAAGGGAAGTCATCCAGATGCCGAACCTCATCGAGGTTCAGAAGGCGTCCTATGACCAGTTCCTGCTTGTCGACGAGCCCAAGGGTGGCCGACCCGACGAGGGTCTGCAGTCCGTCTTCAGGTCGGTCTTCCCGATCTCGGATTTCTCCGGCGCCTCGATGCTGGAATTTGTGAAGTACACCTTCGAAGCGCCGAAGTACGATGTCGATGAGTGCCGCCAGCGTGGCATCACCTTCGCGGCCCCGCTGAAGGTGACGCTGCGCCTGATCGTGTTCGACATCGATCCGGACACCCAGGCCAAGTCGATCAAAGACATCAAGGAGCAGGAAGTCTACATGGGCGACATGCCGCTCATGACCGACAACGGCACCTTTATCGTCAACGGCACCGAGCGCGTCATCGTCAGCCAGATGCACCGTTCGCCGGGCGTGTTCTTCGATCACGACAAGGGCAAGACGCACTCCTCGGGCAAGTTGCTTTTCGCCGCCCGCATCATCCCGTATCGTGGCTCCTGGCTCGACATCGAGTTCGACGCCAAGGACATCGTGCACGCCCGCATCGACCGGAAGCGCAAGCTGCCGGTCACGTCGCTGTTCTATGCGCTCGGCATGGACGGCGAGGAGATCCTCAACCGCTTCTATGACCGCATCGTCTTCGAGCGCCACAAGGATGCCTGGCGCATCCCGTTCGAAGCCGAGCGGATGAAGGGCTACAAGGCGACCGTCGACCTGATCAACGCCGACACGGGCGAGGTCATCGTCGAGGTCGGCAAGAAACTCGTCGCGCGTCAGGCCCGCCAACTCGCCGAGAAGGGCCTGAAGTTCCTGCGCGCCACCGATGAGGACCTCATCAGCCAATATGTGGCCGAGGACATGGTCAACGCGCAGACCGGCGAAATCTATGCCGAGGCCGGCGACGAGATTTCCGAGAAGCTGCTCAAGGCGCTGACGGATGCAGGCTTCGACGAGATCTCCGTGCTCGACATCGACCACATGACGATCGGACCGTACATCCGCAACACCCTCAACGTGGACAAGAATTCGTCCCGCGAGGAGGCGCTGTTCGACATCTACCGCGTGATGCGCCCCGGCGAGCCGCCGACGCTCGAATCCGCGCAGAACATGTTCCAGTCGCTGTTCTTCGACTCAGAGCGCTATGACCTGTCTGCGGTCGGCCGTGTGAAGATGAACATGCGCCTTGACCTCGATGCCGAGGACACGGTCCGCATCCTGCGCAAGGAAGACATACTGGCGGTCGCCAAGGCCCTCGTGGACCTGCGCGACGGCAAGGGCGAGATCGACGACATCGACCATCTGGGCAACCGCCGCGTCCGTTCCGTGGGCGAGCTGATGGAGAACCAGTACCGCCTCGGCCTGCTGCGCATGGAGCGCGCCATCAAGGAGCGCATGTCGAGCGTCGACATCGACACCGTGATGCCGCAGGACCTGATCAACGCCAAGCCCGCCGCGGCCGCTGTTCGCGAGTTCTTCGGTTCTTCCCAGCTCTCGCAGTTCATGGATCAGACAAACCCGCTTTCGGAAGTGACGCACAAGCGTCGCCTTTCGGCGCTCGGACCAGGCGGCCTGACGCGCGAACGCGCCGGCTTCGAGGTGCGCGACGTGCACCCGACGCATTATGGCCGCATCTGCCCCATCGAGACGCCCGAAGGCCCGAACATCGGCCTCATCAACAGCCTCGCGACCTTCGCGCGGGTCAACAAATACGGCTTCATCGAGACCCCGTTCCGCAAGGTGCGCGACGGTCAGGTCACCAGCGAGGTCGTGTACCTGTCGGCCATGGAGGAGGCGAAGCACAATGTCGCCCAGGCCGACGCCGACATGGACAAGAACGGCAAGCTGACCGAAGACCTCATCGTCTGCCGCCATGCGGGCGAAGTCATCGTCGTGCCGGTCGACAAGGTCGACCTCATGGAAGTGTCGCCCAAGCAGCTCGTTTCGGTCGCGGCTGCGCTCATCCCGTTCCTTGAGAACGATGACGCGAACCGCGCGCTGATGGGCTCGAACATGCAGCGTCAAGCCGTGCCGCTGGTCCGCGCCGACGCGCCTTTCGTGGGCACCGGCATGGAAAGCGTCGTGGCGCGCGATTCCGGCGCCGCGATCGCGGCCCGCCGCTCGGGCATCATCGACCAGATCGATGCGACCCGCATCGTGGTCCGTGCGACCGAAGAGACCGACCCGACCAAGCCGGGCGTCGACATCTACCGCATGATGAAGTTCCAGCGCTCGAACCAGTCCACCTGCATCAATCAGCGCCCGCTTGTGCGTGTCGGGGACGTGGTCAGGAAGGGCGACATCATCGCGGACGGCCCGTCCACCGATCTGGGCGAGCTCGCGCTCGGCCGGAACGTGCTGGTCGCATTCATGCCGTGGAATGGCTACAACTTCGAAGATTCGATCCTGCTGAGCGAGAAGATCGTCTCGGAAGACGTGTTCACCTCGATACATATCGAGGAATTCGAGGTGATGGCCCGCGACACCAAGCTCGGCCCCGAGGAAATCACGCGGGACATCCCGAACGTCGCCGAGGAGGCGCTCAAGAACCTCGACGAAGCCGGCATCGTCTACATCGGCGCGGAAGTCGCCGCCGGCGACATCCTGGTCGGGAAGATCACACCCAAGGGCGAAAGCCCGATGACGCCGGAAGAAAAGCTCCTGCGCGCCATTTTCGGTGAGAAGGCCTCCGACGTCCGCGACACATCGCTTCGCGTTCCTCCGGGCGTGCAGGGCACGATCGTCGAGGTGCGTGTGTTCAATCGCCATGGCGTCGACAAGGACGAGCGCGCCCAGGCGATCGAGCGCGAAGAGATCGAACGCCTCGCCAAGGACCGCGACGACGAGCAGGCGATCCTCGACCGCAACACCTATGCGCGTCTGGCCGACGTTCTCGACGGCAAGGTCGGGCTTGCGGGACCGAAGGGCTTCAAGAAGGACACGGTGCTCAGCAAGGACGCGATCGCGCAGTATCCGCGCTCGCAGTGGTGGATGTTCGCCGTGGCGGACGATTCGCAGATGTCCGAGATGGAGGCCATGCGCAAGCAGTACGACGAATCCAAGAAGCGCCTTGAACAGCGTTTCCTGGACAAGGTCGAGAAGCTGCAACGCGGCGACGAGCTGCCGCCCGGCGTGATGAAGATGGTCAAGGTCTTCGTTGCGGTGAAGCGCAAGATCCAGCCCGGCGACAAGATGGCTGGCCGCCACGGCAACAAGGGCGTCGTGTCGAAGATCGTTCCGGTCGAGGACATGCCGTTCCTCGCTGACGGCACCCATGCGGACATCGTGCTCAACCCGCTCGGCGTGCCGAGCCGCATGAATGTGGGGCAGATCCTCGAGACCCATCTGGGATGGGCTGCGGCGGGTCTGGGCAAGCAGGTGGCGGCAGCGGTCGATGCCTACATGAAGGCCGGCGAAGCGTCAGGCATGCGCAAGACCTTCGACCAGATCTACGGATCGGACCACGCGGAAATCAGCGCGATGACCGATCATGAACTGGCCGAGATGGGCAACAACCTTCGCCGGGGCGTTCCCATCGCCACGCCGGTGTTCGATGGGGCCAACGAGGCCGACATTGAGCGTCTGCTGGCCGATGCCGGTCTCGACGCCTCGGGTCAGGTGACGCTCTACGACGGGCGCACGGGCGATGCCTTCGATCGCAAGGTCACTGTGGGCTACATCTATATGCTCAAGCTCCACCACCTTGTTGACGACAAGATCCATGCGCGTTCGATCGGCCCCTACAGCCTCGTGACCCAGCAGCCGCTGGGCGGCAAGGCGCAGTTCGGCGGCCAGCGCTTCGGTGAAATGGAGGTCTGGGCGCTTGAGGCTTACGGCGCCGCCTACACGCTGCAGGAAATGCTGACCGTGAAGTCGGACGACGTGGCCGGCCGCACCAAGGTCTATGAGAGCATCGTTCGCGGCGAGGACAACTTCGAGGCCGGCATTCCGGAGAGCTTCAACGTGCTCGTCAAGGAAATGCGTTCGCTGGGCCTCAACGTCGAGCTGCGGAACAACAAGAAGCCGCCGGCGGAACTGCCTCCGTCAGAGGCTGCTGAATAAGCGTACGGGTTCGGCGGCCGCGTTCATGCCGGCCGCCGCACTACCTCACCGCCGGGGGCAGGGCTTCCGGCAACCAGTTTCTAGGAACGGGATTGTGGTCCGCACAGGCAGGCCTCCCCAGTTCAGGAGATGACGATGAATCAAGAGGTCATGAATCTGTTCGGCCAGCCGGCTCAGCCGGTCGGTTTCGACGCGATCCGCATCTCGCTCGCGAGCCCGGAGAAGATTCTGTCCTGGTCGTTCGGCGAGATCAAGAAGCCGGAGACCATCAATTACCGCACGTTCAAGCCCGAGCGTGACGGCCTGTTCTGCGCCCGCATCTTCGGACCCATCAAGGATTACGAGTGTCTGTGCGGCAAGTACAAGCGCATGAAGTACAAGGGCGTCATCTGCGAGAAGTGTGGCGTTGAAGTCACGCTCGCGCGGGTCCGGCGCGAGCGCATGGGCCATATCGAGCTGGCGGCCCCGGTCGCGCACATCTGGTTCCTCAAGTCGCTGCCCAGCCGCATCGGCCTTCTGCTCGACATGCCGCTCAAGGACCTTGAGCGTGTGCTCTATTTTGAGAGCTACATTGTGCTGGAGCCGGGCCTGACCCCGCTCAAGGACCGTCAGATCCTGTCGGAAGACGATTACCTGCGCTGCCAGGACGAGTATGGCGCCGACTCGTTCACCGCCATGATCGGGGCCGAGGCGCTGCGCGAGATGCTGCGCTCGCTCGACCTCGAAAAGGTGCAGATGGACCTGCGCCACGAGATCGCGACGACCACGTCCGAGCTCAAGCCCAAGAAGCTGATGAAGCGCCTCAAGATCATCGAGGCCTTCCAGCAGTCGGGCAACAAGCCCGAGTGGATGGTGATGACGGTGATCCCGGTGATCCCCCCGGACCTGCGCCCGCTCGTGCCGCTCGATGGCGGCCGTTTCGCCACTTCCGACCTCAACGACCTGTATCGCCGCGTCATCAACCGCAACAACCGCCTCAAGCGGCTGATCGAGCTGCGCGCGCCCGACATCATCATCCGCAACGAGAAGCGGATGCTCCAGGAGTCGGTCGACGCCCTGTTCGACAACGGACGCCGCGGCCGCGTCATCACCGGCGCCAACAAGCGCCCGCTGAAGTCGCTCGCCGACATGCTCAAGGGCAAGCAGGGCCGCTTCCGGCAGAACCTGCTTGGCAAGCGCGTCGACTATTCGGGTCGTTCGGTCATCGTGGTCGGCCCCGAACTGAAGCTGCATCAGTGCGGCCTGCCCAAGAAGATGGCGCTCGAGCTTTTCAAGCCGTTCATCTACGCCCGCCTCGACGCCAAGGGTTATTCGGCCACCGTCAAGCAGGCCAAGAAGCTCGTCGAGAAGGAGAAGCCTGAAGTCTGGGACATCCTGGACGAGGTCATCCGCGAGCATCCCGTGCTGCTCAACCGCGCGCCGACGCTGCATCGCCTCGGCATCCAGGCGTTCGAGCCCACGCTGATCGAAGGCAAGGCAATCCAGCTGCACCCGCTGGTCTGCGCGGCCTTCAACGCGGACTTCGACGGCGACCAGATGGCCGTGCACGTCCCGCTGTCGCTGGAAGCGCAGCTGGAAGCGCGCGTGCTGATGATGTCGACCAACAACATCCTGCACCCGGCCAACGGCCACCCGATCATCGTGCCGTCTCAGGACATCGTTCTGGGGCTCTACTACCTGTCGATCATGTCCGACGGCGAACCTGGCCAGTACCTCATGGACGCGAAGAATGGCGTGCTGAAGGGCATCTATTCGGAGCTGGGCGAGCTCGAGCAGGCGCTGGCCAACAAAACCGTGACGTTGCATTCCAAGATCAGGTATCGCTGGGAAGGCATCGGTCCGGGCGGCAAGCCCTACAAGAAGACCTATGACACCACCCCTGGCCGGGTCATCCTGTCCACGGCTCTGCCGCGCAGCGAGCGCGTGAGCTTCGATGTCGTCAACAAGCTGATGACGAAGAAGGAAATCTCGGGAATGATCGACGCCGTCTACCGCATGTGCGGTCAGAAGGACACGGTCATCTTCTGCGACCGCGTCATGCAGCTCGGCTTCATCCACGCGTTCAAGGCGGGCATCTCGTTCGGCAAGGACGACATGGTGATCCCCGAAAACAAGTGGGAGATCGTCGACGCCACCCGCGCGCTGACCAAGGATTACGAGCAGCAGTACCAGGACGGTCTGATCACGCAGGGCGAGAAGTACAACAAGGTCGTCGACGCCTGGTCGAAGTGCTCGGACAAGCTCGCGCAGGAAATGATGCTCCGCATCTCCTCCGTGAAGAAGGACGAGCACGGCCGCGACAAGCCGATCAACTCGATCTACATGATGAGCCACTCCGGGGCGCGCGGTTCGCCGACCCAGATGCGCCAGCTCGCCGCCATGCGCGGCCTGATGGCCAAGCCGTCCGGCGAGATCATCGAGAGCCCCATCATCTCGAACTTCAAGGAAGGGCTGGACGTTCTCGAGTACTTCAACTCGACCCACGGCGCCCGCAAGGGACTGGCGGACACTGCGTTGAAGACCGCGAACTCGGGCTACCTGACGCGTCGTCTCGTGGACGTCGCACAGGACTCGATCATCACCGAGGTCGACTGCGGCACCGCCAACGGCATCCGCATGCGCGCCATCGTGGATGCGGGCCAGATCGTGGCCTCTCTCGGCACGCGCATCCTGGGCCGCACCACGGCCGAGGACATCGTGAACGGAGAGGGCGCCACCATCGTGCCGGCCGGGATCATGCTTGAGGAAAGCCACCTTGAGGAGATCACCAAGGCTGGCATCCAGGAGGTCAAGATCCGCTCGGTGCTCACCTGCGAAACCAAGAACGGCGTCTGCGGCACCTGCTATGGCCGCGACCTGGCTCGCGGCACGCCGGTCAACATGGGCGAGGCTGTCGGCGTCATCGCGGCGCAGTCGATCGGCGAGCCGGGCACCCAGCTCACCATGCGCACCTTCCACATCGGCGGCGCGGCGCAGATCAACGAGCAGTCCGTGATCGACTCGAACTTCGAGGGCGAGATCAAGATGCGCAACCGCAACGTTGCGCGAAACTCGGACAGCGACCTGATCACCATGGGCCGCAACATGAGCATCGTGATCGTGGGTCCGGATGGATCGGAGCGTGCGGTTCACCGCCTCGTGTTCGGCTCCAAGCTCAAGGTGGACGAGGGCGACAAGATCAAGCGCGGCCAGCGCATCGCGGAGTGGGACCCCTACACCCGTCCCATCATCTCCGAGGTGGATGGCGTCGTGGCCTATGAAGACCTGCTCGAGGGCTCATCGCTCTCCGAACAGATCGACGAAGCCACCGGCATCGCCAAGCGCATGGTCACCGACTGGCGCTCCAATGCGCGGTCCGCCGAGCTTCGGCCGGCCATCGTGGTCCAGGGCAAGGACGGCAAGATCCTCAAGGCCGCCCGCGGCTCCGAGGCTCGCTATCTGCTGCCCGTCGACGGAATCCTCTCCGTTGATCCGGGCGTCTCCGTGAAGGCAGGTGACATCCTGGCCCGCATTCCGACGGAAAGCGCCAAGACGCGCGACATCACGGGCGGTCTGCCGCGCGTGGCGGAGCTGTTCGAAGCGCGCCGTCCGAAGGATGCCGCCATCATTGCGGAGAAGGCCGGCACGATCTCGTTCGGGCGTGACTACAAGAACAAGCGCCGGATCACGCTCAACCCGCATGACGGGTCCGAGCCGATCGAACACCTGATCCCGAAGGGCAAGCACATCCACCTGCAGGATGGCGACATGGTCGAACTGGGGGATTACATCCTCGACGGCAACCCCGCGCCGCACGACATCCTGGCGATCAAGGGCGTGGAGGAGCTTGCCGCTTACCTCGTCAATGAAATCCAGGAAGTCTACCGTCTGCAGGGCGTGAGCATCAACGACAAGCACATCGAGGTCATCGTCCGGCAGATGCTGCAGAAGGTCGAGATCACCGATGGCGGCGACACCGAGATCATGACGGGCGACCAGGTTGACCGGCTTGAGTTCGACGAAGCCAATGAAAAGACAATTGCCGAAGGCAGGAAGCCGGCATCCGGGGTCCCTGTGCTGCTCGGCATCACCAAGGCAAGCTTGCAGACCCGCTCCTTCATCTCCGCCGCATCCTTCCAGGAAACGACCCGCGTCCTCACGGAAGCGGCCGTGAACGGGAAGACCGATACGCTGGAAGGGCTCAAGGAGAACGTCATCGTCGGCTCGCTGATCCCGGCCGGCACTGGCGCCATGGTCTCGAAGATCCGGTCTGTGGCCCAGCGCCGCGACGACCTGATCGTCAACCAGAAGGCCGAGACGGCCGCCCAGGCGGCTCAGGCAGCGCTCGCAGCCGCTGCTCCAGCCGCCGAATAAGCGCCGGCTCAACCACGAAAACGACGGGCCGTCCGAAAGGGCGGCCCGTTTGCTTGCGACGGTGGGGTTGGCGCTGATTCCAGGCAAAATCCCGGCTGTCTCGGACGTATGGCGGCCAGAATTGCGCTTCCCCGGCCCCGATTAGGGGTTGACGCGATTCAGCCACCGAGTCATAAGCGCCTCACATCGACGGACGTCGGACACGTTGGTCGCCCAATGCTTCATGCCGGGCGAGAATCGCGACCGAAACGCCGCCGCTTCTAGCGACCTGAGACTGGTCTTGGTAGGCATGATTGCGGGCGACCGTGATCCTCTGCGTGGCAGCAACGCCTGCGGCTTTGAAAAAAGCCGGTGGCGTTGGTTTGCTTTGGCCTTGTGTCATCGCTGGTTGGAATTTGTCTGTATGCGAAGCGCTCCACGAGCGAGAGGTCGTCAATGCCCACGATCAGCCAGCTGATCCGCAAGCCGCGGGAAGCCCAGAAGAGCAGGAACAAGGCCCCCGCGCTCGAGTCCTGCCCCCAAAAGCGTGGCGTATGCACGCGCGTCTACACCACGACTCCGAAGAAGCCGAACTCGGCTCTGCGCAAGGTCGCCAAGGTTCGTCTGACAAATGGTTTCGAGGTCATCGGCTACATCCCGGGCGAGGGCCACAATCTTCAGGAGCACTCCGTGGTGATGATCCGCGGCGGCCGCGTGAAGGATCTTCCGGGCGTTCGCTATCACATCCTGCGCGGCGTTCTCGATACCCAGGGCGTCAAGAACCGCAAGCAGCGTCGTTCGAAGTACGGCGCCAAGCGTCCGAAGTGATTGTCCGGGGAGGGGGTGCAAGCCCTGTCCCGGCGAGGCCATGCCTCGCAACACCGTTGTTAACCGGGCCTTGCCGCCCACTTTCGAGAAACGAAGGGTAGACAGAAATGTCCCGTCGTCACAGTGCCGAAAAGCGTGAAGTCATTCCGGACCCGAAGTTCGGAGACATCGTCGTGACCAAGTTCATGAATTCCATCATGTACGAGGGCAAGAAGTCCGTCGCGGAATCGATCGTCTATGGTGCTTTCGATCAGGTTGAAGCGCGTATGAAGACCGGTCCGCTGGAGGTCTTCAAGCAGGCTCTTGAGAATGTCGCGCCGGCGATCGAGGTCCGCTCCCGCCGCGTTGGCGGCGCTACCTATCAGGTTCCGGTCGAGGTGCGCCTCGAGCGCCGCCAGGCTCTGGCGATCCGCTGGATCATCACGGCCGCCCGCGGCCGCAACGACAAGACGATGGTCGAGCGGCTGTCAGCCGAGCTGATGGACGCTGCCAACAACCGTGGAAACGCTGTGAAGAAGAGGGAAGACACTCACCGCATGGCAGAGGCAAACCGCGCCTTCTCCCATTATCGCTGGTGATCTGGTCCTCACGGGTTCACGGAGTTTCATGACATGGCACGCGTCCATAAGATCGAAGACTACCGAAATTTCGGCATCATGGCGCATATCGACGCCGGCAAGACCACGACGACCGAGCGGATCCTGTATTACACGGGCAAATCCCACAAGATCGGCGAAGTCCATGAAGGCGCGGCCACCATGGATTGGATGGAGCAGGAGCAGGAGCGTGGCATCACGATCACCTCCGCGGCGACGACCTGCTTCTGGCGCGACAAGCGCATGAACATCATCGACACGCCTGGCCACGTCGACTTCACCATCGAAGTCGAGCGGTCCCTGCGCGTGCTCGACGGCGCTGTCTGCGTGCTCGACGGCAACCAGGGCGTGGAGCCCCAGACCGAAACAGTGTGGCGCCAAGCCGACAAGTATGACGTGCCGCGCATCGTGTTCGTCAACAAGATGGACAAGACCGGGGCGGATTTCTTCCGCTGCGTGCAGGACATCATCGATCGCGTGGCCGGAAAGCCCGTCTGCCTGCAACTGCCGATCGGCGCGGAGAACAACTTCACCGGCGTTGTCGATCTCATCAAGATGAAGGCCATCGTCTGGAACGGCGAGGCGCTTGGCGCCACCTTCGTCGAGACCGACATTCCGGCTGACCTCGTTGACCAGGCCAGGGAATACCGTCACAAGCTGCTTGAGGCAGCGGTGGAGATGAACGATGAGGCCATGATGGCCTATCTCGACGGTCAGGAGCCGTCCGAAGACACCCTGCGCTCGCTCATCCGCACGGCTGTGCAGCGCCGTGCCTTTCATCCCGTTCTTTGCGGTTCGGCCTTCAAGAACAAGGGCGTGCAGCCACTTCTTGATGCAGTGGTCGACTTTCTCCCGTCCCCTGTTGGTCGCGGCGACATCAAGGGCATCGATTTCAACACCGAAGAAGAGACCATCCGTCGTCCGCTCGACACGGACCCCTTCTCCATGCTCGCCTTCAAGATCATGGACGACCCGTTTGTCGGCACGATCACTTTCTGTCGCGTCTATTCCGGCAAGATCGACGCTGGCGCGAACGTGCTGAACTCGACCCGCGACAAGAAGGAACGCGTCGGCCGCATGCTGCTGATGCACGCCAACAACCGCGAGGACATCAAGGAAGCCTATGCCGGCGACATCGTCGCGCTGGCCGGCCTCAAGGATGTTCGCACCGGCGACACGCTGTGCGATCCGGTCAAACCTGTGATCCTCGAGCGCATGGAGTTCCCTGAGCCCGTCATCGAGATCGCGATCGAGCCCAAGACCAAGGCCGACCAGGAAAAGCTGGGCGTTGCACTGGCCAAGCTGGCCAATGAGGATCCTTCCTTCCGGGTTTCCACCGATCAGGAAAGCGGCCAGACGATCCTTCGCGGGATGGGCGAACTGCACCTCGACATCAAGGTCGACATCCTGCGCCGCACCTACAAGGTGGACGCGAACATCGGCGCGCCGCAGGTTGCCTATCGCGAGAAGGTATCCCGCGCGGTCGAGCACGAATACACCCACAAGAAGCAGTCTGGCGGTTCGGGCCAGTTTGCCAAGATCAAGTTCAACCTCATTCCCGGGGAGCCGGGTTCGGGCTTCGTGTTTGACTCCAAGATCGTTGGTGGCGCGGTGCCGAAGGAGTATATTCCCGGCGTTGAGAAGGGCCTCACGAGCGTCATCGGCTCGGGCATCCTCGCCGGCTTTCCGGTCGTTGACATCCGCGTCGAACTGATCGATGGCGGCTACCACGAAGTCGACTCGTCGGCGCTGGCCTTCGAAATCGCCTCCCGCGCCGGGCTGCGCGAAGCGCTGCAGAAGGCAGGTTGCGTGCTGCTCGAGCCGGTCATGAAGGTCGAGGTCGTGACCCCGGAAGACTACACCGGTTCGGTCATCGGCGACCTCAACTCCCGCCGCGGCCAGATCCAGGGCCAGGACATGCGCGGCAACGCTGTTGTCGTGAATGCCATGGTGCCGCTGGCCAACATGTTCGGCTATGTCAACACGCTGCGGTCCTTCTCCCAGGGGCGCGCCAACTACACGATGCAATTCGATCATTACGAAGAGGTTCCGCGCAACGAGGCGGAGAAGGTCGTTGCCAAGTACACTTGACGCCACGCCCACCGCTCTGACGCGAGACTTCAACCAAGCAACCCTGAACTGCAACTTCCCACTGGCGGAGACTGACCATGGCCAAGGAAAAATTCCAGCGGAACAAGCCGCACTGCAACATAGGAACCATCGGTCACGTCGACCATGGCAAGACCTCGCTGACGGCCGCCATCACGAAGATCCTGGCGGAAACCGGTGGCGCCACCTTCACCGCCTACGACCAGATCGACAAGGCGCCTGAAGAAAAGGCCCGCGGCATCACGATCTCGACCGCCCACGTCGAGTACGAGACCAAGAACCGGCATTACGCCCACGTGGATTGCCCCGGCCACGCCGACTATGTGAAGAACATGATCACAGGCGCCGCGCAGATGGACGGCGCGATCCTGGTCGTGTCATCCGCCGACGGCCCGATGCCGCAGACCCGTGAGCACATCCTGCTCGCCCGTCAGGTCGGCGTTCCCGCCCTGGTGGTGTTCATGAACAAGGTTGACCTTGTCGACGACGCCGAGCTCATCGAACTGGTCGAAATGGAAGTGCGCGAGCTGCTTTCCAAGTACGACTTCCCCGGCGACGACATTCCGATCACCAAGGGTTCGGCCAAGGCCGCGCTTGACGACGTCAATCCCGAGATTGGCCGCAACGCCATCCTCAAGCTGATGGAAACCGTCGACGCCTACATCCCGCAGCCCGAGCGCCCGATCGACCAGCCTTTCCTGATGCCGGTCGAAGACGTGTTCTCGATTTCCGGCCGCGGCACCGTGGTGACCGGCCGCGTCGAACGCGGCATCGTCAAGGTCGGCGAGGAAATCGAGATCGTCGGCCTCAAGGATACCGTGAAGACCACCGTCACGGGCGTCGAAATGTTCCGCAAGCTGCTCGATCAGGGCCAGGCTGGCGACAACATCGGCGCGCTGCTGCGCGGCACCAAGCGCGAGGACGTCGAGCGCGGCCAGGTGCTGTGCAAGCCCGGCTCCGTGAAGCCGCACACGAAGTTCAAGGCCGAAGCCTATATCCTCACCAAGGATGAAGGCGGTCGCCACACCCCGTTCTTCACGAACTATCGCCCGCAGTTCTACTTCCGCACCACGGACGTGACCGGTGTCGTGACACTTCCCGAAGGTGTCGAGATGGTCATGCCCGGTGACAACATCGCCATGGAAGTGACGCTGATCGTGCCGATCGCCATGGAAGAGAAGCTCCGTTTCGCGATCCGCGAGGGTGGCCGCACTGTCGGCGCCGGCGTCGTCGCAAGCATCATCGCCTAAGCACCTTCACGGGCGCGGCCGCCTCGGTGGCAGGCCGCGCCTTTTGAGTCACGGAGATCAAGACCATGTCTGGTCAGAACATCCGCATTCGCCTGAAGGCGTTTGACCATCGCATCCTGGATGCCTCGACGCGGGAGATCGTGTCGACGGCAAAGCGGACCGGTGCTCAGGTACGCGGGCCCATCCCGCTGCCGACGCTGATCGAGCGTTTCACGGTGAACCGTTCGCCGCACGTCGACAAGAAGTCGCGCGAGCAGTTCGAAATGCGCACGCACAAGCGGGTGCTTGATATCGTCGACCCCACTCCGCAGACCGTGGACGCGCTGATGAAGCTCGACCTCGCCGCCGGCGTGGACGTCGAGATCAAGCTCTGATCGTTGACCTCCTCTGGAAAAGGATAAGCAGCCATGAGGTCTGGTGTTATTGCCCAGAAGGTCGGGATGACCCGCGTCTATAACGACGCCGGCGAGAACATTCCCGTCACGGTTCTGAAAGTCGACAATTGCCAGGTTGTCGCTCACCGCACGGTGGAAACCAACGGTTACGTCGCGCTGCAGATCGGCGTCGGCAAGGCCAGGGTCAAGAACGTGTCCAAGGCCGAACGTGCGCGCTTCGCTGTTGCGCAGGTTGAGCCGAAGAAGAAGCTTGCCGAGTTTCGCGTCGATGATGCGGGCCTCATCCCGGTCGGCGCCGAAATCACGGCCGATCACTTCGTTCCGGGCCAGTTCGTGGACGTGACCGGGACGACGACCGGCAAGGGCTTCGCTGGCGGCATGAAACGCTGGAACTTCGGCGGTCTTCGCGCCACCCACGGCGTGTCTGTGTCGCACCGCTCGATTGGTTCAACCGGTGGTCGTCAGGACCCCGGCAAGACGTTCAAGAACAAGAAGATGCCCGGCCACATGGGCGCCGAAACCGTCACCACGCAGAACCTCAAGGTGGTGTCGACTGACGCCGGTCGGGGCCTGATTCTGGTGCAGGGCGCGGTGCCTGGCGTGAATGGCGGTTGGATCCGGGTGCGTGACGCCGTGAAGCGCGCGCTTCCGAAGGATGCTCCGGTTCCTGGCAAGTTCAAGATCAACGACGGCGCTCCGGCGGCCGAAGCGGTGGAGGGTCAGTGATGAAACTTGATGTGACGACTCTCGACGGCGCTTCTGCCGGTTCGGTTGATCTGTCCGATGCGATCTTCGGTCTCGAGCCGCGCGTCGATCTGATCCACCGCGTGGTGCGCTATCAGCTCGCCAAGCGGCAGGCCGGAACGCACGCCACCCTTCTACGCAGCGAGATCAATCGCACCAAGAAGAAGCTGTACAAGCAGAAGGGCACTGGCGGCGCACGTCATGGCGCGGCTTCGGCTCCGCAGTTCCGCGGCGGCGGCCGGGCGTTCGGCCCTGTGCAGCGTTCCCACGCTCATGACCTGCAGAAGAAGGTTCGCGCTCTCGGGCTCAAGCATGCGCTCTCGGCCAAGGCGAGGGATGCCTCGATCATCGTCGTCGACGATGTGAAGCTGTCCGAGCCCAAGACCAAGGCGCTGCGCGGCCAGTTCGAGAAGCTCGGCCTCGCCAACGTGCTGATCATCGGCGGCGCCGAGATCGACCGCAATTTCGGCCTGGCCGCCCGTTCCATCGCGAACGTGGACGTCCTGCCGGTGCAGGGCATCAACGTGTATGACATCATGCGCCGCGAGAAGCTCGTCCTGACCAAATCGGCCGTCGATGCGCTGGAGGCGCGCTTCAAATGAGCATGGACCCGCGCCATTACGACGTGATCGTCGCTCCGGTGATCACGGAAAAGGCAACCATTCTGTCCGAACAGAACAAGGTCGTCTTCAAGGTTCGCAAGGACGCGACGAAGCCGCAGATCAAGGCTGCGGTCGAGAAGCTGTTCGATGTCAAGGTGAGGGCCGTGAACACGATCCTGACCGAAGGCAAAATGAAGGTGTTCAAAGGCCGGCTCGGCCAGCGCTCCGACGTCAAGAAAGCGATCGTCACCCTCGAAGAGGGCCAGAAGATCGACGTGACGACGGGTCTCTGAGACGACGAAGGGACCTGGAAAAATGGCACTCAAGCTTTACAAGCCGACAACGCCCAGCATGCGCCAGCTCGTGCTGGTGGACCGCAGCGAGCTCTACAAGGGCAAGCCGGTGAAGACGCTGACCGAGGGCAAGTCGTCCTCGGGCGGGCGCAACAACCTCGGCCGCGTCACGGTGCGGTTCCGCGGTGGCGGCCACAAGCGCTCGCTGCGCCTTGTGGACTTCAAGCGTCGGTCGCATCTGGGCATGTCGGCCGTGGTTGACAGGATCGAATACGATCCGAACCGCACAGCCTTCATCGCGCTGATCAGGTATGAGGACGGCACGCTGTCCTACATCCTGGCGCCGCAGCGCCTGGCGGTCGGCGACACGGTTGTCGCTGCCGACAGCGCCGACGTGAAGCCCGGCAATGCGATGCCGATCGGCAGCATCCCTGTTGGCACGATCGTGCACAATGTGGAGCTGAAGATCGGGAAGGGCGGTGCGATCGCTCGCTCGGCCGGCAACTATGCTCAGATCGTGGGCCGCGACAGCGGCAATGTCATCCTGCGTCTCAATTCGGGGGAGCAGCGTTTGGTCAACGGCCTGTGCTTCGCCACCGTCGGTGCGGTGTCCAACCCGGACCACATGAATATCTCGCTCGGCAAGGCTGGCCGCAATCGCTGGCTCGGCAAGCGTCCGCACAATCGTGGCGTTGCGATGAACCCGGTCGACCACCCGCACGGCGGCGGCGAAGGCCGCACCTCGGGCGGTCGTCACCCGGTCACGCCGTGGGGCAAGCCGACCAAGGGCAAGAAGACGCGCGTCAACAAGCGCACCGACACATTCATCGTGGCGTCCCGCCACGCCCGCAAGAAGAAGGGCTGAGGCTCATGGCTCGTTCTGTTTGGAAAGGTCCGTTCGTAGACGGATACCTTCTGAAGAAGGCCGAAGCTGCTCGCAATTCGAGCCGCTCGGAAGTCGTCAAGATCTGGAGCCGTCGCTCCACGATCCTGCCGCAGTTCGTCGGACTTACGTTCGGCGTCTACAACGGCCAGAAGCACATCCCGGTTACGGTGACCGAAGAAATGGTGGGGCAGAAGTTCGGCGAGTACTCGCCGACCCGCACCTTCTACGGCCATGCCGCGGACAAAAAAGCGAAGAGGAAGTGAGCCATGAGTAAGGCTGCCACTCCACGCGCGCTGAGCGACAAGGAAGCACAGGCCGTTGCGCGCAATCTGCGCATCAGCCCACAGAAGCTCAATCTTGTTGCCGGTCTCATCCGCGGAAAAAGGGTCTCGACCGCGTTGGCCGACCTTGAGTTCTCGCGCAAGCGCATTGCTCTCGATGTCCGCAAGTGCCTGCAGAGCGCGATCGCCAATGCAGAGAACAACCATTCGCTGGACGTAGACGACCTGGTCGTCGCCCACGCCCATGTCGGCAAGGGCCTCGTGATGAAGCGTTTCCATGCCCGCGCCCGCGGTCGTGGCGCTCGTATCCTGAAGCCTTTCGCTCACATCACGATTGTTGTGCGCGAAACGTCCGAAGCGAAGGCCTGAGGAGAGAACGATGGGTCAGAAAGTCAATCCGATCGGTCTGCGCCTCGGCATCAACCGCACCTGGGACTCGCGCTGGTTCGCGCAGGGCGCCGAGTACGGCAAGCTTCTGCACGAGGATTTCGCGATCCGTGCCGAGCTGATGAAGGTCCTCAAACAGGCCGCCGTTTCCAAGATCATAATCGAGCGCCCGCACAAGAAATGCCGGGTCACCATCCTCTCGGCTCGTCCGGGCGTTGTCATCGGCAAGAAGGGCGCCGACATCGAGAAGTTGCGCAAGGTCGTGTTGAAGATGACCAGGGCGGACGTCTCGATCAACATCGTCGAGGTGCGCAAGCCTGAAGTCGACTCCACGCTTGTGGCCGATTCGATCGCCCAGCAACTCGAACGCCGCGTTGCGTTCCGCCGCGCCATGAAGCGCGCTGTGCAGTCCGCCATGCGTCTTGGCGCCGAAGGAATCCGCATCAACTGTGCGGGCCGTCTCGGCGGTGCTGAAATCGCGCGGCAGGAGTGGTATCGCGAAGGCCGGGTGCCGCTGCACACGATGCGCGCCGACATCGACTATGGCGTCGCGACCGCGTTCACGACTTATGGCACGTGCGGCATCAAGGTCTGGATCTTCAAGGGCGAGGTCCTTGAGCACGATCCGATGGCGCAGGACAAGCGCATGAATGAAGAGGCTTCCCGTCCGTCGAGCGGTGGCGATCGTCGCCGCGAACGCGAACAGGCCTGAGGTTGATCGAGGACCGTCATGCTTCAACCTAAGAAAACGAATTTCCGCAAGCAGTTCAAGGGGCGTATTTCCGGCGTCGCCAAGGGCGGCACGGAACTCAACTTTGGCCAGTTCGGGCTCAAGGCCCTCGAGCCGGAGCGCGTCACCGCTCGGCAGATCGAGGCGGCTCGCCGTGCTATCACACGCGCCATGAAGCGCGCGGGCCGTGTCTGGATCCGCGTGTTCCCGGACGTGCCGGTTTCGAAGAAGCCCACTGAGGTGCGCATGGGCAAGGGCAAGGGGGCTCCCGAATTCTGGGCCTGCCGCGTCAAGCCTGGCCGCATCATGTTCGAGGTGGAAGGCGTGAACGAGGAAACGGCGCGCGAAGCGTTCCGCCTCGGCGCCGCCAAGCTTCCGATCAAGACGCGCTTCATTCAGCGCATCGCCGAGTAAGGAGAGGGACGATGAAGAGCACTCAGCGCCTGTCCGACCTCAAGGTGATGTCGGCCGACCAGTTGCAGGACGAACTCCTGAAGCTGAAGAAGGAACAGTTCAACCTGCGCTTCCAGAAGGCCACCGGCCAGATGGAGAACACGTCGCGCGTCACCGAGGTCCGCAGGGACATCGCCCGCGTGAAGACGCTGGCCCGTCAGAAGGCCGGCTCCGCGCCTGCCGCTGCCAAGGCCTGAAGGAGATCATCATGCCAAAGCGTATCCTCCAGGGCGTCGTCGTCAGCGACAAGCAGGAAAAGACCTTGGTCGTTAAGGTCGAGCGCCGATTCACCCATCCTCTTCTGAAGAAGACGGTGCGGCGCACGAAGAACTACCATGCGCACGATGAAACCAACCGCTTCAAGGCGGGCGATCTGGTCTGGATTGAGGAATCCGCACCGATCTCCAAGCTGAAGCGCTGGGTCGTGCTGGAGAACGCGCCGTAAGGCGCACTCTCTTTCGTTTGGCTGGGGGCCTTCAGGCGCGCGGTGCATCCACGCGCCATTCCATGAAGCTCCCGACAGTCGTAGTCCGGATGCAAGTCCGGAAACCGGTCTGAAGACATCAGAAAGGATCACGGCCATGATCCAGGTGCAAACCAATCTCGAGGTCGCCGACAATTCGGGCGCCCGTCGGGTTATGTGCATCAAGGTCCTCGGCGGCTCCAAGCGTCGTTACGCTGGCGTCGGCGACATTATCGTCGTTTCCATCAAGGAAGCGATTCCGCGTGGACGCGTTAAGAAGGGCGACGTCATGAAGGCGGTGGTCGTTCGCACCGCCAAGGACGTTCAACGCGTGGATGGCTCTGTCATCCGCTTCGACAAGAATGCCGCCGTTCTGATCAACAATCAGAAGGAGCCGATCGGCACCCGCATCTTCGGGCCCGTTCCGCGCGAGCTCCGCGGCAAGAACCACATGAAGATCATCTCGCTGGCGCCGGAGGTGCTCTGATGGCCGCGAAAATCAAGAAGGGCGACAAGGTTGTCGTCATCACCGGCCGTGACAAGGGCAAGTCGGGCGAAGTCCTGAGCGTCAGCCCGACCGAGGGCCGCGCCGTCGTTCGCGGCGTCAACCTTGTCAAGCGTCACACCAAAGCCACCATGCAGTCTGAAGGCGGCATCATCTCGAAGGAGGCGGCTATCCAGCTGTCAAACCTTCAGATCGCCGACCCGAAGGACGGAAAGCCGTCCCGCGTGGGCTTCAAGATTCTGGACGACGGCCGCAAGGTCCGGTTCGCCAAGCGTTCGGGAGATCTGATCGATGGCTGAGGCTGCCTACACTCCGCGGATGCGGAAGCACTACGAGGACGTGGTGCGTCCCGCCATGATCGAGCAGTTCGGTTACAAGAACGCGCTCGAAGTGCCGATGATCACCAAGGTCGTGCTCAACATGGGCGTGGGCGAGGGCACTGCCGACCGCAAGAAGGTCGACACTGCCGCTGCGGACCTTGCACTCATCGCCGGCCAGCGTCCTGTCGTGACCAAGGCCCGCAACGCGATCGCCGGCTTCAAGCTGCGCGAGAACCTTGCGATCGGCGCCAAGGTCACGCTGCGCAAGCAGCGCATGTACGAGTTCGTGGACCGTCTGGTCACCATTGCGCTCCCGCGCGTGCGTGACTTCCGTGGCCTGAACCCGAAGTCTTTTGATGGCGCGGGCAACTTCGCCCTCGGCATCAAGGAGCACATCGTTTTTCCCGAGATCGCCTATGACAAGGTCGATCAGGTGTGGGGCATGGATGTGATCGTTTGCACGACCGCCAAGACGGATGACGAGGCGCGCGCGCTTCTGAAGCTGTTCAACTTCCCGTTCCGGCAGTGAGCTGAAGGCTCAGACGCGGCAACCAGGAGATCACGATGGCCAAAAAGAGCTCCATCGAAACCAACAAGCGTCGTCAGAAGCTTGTCAAGAAATTCGCCGGCCGGCGTGAGCGTCTGCTCAACGTCGCCAATGATGAAGGCAAGCCCATGGACGAGCGCTTCGAAGCTCGCCTCAAGCTCGCGGCGCTGCCGCGCAATGGCTCCAAGACCCGCGTGCGCAATCGCTGCGAGGTGTCGGGCCGTCCGCGCGCGGTCTATCGCAAGCTCAAGATGAGCCGCATCGCCATGCGCGAACTGGGCAACAAGGGCCTGGTTCCCGGCCTGGTCAAGTCGAGCTGGTGAGGAGATAAGGCCATGACGATCATTGATCCGTTGGGCGACATGCTCACCCGCATCCGTAACGCGCAGATGCGCCGCAAGTCCCGTGTCTCAACGCCGGGCTCCAAGCTGCGGGCGCGCGTTCTCGACGTGCTTAAGTCCGAAGGTTACATCCGCGGCTATGCCTCCACGGAGCATAGCGACGGACGCTCGGAGTTCGACATCGAGCTCAAGTATTACGAAGGGCAGCCGGTCATCCGCTCCATCGAGCGCGTGTCCAAGCCCGGCCGCCGCGTTTATGCGTCGGTCGACACCATGCCGCGCGTGGCTGATGGCCTCGGCGTGACGATCATCTCCACGCCGAAGGGCGTGATGGCGGATCATGCCGCCCGCGAGATGAACGTCGGCGGCGAAGTGCTCTGCAAGATCTTCTGACGGGAGAGGGGAAAACCATGTCTCGCGTAGGAAAGAAGCCCGTCGCGGTGCCCACAGGCGTCACTGCCTCGGTCAGCGGCCAGAACGTCAAGGTCAGGGGCGCGAAGGGTGAGCTGTCTTTCAGCGCGCCCGAGGAGGTCGCCGTGGCCATGGAGAACAACGTCATCACTGTGACGCCGAAGGGCAACGACAATCGCTCCCGCGCCATGTGGGGCATGTCGCGCGCCCAGGTGCAGAACCTGATGGTCGGCGTATCCCAGGGCTTTGAGAAGAAGCTCGAGATCACCGGCGTGGGCTACAGGGCGGCTGTGCAGGGCAAGGTGCTCAAACTGTCGCTCGGCTATTCTCATGACATCGACTACGAAATTCCGGCCGGCATCGCCATTGCGACGCCCAAACCGACTGAAATCGTGGTGACCGGCATCGACAAGCAGGTTGTCGGCCAGACCGCAGCCGAAATTCGCGACTATCGCGGCCCCGAGCCCTACAAGGGCAAGGGCGTCAAGTATGCCGGCGAATTCATCTTCCGCAAGGAAGGCAAGAAGAAGTAAGGACGCGGCAGATGACGAAACTCACACCCACAGAGCGCCGCAAGGCGCGCGTCCGCCGCGCTCTCAAGGCAGCTGCGAACGGCCGTCCCCGCCTGTCCGTGCACCGCACGAACAAGCAGATCTATGCGCAGATCATCGACGACGAGAAGGGCGTGACGCTGGCGTCCGCTTGCTCGCTCGAGGGCGATCTCAAGGCCGCGATCAAGTCGGGCGCCAATGTCGAGGCCGCTGCCGCCATCGGCAAGGTGATCGCCGAGCGCGCCGCGAAGGCTGGCGTGACCGAGGTCGTGTTCGACCGCGGCGCCTATCTCTATCATGGCCGCGTCAAGGCGCTGGCCGAGGCCGCCCGTGAAGGCGGTTTGAGCTTCTGATCGATCCGCCAGGCGCGCAGGCGCCCGGCTCCTGGCTTTTCGGATGCTTTCAGGTTGACAGGACCTGGAAGCATCTGTCTTTAGGCGACTGCTCAAGCGAGCGGGCACAGTTTCGTGGCCCGCGCAAGTAAGAGGACAACATGGCAAGAGAACCCCGCTCTGAACGCGGCGAAAAGGTCGATAGCGAATTCGTCGATCGCCTCGTTCACATCAACCGTGTCGCCAAGACAGTGAAGGGTGGCCGCCGCATGGCGTTCGCGGCCCTCGTTGTGGTCGGCGACCAGA
Organism: Bosea sp. (in: a-proteobacteria); assembly: GCA_023910605.1. NCBI lineage: Bacteria > Pseudomonadati > Pseudomonadota > Alphaproteobacteria > Hyphomicrobiales > Alloboseaceae > Allobosea > Allobosea sp. The sequence continues at coordinate 2,570,639 of JAAVVV010000001.1, read as the reverse complement.
AGGGCCGCGTGGGCTTCGGCCACGGCAAGGCCCGCGAAGTTCCCGAGGCGATCCGAAAGGCTACCGAATCGGCCAAGCGGTCTCTGGTGCGCGTGCCGCTCAAGGAAGGCCGCACCCTGCATCATGATGTGATCGGCCGCCACGGCGCCGGCCGCGTCGTGCTTCGTGCTGCTCCTGCCGGTACGGGCATCATTGCCGGCGGCCCGATGCGCGCCGTGTTCGAGACGGTTGGCATTCAGGACGTCGTGTCGAAGTCGCTCGGCTCGTCCAACCCCTACAACCTTGTGCGCGCCACCTTCTCGGCGCTCAAGAACGAGGACAGCCCGCGCGGCGTCGCGAACCGCCGCAACCTCAAGGTCTCACAGTTGCAGACCCGTCGTCGTGACGCCGATGCCGCCGCTGTCGAGATGGAGGGCTGATCCATGACCGGAAAGACCATTGTGGTTGAACAGATCGGCTCGCCGATCCGCCGCGTGCACCAGCAGCGCGAGACGCTTGTGGGCCTCGGCCTGAACAAGATCCGCCGCCGCTCCACCCTCGAGGACACGCCTGCGATCCGCGGGATGATCGAGCGCGTGAAGCACCTCGTGCGCATTGTCGACGTGAAGTGAGGGGACTGCGATGAAGCTCACAGATCTTCGGGACAATCCCGGCGCCACCAAGGAGCGCATGCGCGTCGGTCGCGGCATCGGTTCGGGCAAGGGCAAGACCGCTGGCCGCGGCGTGAAGGGTCAGAAGGCCCGCACCGGCGTGTCGGTCAAGGGTTTCGAGGGCGGCCAGATGCCTCTGCATCGTCGCCTTCCCAAGCGCGGCTTCTCCAATGCCGTGTTCGCGCGTGACCTCAACGAGGTCAATCTCGGGCGCGTGCAGCAGGCGGTCGACGCAGGCAGGCTCGCGGTTGGCTCCACCGTGACGATCGAGGCGCTGGTGGCGGCGGGCGTTTGCTCGAAGCCGCGCGACGGCGTCAAGATCCTGGGCGTGGGCGATCTTACCGCCAATCTGGCCTTCGAGGTCTTTGGCGCGTCGAAGTCGGCAGTCGAGGCGATCGAGAAGGCCGGCGGCTCGGTGAAAATCCTGTCTGCTGCTTCACAGGCGTGAACGCAGCGCCTGGATGATATGACGGGACGGCGGCCCCGGGCTCACCAGAGCCCTTAAGGCCGCCGTTTTGCTGTGACACTCCCGGTTGCGCGGGTGTCGGGTCGGCGCCGCGTTGGCGCAAGACGGCTGCCGCGCCTGTTTCCTTCGCTTGCCCGTCAAGCGACATGATTGCTGAGGAACGCGCGATGGCATCGGCCGCAGAACAGCTTGCTTCGAGGATGAATTTCGGGGCTCTCGCGAAGGCTGAAGAGCTCAAGAAGCGCATCTGGTTCACGCTCGCGGCGCTGGTGGTTTACCGGCTCGGGACCTACATCCCGCTGCCGGGCATCAACCCCGATGCGGTGGCCGACCTGTTCCGGCAGGCGCAGAGCGGCATTCTCGGGCTGTTCAACATGTTTTCCGGCGGCGCGGTCGGCCGGCTCGCGATCTTCGCGCTGAACATCATGCCGTATATCTCGGCCTCGATCATCATCCAGTTGCTGACCTCCGTGGTGCCCACGCTGGAAGCCCTCAAGAAGGAGGGTGAATCGGGCCGGAAGGTAATCAACCAGTACACCCGCTATCTCACGCTGGTGCTGGCGCTGTTCCAGGCCTGGGGCATCGCCATTGGGCTTCAGGGCTCGGGCAATCTCGTGCAGAACCCAGGTCCGTTCTTCATCGTTTCGACGGTCATCACCCTTGTGGGCGGCACGATGTTCCTGCTCTGGATGGGCGAGCAGATCACCAGCCGCGGCATCGGCAATGGCCCATCCATGATCATCTTCGCCGGCATCATCGCCGAATTCCCGGCGCAACTGATGCAGACCCTCGAGCTTGGCCGGCAGGGCGCGCTGTCCACGCCGCTGCTGCTTGGCGTGCTGGTCATGGCCGTCTGCGTCATCGCCTTCTGTGTGTTCATGGAGCGGGCGCAGCGCCGCCTCCTGATCCAGTATCCGAAGCGACAGGAGGGCAATCGTGTCTATCAGGGCCAGACATCGTTCCTGCCGCTGAAGCTCAACACGGCCGGCGTGATTCCGCCGATCTTCGCCTCATCACTGCTGCTGCTGCCCGCCACAATCGCGAGCTTCCAGCAGACCTCCGGCGCGACCGGCTGGCTCGCCACCGTTTCGACCCTTCTGGGCCATGGCCGGCCTCTGTTCATGATCCTTTACGCGGCCTTGATCATCTTCTTCTGCTTCTTCTACACGGCCATCGTCTTCAACCCGACCGAGACGGCCGACAACCTGAAGAAGCAGGGCGGCTTCATTCCCGGCATCCGGCCCGGCGAGCGCACGGCCGAGCACATCGACTACACGCTGACCCGGATCACGGTGATCGGCGCCGGGTATTTGACTATTGTTTGCTTGATCCCCGAGTTCATGATCTCGTATGCGCAGATACCGATCATTCTGCTGGGCGGCACATCCCTTCTGATCGTGGTCACGACCACGATGGATACGGTCGCCCAGGTGCATGGTCACCTGCTGGCCCATCAGTATGAAGGGCTGGTCAAGAAAGCAAAACTCAAGGGTGCGAGGCGCTAATGAGACTGATCCTGCTGGGTCCGCCGGGGGCGGGTAAGGGCACGCAGGCCGCACGTCTGGTCGAAAGGCATGGCATTCCGCAGCTCTCCACCGGAGATATGCTGCGGGCTGCGGTTGCGGCCGGAACGCCGGTCGGATTGAAGGCGAAGGCGGTGATGGAGGCGGGCGGGCTCGTCTCCGACGAGATCGTCATCGGCATCATCGCGGACCGCATAAACGAGCCGGACGCAAAGAAGGGCTTCATTCTTGACGGCTTCCCGCGCACAGTGGCGCAGGCCGTGGCGCTGGACACGATGCTCGGCGAGAGGGGCATGAAGCTGCGCGCCGTGCTCGAGCTGCGCGTGGACCAGACCAGGCTGGTGGACCGCATCATGAAGCGCGCGGAGGAGGCGAGGGCGGCCGGTCAGCCTGTGCGCAAGGATGACGACCCGGACGTCTTCAAGACGCGCCTTGATGCCTATAATCGCGACACCGCCGTGGTCGCTCCCCACTATGCCAATCGCGGGCAGCTCACCGTCATCGACGGCATGCAAAACGTCGATGACGTCACTGCGGCGATCGAATCCGCGCTGGTCGGCTGACTGTCTGCGCGGGTGTATGCCAGCCGGCCGCAGGCGCAAGGTGTGCGGCGACAGCGCAGGCAAAGCGCTTGACATCATGCGTGCGCGGCATTAACGCCAAGAAACTTCCTGACGATCCGGCCTGATCGCCTTTCCAGGCATCGGGCGGGTTTTGTTCTGGAGGGCTCCGCAAGGGCCGGTCTCCACCGGACGCGGAGATGTTTTCATCGGCGGCTTCGCGCCTGCCCAATATGGAGATGAGCAGTGGCTCGTATTGCGGGTGTCAACATCCCAACCAACAAGCGCGTCGTGATCGCGCTCCAGTATATCCACGGCATCGGCGCCAAATTCGCGTCCGAGATCTGCGCCAAGGTGAACATCCCGGCCGAGCGCCGCGTCAACCAGCTTTCCGACGCCGAAGTGCTTCAGATCCGTGAGACGATCGATCGCGACTATCAGGTCGAGGGCGACCTGCGCCGCGAAGTGTCGATGAACATCAAGCGCCTCATGGATCTGGGTTCGTATCGTGGGCTGCGCCACCGCAAGGGCCTGCCGGTCCGCGGCCAGCGCACGCACACCAACGCCCGCACCCGCAAGGGCAAGCCCAAGGCGATCGCCGGCAAGAAGAAGTGATGACGCTATAGCGTCGCCATCCCCGGGCTTGCCGGGGATACCGTCCCTCGCAGGGATGGCCGGGTCAGGCCCGGCCGTGACAGGCGAGGGGGAACACCTCAATCCCCAGCGCCTGGCATCACGGGCGCGCTCAAAGGACCCGACGAATGGCCAAGGAAACCACGCGCGTCAAGCGCCGCGAACGCAAGAACATCGCCTCTGGCGTCGTGCACGTGAACGCCTCGTTCAACAACACCATGATCACCATCGCCGACGCGCAGGGCAACACGATCTCGTGGTCGTCTGCCGGCACGATGGGCTTCAAGGGTTCGCGCAAGTCGACTCCCTATGCCGCGCAGGTCGCCGCCGAGGATGCGGCGCGCAAGGCCGCCGAGCATGGCATGCGAACCGTCGAGGTCGAGGTTCTGGGTCCCGGTTCGGGGCGCGAATCGGCCCTGCGCGCGCTGCAGGCCGCGGGCTTCACGGTGACGTCGATCCGTGACGTGACGCCGATCCCGCACAATGGCTGCCGGCCGCGCAAACGTCGCCGCGTCTGATTGTCGTTCACACCGGCGCGGTGCCTCCGGGGAGGGGCCGCGACGTTCTCGCGAGGGCCGCTGGCCCGGCGCAGCAATGACCCCTCAAGGAAAGGTGCGGTCGTGATTAGCAAAAACTGGCAGGATCTGACGAAGCCCGGCAAGCTGGACATCAAGCCTGGCGACGATCCGAAGCGCGTTGCGACCGTGGTCGCCAAGCCGCTCGAGCGTGGCTTTGGCCAGACCCTCGGCAACTCCCTGCGTCGTGTGCTGCTTTCCTCGCTCCAGGGCGCAGCCGTGACGGCCATCCAGATTGATGGCGTGCTGCACGAGTTCTCGTCGATTCCGGGCGTCCGCGAGGACGTGACCGACATCGTGCTGAACGTGAAGGCCGTGGCGATCAAGATGCAGGGCGACACCGCCAAGCGCATGACCCTCCGCAAGCAGGGGCCGGGCACGGTGACGGCCGGTGACATCAACACTGTCGGCGATGTTTCTATCCTGAACCCGGACCATGTGATCTGCACGCTCGACGAGGGTGCCGAGATCCGCATGGAATTCACGGTCGCGACCGGCAAGGGCTATGTGCCTGCTGAGCACAACCGTCCTGAAGATGCGCCGATCGGGCTTATTCCGATCGATGCGCTCTATTCGCCTGTGCGCAAGGTCTCCTACCGCGTCGAGAACACCCGCGAGGGGCAGAACCTTGACCGCGACATGCTGACCATGACGGTCGAAACCGATGGTTCGATCACGCCCGAGGACGCGCTGGCCTATTCCGCCCGCATCCTGCAGGACCAGCTTGCCGTCTTCATCACCTTTGAAGAGCCGCGCAAGGAAGAGGTCGTGTCGAGTGCGCCGCAGCTGCCGTTCAATCCAGCGCTTCTCAAGAAGGTGGACGAGCTCGAGCTTTCGGTCCGCTCTGCAAACTGCCTGAAGAACGACAACATCGTCTATATCGGCGACCTGATCCAGAAGACCGAAGCCGAGATGCTGCGCACGCCGAACTTCGGCCGCAAGTCTCTCAACGAGATCAAGGAAGTGCTCGCCGGCATGGGGCTGCACCTGGGCATGGAAGTGTCCGGCTGGCCGCCCGAAGACATCGAGTCGCTCGCCAAGCGCTTTGAAGAGCATTACTGAGCGGCAATCGGCATCGGGCCGTGGTCCTGCTTGATCGGCTGACGATTGCCCACTGCCAACTGCCCATAAAGAGCGCCCGTACCTTGGCACGGCGGGCGCATAACGAAGGAGAGCCACAATGCGTCACGGATTTCGCGGCCGTCGTTTCAACCGCACCACCGAACACCGCAAGGCCATGTTCTCGAACATGTGCAATGCCCTGATCAAGCACGAGCAGATCGTGACCACGCTGCCCAAGGCGAAGGATCTTCGCCCCGTGATCGAGAAGCTGATCACGCTCGGCAAGCGCGGCGACCTGCATGCCCGCCGGCAGCTGATCGCCCAGCTCAAGGACGCCGACATGGCGAAGAAGCTGATCGACGTGATCGGCCCGCGCTACAAGGACCGCAATGGCGGCTACACCCGCGTGCTCAAGGCCGGCTTCCGCTTCGGCGACAACGCTCCGCTCGCCGTCATCGAGATGGTGGACCGTGACGTGACCGCCCGCGGCAAGGATTCGGGCCCCACGATGAAGGAAGAGGGCGCCGAGGCGGCCTGAGGCTCGCTCTGGTTGCTCCCAACCTCGCATGTTTCAAAAGGCGGCCTTTTCGGCCGCCTTTTCGCATTATGGCATTGTCGATTGCGCAGCGTCGTGAATTGCGCCCCGTCGCCAGAGGCACCATCTGCGTCTAGAGTCCTTGTTCTTGCCTGAGGAGCCATTCATGCGGTCATCCGTGCGTAACACCCTCGCCATCGGCGCCATCGCCCTGGCTGTGGGGCTTGGTTCCGGCCTGGGAGCCGCTTCGGCACAGGCGCAACTCCCACGCCAGACTCCTGAATCGCGGCAGCAGGTCATGCTGTCCTTCGCCCCTGTGGTGCAACGCGCGACGCCGGCCGTGGTGAACGTCTACGGGCTTCGCCAGGAGCGCCGCGCCGCCAACCCCTTCATGGATGATCCGTTCTTCCGCCGGTTCTTTGGCGATGGCGGCTTTGGAGTGCCCCGCGAGCGCGCACAGCAATCGCTGGGCTCCGGCGTGATCGTGGATGCGGGCGCAGGGCTTGTCGTCACCAACCACCATGTCATCGAGGGGATGACCGAGGTGAAGGTGGCGCTGGCGGACCGGCGCGAGGTTGAAGCCGACATCATCCTGCGTGATCCGCGCACGGATCTGGCGGTGCTCAGGCTCAAGCGGGCTGACGGGCTCTCCTCCGCGCTTGAGATCGGCAATTCGGACGATCTTCAGGTGGGCGACATCGTACTGGCGATCGGCAACCCGTTCGGCGTCGGCCAGACGGTGACGCAAGGCATAGTCTCGGCGCTCGCCCGCACGCAGGTCGGCATCGCGGATTTCCAGTCCTTCATCCAGACCGATGCGGCGATCAACCCGGGCAACTCGGGCGGAGCGCTGATTGACATGCAAGGCCGGCTGATCGGCATCAATACGGCGATCTTCTCCAAGACGGGCGCGAGCCACGGCATCGGCTTTGCCATTCCCGCGACCATGGTGCGGATCGTGGTCGAATCGGCGCGGGCTGGCAGCGGGATGGTTCGCAGGCCCTGGTTCGGCGCGCGCATGCAGGGTGTGACGGCGGACATCGCCGAGGGGCTGGGCCTCGACCGTCCGACCGGCGTGGTTGTGGCGGCGGTGTTCGACAAGAGCCCGGCCGCGGAGGCCGGGCTTAGGCGCGGCGATGTCATCCTTCAGCTTGACGGGCAGCAGATCGACGATCCCGACAGCTTTGGCTACCGTCTGGCGACGCGGCAGCTGGGATCGACCGCGCAGGTTTCGGTGATGCGCGGGCGCAGCCGCCTGGTGCTGCCCGTGAAGATGGCGGTGGCGCCTGAGACCCGTCCGCGCGATCCGGTCACGATCACCGGCCGCGTGCCGCTGAGCGGGCTGACGGTCGTCAACATCTCGCCGGCCGTGGCGGAGGAGCTCTCCATCGATGTGACGGCGGAGGGCGTGGCGATTTCGGATGTGCAAGCGGATAGCGCCGCCGCGCAGATCGGCTTCCAGAAAGGCGACCTCATCCTGGCGGTGAACCGCGACCGGGTGTCGAATTCGCGCGATCTCGACAGGCTGATGCGCGAGCGGGCGCGGGGCTGGGAAATCACGCTCAACCGCAAGGGACAGGTGTTCACCACCTATGTGCGAGGATGAGCGACCTGTTCGCCGCAGCCGGCATGGACCGGGCCGGGCCGCGCCCGCTCGCGGACCGGATGCGGCCAACGGCACTGAATGAGGTCGCGGGACAGGATCACCTGGTCGGGGCCGATGGCGCGCTGACGCGGCTGCTCCAGTCCGGTTCGATCGGGAGCGCAATCTTCTGGGGCCCGCCGGGCACCGGCAAGACCACTGTGGCGCGGCTGCTGGCCGGGCGAACGGATCTCGTCTTCGAGCAGATCAGCGCCATCTTCTCCGGCGTGGCTGAGCTCAAGAAGATGTTCGACGCCGCACGCGCCCGCCGGCTGCAGGGCCGGGGCACCTTGCTGTTCGTGGATGAGATCCATCGCTTCAACAAGACCCAGCAGGATGCCTTCCTGCCAGTGATGGAAGACGGCACGATCACGCTGATCGGAGCCACAACCGAGAATCCGTCCTTCGCGCTCAATGCTGCGCTGCTTTCGCGGGCGCGGGTGCTTGTCTTCAGGCCGCTCGACGATGAGGCCATCGCCGCGCTTCTGGCGCGGGCGGAAGAGGCGGAGGGCCGCGCGCTGCCGCTGACGTCGGGCGCCCGCAGCGCCTTCATCCGCTTTGCCGATGGCGATGGCCGCGCCGCGCTCACTCTCACGGAGGAGCTTTGGCGGGCCGCGCGGCCGGGCGAGACGATGGATGAGGCTGCGCTGGGCGAGGTGGTGCAGCGCCGCGCGCCGATCTACGACAAGGCCGAGGATGCGCACTACAACCTGATCTCGGCCCTCCACAAGACGGTGCGCGGCTCGGACCCGGATGCTGCCCTGTATTATTTCGCGCGCATGCTCGACGCGGGGGAGGATCCGCGGTTCCTCGCCCGCCGGCTGGTTCGCATGGCGGTGGAGGATATCGGGCTCGCCGACCCGCAGGCGCTGACCCATGCCCGCGCCGCAGCCGAAACCTATGAGCAGCTTGGCTCGCCCGAAGGCGAACTGGCGCTGGCCAATTGCGTGATCTACCTCGCCACGGCACCGAAATCGAACGCGGCCTATGTGGCCTGGAAGGCCGCCATGCGCGTGGCGAAAGAGGCCGGATCTCTCGCCCCGCCCAAGACGATCCTCAACGCCCCGACCGGGTTGATGCGGCAGGAAGGCTATGGCGAGGGCTATGCCTACGACCATGACGCGCCGGATGCCTTCTCCGGGCAGGATTACTGGCCCGAGAAGCTCGGCCGGCAAGTGTTCTACGAGCCTGTGGATCGCGGCTTCGAGCGCGAGATCAGGAAGCGGCTCGAGTGGTGGGCAAGACGGCGAGGAGAGCGGCAAGGCTCCTAGCGCCATTCATGCCGGAAGCGCCTCCGGCTGTGGCGCGGCTTTCAGGAGGTTTCGGGCAGTTTGGCCTGAAGCGGCGCTGGCGCGGCGGGTATGGGCGGAAGCTGGCGCTCCGCCGGCGCTGCGACCGAGGGCTGCGGCTTGCGCCTATTCTGGGGACGACTTGGGCTGTCGACCGGCTGCAAGGTGGCGGAGACCGGATTGGGCACATGCTCGAGCGTGGCGCCCGTGGCCGCATCGGCGGCCATGCCGACCAACCCGCCAGCGATGATGTTGCCAGCGAAGCCGGCCGCGCCGGTGCCGGCAACCTGCGTGCGGACCGGAACCTCGACCGGTTTGTATCCGGGCTTCGACATGCTCACGGTGAACTCCTGCTTGCGGTCGATCGTCAGCGTGCAGGGAGTCGTGCAGCGAAAGCCGGTCGAAGTCGCCACGTCCGCGCCTGAGGGTTCTGAAAAGATCTGCACCTGGCTGGTCGTGCCCCGCGTGACCGTGGCGCAGTTGGCGCAAAGCAGCCCGAGGGCCGCCACACATAAAAGTTTCAGAATTGACATCAATGCCCCCGTAGATAGACCCGGAGCGGGAGTAGGTGGCGGTGAACGAAAGGTAAATACGTAGTTTTCCGGCGTCAGCCGTGACAAGGCGCGCGCCACGTTCTAAGAGAGCCAATGAAATCCGTCCTTCTCGTCTTTCTTGGAGCTGGTCTGGGCGGGGTGCTGCGCCATGGCGTGAACATGGCGTGCCTGCGCTGGTTCGGGCCGGGCTTTCCTTGGAGCACGCTGGGGGTCAATGTCGCGGGTTCGCTCGCCATGGGCTTTCTGGCTGGCTGGTTCCTGCTGCGCGGGGACGCTGCCTGGGCGCAGGATGCGCGCCTTCTGGCGGCAACCGGATTTCTCGGTGGGTTCACGACGTTTTCCGCGTTTTCCCTGGATGCCGTCTCGCTTATGCAGCGCGGCGAAGTCTTGCAGGCTGGCGCTTATGTGGCCGCTTCTGTGGCGCTGTCGATTGCCGCGCTGGTCGCTGGCCTCGGCCTGGTGAGGGCAGTATCGTGAGAAAAGGCATCAAGGCTGGCGGGCGTGGCGCAGGCGGAGCAGGCCGTGGCGCTGGAAAGGGTGTCGGCAGGGGAGGCAGCGGCGGGCCTTCGCGTGGCCAGGACGCGCCCGCAGGCGGGCGAGATCGACGCGGGCGCGGTGAGGATCGCGATGCCCGCAAGGAGGCCGGCCGCAAGACCGCGCTTGGCCGCGCCGCTGCGGCCCGCGGCGCGCGCCCAGCCTATGCGGACGAACCGCGCAAGGGCGGCAAGCCCACCGGCAACCGCTCGACCGGGCCGCGTGTCCGGCCGGAGCAGGCATCGGGTGGAGCCGATGCGGCGCCCGGGACGCAGCGTCCGCACATCGCGGACGAATCGCCGCTGCGCACGAAGCGCGAAGCCAAGGCCGAGGCGTCCGAAACCATCGCCACGGGCGTCCAGACCCTGATCGTGACTGATGACGAGGCGGGCATGCGGGTGGACCGCTTCCTGATCGCGCGTTTCCCGCAGCTGCCCTTCAGCCATATCCAGCGGATCGCCCGGAAGGGCGAATTGCGCGTGGACATGAAGCGGGTCGACACCAATGACCGCATCGAGGCGGGCCAGAAGGTGCGCGTGCCGCCGCTGAAGCTCGCCGCTGACGGGCAGCGCCCGCGCGGCCAGCAGTTCAAGGAGGGCGACGTGCGCGCCTTCCTCAAATCCATCACCCTTTATGAGGATGCCGACGTGCTGGTCATCGACAAGCCCGCCGGTCTGGCGGTGCAGGGCGGCTCGGGCACGACGCGCCATGTCGACGGCATGCTGATGGCGCTGGCCGAGGATGAGGCGCAGCGCCCCCGCCTGGTGCATCGCCTCGACAAGGACACGGCCGGTTGCCTCGTGATCGCCAAGACCCGCTTCGCCGCCTCCACGCTGGCCAAGACCTTCCGGTCCCGGGCGGCGCGCAAGATCTACTGGGCGCTGGTCTATCTGGTGCCGCGCGTCAAGCAGGGGCGCATCTCGACCTATCTCGCGCGAGAAGCGCAGGTCGATGGCGACAGCCGCATGAAGGTGGCGCAGCATGGCGACGAGGGCGCGCAACACGCCGTGACCTATTACGCCACCGTGGAGACGGCGGCGCAGAAGGTGGCCTGGCTCTCGCTCAAGCCCGTGACCGGGCGCACGCACCAGCTGCGGGCCCATGCCGCCCACATCGGGCACCCGATCATCGGCGATCCGAAATATTTTGACCGGCACAATGCCGAGATTCCGGGCGGCGTCCAGAACCGGCTGCATCTGCTGGCGCGGCGCATCGTGCTGCCGCATCCGCGCGGTCAGGGCGTGATCGACGTCACCGCGCCGCTGCCGGACCACATGAAGCAGAGCTGGAACCTGCTCGGCTTCGATTCCTCCCCCTATGATCCCATCGTGGAAGCGCCTGACGAATGAGCACCGACCTTGTCCTGTTCGACCTGGACGGCACGCTGCTCGACTCGGGCCGCATCATCATCGGGGCGCAGGAGCTGACCGCGCAGGCTCACGGCCTTGTCCATCCCGGCCTCGACAAGGGCTTCGCCATCGTCGGGCTCTCGCTCGACATCGCGCTGGCGGAGCTGTTCGGCGATGTCGTGCCGCGCGAGGAACTGGCCGCAACCTACAAGCGGATATTCAACGACATGCGCGGGAGCGAGGGCTTCGAGGAGCCCTTGTTCGAGGGCATCGCGGGCGTGCTGGCCAGCCTTTCGAGCCGGCCCGCAACCACTCTGGGCATCGCCACGGGGAAGACGCTGCGCGGCGTCCATTATGTGGTCGATCTGCATGGCTGGGACGGGCTGTTCGCCACGATCCAGACGGCCGACAGCGCGCCGTCCAAACCCGATCCCGGCATGGTCCTTCAGGCCATGGCAGCGACCGGCGCGCAGCCCGCCCGCACCGTCATGATCGGGGACAGCGTGCACGACATGCGGATGGCGAAGGCGGCCGGCGTGGCGGCCATCGCGGTGTCCTGGGGCTTCCAGCCGGCCTCGATGCTGGTGGAGGCCGGCGCCGACCTGGTGGCGAAGCATGCCGACGAATTGCCGCGCCTGATAGCCGAAGCGCTCAGCCTGCGGGCGGCGTGAGCCAGTCCCGCACCGCCTCGACATCGCCGCGATCGAGGCTGTGTCCGGGCGCAGTGATGCGCTGATCGACGCTTGCGCCGGCGGCCTGCAGACTGCCTACAAGGATGGCCCGGCTTGCCTCGGGCGCGAGCGGGTCATGTCGCCCGCTGAGCAGCAGCACCCGCTTGCCGCCGAGGTCGAGGCCAGGGGTGGGCGACAGCCCATTCATGGCGCGCATCAGGACCGCGCCGGCAAGCGCTTCGGGGTGACGCATGAGCAGGGCCGCAGCGATGTTGGCGCCGTTGGAATAGCCGATCGCGATGGGCGGGCCGCTGAAGCCGAAGCGCCGCCCCGCGCTGCCGATCACCGCGGCAAGCTCCGCGGCCCGCGCCTCAAGGTCAGGCAGGTCAAACACGCCCTCGCCGTGACGGCGGAACCAGCGGTTGACCTGGCCTTCGGGCGAGCGGCCGCGCAGCCCCAGCAGGGCGGCGTCTGGCGCGGCCGTTTGACCAAACGCGACAAGATCATTCTCGTCGCCGCCCGTGCCATGGAGCAGCAGCACAGGCACGCACGGCTCCGCGCCTGCGTGATAGCTGAGATGAAAGCCATCGAGCATGTCGTTCATGCACGCCTGATCTCACGTTCGGCCGCTCCTCGCAAGGCCACCTGCCCGACCCGTCAGTGAGGGCCGGCTCGCGCTTCAGCGAGGGCTGGCAAGAGACGGTTTGCGCAGCAGCAAGGTTTAGATGTGATGAATCTCATGTTTCAGAAACCATTTATTGTTCCTAGTACTTAAGGTGAATAATTTTTACGTTTTGCCAATTAACCACTTAACTACTTCCGGTTGTCAAGATCGATTTCATCAGGAAGGACAAGCAGCGGGATATAATGCTGCGGAGGATCAAACAATGATTTCAAATCATCTTCATGAATTTGTTGATCATATTCTAGAACGACGCTGTATAACTGACGGAGACGTCAACAGGCTCTCGCGAGAGCTTCTTGCCGACGCCGTACTGACGCCCGACGTGATCGATGTGCTCATCGCTCTGGACTGCAACGTCGAGGCTGCTTCAGCCAACTGGAGCGAATACCTCGTGGCGACCGTGGTCGATTACGTGGTCTGGACCTCGCGTCCGACCGGCATCGTCAACCGCGAGTCGGCGCACTGGCTGGTGGCGAGCCTTTCAGCCGGGGAGGGGCCGACCGCCAACGCCATGCGCATCGCCTTCGAAGTGGTGCGCGAGGCGGAGCGCTGCGACGAGATGCTGATCGGCTTTGCGCTCAACAAGGCCAATTCCAAGCTGCGGCAGGACCTGACGCGCTCGGACAGCGCGCTTCTCGTCGCCTGATTGCCAAAGGGCCCCGCCAGGGCCTTGCACCAGATATACGGTTGGGGCCGCCCGTGCCGCAATACGCAGGCGGCCCCTGCTTTCCAGACCTTTGGCGAAGTGGACGATCGCTCCGGCCTGTCCTACATCGCGCTTGTCGATCTCCCGCTTTCCAAGACAAGCCAGGCCAAGCGCATGTTCTCGAAAATCCTGATCGCCAACCGCGGCGAGATCGCGTGCCGCGTCATCAAGACAGCGCGCCGCATGGGCATAAGGACGGTCGCCGTCTATTCGGACGCCGACAAGGACGCACTGCATGTCGAGATGGCGGATGAGGCGGTGCATCTCGGCCCTGCGCCCGCTTCCCAGAGCTATCTCGTCATCGAGCGCATCATTGCGGCCTGCAAGCAGACCGGCGCCGAAGCCGTCCATCCCGGATACGGGTTTTTGTCCGAGCGCGAGGCTTTCGCGCAGGCGCTGAAGGACAATGGCATCACCTTCATCGGCCCCAACCCCGGCGCTATCGCGGCGATGGGCGACAAGATCGAGAGCAAGAAGGCGGCGGCAGCTGCCGGCGTCTCCACCGTGCCGGGGTATCTGGGCGTGATCGAGGATGCGGTCCACGCCACCAAGATCGCCGACGAGATCGGCTATCCGGTCATGCTCAAGGCCTCGGCCGGCGGCGGCGGCAAGGGCATGCGAATCGCCTGGAATGCCGACGAGGTGCAGGAGGGCTTCGATCGCTCCCGCTCGGAGGCTGCATCCTCGTTCGGCGACGACCGCATGTTCGTGGAAAAGTTCATCGTCAACCCGCGTCACATCGAGATCCAGGTGCTGGGCGACAAGCATGGCAATGTGATCTACCTCGGCGAGCGCGAGTGCTCGGTTCAGCGCCGCAACCAGAAGGTGGTCGAGGAAGCCCCGTCGCCGCTGCTGGACGAGGCCACCCGCCGCAGGATGGGCGAGCAGGCCGTGGCGCTGGCGAAGGCGGTGAACTACGACTCCGCCGGCACTGTCGAGTTCGTCGCCGGGCAGGACCGCAGCTTCTTCTTCCTCGAAATGAACACCCGGCTGCAGGTCGAGCATCCGGTGACGGAAATGATCACCGGCGTCGATCTCGTCGAGGAGATGATCCGCGTCGCCTGTGGCGAGCCGCTGCGCATGAAGCAGCGCGATGTGCGGCTTGATGGCTGGGCTGTCGAGAGCCGCATCTATGCGGAGGACCCCACGCGCAACTTCCTGCCGTCGACCGGCCGGCTCGTGACCTACCGCCCCCCGGTGGAGGGACCCGATGGCGAGGCGGTGGTGCGCAATGACACCGGGGTGTTCGAGGGCGGCGAAATCTCGATCCATTACGATCCGATGATCGCCAAGCTGGTCACCCATGCGCCGACGCGCCTCGCTGCGATCGAGGCGCAGGCCCGGGCGCTGGATGCGTTCGCGATCGAGGGCATCCGGCACAACATCCCCTTCCTTGCCACGCTGATGGGGCAGGAGCGCTGGCGTTCGGGCGCGCTCTCGACGGGCTACATCGCGGAGGAGTTTCCCGAGGGCTTCGCCCTGCGCGCGCCATCCGGGGCGGCGGCTCGGCGCATGGCCGCCGTGGCCTTCTGCATCGATCATGTCCAGAACCTGCGCAAGCGCGCGATTTCGCAGCAGATGGAAGGCTGGCGGTCTGTCGCCTTCGAGAGCGAGCGCGTGGTGACGCTCGGGACGGCCTTGTTCTCGGCGAAGGTTTCGGGCGCGATCGAGGCTGTGAACGTGGCCTTTGATGGTGGCGACGCGGTGCAGGTCACGCATGAATGGCGGCCCGGCCTGCCGGTATGGCGCGGGGCCGTCGATGGCGAGCGCATCGCGGTGCAGGTGCGCGCGATCCCCAATGGCGTGACGCTGGCCCATGCAGGCGCCCATGTCGCGGCCCGGGTCTACACCCGCCGCGAGGCAGAACTGGCCGCCACAATGCCGCAGAAGCAGGCGGCGGACACCTCGCGGGTCCTGCTTTGCCCCATGCCGGGCCTTGTGAAAGCCATCGCCGTCAAGGAAGGTCAGGAGATCAAGGCCGGCGAAATGCTGTGCATCGTGGAGGCCATGAAGATGGAGAACGTGCTGCGCGCGGAGCGTGACGTCACCGTGAAGCGCGTGAATGCCCGCGAGGGCGACACGCTGGCGGTGGATGCCGTCATCATGGAGTTTGCCTGATGCCGGGCGGGCGGCCTGTCCTGAGCCGGCAGGAGGGCCTGCCAGAGGCGTTGGTCGCTGGCTACGAGGCGTTCGTGGACGGGCGCCTGCCCGAAGAGCAGCAGCGCTTCGCCGACCTCGCCTCGAGCGGCCAATCGCCCCGGATCATGCTGGTCGGGTGCTGCGACAGCCGCGTGCCGCCCGAGGTCATCTTCAATGCACGGCCGGGCGAGCTGTTCGTGGTGCGCAACGTCGCCAATCTGGTTCCGCCTTACAAGCCTGATGGCGAACTTCATGGCACGAGCGCGGCTCTCGAATACGCCGTGCAGGCGCTCAAGGTCGAGCATATCGTGGTGATGGGCCATGGCCGGTGCGGCGGCGTCCGGGCCTTTGCGGAGCGTGACCGCCAGGCCCTTTCGCCGGGGGATTTCGTGGGCCGCTGGATGTCGCTGCTCGAACCTGCCGCCGCCTGCATAGCCGCTGAGGAGCAGACGAGCCTTGACCGCTTCGCCGCGCTTCTCGAAGTGGCGTCGCTGATTCAGAGCCTGCGCAACCTCAGGACATTTCCTTGCGTGAGCATCCTTGAGGAGCGCGGCACGCTCAAGCTGCATGGCGCGCATTTCGACGTGCGGACAGGCGCCTTGTCCTGGCTGCGCGAGGCCGATGGCACGCTCTCGCCGGTGAGGACGGTGCGTGCGCCGCGCCGCATCATCGCCTGTAGCGAAGCTGCTGACTGAGGACTCGCCGGTGCCGCTCTATTTCGCCTATGGCGCCAACATGGACCGTGAGGCGATGGCCGTGCGCTGCCCCGGCGGGCGCCCGTTGGGGCCCGCCCGGCTGGCCCGCCACCGCTTCATCATCACGCGCGATGGCTACGCCTCGGTGCTGCGCGATCCGCGCTCCACGGTTCATGGCGTGCTGTGGCGGCTGGCGCTTTCGGACATCGCCGCGCTCGACAAATTCGAGGAAGTGGACCGCGGGCTTTACGCCAAGATCGGGCAGCCGGTGATCGGCGAAGGCGGGCCGCGACGGGCGCTTGTCTATGTCGGCACGACCGCGCAAGCCGGCGCGCCGCGCCCGGGCTATCTTGAAGGCGTCCTCGCCAGCGCCGAAAGCTGGAATCTTCCCGTGGCTTACCGGCAGGAGATCGCGCGATTCCTTCGCGCTGGGCCAGGGCAGAGTGCCGCGCCGGTCGCAATGAAAAAGGCCGTGCAGCCACGCGCCGCAGCCCCGAGCACAACCGTCGGGGCTGCTGACCGCGCCTCCGATGCCTGGAGCTGGAAGCCGTGACGAAGCCGGTCCGGGTGGTGGTGCGTGGGCGCGTGCAGGGCGTCGGCTACCGCATGTGGGCTGTGTCGCGCGCCAGCGGCCACGGGCTCACGGGCTGGGCGCGCAATCTGGGCGATGGAGCCGTCGAGATGATGCTGTGCGGCGATGGCGCTTCGATCGCGGCCATGCTCGCCGATTGCTGGACAGGTCCGCCGATGGCCGAGGTCGCGAGCGTCTCCTCGCAGGATGCATCGCCCGAGCAACTCGCGCCCGGCGCAGGGCAGGGCGGCTTCATCGTGCTGCCGAACGGCTGAGCCCTCACTCAGCTTGGCATATAGCGCGCCACGAGCCGCACGGTGGCGGTGATCGCGAAGGCGATGATGATGAAGCTCAGCACCCGGTGGCGGCTTTGCCGGTCGGGGAGATAAGGCGTCAACATCCGCGCGAGCCTCTTGCGGAAGAGCCAGAGCGCAAGCGCCGTGCCGGTCAGAAACCATGTCATCGGCGGAGGCCCCGACGGCGCGCTGCGCGAGACGGCACGGTCAGGCCCTTGCGGGGCGCGGCGCCGGCGGCTCGACCGGCTGTCCGGCCGTCTTCCACGCGCCAAAGCCGCCTGCGATATGGGCGACGGGCTTGAGGCCCATCTCCTGCGCCGCCTTGGCAGCCAGAGCCGAGCGCCAGCCGCCTGCGCAGAAGAAGACAAATCGCTTGTCTTCCTGGAACACGGGTTTGGCGTAGGGGCTTTCGGGGTCGATCCAGAATTCGAGCATGCCGCGGGGGCAGTGGAAGGCGCCTGGCAGCTTGCCCTCGCGCTCCAGCTCGCGCGGGTCACGCAGGTCCACGAACACCACGTCATCTCGGCCGTGCAACGCTGCGGCTGCGGCGATGTCGAGCGTCTCCACCGTGCCTGCGGCTTCAGCGAGCAGGGCCTTGTAGCCCCTGTTGATGGTCTGCGGCATGCTGGCGGCGCTCCTTCCGCCCGGACAGTGCCGCCCCGAAGCGGCGAGGTCAACGGTTGCGCGCGGCCTGTCCGTCGCGCATTGCTGAACCAGGGAGAGCGTCGTGAACGGATTCGAAGGCCAAGATCTCGTGGCGCTGATCAGCTTCATCGGAGCCTGGGTCGGCTACCATCTCGCGGTCGAGCGCGGGCCGCATGCCGGGCGCAGCCTCAATGCCCGGATGAACCTGCGCCGACGCCGATGGTTCGAGCAGAGTTTGGCGCGCGACAACCGGATCATCGACACCCAGGTGATGAATGGACTGCAGAACGGCACGGCCTTTTTTGCCTCAACCTCGCTGATCGCGGTGGGTGGCGCAGCAACGATGCTGGGCGCGACCGACTCGATCATGACCCTGACCAGGGACCTGCCGCTTGCGGGCGTCACGAGCCGCTTTGTCTGGGAGGTCAAGGTGATCGGGCTGGCGGCGATCTTCGCCTATGCATTCTTCAAGTTCGCGTGGAGCTACCGGCTCATGAACTACAGCGCGATCCTGCTCGGCGCGTTGCCGCCCGCGGCGGCGCGCGAGAGCGCAGAGGCGAAGCAGGCGCTTGAGGCCTGCATCGCCATGAACATCGCGGCTGGCCGGCATTTCAACCGGGGGCAGCGCGCTTTCTTCTTCGTGCTGGCCTATCTGGGCTGGTTCATCGGGCCGGTGGCCCTGGGCGTGCTCACGGCGGCGGTGATGGTGGTGATGTGGAACAGGCAGTTCGGCAAGGGCGCGTCCGAAGCGCTGGCCGAGACAGGAGCGAACCCGTGAGCAGAACGGAAGTGCCACGGCGCAAGATCAGCAACGAGATGCTCGAACAGACCATTCTCGAATTGGTCGAACATCGCGGGGCGGGCAAGACGATCTGCCCCTCGGAGGTGGCGCGCGCGCTGGGCGGCCCCCAGCCCGAAGCCTGGGGACGGCTGATGCAGCCGGTGCGACAGGCGGCGATCAGGCTTGCGCGTCAGGACAGGCTGTCGATCCTGCGCAAGGGGCGGGTGGTGGACCCCGGCGACTTCAAGGGCGTCTATCGCCTCGGCGCGCCGCAAGCCTCTCAGGGCGCCGAGGATGAACCGGGCGATGGCGAGGGCAAAATCGCGTCGGTGTAGCCCACCAAACGATAGGCCAGCAGCCCTACCCATTCACGTACGGCGTTATCGGTGCGCTTTAAGCCATCCACGAATTCCCGGTTGACGCCGATGAAGTCGCGCAGCGTGCCCGAGGTGGTGAAATCTACAGGGTACGGAATGACCTCAATGCCCGCCTTGCGGAAGATGCCGACAGAGCGCGGCATATGGGAAGCGGAGGTGACGAGCAGCCAGCGTTCGCCGGGCTTCTGCCTCAGAAGGGGCTTGAGCAGGATGGCGTTCTGGCGGGTGTTGCGGGATTTGTCCTCGAGGATCAGGCGTTCGGCGGCGATGCCCTGCGAGAGATAGAAGCGGCGCGCGGCCTCGGCCTCGCTCATGTCGGCCCGCCCGATCAGGGCCGCGCTGCCGCCAGTGAAGGCGATCCTGGCACCGGGGAAGCGGTGCGCCAGCTCTATGCTGGCGGTCATGCGTGTCGCTGCCTCGTTGAAGACCACCTCTCCACGCGCCGTGCCGATGGCGCCGCCGAGCACAATCATGCCCGTGATGCCCGAGGCGACATCGGGCCGCGGGAAGCGATCCTCCAGCGGGCGGGTCAGCATGCGGCCCACAGGCGTTGCGCCGATGATCAGCAGGCCCGCAACGCCGGCCAGCGCCAGCAGGCGGCCCTGGCGCATGAAACGGGTGAAAAGGAGCAGGATTCCGAGCGCCGCGACCAGAACCAGAAGGTGGGTGGGGGCGGCAACGAGCCAGAAAATCTTGCTGAGGTAGAAGAACATGACGGGCTCCAATGGAGGCCATTCAATAAACCGTCAGCGATAACCGCGCTGTTAAGGCCAGGAAGGCCGTTGCGCCCCGCCGCGCGAACCGTTAGCCCCAGGGTGACGCTGGAGCAAGGAAACCGCCATGGGCTTGACCATCTGGGGCCGGATGAACTCGATCAATGTCCAGAAGGTGGTCTGGGCGGCAGAGGAAATGGAGCTCGGCTATGAGCGGCATGATGCCGGCATGGCCTTCGGCATCGTGAACACGCCGGAATATCGCGCCATGAACCCGAACGGGCTTGTGCCTGTCATCGACGATGGCGGCTTCGTGCTGTGGGAATCCAACACCATCGTGCGCTATCTGGCCTCAGCCCATGGCACGGACACGCTCTGGCCGGAAGATCCGGTGGAGCGCGCGGATGGCGAGCGCTGGATGGACTGGCAGGCGACGAGCTTCTATCCGGCCTATGCGCCCGCCTTCATGGGCCTTGTCAGGACGGCGCCGGACAAGCGCGACATGGCTGCGATCGAGGCCTCGCGCGCCAAGGCTGAAACGCTGCTGGCCGTGCTCGATGCTCATCTTGCCGGGCGGGACTATCTGGGCGCGCGCTTCGGCGTGGCGGAACTGGCGCTGGGTCCGACGGTTCACCGCTGGCTCAACATGCCGGTCGCGCGCCTGCCGCGGCCCCATGTCGAGGCCTGGCACCGGCGCATCCTGTCGCGGCCGAGCGCAGCCTGCTTCAGCGCGCTGCCGGTGACCTGAAAGCGATCAGCGCTTGCCAAGCTTGCGCGCCAGCAGGCCGCCCAGGAAGCGGCCCGCCGGGCCGCGCGCCACGTTGACGGCCCTGCCGAGCGGATGGCGCGACAACACGTAAGGCGCCGCAGTGGAGGCAGCCTTCACGGCGACGCCGGCGGTGCGGGCGCGCGTCTCGCTGGAGGTCAGAAGGCGCTTCACGAACCACAGCGCTATGACGCCGGCAAGCCAGATCAGGCCGACGCCCCACTGGACCACGTCTCCGGTGAGGTCGATGAGTCCGGACAGGCCCGCGCCCTGGCCGACGGCCGCGCCGGCCATGTCGGCGCCGACTTCAAGCAGCGCCTCGCCAAAAGCGATCACGCCGTAGAGCCCAAGGCAGATGAGGCTCCAGATGCCGATGAGGGCGATCAGCTTCAGCCTGATGAGAAAGCGCATTCTTGTCTCCGACCTTCGGGACGGAGATGACCGCTGGCACCGGATATTCAAGGCGCTGCGCGGATCGGACGCAGCCGTCAGCCTCGTCCGACGAACGGCATGGCGCTGGCCATCACCGTCATGAACAGCACGTTGGCGGATAGCGGCAGGCCGGCCATGTGCAGCACGGCATCGGCGACATGGCGCACATCCATCACCGGCTCGATGCGAACCGAGCCGTCCGCCTGGGGGACCCCCTTCGTCATCGCCGCCGCCATCTCGGTGAGCGCATTGCCGATGTCGATCTGGCCGCACGCGATGTCATATTTGCGGCCGTCCAGCGAGGTGGATTTGGTGAGGCCGGTGATCGCGTGCTTGGTCGCGGCATAGGGCGCGGAGTTGGGACGCGGCGCGTGGGCTGAGACAGAGCCGTTGTTGATGATGCGGCCGCCGCGCGGCTCCTGCGCCTTCATCATGCGGAAGGCTTCCTGCGTGCACAGGAAGGGGCCTGTCAGGTTGGTGTCTACGCAGGCCTTCCATTGCTCATATGTCAGATCCTCGAGCAGGACGCCGCCGGGTGCGTTGACTCCGGCATTGTTGAACAGCACGTCGAGGCGGCCAAAGCGGGCACGGCAGGCCGCGAACAGGCCTGCGACAGAGGCCGGTTCGGTGATGTCGCAGGCATGGGCCAGAACCTTTTCGGGCGCCGCGCCAGCGAGCCGTGCGGTCTCCTCAAGGGCGTCGTGACGGCGTGCGGTCAGAACCACGCTGTAGCCGGCGTTGAGGAAGGCGGTGGCGACCGCACGGCCGATGCCGGCGCTGGCTCCGGTGACGAGCGCCACCTTCTGATGCTGGGACATGGATGACGGCTCCGCTGAGTCGGGATCGGGACTTTAGCAGCGTAGGCGGAGTTGGCGAGGCCCTGCCGTTCCCGGCCATGTGTCATGTCCTGCGTCGGATGCTCTGTTTCCGTGCAGGGCATGGCAACGGCGGCATGTTGGCGGGCATCAGCCCCGACCGGCCACGAAACGGCAGCATGACTGCGCAGACAATAAACAACGTTGTTTGCATGTTATTTAATTATACACAGAATGCACGTGAAATGGCGTATTTTTTTCTCACGCAATCTTGACTGATCGCCGACATGCGTAAATTACATGCCGCGCATAACCGCCCATCATGGCGGACTATCGAGAAAGGGATTGCTGCTATGGAGCGTCGTCAGTTTCTGAAAGGGGCGGCTGTCGCGGGCACCGCCACCGCCGTGGCCATGCCCGCCATCGCCCAGTCAATGCCAAGCTTCAAATGGCGTCTGACCTCGGGCTTCCCGAAGTCGCTCGACACCATCTATGGCGCCTCCGAAACCATCGCGAAGTATGTGCGCGAGATGACGGATGGCCGCTTCGAAATCCAGACCTTCGGCGCCGGCGAAATCGTGGGCGGCCTTCAGTCGGTCGATGCCGTCTCCGCCGGCACGGTGGAAATGTCCAACACCGCCATCTACTACAATTACGGCAAGGACCCCGCCTTCGGCCTCGCCACGGCTGTGCCGTTCATGATGTCCAAGCGCGCGCAGGATGCGTGGATGCTCGACGGTGGCGGCGAGAAGCTGCTCAACGAGTTCCTGGCCAAGCACAACATCGTGGCCTTCGAAGGCGGCAACACCGGCACCCAGATGGGCGGCTGGTGGCGCAAGGAAATCCGCAACCTTGAAGACCTCAAGGGCGTGAAGATGCGCATCGGCGGCTCGGGCGGCGCGGTGATCGCTCGCCTGGGCGTGGTCGCCCAGCAGATCGCGGGCGGCGACATCTATCCGGCGCTCGAGCGCGGCACGATCGACGCGGCAGAATGGGTCGGCGCCTATGACGACGAGAAGCTCGGCTTCAACAAGGTCGCCCGCTTCCTGTACTATCCCGGCTGGTGGGAAGGCGGCGCGGTGCTGCACACGCTCGTCAACACGGCCAAGTGGGCGGAGCTGCCGAAGCATTATCAGGCGATCCTGCGCGGCGCCTCGGCCTATGCCAACACCGAGATGACAGCGAAGTATGACGCCCGCAACCCGGCTGCCCTCAAGCGCCTGCTGAGCGCCGGCACGCAGCTGCGCGCCTTCCCGCAGGACGTCATGGACGCGGCGTTCAAGGCCTCGCAGGAGCTCTACGCCGAGATCAGCGGCCGCAACGCCGACTTCAAGAAGATCCATGACGCGCAGGTGGCCTTCCGGAATGACTACTACCTTTACAACCAGATTGGCGATTTCTCGTACGACAGCTTCATGATCCGCGCGCGCAGCCGCGCCTGATCACGAAGCCATGCCCATGCCGCCGCCGCGCGCCCAAAAGCGCGGCGGCACCCATGCGGGCGGCGATTGCAAGACGCCGGACTCCACAATCCTGGAACGCGCAGCAATTGCCGGGCCCATCCGGCTGCGCCAACGCACGCCGGCGTGACCCAGGCCACCAAGCCTCGCCGCCGGAACGAACTTCAAAGGAATGATGCTCATGACAGTGCTGCTTTCGATCTCGCGCGTGATCGATGCCATAAACGAACGGCTGGGCAAGATGACCGCATGGCTCGTGCTCGCGGCAGTGGGGATCTCGGCCGGCAACGCGACAGTGCGCAAGGTCTTCAACTGGTCTTCAAACGGCCTGCTTGAGGCGCAGTGGTACCTGTTCGGCGTGGTCTTCATGATCGGCGCCGCCTGGACGATGAAGGCCAATGAGCATGTCCGGGTCGATGTCCTCTCCTCGCGCCTTGTCAAATCCACCCGTGACCGCATCGAGGTTTTCGGGCTCCTGGCGTTCTTTTTCCCGTTCGCCCTCGTGCATCTTTACTACTCCTACCCGTTCTTCATGACCTCCTTCCGCACGCAGGAGTTTTCGACCAATGCGGGCGGCCTCATCATCTGGCCGGCCAAGTTCATGGTCCTCTTCGGCTTCTTCCTGCTCACGCTGCAAGGCGTCTCCGAGCTCATCAAGCGCATCGCGGTCATCACCGGCGCGCTCGAGGAGAAAGACGAGATGAAGGGCCACGAGGCCGAGGTGCTGCATGTGGTCGAGGCCATCGACCCCGACACTGCCAAGTCCATCGGCATCAAGCACTGAGCCATCGGCTCCATCACAATTCGACCTCAGGGCTTAGGCTTCAATGACCCAGTTCATCATCACCTATCTTTCCCCGATCATGTTCGTCTCGCTGATCGGCTTTTTGCTGCTCGGCTTTCCGGTCGCTTTCACGCTGGCGGCGAACGGCCTCATCTTCGGTTATATCGGCATCGCGTTCGGGCTGT
Source organism: Bosea sp. (in: a-proteobacteria) (assembly GCA_023910605.1). Classification (NCBI taxonomy): domain Bacteria; kingdom Pseudomonadati; phylum Pseudomonadota; class Alphaproteobacteria; order Hyphomicrobiales; family Alloboseaceae; genus Allobosea; species Allobosea sp. The sequence continues at coordinate 2,546,546 of JAAVVV010000001.1, read as the reverse complement.
TCACGCCCAACTTCCTGCAGGCGCTGCCCGAGCGGGTCTTCGGCATCATGGCCAACGAGACGCTGCTGGCGATCCCCTTCTTCACCTTCATGGGCCTGATCCTCGAGCGTTCGCGCATGGCCGAGGATCTCCTCGACACCATAGGCCAGCTTTTCGGCACGGTTCGCGGCGGGCTTGCCTATGCAGTCATCTTCGTGGGCGCGCTGATGGCGGCGACCACCGGCGTCGTGGCTGCCGCGGTCATCTCCATGGGCCTGATCTCGCTGCCGATCATGCTTCGCTATGGCTATGACCGGCAGCTGGCCACGGGCGTGATCATGGCGTCGGGCACGCTGGCGCAGATCATTCCGCCCTCGTTGGTGCTGATCGTGCTGGCCGATGTGCTGGGCCGGTCGGTGGGTGATTTCTACCAGGGCGCGATCATTCCCGGCCTGATGCTGACAGGTGCCTACGCATTGTATGTCTTCGTGCTGACCCTGATCAACCCGAAGGCGGGCCCGCCGCTGCCCCCCGAGGCGCGCACGCTGGGCGCCGGCGTCACCTCGCTCTTCGTCATGATCGGCCTGTCCGCGCTTGTTGGCGTGGGCGCCACCATGCTCTTCACCCCCCATGTCGAGCAGGCGCCGCATGTCTATGGCGCTTCGGTCGCGGTGATCTTCGCGCTTGCGGTGGCGATCGCCAACAAGCGCTTCAAGCTCAAGGTCCTGTCCTATCTCGCCGAGCGGGTGATCATGGTGCTGGTGCCGCCGCTGGCGCTGATCTTCCTTGTGCTGGGCACGATCTTCATCGGCCTCGCCACGCCCACCGAGGGCGGCGCGATGGGCGCGGTCGGCGCGCTGGTGCTGGCGGCCATGAACGGGCGTCTGACCTTCACGCTGACGAAGCAGGCTTGCGAGTCGACGCTGAAGCTCTCGGCCTTCGTGATGTTCATCCTGATCGGCGCGCGTGTCTTCGCGCTCACCTTCTATGGCATCAACGGCCATGTCTGGGTGAAGGAGCTGATGCTGTCACTGCCCGGCGGCGCTGTCGGCTTCATCATCTTCACCAATTTTGTCGTGTTCATCCTCGGCTGCTTCATCGATTTCTTCGAGATCGCCTTCATTCTGATGCCGCTGCTGGTCGCTCCGGCCGAGGCGCTGAAGATCGATATCGTGTGGTTCGGCGTGCTGATGGCCATGAACATGCAGACCAGCTTCCTGACTCCGCCCTTCGGCTTCGCGCTGTTCTATTTGCGAAGCGTGGCGCCACGTCTGAACTATACGGACAAGGTAACGGGCAAGCTGATCGAGGGCGTCCAGACGACAACGCTTTACCGAGGCGTCATCCCCTTTATCCTGCTTCAGGTGTTCATGGTGGTCGTGGTGTATTTCTGGCCGCAGCTGGTCCTGCACTACAAGGACGCCATCGTCGCCGTGGACCCGGCCGATGTGCAGCGGCAGCTCGACAACCTCATCATTCCGGGGCTAGGCGGCCCGGGCGCGGATGAGCCGCCGCCCCTGCGGTTCTGACCTTCACGGGGGCGGCAGGCCCCGGAAACAGGAAAGGCGGCCCTCGCGAGCCGCCTTTCGGATTTGTGCAGCGCCGGCAAGCCTCAGCCCGGAAGCGTGACCTCGATGCCGCGATAGAGATAATTCATAGAGCGGATCTGGTCGTCGGTCAGACGGCCGCCCGCCGCCACAGCCTCGGTGCCGTCGGCGCGGACGATCGGCCCGTCGAACGGGTGGAGGCGCCCGGCAGCCAGCGCGTCGGCGATGCGCTGGGCCTCGGAGGCTTCTTCCGGCGTCATGTTGGTGAAGGGCGCGAGGCGGAACATGCCCGAATTGAGGCCGCCCCAGACATCGCCCGGCTTCCAGGCACCGGCGATCACGGCCTTGGCGCGCTCGACATAATAATCGCCCCAATTGTTGACACTCGATGTCAGGTGGGCCCTGGGCGCGAAGCGCGTCATGTCTGATGCCTGGCCGAAGCCGAAGACGCCGCGCTCATTGGCGAGCTGGAGCGGAGCAGGGCTGTCCGTGTGCTGGCAGATCACGTCGCAGCCCTGGTCGATGAGGGCGCGGGCGGCGTCCGCCTCGCGGCCCGGATTGAACCAGGCGTTGGCCCAGACCACGCGGATCTTCATCGCCGGATCCACCGACCAGGCGCCGCGCATCACCGTGTTGATGGCGTGGATCACCTCGGGAACGGGGAAGGCTGCGATGTAGCCGATGGTCTTGGTCTTGGACTTGCGCGCGGCGATGACGCCCTGCACGTAGCGCCCTTCATAGAAGCGCGCATTGTAGAGCGAGACATTGTCGGCGGTGCGGGTGCCGGTGGCGCTCTCGAAGAAGACGTTCGGAAGCGTGGGGGCCACGCGCAGCGTGGGCTGGAAGAAGGAAAAGGACGTGGTGAAGATCAGGCGATGGCCCTGGCGGGCGAGCTGGGTCGCCACGCGCTCCATGTCGTTAGCGGCCACGGCCTCGACGGCGGTGGTCTTCACGGCCGCCCCCATAACCTCATCAAGGCGCTTGCGGCCGACATCGTGCATGGTGGACCAGCCGAAATCACCAACCGGGCCGACATAGATGAAGCCGACCTGAAGCGGAGAGGCCTGCGCGAAGGCTGGCTCGCCGAGGGTGGCGACCGCTGCGAGGGCGGTTGCCCCCTGCAAGGCCTGACGACGGTTGATCTGCATAATTCCACTCCTGTTTTAGGTGTTAATATGTAATGTCAAATAAAGAAGTATGCCTATGGCAGTGTTCGTCAATGGCAATGATTCGTCCATGCCATGCAGTTCTGGCGTGTGGATTTCCGTCCCATCGGCTTCGCTTCCGCCCGGATTGACATGCCCAGCCAGCGGCATGATTGCGAGCGGAGCAGGGCTGTCCATCGGCGCAGGTGGTGCGCGAACCGCAACGCCGGAGTGCGTCGCCTCGCTCGCCGCGGCGTAAGCGAGCATGTGTGGCGGGATGGCTGTGCTTGCGGCTCCCGGCGGCGCTCCGGGGCCGGATGAAGCCGGAGCTCCTGCCGTTCAGCGCAGGACCGGGCGCTCAGCGGTCCGGAACGAAGGGCACGCCGAGTGAGGCGGGAGCGGTCTGCTGGCCGCCGCGCCGGCTCATGATGATGACAAGCGCGATGATGGTGACGAGATAGGGCAGGGCAGCCATGAGTTGCGAGGGCACAGGCACGCCCGCGCCCTGCGCATGGAGTTGCAGGATGGTGATGCCGCCGAACACGTAGGCGCCAAACGCCGCGCGCCAGGGCAGCCAGGAGGCGAACACGACGATGGCGAGCGCAATCCAGCCGCGGCCGGCCGTCATGCCGGGCGACCAGAAGGGCGTGTAGACCAGGCTGAGATAGGCGCCCGCCAGGCCCGCGCAGCCGCCGCCGAACAGGATCGCCAGCAGCCTGATCTTCAGCACAGGATAGCCCAGCGCGTGCGCCGAGGCGTGGTTTTCTCCGCAGGCGCGCAGGACGAGGCCGGCCCGCGTGCGGCCAAGGAACCACCACACGCCGATGACGAGCGCGAAGGAGGCGTAGACGAACGGGTCCTGCCCGAACAGGGCCTTGCCGATGATGGGCAGATCGCTGAGCACGGGCAGATCGAGGCGGGCCATCGTCTCGCGCTTGGCGCCAACGAAGGGCGCGCCGATCACGCCGGACAGCCCGAGCCCGAAGATGCTGAGCGCGAGGCCGGACGCGACCTGATTGGCGGCGAGCCCCAGCGTCAGCACGGCAAAGATCGCGGACATCGCCATGCCTGCGATGATCGCCGCGCCGATGCCGAGATAGGAATTGCCCGTGAGGATGGCGATGGCGAAGCCGCAGGCCGCGCCCATGATCATCATGCCTTCAAGGCCCAGGTTCAGCACGCCGGCGCGCTCCACCACCAGTTGCCCGATCGCCCCGATGAGCAGGGGGGTGGAGGCTGTCATGATCGTCAGCAGGATGGCCTCGAACATGGTCATGCGGCGCGCTCCTGACCTTCGCCGCGCACGAGGCGGACGCGGTAGACGAGGAAGGCATCGCAGGCCAGAACGTAGAACAGGAGCAGGCCCTGGAAGACCCGCGTGACATCCAGCGGCAGGCGCAGCGAGATCTGCGCGTTCTCGCCGCCGATGAAGGTGATGGCGAGGAAGATGCCGGCGATCAGGCAGCCGATCGGGTTAAGCCGGCCGAGGAAGGCGACAATGATCGCGGTGAAGCCATAGCCGGGTGAAATCGAGGGCTGGAGCTGGCCCATTGCGCCAGCCACCTCGATGATGCCCGCAAGCCCTGCGAGGGCTCCCGAGATGGCGAAGACCGTCCAGGTCAGGCGCTTCTCGTTGAAGCCGGCGAAACGCGCGGCGCGCGGGGCTTCGCCCACGAGCCTGATCTCGAAGCCCTTTAGCGAGCGGGCCATCAGGATGGCTGCCACGATGACGACGATCATGGCGATGGCCGAGCCGATGTTGACGCGGCCATCAGCCATCAGTCGCACCGCCTGCGCCTCGCGCTCGAACATCACGCTCTGGGGAAAGTTGAACCCGGCCGGATCGCGCCAGGGGCCGCGCACCAGCCAGTCCAGAAACAGCTCCGCCACATAGACCAGCATGAGGCTCGTCAGGATCTCGTTGACGGAGAGTCGCGTCTTGAGGATGGCCGGGATCATGGCGAGCGCAGCGCCGCCGATCATGCCGGCGAGCATCATGGCCGGGAAAACCCAGGGGCCGTTAGCGACGCCATGGGTGGCGATGGCGACCCAGCCGCCGAAGATGGCGCCCATGACGAACTGGCCCTCGGCGCCTATGTTCCAGTTGTTCGACAGGTAACACAGCGACAGGCCGACCGAGATAAGGATCAGCGGCGTGGCCTTCACTGCGAGTTCCTGGAGCGCCCAGCCATCGGAGATCGGCGACCAGAAATAGACGCCGAGCGCCTTGATCGGATCAAGGCCCATGAGCACGAACATCACCGAGCCGGAAACCAGCGTGAGCGCAACCGCAATCAGCGGCGACAGAAGGCTCATCCAGCGCGAGGCTTCCTCGCGTTTGCTCAGCACGAGGCGCATCAGGCGGCTTCCTCGCGATAGGGCGCGAAGCCGGAACCGCCCATCAGCAGGCCGACCGCCTCCCGTTCCAGGCCGCGCGCGTCGAGCAGGGCGGAAAGCTGGCCGTGGAAGATGACCGCCATGCGGTCGGCGATCTCGAACAGTTCGTCGAGGTCCTGGCTGATGACGAGGACGGCCGCTCCGCCACGCGCCAGATCGACGAGAGCCTGGCGGATCAGCGCCGCGGCCCCGGCATCGACGCCCCAGGTGGGCTGGGAGACCACCAGCACCCTGGGGTTGCGCAGGATCTCGCGGCCAACCACGAATTTCTGGAGATTGCCGCCCGACAAGGCCCGCGCCTCGGGATCCCGTGGTCCCTTGCGCACGTCGAAGGCCTTGACGACCTTGTCGACCCATTCGAGCGTCGCAGCCCTGTCGATCAGGCCCGAGCGCACGAAGCCATTGGTGGCGTGGCCCGCGGCGAGCGCATTTTCGGACAGGCTGAGGCGCGGGGCTGCCGCATGGCCCAGCCGCTCCTCCGGAACGAAGGCGCCGCCAAGCCGCCGCCGGGCATTGATGCCGTCCAGCCCGCAAGCCTGCCCATCGAGGCACACCGCGCCGGCGCGCGGCGCCGCCACCTCGCCCGAGAGCGCAGCGAAGAGTTCGTCCTGCCCATTGCCCGCCACGCCTGCGATGCCGAAGACTTCGCCCGCGCGGACCTGAAGCGAAATTGCCTTCAGGCTCGTCCCGTGCGGATCAAGCGAGGGCACGGACAGGTCGTCCACCTTCAGCATCACGGGGCCGACGCTGGCCACAGGCTCATGGCGTGTCGGTGCGATGCGGGCCCCGACCATCATCTGGGCAAGCGCGCCAGCGCTCTGGGCGCGTGGATCGCAGTTGGCCACGACCTTGCCGTGGCGCAGGATGGTGGCGCTGTCGCAGATGCGGCGCACTTCCTCCAGCTTGTGCGAGATGTAGAGGATGGAGCAGCCCTGCGCCTTGATGTGCTCCAGCGTGGCGAACAGGCCTGCGACCTCCTGCGGCGTCAGCACCGATGTCGGCTCGTCGAGGATCAGGAGACGGGGTTCCTGCATCAGGCAACGGACGATCTCGATGCGCTGGCGCTCGCCAACCGACAGGCGCCAGACCTCGCGGCGCGGATCGAGCGGCAGGCCATAGGCGCGCGAGACCGCATCGAGGCGCATCGCTACGGAGGACACAGGCTCATTGCCCTCGATCGCCAGCGCCACATTCTCGGCCACACTGAGCGCATCGAAGAGCGAGAAATGCTGGAACACCATGCCGATGCCCAGCCGCCGCGCCTCGGAGGGGCTCCGAAGATGAACGGACTGGCCGCGCCAGAGCAATTGCCCCTCGTCGGGCTGGAGCAGGCCGTAGAGGATCTTGACGAGGGTGGACTTGCCTGCGCCGTTCTCGCCCAGGAGAGCGTGCACCTCGCGCTCCGCGACAGCCAGATCGACATGGTCATTGGCGACCAGCGCGCCAAAGCGCTTGACGATGGCTTTCGCCTCGATGAGGGGCGGCGGAAAGGTCATGGAGAGGCGGCGCTTTCAGGATGCGGCCACGCGAGTGTGGCAGGTGCGGCGACGCCGGCAAAGGGCCGGCCGCGCCGCCGCTGTGGGAAAGCCTGCCGTTTTCACGACAAGAGAAGGCGCAGCCTGGGCCACGCCTTCATGACGCCGGCCGATCAGGCCCGTCAGAGCGCGACCTTGGCCTCGGCCACGACCTTGCCCCAGCGCGCGATCTCGGCCTTGAGGAAAGCCGCGAACTCGGCGCCCATCATGGTGGGGATGTCCGAGCCGTTGCGGGCCCACGCGTCCTTGATCGGCTGCGAGGCGAGGGCCTTGCGCAGTTCGCCGCCGATGCGCTCAACGATTTCAGGCGGCGTGCCCTTCGGCGCCCAGAGCGCATACCAGGTGGCGACCTCGAAGCCGGGCAGGCCAGCCTCGGCGGTGGTCGGCACGTCCGGAATCGCGGGGGACCGCCTGGCCGCGGCGACGGCGAGGCCGCGCAACGTGCCGGCCTGGATGTGGCTGGCGGACGAGCCGAGCCCGTCGAACATCACCTCGATCTGTCCCGCGATAAGGTCGGCAAGGGCCGGGCCCGCGCCGCGATAGGGCACGTGCACGAGATTGACGTCAGCCTGCAGCTTGAACAGCTCGCCCGTAAGGTGATGCGTCGTGCCGTTGCCGGCCGAGCCATAATTGAGCTTGCCGGGGTTAGCCTTCAGGAAGGCGATGAATTCGGCCAGCGTCCTGGCCTGCACCTTGCCGGGATGGACCGCGATGACCTGCGGCGGCGTCGCGACGAGGCCGATCGGCACGAGGTCCGTCTCGATGTTGTAGTCGAGGCGCGGGTAGAGCGCCGGAGCAATGGCGTGGTGGGCCGCGCCGATGAAGAAGGTGTAGCCGTCCGGCGTGGCCTTGGCTGCGGCGGAAGCGCCCGTGGTGCCACCGGCGCCTGCGCGGTTCTCGATCAGGATGCGCTGTCCGATCTGCGTCTCGAGCTGGGCGGCAAGCGGCCGCGCGAAGGCGTCGGTGCCGCCGCCTGCGGCGAAGGGCACGATGAAGGTGATGGGGCGCTGCGGCCAGGCGGCCTGGGCAAAGGCCGGAACGGGCGCGAGAAGCAGCGCCGCCGCAATGCCGGCCAGCGCCGTGCGGCGCATGACGCCGGAGGTTTCGGTTGTCATTCTTGGCGTTCTCCCTGATGCCCGCCGTGGATCCGGCGGTTGTTGAGGCGTCGTTGCGGTAAAGATTGCCCCTAAAGCCGGGAAATCAAGCAGCCTTGGAGCATGGGACGGCTCGCGACCATATCCGAGAAGCCTTTGCACTGCGCGACGGCATGGCTGCACCGCGCCTCCGCGGCGGCAGGCCAGTCGCCTGTGCGGATCGCGTCGGGAACCGGCTGGTGTTCGTCGAACGAGCGGCTCACGAGGTTGGCGACGCGCAGCTGGAGCCGATGGTGCGGGAAGCCTTGTGGCGCACCTGTCGAGCGCTTCCATCCTGGCGACGGGGCGCGCCTCGAAAGAATCCATCCGGCCACGCACCTGTCGCAGAAAGGCCTCAGGGAAGGCTTCGGCGCAATGGCCAACGATCTGCATGACTTGCTGCATGACTTGCCCATGGTCGAAGCCTGTCATCAGCGCTATGCAGATCATGGGGTCAGCGCCCTCTCTCCCGAACTGAAGCTCGAATTGTCCGGTCTTGCCTCCAAGCCGGCATCTTGAAGAAACCGAAACGCATGCCGAATCATCTTTTTGATCTCATCCGCTCACGCATGCCATCGCCTGCGAGCCCGTTCCTCGTTCATCCCGACGGCGCCACGATCAGCCATGGCGATCTCGACGCCATCTCCGCGCGCATCGCCCATGGCCTCGTCGCGGCGGGCGTCGCGCCGGGGGACAGGGTCGCGGTGCAGGTCGAGAAAAGCGCGAGCGCGCTGATGCTCTATCTGGCTTGCGTGCGGGCCGGCGCGGTGTTCCTGCCGCTGAACACGGCCTACACCCTGGCCGAGCTTGAATACTTCATCACCGATGCCGAGCCGTCGCTGATTGTATGCGATCCTGCCAAGGCCGAGGGCATCGCCCGGATCGCGCGCGGCGCGGCAATCGAGACGCTGGACGCGCGTGGCGAGGGCAGTCTCATGGCCCGCACGGCGCAGCAGCCATCGCGCTTCAGCGATGTGGATCGCGCTGCCGATGATCTCGCCGCCATCCTCTACACCTCGGGGACGACAGGGCGCTCCAAGGGCGCGATGCTGAGCCATGACAATCTTGCCTCGAACGCGCTGACGCTGGTGGATTGCTGGAGGTTCACGCGGTCCGACGTGCTGCTGCATGCACTGCCCATTTTCCACACGCACGGGCTCTTCGTCGGCACGAATGTGGTCCTGTTCGCGGGGGCTTCCATGCTGTTCCTGCCGAAGTTCGACGCGGACGAAGTGATGAGGCTGATGCCGCGCGCCACGACCATGATGGGCGTGCCGACCTTCTATGTGCGCCTGCTCGATCACCCGGGACTGACCCGCGAGGCCACCGCCCATATGCGGCTGTTCATCTCCGGCTCCGCGCCGCTGCTGGCCGACACGCACAGGGATTGGAGCGCCCGGACGGGCCACGCCATCCTCGAGCGCTACGGCATGACCGAGACCAACATGAACACCTCGAACCCCCATGACGGCGAGCGCGTGCCGGGCACGGTCGGATTTCCGCTGCCAGGGGTCGAGGCGCGGGTGGTTGAACCTGAAACGGGAGCGTCCCTGCCGTCCGAACAGATCGGCATGATCGAGGTGCGCGGGCCCAACGTGTTCAAGGGCTACTGGCGCAACCCCGAAAAGACCGCCGCGGAGTTCCGCCCGGACGGGTTCTTCATCACCGGCGATCTCGGCAAGATCGATGCGCGCGGCTATGTCCACATCGTGGGACGCGGCAAGGACCTCATCATCACGGGGGGCTACAATGTCTATCCCAAGGAGGTGGAGAGCGAGATCGATGCGCTGCCCGGCGTGGCGGAAAGCGCGGTTATCGGCCTGCCGCACAAGGATTTCGGCGAGGCGGTGACCGCCGTCGTGGCGCGCGCCAGGGGCGCGAGCCTTGAGGAAGCCGCCATCATCAAGGCGCTGGAGAGCCGGCTCGCCCGCTTCAAGCAGCCGAAGCGCGTGTTCATCGTGGACGAGCTGCCGCGCAACACCATGGGCAAGGTGCAGAAGAACGTGCTGCGGCAGACCTATGCCGACAGCTTCGCATAGCGTGTCCTTAGCCGGGGCGCCGAGCCTTCTCCCCCCTCGCCATGGCCTGGAATTCATGGTCATTTCAGCGCGACGATCCTGACCGGACTTTGTTGAGCCCATGACCGACCTCGCCCAGCGCGTCTACAACCACACCTGGAAGATCGATCCGATCGTCCGTTCGCTGCTGGATACGGATTTCTACAAGATCCTCATGGCGCAGACGATCTGGCGGCGGCAGCGCGACACCTCCGCGCGTTTCTCGCTGATCAACCGCACGACCCGCATCAGGCTGGCCGAGATCATCGATGTCGGCGAGTTGCGCGAGCAGCTTGACCATGTGCGTTCGCTCAAGCTCTCCCGCGGGGAGAGCACATGGCTGCGCGGCAACATGTTCTATGGCCGCCGCCAGATGTTCTCGCCTGACTTCATGGAGTGGTTCGAGGCGCTGCGCCTGCCGGATTACCAGCTGGAGATCCGCGAAGGGCAATATGAACTCACCTTCGACGGGCCCTGGGTCGAGACCACGATGTGGGAGATCCCGGCGCTGGCGATCATCAACGAGCTTCGTTCGCGCGCGGTTCTGCGCGGGCTTGGCCGCTTCGAGCTTCAGGTGCTCTATGCGCGGGCGATGACGCGGGTGTGGGAGAAGATCACCCGCCTGCAGAAGCTGAAAGATCTGCGCATCGCCGATTTCGGCACGCGGCGGCGCCACGGCTTCCTCTGGCAGGACTGGTGCGTGCAGGCCATGATCGAGGGCCTCGGCGGCAATTTCCTCGGGACGTCGAACTGCCTCATCGCCATGCGGCGAGAGGTGGAGGCGATCGGCACCAACGCTCACGAACTGCCCATGGTCTATTCCGCACTGGCAAGGAACGATGCAGAACTCGCCGCTGCTCCCTACCAGGTGCTCGCCGACTGGCAGCAGGATTACGAAGGCAACCTGCGCATCATCCTGCCGGACACCTATGGCACGACCGGATTCCTTGCGAGCGCGCCGCAATGGATGGATGCCTGGACCGGCATCCGCATCGACTCCAAGGACCCTATCCTCGGGGGCGAGGAGGCGATCGCCTGGTGGAAGGGCCGCGGCGTCGATCCGCTGACCAAGCAGATCATCTTCTCGGACGGCCTCGACGTCGATGCCATCGAGGCGATCCATCGCCATTTCTTCGGCAAGGTGCGGTTCGGCTTCGGCTGGGGCACGCTGCTGACCAATGATTTCCGCGGCCTTGCCCGCGAGCGTTCGCTCGACCCCATTTCCGTGGTTTGCAAGGTCGTCTCAGCCAATGGGCGCCCGGCGGTCAAGATATCGGACAATCCCACCAAGGCCACCGGCCCGAACACCGAGATCTCGCGCTACATGCGCGTGTTCAACGTTGAGGCGCAGCCGATGCGCGAGGTGGTGGTGTGAACCATCGGTTTTTCGTGGCCATGCTTGCTGGCCGATCATTCGTGCACTAATGAGCGCCGACGCTTCCGGAGCAAGTCTGAATGGCTGCCTTTTTCGAAGAGACCGTGACCCATGTCCATCACTGGACGGACCGGCTCTTTTCCTTCCGCACCACGCGCGATCCCGGCTTCCGTTTCGAGAACGGGCAATTCGCGATGATCGGCCTTGTGGTCGATGGCAAGCCGCTGCTGCGCGCCTATTCCATGGCCAGCCCCAACCATGACGAGGAGCTGGAGTTCTTCTCGATCAAGGTGCCGGACGGGCCGCTGACCTCGCGCTTGCAGGGCATCGTGCCCGGCGACACCGTGCTGATCGGCCGCAAGGCCACCGGAACGCTGGTGCAGGACAGTCTGCTGGACGGCCGCAACCTTTACCTTGTCTCGACGGGAACGGGCTTTGCGCCCTTCGCCAGCATCATCCGCGATTTCGCGATCTATGAGCGCTACGAGAAGGTGATCGCGATCCATGGCTGCCGTCAGGTGTCGGAGCTTGGCTACAGCCAGCATGTCGTGAGCCGCGTGCGCGATGACGAGTACCTTTCGGAGGTCGCGGCGGGGAGGCTGGTCTATCACCCCACCGTCACGCGCGAGGCCTTCGGCAACACGGGCCGGGTGACGGACGGCCTCGCCGACGGGAGCATTCCGGCAAAGGCCGGACTGGGCCTCCTGGATCCGGCCGTGGACCGCGTGATGATCTGCGGCTCCGAGGCCATGCTCAAGGACATGGTCGTGATGATGAAGCAGCGCGGCTTTGCCGAAGGTTCCTCGTCGAGCGCCGGCCATTACGTGATCGAGAAGGCCTTCGTCGAGAAGTGAGGCTGGTCGCCTGCCTTGCCCTCATTGCGAGGCGAGGCCGAAACAATGCGGTCTGGGCGCGTAGCCATCCCGGTTCGGGCTTGCGGGCGGCGGCAAGGGAAGGCCGGCGGCGCGGACAGGCTCCTGGCCTGCCTGAAACCTTCGCCCACGCTCGTTCAAGCATAACGCTTGCAGCGGCTGCGGGGCCAGATATCATCCTGCCCGGGTTGGGCACCAAGGCTGGAGATGGTTCGATGACGATCAAGACGACGCGCCGCACGGTGGTGGGCGGCATGGCTGCGGCGGCGCTGGCCGCGCCATTCGGGGCGAGGGCGCAGACGCCGGCTTCGGGCGCGCCGATCCGGATCGGAGAAATCAATTCCTACAGCCGCATGGCCGCCTTCGCGCTGCCCTACCGCAACGCCATCCAGATGGCGCAGGACGAGATCAACGCCAAGGGCGGGGCGCTTGGCCGGCCGCTTGAGTTCGTGTTCCGCGATGACGGCTCGACGCCGGGCGATGCGGTGCGTGTGGCCGAGGAACTGGTGACGCGCGAGAATGTCTCGTTCATCGCCGGCACCTTCCTGTCCAATGTAGGGCTTGCGGTGTCCGACTTCGCCAATCAGCGCAAGATCATGTTCATGGCCACCGAGCCGCTGACCGACGCGCTCACCATGGCGCAGGGCAATCGCTACACTTACCGCCTACGGCCCTCCACCTACATGCAGACCAGGATGCTGGTGGAGGCGGTGAAGGCCCGCGGCATCAAGCGCTGGGCCATCGTCGCGCCCAACTACGAGTATGGCCAGTCGGCGGCCGCCAACTTCAGGAAGCTGATGGCCGAGGCGACGCCTGGCTTCGAGGTGGTGGCCGAGCAGTTCCCGGCTCTGGGGCGCATCGATGCCGGCGCGACCGTGGGCGCGCTCGCCCAGTCGCGGCCCGACGGCATCTTCAACGTGACCTTCGGCGCGGACCTGACCCAGTTCGTGCGTGAGGGCAACACGCGCGGCCTGTTCGAGCGGCGCACTGTGGTGAGCCTGCTGACCGGCGAGCCGGAATACATGATCCCGTTGGGCGAGGAGACGCCGGAGGGCTGGATCGTGACCGGCTACCCCTGGGAGCAGATCACCGATCCGGCGCATGCGGCCTTCGTCAACGCCTATCGTTCCCGCTTCAACGACACGCCGCGGCTTGGCTCGTTCCTTGGCTACGTCTTCGCCTATATGAGCCGCGATCTGATCGCCAAGGCAGGCTCGCTCGAGACCGAAGCGCTGCTCAAGACCTTTGACGACATGAAGTTCGAGACGATCTCCGGGTCTGTCACCATGCGCGGCATCGACAAGCAGGCAACCATGGGCGCCTGGGTCGGGGAGACCACGCTGAAGGGCAAGGCCGGCGCCATGAAGAACTGGCGCTTCGAGGATGGGGCGAAATACATGTTCAGCGAGGCCGAGGTCAGGGCGGCGCGTAAGGCGTGAGGGCATTCACCGTCATGGCCGGGCCTGACCCGGCCATCCCGTCCGGGGCTGGGGTTCTCGGGTCTCCGCTTCGCTCCGCCCGAGAATGACGACCGCCATGGATCTTTCCTTCATCGTCATCCAGTCGCTGTCCGGGCTTGCCAGCGCGGCGTCGCTGTTCATCATCGCCTCCGGCTTGACGATCGTGTTCGGCGTGACGCGGATCGTGAACTTCGCGCATGGCTCGCTCTATATGCTGGGTGCGTATCTGGCCGTCACCATTGTGCCGATGCTGCTTGAGGTCGACCGCTCGCTGCCCATGTTCCTGCTCGGCGTGCTTGTGTCCGCGCTCATTGTCGGCGTGATCGGCGCGGCGATGGAGATCGTGCTCCTGCGCCGAATCTACAAGGTGCCGGAACTCTTTCAGTTGCTTGCCACTTTCGGCGTCGTGCTGATCGTGCAGGATCTCGTGATCAAGCTCTGGGGCGCGGTCGAGATCCCCGGCCCCCGCGCTCCTTCGCTTCGGCACGGCGTCTACATCATGGACCAGCGCTTCCCGGCCTATGAACTGTTCCTGATCGGGGCGGGGCTTGTCGTGCTGCTTGGCCTCTGGCTCCTGATGCAGAAGACGCGCTTCGGCGTGCTGATCCGCGCCGCCACGCAGGACCGCGAGATGGTCGGCGCCTTGGGCGTCAACCAGGCCTGGCTGTTCACCGGCACGCTGTTCCTGGGGGCCTTCCTCGCCGGGCTTGGCGGCGCGCTGCAGATACCGCGCGTGGCGGTCAACACGCAGATGGACATCTCCATCATCACCGAGGTTTTCGTGGTGACGGTGATCGGCGGGATGGGTTCGATCCCCGGCGCCTTCGTCGCCGCGCTGATCATCGGGCAGTTGCAGGCCTTCGGCATCCTGATCTTTCCCAAGATCACGCTCGTGCTGGTGTTCCTGCTGATGGCGGTGGTGCTTGTCGTGAAGCCCTGGGGCCTGTTCGGCCGCCCCGATGCGGCTGCGGGCCGCGCCATCCTGCCCGAAGGCATCCTCTCGCTGAAGCGTTTCGGCCGGGTCGACAGGATCGTGGCGGCGGTGGCGATCTGTTTGCTGCTGGCGCTGCCGGTCGTCGGGGACAACTATATGGTCAAGGTCGGCATCGAGGTGCTTGTGCTGGCGCTTGCGGCGTTCTCACTGCATTTCCTGATCGGTGTGGGCGGCATCGTGTCGTTCGGCCACGCGGCCTATTTCGGGCTGGGCGCCTACGCGGCGGGGCTGCTCGTCACCAAGGGCGGGCTGTCCATGGAGCCGGCTATCCTGCTGGCGCCCCTGATCGCCGGCGCCTTTGCAGCCTTGTTCGGCTATTTCATCGTGCGCCTGTCTGGCATCTATCTCGCCATGTTGACGCTGGCCTTCGCGCAGATCGTCTATGCGGTCTGCTTCCAGTGGGTCGAGGTCACGGGCGGGGACAATGGCGTGGTCGGCGTCTGGCCCTCGGCCTGGGCCTCGAACCGGCAGGTCTATTTTTATCTCGTGCTGGCCTTCACCCTCAGCGCGATCATCGCGCTGCGCCATTCCATCTACGCGCCTTTCGGCTATGCGCTGAGGGCCGCGCGCGACAGCGCCGTGCGGGCCGACGCCATCGGCATCGATGTGCGCCGCATCCGCTGGTTCGCCTTCACCCTCTCGGGTGCGGCGGCGGGCCTGGCGGGCGGCCTGTATTCCTTCTCCAAGGGCTCGATAGACCCGACCATGATCTCGATTCCGATGTCGGTGGACTTTCTCGTGATGGTTCTGCTCGGCGGCATCCAGACAGTGATTGGCCCGATCGTGGGCGCGGCGGCCTTCCACTCGATCAAGGATTTCTTCATGCCGCTTACGGATTTCTGGCGGCTGTTCCTCGGGCTGTCCATCATCACCATGGTGCTGGCCTTCCCGCGGGGCATTGCCGGCGCAAGCGCGCTGCTCACCGACGCCAGGGCCCGTGCTGCAAGTCCGCCTCCGGCCGAGGCAGGCGCACGGCCATGAGCCTGCTGAGAGTCGAAGGCCTCAACAAGCGGTTTGGCGGCGTGGTGGCCGCACGCGACGTTCGTTTTTCGCTCGAGGCGGGCGACATGCTCGCCATCATCGGGCCGAACGGGGCGGGCAAGTCCACCACCTTCAACATGGTGGGCGGCCAGCTGAGGCCTGATTCAGGCCAGGTGCTGTTCGACGGGCAGCCGATTTCCGGGCTTCAGCCGCGGGAGGTCTGGCGGCGCGGCATCGGGCGCACCTTCCAGATCGCGCAGACCTTCGTGTCGATGAGCGTGGCCGAGAACGTGCAGATGGCTCTGATCTCATGGCACGGGCAGCTGATGTCGTTCGGCGCGCCTGCGGCGACGCTGCACCGGGACGAGGCGCTGGACCTGCTCGCCCTTGTCGGCATGCGCGAGGATGCGGACAGGCCGGTGCGCGAGCTCGCCTATGGCGACGTCAAGCGCGTGGAGCTGGCCATCGCGCTCGCATCCAAGCCACGATTGCTGCTGATGGATGAGCCCACCGCCGGCATGGCCCCGCGCGAGCGGGCGCAGCTCATGGAACTGACCGCCGGCATCGCCAGGGCGCGCGGGATCGGCGTGCTCTTCACCGAACACGACATGGACGCCGTCTTCGCCCATGCCGATCGTATTCTCGTCCTTGTGCGCGGCGAGATCATCGCCGAAGGCAAGCCCGACGAGGTGAGGGCGAATGCGCGGGTGAAGCAGGTCTATCTCGGCGATATGGGCGTTGAGGCGGCCATGCGCGCGCGCCGGGGGCGGGCATGAGCGAGCCGCTTCTCTCCGTGCAGCGCCTCACGGCCGCCTATGGCCAGGCCTCGGTGCTGTTCGACGTGACGCTGGAGGTCAGGCGCGGCGAGGTCGCGGCGTTGATGGGCCGCAATGGCGCAGGCAAGACGACGACCCTCAAGGCGATCATGGGGCTGATCGAGGCCCGCGCCGATCGGGTGCAGTTTGCCGGCCAGGACATCAGGCGACTGCCGAGCTTCCGGATCGCGCGGCTGGGGCTGGGCTATGTGCCCGAAGAGCGCCGCATCTTCACGGACCTCACCGTGCAGGAGAACCTCGAAGTCGGACGCCGGCCCGCACGCGAGGGCCGCCCGGCCTGGACGCTGGAACGGCTCTACGCGATCTTCCCCAACCTCGCCGAGATGGAGGGACGCCGCGCCTCGGCCATGTCGGGCGGCGAGCAGCAGATGCTCACCATCGCGCGCACGCTGATGGGCAACCCGGACATGGTGCTGCTGGACGAGCCCTCCGAGGGCCTCGCGCCCGTCATCGTCGAGCAGATGGCGGAGGCCGTCATCGCCATGAAGGCCACGGGCATCGCCGTGCTGCTGTGCGAGCAGAACCTGCATTTCGCCGCCGCCGTCTCCGACCGCGCCTTTGTCATCGAGAAGGGCGCGATCCGCTATGAGGGCACGATGGCCGAGCTGGAGGCCAATGACGCGGTGCGAGAAGCCTATCTGACGGTGTGAGGGCGAGCCCTGACGGGCACTTGCCCGGCAAACTCATTCGTGCACAAATGATCGTGCAAGCTTGGGGGGTCTGCCGATTGCGCCGCGTTGCAGGAATCGATGTGGGGGGCACGTTCACCGATCTGCTGCTCTATGAAGCGGCGGCGGGATTGGCCGGGCAGGAGCCGGCAGGCGCGATCCGGCTGGCCAAGATTCCGACGACGACCGAGAATCAGGCGCATGGCGTGATCGCCGCCATCGAGGCGGCCGGGGTTTCGCCGGCCGATCTCGACCTCATCATCCATGGCACGACAGCGACCACCAATGCGGTGCTGGAGCGCAAGCTGGCGCGCGTCGGCCTCATCACCACCATGGGCTTTCGCGACACGCTGGAGCTTGGGCGACGCACCCGGCCCAGGCCCTATGGCCTTTTCGGCACGTTCGAGCCGCTGATTCCGCGTGAGCTGCGCATCGAGGTGCCCGAGCGCATGGATGCGCGCGGGCAGATCGTGACGGCGCTCGACGAACGAGCCGTGCGCGAAGCGGCCGGGCGGCTGGTTGCGGAGGGCTGCGAGGCGCTGGTGATCCACTTCCTGCACGCCTACGCCAACCCCGCCCATGAGATGCGCGCCGGCGCGATCGCGCGCGAGGTCTGGCCCAATGGCTATGTCACGCTCGGCCATGCGCTGCTCTCGGAATACCGCGAGTACGAGCGGGGCACGACGGCGAGCGTGAACGCCGCCGTGCAGCCTATCCTCGACCGCTATGTCCGGCGTTTGCAGGGCGAGCTGGAGGGCCGCGGCTTCCGGCGCGACCTGCTTGTCATGAACGGCAATGGCGGCACGGTCTCCGCCCGGCTGGTGGCGCGCGAGGCCGCCAAGACCGTGATGAGCGGGCCGGCATCGGGCGTGATGGCGGCTGCTGCGACGCTGGAGCAGAGCAGCCTCGCCAACGCGATCACCTATGACATGGGCGGCACCTCCACCGACGTCGCGCTGATTCATGGCGGCGTGCCGGAGGTGTCGGCTGAACTGACCATCGCCTACGGCCTGCCAATCCATGTGCCCATGGTCGATGTGCGCACCGTGGGCGCGGGCGGCGGTTCCATCGCCTCGCTCAACGCCGCCGGAATGCTGACCGTGGGGCCGCATTCGGCCGGCTCGGAGCCAGGCCCGATCTGCTATGGCCGGGGCGGGCGCGCGGTGACGATCACGGATGCGAACCTCGTGCTGGGCCGGCTCGATCCCGGCAAGCTCCTTGCCGTGCGCAATCCCGTCACGGTCGAGCATGTGCGCGCTCTGGTCGATGAGCAGCTTGCCCGGCCGCTCGGGCTCAGCGTCGAGGCTGCGGCGGCTGCGGTGCTGACGCTGGGCAATACCCACATGGCAGGCGCGATCCGGATGGTCTCGCTTTCGCGTGGGCATGATCCGCGCGATTTCGCTCTCTTTGCCTTTGGCGGCGCCGGCCCGCTTCATGCCGTGGCGCTGGCGCGGGAGCTGGGGCTGGCCGAAGTGCTGGTTCCGGCGCGTCCGGGGCTCACCAATGCGCTGGGCTGCCTCGTGGCGGATCTCAGGCAGGACTTCGTGCAGACGATCAACGTGCCGCTCGACGGGGCGGACATGGGCCTTGTGGCGCGCGTGCTGGCCGAGCAGGTCGAGCAGGGCCTCAAGATCAATGCCGCGGAGCAGGACGAGATCGTCGAGACGATCGTGCTCCACGGGGCCGACATGCAGTTCCGCGGGCAGACCCATCTCATCCGCGTGGCGCTTCCCTCGATGGATGTAAGCCGCGAGCAATTGCAGGCCCTGTTCGAGGCTGCCTATTTCCAGCGCTTCCAGGTGTCCTTGCCGGAGATCAGGGCGGTGCTGGTCAACCTCGTGACGTCGGTTGTGGGCAAGCGCCGGCGCCTGCCGCTGGGCAGCCTGATAGATGCCGCAGGCCGGAAGGCCAGCACGGCTGAGGCCGTGGTCAGCTCGCGCCCGCTCCATGCCGATGGGGAGTGGCGCGCGGCGAGGATCTACCAGCGCGAATGGCTGCCGATCGATGCCGTGGTGCCGGGGCCAGCCGTGATCCAGCAGCTTGATGCGACGACCGTGGTGGAGCCGGGCTGGACGGCGCGCGTCGACGCGATCGGCAATCTCAGGATCACGCCCGGAGCGCCCTCATGACGACGCATCCCATGCTCGACCCGCTCACGGTGGCGGTGATTCAGGCCGGCCTGACCCAGGTCTGCAACGAGATGGACATCGCCTTCACGCGCGCCGCCTTCTCGCCGGTGATCGCCGAGGCCGATGATCGCTCATCGGGGATCTATGCCAGCACCGATGGCGCCTTGATCGCGCAGGGCGAGTTCGGCCTGCCGGTCTTCGTCGGCACCATGCAGTATTCGACCGCCGAGCTCACTCGGCTGATCGGCGAGGGCGCGGTGGCCGGTCCGGACGCTGACGACATCTACATCGTCAACGACCCTTATCTGGGCGGCACCCATCTCATGGATGTCCGCTTCGCCATGCCGTTCTTCGTTGACGGCGCGCTGTTCTGCTGGCTGCAAAACACCGGCCACTGGCCGGATATCGGCGGGATGGTGCCGGGCGGGTTTTCGGCCAAGGCGACGGAGGTCGAACAGGAAGGGCTGCGGCTTCCGCCCGTGAAGCTCTTCAAGCGCGGCGTCATGGACCGTGAGATCCATTCGATCATTTGCAGCAACATCCGCGTGGCCGACCAGCGCATCGGCGACATCAAGGCCCAGGCCTCGGCGCTGAAGGTCGGGGCGCAGCGGCTGCGCGAACTGATCGAGCGTCATGGCGCGTCGACCGTGAAGGCCGCGATCGGCGATATCCGCGTCAGGGCTGCCGATCTGATGCGCGCCCACATCGCGACCATACCTGATGGGGTCTATGCCTCGGAGGCCTTCGTCGACTCGGACGGCGTCGTCAACGAGCCGCTCAAAATCGCATTGAAAATCACCGTGCAAGGCTCTGAACTCGGATTTGATTTCACGGGATCGTCCCCGCCTTGCCGGGGGCCGATGAACTCGGTGATCGCAACCACCTTGTCAGCCGTCTATCTGGCGGTGCGGCATATCTTCCCTGACACGCCCCTCAATGCGGGCGCGTTCGAGCCGCTCAATGTCCTCAGGCCGGAGGGCACCTTCCTCGATGCGCGCTATCCGCGCCCGGTTTCGGGCTGCGCCGCGGAGGTCTCGCAGCGCATTGCGGAGGCCGTGTTCCTTGCGCTGGCCCAGGCCATACCGGACAAGGTCACGGCGGCCCCTGCGGGGTCCTCGGGCAATTTCGCGCTCGGCGGCTTCGATCCGGCCAAGGGCGCGGCCTATGTGATGTATCAGATCTCGGGCGGCGGCTATGGCGGCAATGTCGAGCATGATGGGCTCAGCAATGGCTGCTCGACCATCGGCATCTCCAAGACCGCGCCTGTGGAGGTGATGGAGCAGTATTACCCCATCCTGTTCCGCCGGTTCGCGCTGCGCGAGGGGTCTGGCGGGGCTGGCCGGCATCGCGGCGGCTTCGGCGTCCATTACGAGGTCGAGTTGCTGCGCGGACAGGCGAGGGCCTCCTTCGTGATGGACCATGGCCGCTTCGGCCCGCCGGGCGTGCAGGGCGGCGCGGATGGCGCGCCGAACGTGGTGCGCATCCATCGTGGCGGCGTCGTCTATACGCCCGAGCATCTGTCGAAGGACCAGGACATACCGCTGAGCGCCGGCGACCGGGTCGAGGTGATGACGCCAGGCGGCGGCGGCTATGGCCCGCCTTGCGAAAGGGCGCCCGCGCTGATCGCCCGCGATGTGGCGCGGGGCTACTACACCGCCGATGAGGCGGCGCGGCTGTTCGGCTGGAGGGAGGCGTCATGATCGGTTATCACCGCCCCTCGACGCTGGACGAGGCGCTGGCGGTTCGCGCGGCGCATGACGTCACTGTGCTGGCCGGCGGCACGGACGTCTATCCCGCCAAGGTGACGCGCGCCGCGTGGGGCGATCCGGTCCACAGGGATGTGCTCGACATCTCGGCCCTGCCTGGCCTGCGGGGCATCGCGGCCAGCGATGCAGGCTGGCGGATCGGTGCGCTGACCCGCTGGAGCGATGTGATCGGCGCGGGATTGCCGCCTTTGTTTGACGGGCTGAAAGCCGCGGCGCGTGAGGTGGGCGGCGTGCAGATCCAGGCAAGAGGGACCCTTGCGGGCAATCTGTGCACCGCCTCGCCGGCCGGCGACGGCATCGCCTGCCTGATGGCGCTCGATGCCTCGGTGGAGTTGGCGAGCCTGAGGGGGCGGCGCGTCCTGCCGCTCGCGGACTTCAATCTCGATTACCGGCGCACGGCGCTGGCCGCCGACGAGATCGTCACGGCTGTGCTGATCCCGCCGTTCGGAGCATCCGCACGCAGCCATTTCGTGAAGCTCGGCGCGCGGCGCTATCTCGTGATCTCCATCGCCATGGTGGCGGCGAGCCTTGCCGTGGATGAGGCGGGGCGGATCGTGGCGGCGCGCGTGGCGGTGGGCGCGTGCTCGGCTGTTGCGAAGCGGCTGACGGGGCTGGAGGCCGCGCTGGCCGGCCAGCCGCTTGCCGCTGCTCCCGAGGTCGTGGAAGCCAGCCACTTCAAGGCGCTTGCGCCAATCGACGATGTGCGCAGTTCGGCGGCCCATCGCCGCGCGGCGGCTCAGATGTTGACCCGAGATTGCCTCGCCGGACTTGCGCAGACTTCGGTTACGGGAAGGGGGTGCGCATGAGCCCGGCGCTTCAGGACATGGCCTCCACCCTTCTCATCGTGAATGGGGAGAGCCACCGCGTTGCCGCCGACCCGTTCCGGCCGCTTTCCGACACGCTGCGCGAGGGGCTTGGCCTGACCGGCACCAAGATCGGCTGCGAGGCAGGCGATTGCGGGGCCTGCACCGTGCTGCTCGATGGAGACCCTGTCTGCGCCTGCCTGGTGTCGACAGCGCAGGCCGAGGGCTGCGTGATCGATACGGTGGAGGGGGCGGGCCCGGGAGGGATCACGGACAGGCTGAGGGCAGCCTTCCTTGCCCATGGCGCGGCCCAGTGCGGCATCTGCACGCCGGGCATGCTGATGGCGGCCGCCGCGCTGCTGGCGCGCAACCCGGCGCCGGATGCGCGCGCGGTCGAGGATGCGATAGGCGGCGTGCTCTGCCGCTGCACGGGCTATGTGAAGATCATCGAGGCCGTTCTGGCGACGGCGACCGGGAGCTCTGCCAATCGCGCGGAACAGGCGGCGCAGAGCGAGGCCCCCATCCCTGCGGTCGGTCAGTCCATTCCCCGCCTCGACGGCTGGGCGAAGGTGGCGGGCGCCGAGCTGTTCGGGGCCGATGCCGCTCCGGCCGATGCGCTGTGGATGCGGGTGGTGCGCTCGCCCCATGCGCGTGCCCGCTTCATCCTGGGCGAACTGGAAGCCGTGAAGGCCTTGATGCCCGGTCTTGAGGCCATTCTCAGCCATGCCGATGTGCCCGGCGAAAACAGCTTCGGGATATTCCCTCATCTTAAGGATCAACCGGTTCTGGCGCCAGGCCATGTCCGCTATCGCGGCGAGGCGGTGCTGGCGCTGGTCGGCTCGCGGGCTGCGGTCGAAGGCCTCGCCGACAGCGCCCTGCCGATCCAGTGGAGCGTGGAGCCGGCAGTAAAGGGCGCGGAGCAGGGGCTCAGCCACGACGCGCCGGTCTTGCACGCTTTCGCGCCTGACAATGTGCTGGCCCGCGGCCTTCTGCGCTACGGTGATGTCGGCAGGGGACATGCCGAAGCCGCCGCGACGGCCGAGGGCGATTTCACGACGGCATTCGTCGAGCATGCCTATATCGAGCCTGAGGCCGGTTTCGCGGAGCGCATCGGCGACCGGATCGAAATCACCGCCTGCACCCAGGCGCCTTACATGGATCGTGACGAGGTGGCCCGGGTGCTCGGCATCGCGCAGGACGCGGTTCGCATAAGGCCCAGCGCCTGCGGCGGCGGCTTTGGCGGCAAGCTCGACGTATCCGTGCAGCCCTTGCTTGCGGTCGCGGCCTGGAGGCTTAAGCGGCCCGTGCGGATCATCTACAGCCGCATCGAGAGCATGGCGTCCTCGACCAAGCGCCACCCGGCCCGGATCAAGGCAAAAGCTTCCGCCGATGCGGCGGGGCGGCTCACGGCCTATGAGCTGGAGGGCGACTTCAACACCGGCGCCTATGCCTCCTGGGGTCCCACAGTGGCCAACCGCGTGCCCGTGCACGGGGCCGGGCCTTACCGCGTGCCGAATGTCTGGAACCGCACGCGGGCGGTCTACACCAACGAGACGCCGGCAGGCGCCTTTCGGGGCTTCGGCGTGCCGCAGGCCGCCATCGCCAACGAAAGCCTGATGGATGATCTCGCCGACCAGCTCGGCATGGACCGCTGGGCGATCCGCCGCGCCAATGCGCTGGCGACCGGCGACACGACCTATTCGGGCCATGTGCTCGCAAGCTCGGCCGGCCTGCCGCAGTGTCTTGATGTGCTGAAAGAGGATTGGGATCAGGCGCTTGCGCGCTGCGCCTCGCATAATGAATCATCGCCGCGGCGGCAGCGGCGTGGCGCTGGCATCGCCTGCATGTGGTATGGCTGCGGCAACACCTCGTTGTCGAACCCCTCGACGATGCGGCTTGCGCTTCGACGCGACGGAACGCTGACCTTCTTCAACGGCGCCGTCGATATCGGCCAAGGTTCAAGCACGATTCTGACGCAGATCGCGGCCGATGCGGCGGGCCTTGCCGTCGAGGCCTTCAGCCTCGTGGTCGGCGACACCGACCTCACCGCCGATGCCGGCAAGACATCGGCCTCGCGCCAGACCTATGTGTCGGGCAATGCCGCGCGCCTGGCCGGCGAGGCCTTGCGGGCGCGCATCCTCAAGCTCGCCAATGCCGGCCCCGACGCACGGCTCGCGCTCTCGGGCGCCACCTTGTCGGTGCACGATGGCGAGGTCGTTCGGACCCTCGATCTGCCAAGCCTGCCTGCCGGCGAGGATGGAACCGTGCTGGAAGGCACAGGCAGCTGGGATCCGCCGACCACAGGCCTTGATGCGGACGGGCAGGGCATGCCTTACGGCACCTATGGCTTCGCGGCGCAGATCGCCGAGGTGGAGGTGGACACAGCGCTGGGCACCGTGAAGGTGCTCAACATCATCGCGGCCCATGATGTCGGCCGCGCCATCAACCCGGTCCTCGTCGAGGGCCAGATCCATGGCGGCATCGCACAGGGACTGGGGCTCGCGCTGATGGAGGAGTTCATACCAGGCCGCACCGAGAACCTGCATGATTACCTGATCCCGACAGCGGGGGACATGCCTCCGATCAGGACCTACCTGATCGAAGATCCCGAACTCACCGGGCCTTACGGCGCCAAAGGCGTGGGCGAACCTGCGCTCGTGGCCACGGCGCCTGCGATACTCGGCGCGATCCGCCATGCCTGCGGCGTGCGCATGACGCAGGTGCCGGTCCTGCCGCACAGGCTGTGGGCCGCCCTGCATGGGGAAGAGGGCAGGGCATGAGCGACGCGCTATCCACCGCCGCGCGATCCGCGAAGCTCGGCGTTTCCGAGGGCGACGGCATCGTCCGTTGCGATGCCTGCCCCGTGCTGTGCCGCATCCGGCCCGGCCGGTCCGGGGCGTGCTCGCGCTATGCCAATGTGGCGGGAGAACTCGTTCGCACGGACCCGGTTCTGCTGCTCCACCAGACGGTTGAAGGGGGCGGCAAGCTCGTCGAATTCGCCGGGACGGACTGGAACGGACAGCCGCTCGATCCCTCGCGCACCTTCATCACCGGTGTGGGTTCCGGAACGACCTATCCCGACTACAAGCCGGCGCCCTTCATCGTCGCCTCGGAACATGAGGGGGTCGACACCGTCACTGTCGTGACTGAGGGCATTTTCAGCTATTGCGGCGTCAAGGTGAAGATCGACACCGACCGGCATCTGGGGCCGGAGGCGGCGACCATCCTGGTCGAGGGCGAGCCGGTGGGTCATGTCACCACGGCCGAATACGGCTCCCAGATGCTGTCGATCGGCGGCGTGCGGCACCTTACGGGCGGCAGCAAGCGTGAGGGCAATGTCACCTGCGACGCCCTGCTGAAGCTGTGCTCGGGCGAGCCGGTGACGATGAACATCGCAGGCGGCCACGAGGTGATCGTGCAGGCCGGGATGGCCCCCATCGTCGATGGCAAGCCGGAGCAGCGCATGCGGGTCGGCTGCGGCTCTGCCACGATCGGAATCTTCGCCAGGCAATGGCTCGGGCATGTGGACGAGGTGATTGTGGTGGATGACCACATCACGGGCGTGCTCACCGAGCATCAGGCCGGCAAGGTGCTGGGCATGAAGGGGGCGGGCGTGCGGGTGCGCGGCCGCAAATCCACGCCGGGGCGCTATTTCCAGGTGGCCAACCCGGGGCTTGGATGGGGCGGGACGGACATCAGCGATCCGCTGTCGGTCATCGCCAGGATCGACGCTGAAGCCGCCTGGCCCGGCTTGCGGCTGCTGCTCACCTCGACGACGGGAGAGGATGCGCTCTATTGCATCCTCGACGATCGACTGGTTCCCGTTCCCGCCGCGATGCCGGCCGCTGTGCAGGCTGTCGTCGACCGCATCGGCGAGAATTGCGAGCCGTCGCTGTGCTCAGTGCTGTTCATGGCCGGAGCCGGAGGTAGCCTCAGGGCCGGCGTCAGCGAAAACCCGGTGCTGCTGACGCGCTCGGTCGCGGCAGGCGAGACGCGGGTGACGTTGGGCGGCGCGCCTGCGCATATCTGGGCGGGCGGCGGGATCACGGTGATGGCGGACGTGACGCGGATGCCGAAGGGCTCGTTCGGCTATGTGCCGACCCCTGCCATCGTCGCGCCGATCGAATTCACGCTGCCGCGCAGCCTTTATGCCCGGCTTGGCGGCCATATGGGAGATATCGTCTCCATGGATGACGTGCTGATTGCGCTGGCGCGGGAGGCGCGGTTCGAGTCCTGGATGGACGGCAATCCCTGGCCCAAGGAGCGGGGATGAGACGGGCGGGCAAGCTGCCGGAGCCGGCTGCCGCTGATGACGCCCCCGCGCGCTATGTGCTCGAGGAGCAGGTGGGCTTCCTGCTTCGCAAGGCGCAGCAGCGCGCGACGGAGCAGTTCAATGCGGTCATGGCACCCTTCGGCGTAACGCCCACCCAGTTCGCGGCGCTGGCCAAGCTCGATGATCTCGGCCCGCAATCGCAGAACCAGCTCGGGCGGCTGACGGCGATGGATCCTGCCACGATCTTCAGCGTGGTCGGGCGGCTGGCGCGACGGGGCTGGGTCCAGCTTACGCCTGCGCCTGAGGATGCGAGGCTGGTGATCGTGGCCCTGACAGACGATGGGGCCAGCGCCGCCAGCGCGATGAAGGCTGTCGCTGCGGAGGTGTCGGCCCGCACGCTCGCGCCGTTGTCTGCGGCAGAGGCGGCGCGCTTTGTCGCCCTGCTTGCCCGGTTAGGCTGAAGGCCATGCGGGAGCGCCCGGCCATCCGTAACCTTTCCGGGGACCGGCTGCACATGCAGCAAGGACCCATCGACATCGTGCTGAGGGCCTGGGGCGAGGCAAGCGCCGTGGCCGCGGCGCGGCAGGCCGCCCAGGCGCGCTTCGCCACAATCCTGTCCGAGCTGTGCTCCGAGCTTGCTGCCCTGCGCCGGCCCATGGGCGAGGGCGCCCGGCTGCACGGCGGGGTGGCGCTCAGGATGCAGCGGGCCTGCCAGCCCTTCGCCGGCCTCTTTGTGACGCCGATGGCTGCTGTCGCCGGGGCGGTGGCGGATGAAATCCTGGCCGCCATGATCGCGGCCGCGCCGCTCGACAAGGCTTTCGTCAATGATGGCGGCGACATCGCGGTGCATCTTGCGGCAGGGCATTCGCTGGCTATCGGCGTCATGGGCCATGCCTCGGGCGCCGGCGTGCCGCAGGCCAGCGCCGGCCTTGTGCTGCGCAGCGCCGACACAGCGCGCGGCATCGCCACGTCAGGCGCGGGTGGACGATCCTTCTCGCTCGGCATCGCGGACGGGGTCACGGTGCTGGCGCGCGATGCCGCCACGGCAGATGTCGCTGCGACGCTGATCGCGAATGCGGTCGATTGCGACCACCCCGGCATCATCCGCCGGCCCGCCACCTTGCTCGACCCGGACAGCGACCTTGGCGCGCTGCCGGTCACCGTCGCAGTGCCGCCCTTGCCGCCTGACAGCGTGATGCGAGCGCTGTCGGCAGGGCTGCACCGCGCCCGCCTTTATCGCGCCCGAGGGCTCATCGCGGATGCGGCGCTTCATCTCCAGGGCCAGAGCCTGACCCTTGTCGATCGTCTTCAACCCGAACTGGAATGCCTGAAATGACCGTGAAGCTGCGCAAGATCGTGACCTACGTGGAGGAGATCCGCCATGATGGCGGCCCGGATCGTGCGAAGCCCGCGCTCAAGGGCTGGGTGGCGGCGATCATCCACAACCCCTTCGCAGGGCGCTACGAGCCTGATCTGCAGTGGTTCATGGATGAGCTGAAGCCGCTCGGCCTCGAATGCTCCACCCGCCTGTGCGCCGCGATGGGCATCAAGCCTTCCGAGGTCGAGGCCTATGGAAAGGGCTCGATCGTCGGCGTGGCAGGGGAGGTCGAGCATGGCGCGCTGTGGCACGTGCCGGGCGGCTATGCGATGCGGGAACTGATTGGCCAGGCGCTGGCGATCGTGCCGTCCGCTGCGAAGGTGGCGGCCATGGGCACGCCCATCGACCTGCCGATCCACCACAAGGATGCGGCCTATGTGCGCTCGCATTTCGACGCGATGACGTGCGTGGTGCCCGATGGTCCCAGGCCCAACGAGATCCTGTTCGCGCTATGCATGTCCACCGGCGGGCGACCCCATGCGCGGATGGGCGGGCTGGAAGCCGGCGCGATCAGCAAATGGGATGGTTTGCGCTGAGGACCTGTCGTGCAGAAAAAGCCGGGGCCAAACCGCGACTGCGCATGCCGGCCCCGGCGCGCGCTTCACTGGCGCGCAGCCTTCAGGCGCGCGCGGCACTCGACGTTGAATGCACGCCATGTCTTTCCCTGCGCGCCGAGGGCGGCCTTGTTGGCGCGCCATTCCGCGCCGCACTTGCGCATGCGGTCATCATTGGCAAGCTGGGCTGCCGAACGCTGGCGCCTTGGCTTGGCGGTATCCGCCTGGGCGGGCGCAGCCGCAGCCGCAGCCCCGGCCGCAGCCGCAGCCGCAGCCGCGGCCGGAGCCTGGGCTGGCGCCGCCGGCTGAGGGCGCGCCACGCGGGGCTGCAGCGGGTTGCCTTGCATAGCGGAAGGAACCTGGGCCAGCGCGCCACCGGCGCTCAGGATAAGGCCCGCGCAAACGAGGGCGTTGCGGATCAACATGGATGTCATCTTTCCCCTGAGAGAGGCTGCGGCCTGGCTGCCCCGCCAGTTGCCGTTGTGGAGTGCCACGGTGCAAATGTGTAATCTCGCTGATGTGAATTGCAACTGAGCCGATCGCCTGGCTTTCGCGCCGGCGTTGGGCGTGCCAGGCATCGCAGAATTGCTGGCCAGCGACTAAAATGGCCATGACGGACACCGAAAACGGAGACTGGACCCCATGCCCGCGCCCATCGAACTGTTCTACTGGCCAACGCCGAACGGCTGGAAAATCACCATCGCGCTGGAAGAGATGGGGCTGCCCTACGCCATCACACCAGTGAACATCTCGAAGGGCGACCAGTTCAGGCCCGAATTCCTGGCGATTTCGCCCAATAACCGTATACCCGCCATCATCGATCCCGAGGGGCCGGGCGGGCAGCCCATCTCCGTCTTCGAGTCAGGCGCAATCTTGCAATATCTCGGCCGCAAGACCGGACAGTTCTATCCTGCCGACGAGCGCAAGCGCGTCCTCGTCGAGCAGTGGCTGATGTGGCAGATGGGCGGTTTTGGCCCGATGCTCGGTCAGAACCACCATTTCAACCATTATGCTCCCGAGAAGATTCCCTACGCGATGGAGCGCTACATCAAGGAAACGAACAGGCTCTACGGGGTGCTGAACAAGCAGCTCGCGTCCCATGAGTTCGTGGCCGGGGATTACTCGATCGCTGACATGGCCATGGTTGGCTGGGCCAAGGGCTGGGAGCGCCAGAGCCAGAACATCGCGGATTTCCCGCATGTGAAGCGCTGGCTGGACACGATGCTGGCGCGGCCGGCAGTGGCGCGCGGTCTGGGCATGGCTGCGGAGTTGCGGGACCCGGCAGCTCTGCACGATCCTGCGGCACGGGCGGTGCTGTTCGGGCAGACGGCCCGCTGAAACCTGTGGAGGCGCAGCAAGCTGGGCCTGCACATGAGCGAGAACGAGCGCGACGCACTCGCGCGCTGGCTGGAGCAGAACTGATGGCAACGGGTTGGGAACAATGGTTCGATGTCGCCGGATTGACCGATGCCTATCGGCGGCGGGCGGTCTCGCCAGTCGAGATCCTGACGGACGCCTGCCGCAGGCTCGACACGATCGCGGCCGCGCTCAACCCTGTGTCGCACGAGGACCGGGACGCCGCCTTCGACGCGGCCCGCGCTTCCGAGGCGAGGTGGATGCGGGGCGAGCCGCGTGGCGCGATCGATGGCGTGGTGACCAGCATCAAGGCCAATATCGCGCGCAATGGCTGGCCCATGCGGCGCGGCTCGCATCTGGGGTCGGCGGCGCCGATGCTGTTCGACAGCCCTGCCGCGGCCAGCCTCGACCGCGCCGGCGCCGTGATCCTGTGCCAGACGACCATGCCGGAGTTCGGCTGGAAGGGCGTCGGCGACAGCCCGCTCACGGGGATCACTCGCAATCCGCATGATCCGTCGCGCACGACGGGCGGCTCGTCGGCCGGGGCTGCGGTGCTGGCCGCGCTAGGCATCGGCCATCTGCACCTCGGCACTGACGGGTTGGGTTCGGTGCGCATTCCGTGCAGCTTTTCCGGCGTTTTCGGGCTCAAGCCCAGCTTCGGCCGCGTGCCGGCCTATCCCGCTTCACCCTTTGGCGTGCTCGCCCATCTCGGGCCCATGGCGCGCAGCGTCGCCGATGCCGCCGCCATGCTCAACGTTCTGGCGCAGCCCGATGAACGCGACATGCTGGCATGGAACAGCCCGCCGCCGGATTACCGGATCGGGCTGGATGATGGTGTGCGCGGGCTGCGCATCGCCTGGTCGCCGCGCATGGGCCATGTGCGCGGGCTCGACCCGGAGGTGGAGGCGATCTGCGCCGCAGCGGTCCGGCTGTTCGAAGGCCTGGATGCGCGCGTCGAGGAAGCCGATCCGGGCTTTTCAGGAGAGGATGCCCGCGCCGCCGCCGACATCATGTGGCAATCGGGCGCCGCCGCCGTGCTCGCGACCTTGCCCGAGGGGCGCCGGCCGGAACAGGATCCCGGCTTCGTCGCCGCAGGCCTTGCAGGGACGAAGCACGCCGCGACAGCGCTGATCGGCGCGTTGACGACGCGCGCGGCGATCGCAGAGACGATGCGGCGCTTCCATGAGCGGCATGACCTGCTGGTGACGCCGACCATGCCGATTCCCGCCATCGAAGCGGGCCGCGACACGCCCATTGACGGGTCCTTCGGCAACGATTGGGTGAACTGGTCGCCCTATACCTATCCGTTCAACCTCACCGGCCAGCCTGCCGCTTCCGTGCCCGTGGGCAGGACGAAGGCCGGGCTGCCCGTGGGGCTACAGATCGTGGGGCCGGCGCGCCAGGATATGCTGGTGATGCGCGCCGCCAGGGCGCTGGAAAGCGTCGTCGGATATCGCCACCTTCAAGCCTGATGAGCGATAGGCTCATCGCCACGCTCACTGCGTCAGGTTGAAGGTCCAGGCCGTGGAGAAACCAAGCTCGATCTGGTGGCGCGAGCCGAGCGGGCTGACCACAACCGGCGCACGCGAGGCGCCGCCGGTGAGATAGTCATACTTCACATAGGCCGTGGATTTCACGGCCGGCGTCCAGCGATAGCTCGCCTGCGCGGTCGCACCGACCGAGTGGACGCCGCCCTTGCCATTGTAGACCGGATAGCCGGAAGCGGCAGACTCGGCCGGGCTGACCGAGAAGTAGCTGTCGACATAGCGCTCGCTCACGATCGTCATGCGCGGGCCGGCGCCGAAGGACCAGACCGCGTTGGGATCAGTGAAGGCATCCAGTTTCAGCTCGCCCACCAAGCCCTTGTGGCCGCCGATTCCCTGACGCATGTCGCCACGCAGGCGGAGCCATGATGTCGGATAAAACTCGCCGAAGCCGCCGATCTCGATGCCGAACGGCACCTTCTCGAGGCCAGAAAGGCGGCGGTCATCCTTGCGGCTGCGCGGCATCACCAGCGCGCCGCCCGCGCCGAAGCGCCAGTTTTCGCCATTGACCAGCCCGATGCTGATGGCATCATCCTCCGCCGACCACCAGCGGACAGCGCCTGCCCGGCCGAAGCGGATGATGGGCCGGAAGGCGATGGAGAAACGGTCCGATCCCTCGTAGGTGGGCTCCATCCGCACGCCTGCGCCGACCGTGGCCTGCCAGGCGCCGGGCTGCGCTGCGGATTGCGCGAGGGCGCCAGAGGCTGCGCAGACCGTCAGCGTGGCCAGAAGGGGTAAAAACGCACGCTGTCTTGACATGGTCGAGATTCACCGTGATGGGGCCGCTGGCTCAGAGCTGCGACATGTCGCCAGGCGAACGGCCGGATGGCGCGTTCACAGGAAGTTATCGTGAACGCCTTGGGTGAATCTGCTGCTAAAGGATATTGTTAACTGATCCTTGCGCCCGCGACAGGTTGAAGCACAAAGCCGGCGGCCAGCCCGGGTGGGGCAAATGGGCCTAATTGAACGGATAGATGCCCGGCTTGAGATGGCTATAGGTCAGGCGGGTGTTGTCCGAAGTTGTGACGCCGTCGCCGTCAAGGGTGATGCGGTGCTTCTCGAAGGGTCGGAAGCCGGCCCGGTAATGCACCCGGCTCTTGAGCAGGATGTAGCGACAATGCGCCGGCTCGATGCCGATATGGGTCAGGATGCCCGCGTCCCAGGGTTCGTGGTGCAGGCTGGTGACGACGATCTGCATGCCGCCCGTCTCGAACACCGCACAGGGTCCTGCCGTCACCTTTGAGCCGGTGTACATCGGCCCGCGCACCGTCCACTCGCCATCCGACAGACGCCGCACGCGCCCTGTGAGGCGCAGCGGCCTGGCTGGAAAGCCGATCGAAGGCAGTTCGGTCTTGCCGCCCAGATCGAGCGTGATCGTGGCGCCGACGCCCGCCTGCTGCATCAGCTTCACGGCTTCCGGGTCCCAGAGGGCCGCCATCGCGACGCCCTCCAGCCCCTGACGAA
This sequence comes from Bosea sp. (in: a-proteobacteria), assembly GCA_023910605.1. Lineage (NCBI taxonomy): Bacteria > Pseudomonadati > Pseudomonadota > Alphaproteobacteria > Hyphomicrobiales > Alloboseaceae > Allobosea > Allobosea sp. Next base: position 2,514,300 of record JAAVVV010000001.1, on the reverse strand, counting down.
GCACTTCGGCGATGACGGTCATGACGTCCGACGAGCCGCCCGAGCCGACATTGTCGGCATGGTCGAGCAGCACCACGGGGCCATCGACGATCGATTTGGCCCGCGCCACCGCCTCTTCGAGCGGCTGGTGCACATGGAACCAGTCCGTCCGATGATCGCGGGCATAGGCCAGAAGCCTGTCGCGCGCCTCGACTCCGGCGTGGCGGCTGGCATCGGCCACCACCACGATCGACAGCCCCGCATCCGGGATGTCGGCCATGGGAAATCCGCCGAAGATCGACGCGGCGAGGATGCCCTCGCGGCTTTCCTCGGCCCGGCATAGTGCGATGGCGCCGGCCATCGGCTCCTCATCGGTGCCCATGCGCAGGGTCTGGGCCAGGATGCCGGCCTGGCCCCAGACGATCACGGGTTTCACCTCGCCCTTGAGCGCCCGCATCATGATGCGCCCGCACTGCTCGCCGGCCTTGTACATGTCGACGTGGGGATAGGTCTTGTAGCTGACGACGACGGTGGCGTTGTCCATGATGTCGCCGGTCATGTTGCCATGCGGATCGAAGGTGACCGCGATCGGCAGATCAGGCGCGATCTCGCGCATGCGCTTCAGAAGCGGTCCCTCGCCATCGACCATGCCAGCGGGAACCATAGCGCCGTGCAGATCGAGCAGGGCTGCATCGAACGGCCCCTCGTTCTCGAGCGCCGAGAGGATGCGGCCCGTCAGGTAATCATAGGCCTCGCGTTCCACGAAGCCGGACGGCATGCCTTCGGCGGCGATGGGCGTGACGATTTCCGCGCCGGCCTCGGCCGCCAGATCGATATAGGCGGCGAGCGGATGATTCGTGCCGCGATAGGCGCGGACCACGTCCTCGCCCTCCTGAAGGCCCCAATCCCTGAAACGTTGAAGCGGCGTCGGGACCGGCGAAAACGTGTTGGTCTCGTGCTTCATCATGGCAAGGAGCAGGCGCATCGACAGTTTCCCGAGACTGCCCGGACGATCGGGCTTCACCGTGCGATTGGAAGCCAAGTTGACAGCAGGTGCAATGGCGTCCTGTAATCGTTTTTCATGGATGGCGCGTGATGCAGGCGCATGACGCGCTGTGTCTGTCGGCGCCACAGGGCGATGATCTCGGAAGGGGTTTAACGATGAGCATTTCACGGCGCGAACTGATGGCCGGCGCTGCCGCGCTGACCGGCGGCCTTGCCCTTCCGAAAGGTCAGGCCATGGCGCAGGCCTCGTCACGGGGCACGCTACGCGTGATTCCGCACGCAGCGCTCACCACGCTCGATCCGGTCGCCACCACCGGCTACATCGTGCGCAATCATGGCTACATGATCTGGGACACGCTGTTCGCGCAGGATGAGCAGCTTGCCGTGAAGCCGCAGATGGCCAGCGGTGTCGAGGTTTCGGCCGACAAGCTGACCTACCGGATCACGCTGCGCGACGGCCTCGCCTGGCATGACGACACGCCCGTGACATCTGCCGACTGCGCGCCCTCGCTCATTCGCTGGGGCCAGGCGGATGGCATGGGCCGGCGCCTGTTCACCTATATCGAGAGCGTGACGACCGATGGCCCCAAGGTCATCGTCATCAAGCTCAAGCGCCCTTACGGCCTCGTGCTGGAATCGATCGGCAAGCTTTCAACCAACGTGCCTTTCATGATGCCCAAGCGCTTCGCCGAGAAGCCCGTCACCGACCGGCTCGGCGCGGACGACATGATGGGCTCGGGCCCGTTCCGCTGGAACAAGGCAGAGTATCGCCCCGGTGCGCGCGTGGTCTATGACCGCAATGCCAGGTATGTCCCGCGTTCGGAGCCGGCCTCCAACGCCGCCGGCGGCAAGGTGGTGCATCTCGAACGGGTCGAATGGGTCAATTTCCCCGATCCGAACACCGCGCTGAACGCACTGATCTCGGGCGAGGTCGATTATTATGAGCAGGTGCCCGCTGATCTGCTGCCCATCATCAGCCGCGCTCCCGGGGTGAAGGTCCAGAACTTCAATCCGCTCGGCAACCTCGGCATGGGGAGGTTCAATTCACTGCAGGGTCCGACGGCAAATGCAGGCATCCGCCGCGCAATCGCCAAGGCGATCAACCAGAGCGAGTTGCTGAAGGTCGCGATTGGCAATCCGGAGTTCTACAAGACCTGCGCATCGGTCTATCCATGCGGGACGACATTCGAAAACACCTCCGGTTCCGAACTGGTGTCGAAGTCCTCGCTCGACGAGGCGCGCGCTATGCTCCGGGCAGCAGGCTACAATGGCGAAAAGATCGTGCTGCTGGCTACGACCGATATTCCCGTGCAGAGCGCCATGGCGCAGTACACGGCGGATGTGCTGAAGCGCATCGGCATGAATGTCGACGCGCAGGCGATGGACTGGGCCACCGTTCTGCAGCGCCGGACCAGCAAGAATCCGATCGATCAGGGCGGCTGGAGCATGTTCTTCACATGGTGGGAAGGGGCGGATCTGCTCGATCCCGTCATCCAGTTTGCCTTGTCCGGGCTTGGCGAGCAGGGCGCCTGGGTGGGCTGGTCGAAGGACGACGATATGGAAAAGCTGCGCACGGCCTATGCCGAGGCGGCCACTCTCGACGATCAGAAGAAGATCGCGGCGCAGGTGCAGGCCCGCGCCTTCGAGCAGAGCTTCAGCGTCTACACCGGCATGTTCTATGTGCCGACCGGCTTCCGCGACAACATCTCCGGAATCCTCCAGGCTCCGCCCTTCTTCTGGAACATCAAGAAGGGCTGAGGCCAGGCTCGTCGCCATCACGACGGGCGCCATGATCCCGCCGACTCCCCATGGGGCCGGCGGGCAATGCGGCCGGGGTTGAGGCTTGCGCAAGAGCCTGAAACGGAATGACCGGAACGACGTCTCTCCCATGCTCAAGCTTATCGCCACGCGCGTTTTGTCCACCATCCCCGTCATGGGGGTGGTGGCGCTGATCGTCTTCTTCATGCTGCGCCTGTCGGGCGATCCGGCCGCGATCCTGGCCGGCGACACGGCCTCGCCCGATCAGGTCGAGCGCATCCGCATTTCCCTTGGCCTCACCAAACCGCTCTACGAGCAGTTCTTCGGCTGGATCGTGCAGTTGCTGCGTTTCGACCTTGGCACCTCGCTGTTCACCGGGCTGCCGGTGACGACCCTGATAGCCCAGCGGATAGAGCCGACGGCCATGCTGGCGCTGACGACCATCATCTTCTCGGTGCTGGTCGCCGTGCCGATGGGCGTGCTGGCCGCATGGAAATCGGGCGGCTGGATCGACCGGCTGGTGATGGTCATCTGCGTGATGGGCTTTTCGGTGCCCGTCTTCGTGATGGGCTACTTCCTGATCTTCAACTTCGCGATAACGCTGCGCTGGTTCCCCGTCCAGGGCTACACCAGCCCCTTTGTCGATTTCGGCCGGTTCGTCAGCCAGATCACGCTGCCGACGCTGACGCTGTCGTTCATCTATGTCGCGCTGATCGCCCGCATCACCCGCGCCAGCGTGATCGAGGTGCTGGGCGAGGACTACATCCGCACCGCGCGCGCCAAGGGTCAGATCGAGCTCAAGGTGCTGTTCCGCCACGCGCTGAAGAATGCGGCCGTGCCGATCGTGACCGTCATCGGGCTGGGCGTGGCGCTGCTGATCGGCGGTGTGGTGGTGACGGAAAGCGTCTACAACATCCCCGGCCTCGGCCGCCTCGTCGTCGATGCCATAACCCGGCGCGACTATCCCATCATTCAGGGGCTCATCCTGTTCTTCGCCCTGATCTATGTCGTGCTGAACCTCATCATCGACATCATCTACACGCTGGTCGACCCAAGGATCCGCTATTGAGCACGCCAGCCATCCCGATGCCGCGGGCGCGCCTGAGCGGCCTTTTTCCGTTCCTCAAGCGCTACCCGCTCGTGGCGATCGCAGGGGCCATACTGGGCGCCATCGTGCTGGCGGCCGTGCTCGCGCCCCTGATGGGCACGCGTGACCCGACATCCATGTCGCCGCTTCAGCGCCTGCGTCCGGCATCGGATGTCTACTGGCTTGGCACCGACCATCTCGGCCGCGACGTCTGGAGCCGGCTTGTCTATGGCGCGCGCGTGTCCGTGGTGGTCGGGCTTGCGGTGGCCGGGCTGTCGATCTTCATCGGCCTCGTGATCGGCCTTGTGGCCGGCTACATCCGCTGGCTCGATGCGGTGGTGATGCGAGTCATGGACGGCCTCATGGCCATTCCCGGCATTCTGCTGGCGATCGCGCTGGTGTCGGTGTCCGGCGCCAGCCTGATGACCGTGATCATCGCCATCATGGTTCCGGAGATCCCGCGCGTGGTGCGCCTCGTCCGCTCGGTGGTGCTGACGGTGCGCGAGGAGCCCTATGTGGAGGCCGCCGTGTCGATCGGCACGCCGATGCCGCTCATCCTTATCCGCCATATCCTGCCCAACTGCATTCCGCCGCTGATCGTGCAGGCCACCTATGTGGCCGCCTCGGCGATGCTGACCGAGGCCATCCTGTCCTTCCTCGGCGCGGGCACTCCGCCGACGATTCCGAGCTGGGGCAACATGGTGGCCGAGGGACGCCTTCTCTTCCAGATCGCGCCGTGGAACCTGCTGTGGCCCGGCGTGGCGCTGGCCGTGACGATCCTGTCGGTGAACATTCTGGGCGACGGTCTGCGCGACCGGCTCGATCCCAAGCTGGCGAAGCGGATGTGAGCATGCCTGAGCCGGTTCTGAGCATCGAGGATCTGCGGGTCGAGCTGCCCCGCAGCGGCGACCGCACCCATGCGGTCGAAGGCGTGAGCCTGAACGTGGCGCGCGGCGAGATCGTCTGCGTCGTGGGCGAAAGCGGCTCGGGCAAATCCGTCACCGCGCAGGCAGTGATGGGACTGCTGCCCAGGGGCCAGCTCACGCGCAGCGGCGGGCGCATCGTGCTCGAAGGCGAGGACATCTCCAACGTCTCGATGGACCGCCTGCGCGACCTGCGCGGCAGCCGCATGGCGATGATCTTCCAGGAGCCGATGACCGCGCTCAACCCGGTGATGACCTGCGGCGACCAGGTCGATGAGGTGCTGTCGATCCACACCGCGCTTGGCGCCGATGAGCGCAAGGCCCGCGTCCTGGAGGTGATGCGGGCCACTCATCTTCCGGATGTCGAACAGCTCTACAACGCCTATCCGCACCAGCTTTCAGGCGGCCAGCGGCAGCGCGTCATGATCGCCTCGGCGCTGGTGATGGACCCGGCGCTGCTGATTGCCGACGAGCCGACGACCGCGCTCGACGTCACCACCCAAAAGCAGATCCTCCAGCTGATCCGCGAGCTTCAGCAGCGGCGCGGCACGGGCGTGCTCTTCATCACCCATGACTTCGGAGTTGTGGCCGAGATCGCGGACCGCGTGGCCGTGATGCGGCATGGCAAGCTCGTCGAGCACGGGCCGGTCCAGGAGGTGCTGCGCCGCCCGCGCGAGGATTACACCAAGATGCTGATCGGCTCGGTGCCGAGCCTCACGCCACCCCAGCGCAGCGCCATCACCACGGGGGAGGTTGCGCTGAAGACCACCGCGCTCGCCAAGACCTATGGCGAGACGGGGCTCTTCCGCAAAGGTCGCGTGGTGAAGGCCGCCAGCGACGTCACGATCGAGGTGCGGCGGGGCGAGACCCTTGGCATCGTGGGCGAGTCGGGCTCGGGCAAATCCACTGTCGCCCGCTGCGTGGCGCGGCTGATCGATCCCAGCTCCGGCGAGATCAGGATCGCGGGCGTTGACGTGGCGCGGATGGGGCAGCGCGAATTGCGCCCCTATCGGCGCAAGGTGCAGATCGTGTTCCAGGACCCGTATCGCTCGCTCAATCCGCGCCGCAGCGTCGGGGCCAGCATGGTCGAGGGACCCATGAACTTCGGCATGGCGCGGGACGCAGCCGTGCGCAAGGCCGGCGAATTGATGGCGCTCGTCGGGCTCAAGGCCGACGCACTCGACAGGTTTCCGCACCAGTTCTCCGGCGGGCAGCGCCAGCGCATCTGCATCGCGCGCGCCCTGATGATGGAGCCGGAGCTGCTGATCGCTGATGAAGCTGTGTCCGCGCTGGACGTTTCCGTGCAGGCACAGGTGTTGGAACTGCTCGATGACGTGCGCAAGCGCTTCGATCTCGCTGTGCTGTTCATCACGCATGACCTGCGCGTCGCCGCGCAGATCTGCGATCGCATCGTGGTGATGAGCAAGGGGCAGGTGGTGGAGCAGGGCCCCACCGGCGCGCTCTATGCCAACCCGCAGCATCCGTACAGCAAGGCGTTGCTGGAAGCGGCGCCGGGGCGCGGCTTCGGCTTCGGCCTGGGCTGAGCCGGGGCTTCAGCGCCGGCTGGCGAGCGCCAGACGGGACACAGCTTCGGCGATCTGGCCCCGGCCGACATTGGCGAAGGCCATGCGCAGGTGGCCATCCTGTCCTGGCCCGAAATAGGAACCCGGCAGCGCCAGAACCCCCCAACGCCGCGCCAGCATCTCGGCCACCTGCACGGCATGCGTATCCGCAAAGGGATGGCGCACATAGGCGAAATAGGCGCCGGACTGGTCGACGGACCAGTCATTGAGCTCGCTCATGGCGCGGCGGAAGGCTGCGGCGCGGCTGTTGATGTCCTGCCGGTTCGTCTCGCGAAAACCGGGCAGCGCGTCGATGCCCCAGCCCAGGGCCGCCTGGCCGGGGCGGGCGGGGCAGATCTGGATGCAGTCAAGCACCTTGCCGATCTGCGCCTGCCGTTCCTCTCCGGCCACGATGGCGCCCAGCCGCCAGCCCGGGACGGCCCAGGCTTTCGAGAAGCTGTAGAGGTGGATCAGAGTGTCACGCCAATCGGCGCTGCCGAACAGCGCGTGAGGCTGGTCCGCGCCCGCCGGCATGAAATCGCGATAGGTTTCGTCGAGCACGAGCGCGATGCCGGATTGCCGGCACAGGTCGGCGAAGGCAGCGATGAGGACGGCGGGATAGACCGCGCCGGTCGGATTGTTGGGCGTGACGAGGACGATGGCCCGGGTGCGGTGGTCAATGAGCGCGCGGGCCGCCTCGACATCGGGCGCGAAGCCGCAGGAAGCGCTCGTGGCGAGCGGCTGGACCGCGATGCCGAGCATGCCAAGGGTCATCTGATGGTTGAAATACCATGGCGTAGGCACGATCACCGCGTCCTGAGCGCAGGCCAAGGCCATCATCACGGTGACAAAGGCCTGGTTGCAGCCGGCGGTGATGGCGATGTCGGCCGGCGAGAACGCGCCGCCATAGGTTGTGCTCAGGTCTCGCGCCAGCGCCTCGCGCAGGATCATGTCGCCCTGGATCGGGCCATAGCGCGCCGCATCGGCGCTGCCGCCCAAGAGCGCGGCCCGCTCCAGCAGTGCGGAGGGCGGCGCGGAGCCGGGCGCTGCCTGCGACAGGTCTATTGCGGGGCCGTGCCGTCCGTCATACGCGGCCAGCCAGCTCTTGGCCTCGGGGATGGGCGGGGTGCCGGTGTCGACCAGCAGCGGATTGATGGAAAAGCTCATGGGGCGACACTGAAGCTGACGGCCGCGCAATGCGCAAGCCGCGCCTGCAAGCCGCGAAACCCATCTTGCGCTTCGCGTCCGCGATGCCAGCTATGGCATCAGGCCAGGCGCGGGGACACACGCCGCAAGAACGAGGAAGCGGGAATGGTGGCGAGCGCAGACGCCGCAGCGCAGATCGAGCGGCTTGCGGCAATGGTGCGGCAGGCCAGGAGCGTGGTGGCGTTCACCGGCGCCGGCATCTCGACCGAGTGCGGCGTGCCCGATTTCCGCTCGCCGGGCAGCCCTTGGATGCAGAACAAGCCGATTCCCTTCGATGCCTTCGTCGCGAGCCCAGAGGCGCGCAAGGAAGCCTGGCGGCGCAAGTTCGCCATGGACGACGCATTCGCCGGCGCGCGCCCGGGGCGCGGCCACAGGGCGCTGGCGCATCTGGTCAACACCGGCCGGATGCCCGCCATCATCACCCAGAACATCGACGGGCTGCATCAGGATGCGGGCGTCGAGCCCGTCCGCGTGATCGAGCTGCATGGCAACGGCACCTATGCCGCCTGCCTCGACTGCGAGCGGCGCCACGAATTGCCGCCGCTTCGCGCGGCCTATGAGCGGGCGGGAACGCCGCCGCGCTGCGAGGCCTGCGACGGAATCGTCAAGAGCGCGACGATCAGCTTCGGCCAGCCCATGCCGCAGGCGGAACTGCGGCGCGCCCGCGACGTTGCGGAGGCATGCGACCTGTTCCTCGCCATCGGCTCTTCGCTGGTGGTCTATCCAGCCGCCACGCTGCCGCTGCTCGCCAAGCGGGCGGGTGCCGCGCTGGTGATCGTCAACGGTGAGCCTACAGACTATGATCCGATCGCGGATCTGGTGGTGCGCAGCGACATCGGCGAGGCCCTCGAACCACTCCTAAGGGTTGAGTGACGTTACGTCGACAGTGACAGGCAGTTTGTGGCGAGACATGTGCGCTGCCAACAACAATGCTATCGTTAGTCGACGAATCGCGTTGTGCAGTGGGGCGGCAGTCGATGATCGACGATCGGGACAGGAAAATGATGAGTTATGTCCGAACAGGTCTGTTGGACTCCGGGGATTCCGCGCATGGGGGCGAGCTGGAGCAGGGCATCGAGATCGGTGGTCGCGTGAAGTGGTTCGACGTGACCAAGGGCTTCGGCTTCCTCGTTCCGGACCAGGGCGGCTCCGACATCCTGCTGCATGTGACCATCCTCAAGCGCGATGGCTTCGGAACGGTGTCGGAGGGCTCCCGCGTGGTGGTCGAGGCCGTGCCGCGGCAGAAGGGGCGGCAGGCGGTGCGCGTGATTTCGGTGGATAACTCCACCGCTCTGCATCCGGCTGAACTGCCCCTGCCGCGCACCCATGTGCAGGTCACGCCGACCTCCGGCTATGAGCGTGTGATGGTGAAGTGGTTCAACCGACTGCGCGGCTTCGGCTTCGTCACGCGCGGCGAAGGCCACCCGGACATATTCGTGCATATGGAAGTGCTGCGTCGCTACGGCATCCAGGATCTGACTCCGGGCCAGTTCGTGTTCGTGCGTTTCGGCGACGGGCCAAAGGGGCAGATGGCTGCCGAGGTGCGCCTTGACGGCACCGCGAACGGGCCACCGGTCAGCTGAGATGAGCCGCCATGCTGCGGGACCGACACGGCGGCGCGCATGGCTGATGGTCGCGGCGGTTGCGCTGGTTGCGCTGCCGGGGGCTGCCCTTGCCCAGGCGCTGGAGACCTTGACGCTGGTGACCGCCAGCGGCCGCCACGATTTCCAGGTTGAAGTCATGCGTACGCCCGAACAACTGGCGAGGGGGCTCATGTTTCGCCGGTTCATGCCCCAGGATCGTGGCATGCTGTTTGATTTCCAGCGCGTCGAGCCCGTTTCCATGTGGATGCAGAACACCTACATCCCGCTCGATATGGTCTTCATCCGTGCGGACGGAACCGTGGCGCGGATCGCCGAGCAGACCGAGCCGCTCTCGACGCGCACGATTCCCTCCGGCGAGCCGGTGCTGGGTGTGCTTGAGGTCAATGGCGGGATGGCCGCGCGCATCGGGCTCAAGCCTGGCGACAAGGTCGACCATCCGCTCTTCACGCGGCGCTGAGCCGCTCCCGCCGGGGATTGCGCGGCTTTGATGCCGTTCGGCCCATCGCGATGCTTGCCCGCGCAAACGCTGCATGTTACTCGCATGATCCCGGTCGATGCCTCGGGGTGTGGCGCAGTCTGGTAGCGCGCGAGTTTTGGGTACTTGAGGTCCTAGGTTCGAATCCTAGTACCCCGACCATCGACCGGGATCCTTTGCCCGCGACCTTTTCGCAAAGCGCCTGACGCCCATGACCGCACGGATTTATCGACCCGCGAAGACAGCGATGCAATCGGGCGCGGCCAAGACGCGCTGGCTGCTCGAGCATGAGCCGGAGTCGCCGCGCCAGGTGGAGCCACTGATGGGCTGGACCTCGTCAGGCGATATGAAATCCCAGATCAAGCTCTGGTTCGACAGCGCCGAAGAGGCCATCGCCTATGCCGAGCGCAACGGCATCGCCTATTGCGTCGAGCGCACGGCGGAGTCGTCTCGCAAGGGCATGTCCTATTCGGACAACTTCAAGTTCACGCGTGTCGGCCAGTGGACGCATTGAGCAGAGCCTGACCAGGGCGCGTTACGACTCCGTAGCTCAGTTGGATAGAGCAGCAGCCTTCTAAGCTGCGGGTCGCAGGTTCGAGCCCTGCCGGGGTCGCCAATTTCCCAGTCCGCACCGAGCGTGGCCGGCATGGCCGCCGCTCGCTTCGCGCGACATCGCGAAAAGGCGCCGATCGCATGGATATTTCAGGGATTGCAGCATTTGCGGACACTCTCGCCGCCGCCCGCGCCGATGCGTGGGCGCGGTTCTGCGAGGGCGTCACCAACAGGCGCTCGCCCTTCCATTCGCCCATGATCGCCAGCGTCTCGCCAGAGGGGCGCCCGCGCGTCCGGGTCGTGATCCTGCGCGGCTGCGAGCCGGCACGGGGATTGCTGCGCTTCCACACCGACCGGCGCAGCGCCAAGTTCGCCGAATTGTCGGCACGTGCCGAAGCCGCGATGACGGGCTATGACGCCGCCGCCAAGATCCAGGTCCGGGTCGAAGGCGCCGTGACGCTGCATGTCGACGATTCGGTTGCTGACGCGGCCTGGGAAGGCTCGCGCCAGTTCAGCCGCATCTGCTATGGCACCCATCCCGGACCTGGCTCGGAACTGGCCGAAGCGGGGGCATTCACCTTGCCCTCGGCCGATAACGACATCGCCGCGGGTCGCGCCAATTTCTGCGCGGTGCAGCTCCATGTCGCCAGCCTCGAATGGCTTTACCTGGCAGCCTCGGGCCACCGGCGTGCGCATTTCGATCTCGCCTCGGAGCATCCGGGACGCTGGCTCTCGCCCTGAAGCGCCGCCTCACGGAGAGAGCCGGGAAGCCTCACATCGCCGCCCTCAGGCGTGCGAAGCCGGCGTCGAGATCCTCCTTGAGGTCTTCGACATCCTCGAGGCCGATGTGGATGCGGATGCAGGGGCCGCCGGGCTCCCATTTCGTCACGGTGCGATAGGTGCTGCAATCGAAGGGCAGGACGAGGCTCTCATAGCCGCCCCATGACGCGCCCATGCCGAACAGCGCCAGATGATCCACCATCGCGGCCACTGCCTGCCGCGGCGCGGGGTTGAGCACGATCGAGAAAAGCGAGGAGGCGCCAGTGAAATCGCGCTTCCAGATGGCATGGCCCGGGTCGCTTTCGAGCGCCGGGTGGAGCACCTGCCGCACCTCGGGACGCTCGGCTAGCCAGCGGGCGATCTCAAGGCCGGCCTTCTCCTGCTCGCGCAGGCGCAGGGGCATGGTCCGGATGCCGCGCAGGGTCAGGAAGGCGTCCTCCGGGGCGACGATCACGCCGAGTTGCTCCCAGGCGTCGCGCAGGCGCTTGTAGAGTTCCGGCGTCCGCGCCGAGACCGTGCCGATGAGCACGTCGGAATGGCCGGCATAGTATTTCGTGCCGGCCTGTATGGAGAGATCGACGCCGGCTTCGTGGCTGTCGAAATAGAGCGGCGTCGCCCAGGTGTTGTCCATGATCACAAGCGCGCCGCGCTCATGCGCGACGGCCGCGATCGCGGGGATGTCCTGCATCTCGAAGGTCTGCGAGCCCGGCGCCTCTGTGAAGACGACCCTCGTGTTCGGCCGGAACAGCGCGGCGATGTCAGCGCCTAGCAGCGGATCGTAATAGGTCACCTCAACGCCCATGCGCTTCAGCATGCCTTCGCAGAATGTGCGGGTGGGGCGGTAGACGCTGTCGGTGACGAGCATGTGGTCGCCTGCCGAGAGCGTGGCGAGCAGCGGCAGGGTGCAGGCCAGAAGGCCCGAGGGGCAGACCACCACGCCCGCGCCGCCTTCCATCGCGTTAAGGGCCAGTTCCAGCGCATCCAGGGTGGGATTGCCCAGGGTGCCGTACATATAGCGCGCCTTGCGCTCAAGGAAGGCGTCGAGCGACTGGTAGACAACGGTCGAGCCCCGGACGATGGGCGGGTTCACGAAGCCGTAGCTGTCCTCGGGGTCGCGGCCCGCCATGACGATGCGGGTGCGCTCCCTGAAGCGCTTGAGGCCTTCGAGCGAGACTTTCTTCATGTGGATGACTTCTTTTTCATCAAAACTGGCGGGCCGCCACTGTGGCGGCGCTTGACGTGAACGTCAAACTGGCCTGCAATCACGATCGAGGCGATGGACAATGATCTCATTGGCTGATCGCTGCGCGTGCTTGACGGGGGGGAAACGCTCTGGCAGGTGCATATGATACAAAAGTCGACTGTCCGCTGCGGCGTGACGGGAATGATCGAGCTTTTGGGGGCAAGAGGCATCAAAGCCGCAGGCCGCAAGGCCATGCGCACATATCGGGAGATGATGATGAAGATTTTGATGACCGGGCTCGTCGCCGGCGCGGCGATGGCCATGGCCGTTTCAGCCGCCAGCGCGCAGCAGCGTTCCCAGCTTGAACAGGTCAAGGCGCGCGGCGCGCTGGTCTGCGGCGTGGGCACCGGCCTCGCCGGCTTCGGCATTCCCGATGCGCAGGGCAACTGGTCGGGCCTTGATGTCGACTATTGCCGCGCCATCGCGGCCGCGATCTTCGACGATCCGAGCAAGGTCCGTTTCGTGCCGCTGACCGCGCAGTCGCGCTTCACCGCGCTGCAGTCGGGCGAAGTGGACGTGCTGATCCGCAACTCGACCTGGACCATGTCGCGCGACACGGCGCTCGGCATCAGCTTCCTTGCCACGAACTATTATGACGGCCAGGGCTTCATGGCCAAGAAGAGCCTGGGCGTGACCTCGGCGCTCAAGCTCGATGGCGCCACTGTCTGCGTGCAGCAGGGCACCACGACCGAACTGAACCTCGCGGACTTCTTCCGGCGCAGCAACCTGAAGTACACGCCCGTGACCTTCGCCACCAATGACGAGACGCGCAATGCCTATGAATCGGGCCGCTGCGACGCCTTCACCACCGATGTCTCGGGCCTTTATGCCGAGCGCCTCAAGCTGTCGCAGCCAGACGACCACATCGTCCTGCCGGAGGTCATCTCGAAGGAGCCGCTGGCGTCCTCCGTGCGCGCCAATGGCGACCAGCAGTGGGCGAACATCGTGAAGTGGACGCACTACGCGATGATCAACGCCGAGGAGCTTGGCGTGACGAAGGCCAACCTCGCGCAGCAGCTGACATCCGCCAACCCTGAGATCCGCCGCATGCTCGGCGTCGAAGGCAAGTTCGGCGAGGGCATCGGCCTGACCAATGACTGGGCCGCCCGCATCGTCAAGCATATCGGCAATTACGGCGAGAGCTTCGAGCGCAATGTCGGCCAGGGCTCGCGCCTGAAGATCGGCCGCGGCGTGAACGCGCTGTGGTCGAATGGCGGCCTGCAGTACGCGCCGCCGATCCGCTGAGAGATCGCGGCTTCGCGCATGACAAAAGCCGGGTGTCGGACAGTTCGTCTGACACCCGTTTTTTGTACCAGCGGATGACTGCATCCCGCAGTGTCCAATGCATCGATTATTTTCCAACGCTCCTGGGGGAGATCAACATGATGAAGTTTCTCGTAGCCTTGGCCGCCGGCACGGCCGTCGCCGGCTCCGCGCTGGCGCAGACCGCGCCCGGCCCGGCGCTGAAGCAGGTCCGCGACCGCGGCGCGCTGGTCTGCGGCGTGGGCACCGGCCTCGCCGGCTTCGGCATTCCCGATGCGCAGGGCAACTGGTCGGGCCTTGATGTCGACTATTGCCGCGCCATCGCGGCCGCGATCTTCGACGATCCGAGCAAGGTCCGTTTCGTGCCGCTGACCGCGCAGTCGCGCTTCACCGCGCTGCAGTCGGGCGAAGTGGACGTGCTGATCCGCAACTCGACCTGGACCATGTCGCGCGACACGGCGCTCGGCATCAGCTTCCTTGCCACGAACTATTATGACGGCCAGGGCTTCATGGCCAAGAAGAGCCTGGGCGTGACCTCGGCGCTCAAGCTCGATGGCGCCACTGTCTGCGTGCAGCAGGGCACCACGACCGAACTGAACCTCGCGGACTTCTTCCGGCGCAGCAACCTGAAGTACACGCCCGTGACCTTCGCCACCAATGACGAGACGCGCAATGCCTATGAATCGGGCCGCTGCGACGCCTTCACCACCGATGTCTCGGGCCTTTATGCCGAGCGCCTCAAGCTGTCGCAGCCAGACGACCACATCGTCCTGCCGGAGGTCATCTCGAAGGAGCCGCTGGCGTCCTCCGTGCGCGCCAATGGCGACCAGCAGTGGGCGAACATCGTGAAGTGGACGCACTACGCGATGATCAACGCCGAGGAGCTTGGCGTGACGAAGGCCAACCTCGCGCAGCAGCTGACATCCGCCAACCCTGAGATCCGCCGCATGCTCGGCGTCGAAGGCAAGTTCGGCGAGGGCATCGGCCTGACCAATGACTGGGCCGCCCGCATCGTCAAGCATATCGGCAACTACGGCGAGAGCTTCGAGCGCAATGTCGGCCAGGGCTCGCGCCTGAAGATCGGCCGCGGCGTGAACGCGCTGTGGTCGAATGGCGGCCTGCAGTACGCGCCGCCGATCCGCTGACGACAATCTGGACAGCGTCCGGTTCGTGGCCGGACGCTGTTCTTTCACAGGCAGCGCGCGCCTGTGGTTGCGCGCACAGGCGACATGCGCCAGCATTGAGACGCTTGGCATGATCCATGCGAAGCGGGAAAGCAAGACGAGGCACGGCCGCCGAAAAGGCAAAGCCCAAGCCTCCGGAAGGAAGGGGCAGGACATTGTCGATTCAAGATGCACCGGAGACCGGCAAAGCTTCTTTGCTGTATGATCCAAAAATCCGTGGCTACGTCTACCAGGTGTTATTGATCGGTGTGGTGGGCTTTATTTTCTATGAGGCCATCAGCAATGTCATTGAAAACCTCGAACGCCAGAAAATCGCGCGCGGCCTCGGCTTCTGGAACAACACGGCCGGCTTTGACATCAACCAGGCGCTTTTCCCCTACACCTCGACCTCGAGCTATGGCGACGCCTTCTGGGTCGGCTTGCTGAACACGCTGCTGGTCGCGGCGATCGGCATCGTGCTCGCCACCATTCTCGGCTTCATCGTCGGCATCGCGCGGCTGTCGCGCAACTGGATCATCGCCAAGGCCGCGATGGTCTATGTCGAGGTGATCCGCAACCTGCCGCTGCTGCTGCAGTTGCTGTTCTGGTACAATGCCGTGCTCAAGCCGCTGCCCGGCCCGCGGCAGTCCATCACCATGCCGGCAGGCGTGATGCTGAATAATCGCGGCCTGTTTGTGCCCGAGCCTGTCTTCGGTGCGGGTGCAGGGCTTATCGGCGCGGCTTTCCTGCTGGCCGTGTTCGGCTCTCTTGCGTTCTATATGTGGGCGAAGAAGGTCCAGGCGGAGACCGGCAAGATCCATCCGGTCGGCTGGGTCACGTTCGCGGCCCTCACGCTCCTGCCTTTGCTGGCCTATTTCGTGATGGGCCGACCCGTATCATTCAA
The DNA here is from genome assembly GCA_023910605.1 of Bosea sp. (in: a-proteobacteria). Taxonomy (NCBI): domain Bacteria; kingdom Pseudomonadati; phylum Pseudomonadota; class Alphaproteobacteria; order Hyphomicrobiales; family Alloboseaceae; genus Allobosea; species Allobosea sp. Next base: position 2,498,796 of record JAAVVV010000001.1, on the reverse strand, counting down.
CTATCCGGCGCTGGCCGGCTTCAATGTGCGCGGCGGCATCACGGTCTATCCGGAGTTCGTGGCCCTGCTGCTTGGCCTTGTCACCTACACCGCGGGCTTCATCGCGGAAGTGGTGCGCGCCGGCATCCTGGCGGTGTCGCGCGGGCAGTGGGAGGCTGCGGATTCGCTGGGCATTCCCTATGGCCGCACGCTGAGCGCGGTGGTGATTCCGCAGGCGATGCGCGTCATCATCCCGCCGCTGACCTCGAACTATCTCAACCTGACAAAGAACTCTTCGCTGGCGGTGGCGATCGGCTATCCGGACCTGGTGCAGGTCTTCGCCGGCACAGTGCTGAATCAGACGGGGCAGGCGGTCGAGATCATCGGCATAACCATGGCGGTTTATCTCACCATCAGCCTGCTGACCTCGATGTTCATGAACTACTACAATAGCCGCATGGCGCTGGTCGAACGGTGAGGATGCGGACATGAACGTCATAGCCTCCAGCAATTCCGCCTATGTGCAGAGTCAGGCGCTGCCGCAGCTTCCGGCGCCCGCCGGGACGAAGGGCGCCGTGCACTGGATCAGGACCAACCTGTTCTCCTCGCCCCTCAACACCATCCTGACGCTGATCGCGCTCTACATCATCGCGACGACGATCCCCGCGTTCGTGAAGTTCTACGTGATCGACGCGGTATGGACGGGCAGCGACCGTGACGCCTGCCTGCGCGACAAGATCGGCCGCGAGGTCGGCGCGTGCTGGGCCTTCGTGGTCGATCGCTATCGCTACTTCATCTACGGCTCCTATCCGGTCGATCAGCGCTGGCGCGTGAACATCATCTTTGCGGCGTTCCTCATCTCGATCTTCTGGATCCTGTGGGAGAAGGCGCCGGCGCGGTCCGTTGGCCTGTTCTTCTTCTTCGGCGTGCTGCCTGTCACCGCCTGGATGCTGCTCTATGGCGGGGCGCGCTCCGAGTTCTGGTACATGGTGATCGGAGCTGCGCTGTTCGCCTGGGCCATCTATGGCAACGTCATCGCCATGCGGAAGGGCGAAACGGGGGTGTTCACCCGCCTCGACAGCCTGCTCAAGTTCGGCATTCTTGCCGGAATGCTGGTCTTCGGGCTTGCCGTTGGCGGGCAGGGGCTGCCCGTCGTCGAGACCGGGCTTTGGGGCGGCATTCTGGTGACGCTGCTGATCGCCTCGGCGGGCATCGTGTTCTCCTTGCCGCTCGGCATCGCGCTGGCGCTGGGGCGGCGCTCGAAGCTGCCCATCATCAAGATGTTCTCGGTGATCTTCATCGAGTTCGTGCGCGGCGTGCCGCTCATCACCGTGCTGTTCATGGCCAATGTGATGCTGCCGCTGTTCGTGCCGGCCGAATGGTCGCCGGACCGGCTGCTGCGTCCGCTGATCGGTGTCGCGCTCTTCGCCGCCGCCTACATGGCGGAGGTGGTGCGCGGCGGCCTTCAGGCCATCCCTAAGGGCCAGTATGAGGGGGCGATGTCACTGGGCCTCGGCTATGGCCAGATGATGCGCTTCATCGTGCTGCCGCAGGCGCTGCGAATCGTCATCCCCGGCATCGTCAACACCTTCATCGGCCTGTTCAAGGACACGACGCTGGTGACGATCATCGGCATCTTCGACTTCATGAAGACGATCGAGGCGTCGCTGGTCGACCCGGAATGGGCCACGCCTACCACACGCGCGACGGGCTACGCCTTCGCGGCCATCTTCTACTTCATCTGCTGCTGGGGCATGTCGCGCTACTCGATTTCCGTCGAGCGTAAGCTTGCGGCCGGCCAAAAACGCTAGATATGCAAACAATCCAGAGGAGTTCACCTGATGGCCGCAACCGCACTCGCCTCCAAGCCTGCTGCCCTGAAGCAAACCAGCCTCAACACCGAGACCGCCGTCGAGATGATCGGCGTCAACAAGTGGTATGGCGATTTTCATGTCCTGCGCGACATCAACATCAAGGTGGCGCGCGGCGAGCGGCTGGTGATCTGCGGGCCGTCAGGCTCCGGCAAGTCGACCATGATCCGCTGCATCAACCGGCTGGAAGAGCACCAGAAGGGCAACATCATCGTCGACGGTACGGAGCTCACCAACGATCTCAAGAAGATCGACGAGATCCGCCGCGATGTCGGCATGGTGTTCCAGCACTTTAACCTCTTTCCTCACCTCACCATCCTCGAGAACCTGACGCTGGCTCCGATCTGGGTCCGCAAGATGCCAAAGAAGGATGCCGAGGAGGTGGCGATGCACTATCTCACGCGCGTCAAGATCCCCGAGCAGGCGCTGAAGTATCCGGGGCAGCTCTCCGGCGGCCAGCAGCAGCGCGTGGCCATCGCCCGCTCGCTGTGCATGAGCCCCAAGATCATGCTGTTCGACGAGCCGACTTCGGCGCTTGACCCCGAAATGGTCAAGGAGGTGCTCGACACCATGGTCAGCCTGGCCGAGGAAGGCATGACCATGCTGTGCGTGACCCACGAAATGGGCTTCGCGCGGCAGGTCGCCAACCGGGTCATCTTCATGGATGCCGGCCAGATCGTCGAGATGAACGAGCCGAACGAGTTCTTCAAGAACCCGCAGCACGAGCGGACCAAGCTCTTCCTCAGCCAGATCCTGCACTGAGGCAAGCCTTGCCGGCGCGCTGATTGATGTAGCGCCGGCAGCCTGCGGCTCAACTCGCGAGCTGCCGCAGCCGCGTTTCCATCGCCGTCGCCAGTGTTTTTTCAATGGGAACGTGTTGGCTGAAGAAACAGCCCTGGCCCATGTCGACGCCAAGACCGCGCAGGGCGCTGAGTTCCGAGGCGATTTCCATGCCTTCGGCGACGATCATGCCGCCGGGTTGCCGCGCAAAGAAGATCGGCGCTGATGCAAGGGCCGCCGTGCGCCGTCGCCGCTGACCAGTATCTCGTTGAGAAACATCATGCGATGCGTCCCTGAGCCGAGGGGACAAACATGGATTTAGGATATCGACGGGGCGCCAAACTGCCTGTCTTTGGGTCAGCCCTGCTCGATCGCGGCGTTTTTCTGTGAGGCCCATTCGGCCCAACTCCCGTCATAAAGCGCCTTTGGCGGCTTTCCGACCAGTTCCATCGCAGCCGAGAGGATCGCGGCGGAGACGCCGGAGCCGCAGGTGGTGATCACCGGCTGGTCAAGATCGACCCCCGCCGCCGCCATCGCCGCCTTGATGGCGGTTTCGTCCTTGAGCTGGCCGTTCTCGATGATGGCCGCAAAGGGCAGGTTCACCGCGCCCGGCATGTGGCCGGATGGCAGGCCAGGCCTGGGCTCCGGGTCCGCGCCCGTGAAACGGCCTGCCGGACGGGCATCGACCACCTGCGCGCTCCTGGCGCCGAGCGCGGCCTTCACATCGGCCATGCTCGCCACCGCCGCCTCGTTGAAGGCGGCGTTGAACCGGGCCGGCGCGCGCGGATGCGCCGGCCCGGTTTCCAGCGGACGGTGCTCTTCGCGCCAGCGCGGCAGCCCGCCATCAAGCACGCGCACATCCTTCGCCCCGAAGGTGCGGAAGGTCCAGCGCACGCGCGGGGCCGAGAAAAGGCCGATGGCGTCATAGACGATGATCGTCATGTCGTCGGCGATGCCGAGCGCGCCGACCTGTGCGGCGAACTCCCCGGCCGTAGGCAACATGTGCGGCAGCGCGCTGGCCTTGTCCTTGACCGAGTCGATGTCGAAGCGGACGGCGCCCGGTATGTGACCTGCATGGTATTCCGCCTCCGCGTCGCGGTTCATCGTCGGCAGGAAATAGGTGCCGTCGATGACGACGAGGCCGGGCTGGCCCAGCCGCTCGGCAAGCCATTCGGTGGAGACGAAGATGTCGGCGCGGCTCATGGCAGGCTCCCGGATGGTGGCAGGTTTACCGCAGGATAGGCTCAGGCGGTGCGTTTTGCGAGCGCGGGCATGGCTGCCTGTCAGCCCAGCGTAATCCTGACGCGCCGGTTCTGCTTGCCCTTGCTCTGAATGTCCGTGACGAGCACCGGCCCGATCTCGGCGGTGTTGCGCACATGGGTTCCGCCGCAGGGCTGGAGATCGATCCCCTCGATCTCGACAAGACGCACGCGGCCCGAGCCGCGCGGGGGCTGGACCCGCATGGTCTTGACGAGGCCGGGATTGGCATCGAGTTCTGCATCGGTGATCCAGCGATCCGTCACAGCCGCGTTGCGGCCGATCAGCTCGGCCAGCCGGGCTGCTATGTCGGCCTTGTCGAGGCCGGCCTCCGGAATGTCGAAATCGAGCCGTCCATCGCCGTCGCCGATGGCGCCGCCGGTCACGGGGTAAGGGAGCACGCAACTGAGCAAATGCAGGGCGGTGTGCACGCGCATGCGCTTGAGGCGAAGATCCCAGTTGATTGCGGCGGTTACGGCCTCGCCCACCGCAGGCGCGGGCTGGCCTTCGAGCGGAACATGCAGCACCACCGACCGGTCGGCGGGATCGTAGACGGCCGCGCCGATGGCGATGGAGCTTCCGTCGGCGCGGAGCAGGGCCCCGGCGTCGCCAGGCTGGCCGCCGCCATTGGCGTAAAATGCCGTCCGGTCAAGAATGATGGCGCCTCTTTCATTGACGCAGATCACTGTCGCCCCATGTTGCGCCAGATAGGCATCATCGCGAAACAGCAGGTCTGTGGGGGGCATCGGCTCAGTCCATGGGCGCAGGGCCAGCCGCCATGGCAGCCCGTCAGCGGCGGCACGTTACGGAGATGATCGCGGCGCCGCAAGGGCGGTGAATTGATGGCCGGCCAAGCCGGAGCGCGATCCCCGGGACGGGGTCTCCGAGCCAGCGCATGCGTCATATACGGAAAAATACGATATCGTGTTTTAAATAGCTTAACCCACTGATAATAAAATAATTTCATACGATTTAAAAGGAATGATCCATCCCTGTTGAATCGGCGTAAAAGACTATGGAAACCTGCGGCGTCCCTGGAGCCCCTTCCGGTTTGGGTCCGCTGTCTTGAGGAATGCGATTGTGAATCATCACGCGCCCGCATCGTCGTCGGCCCGTCCGCTGGACACGCTCCTTGCCGAGTATGCGGCGGGGACGCTGCCGCGCCCGCTTCACGCGCTGGTTGGCGCGCATCTGGACCTCAATCCTGACAGCGAGTGTTTTGTCGGCAGTCTCGAGCTTCTGCGTGGCGCCGAGATGGAGAAGGAGTCTCCCGCGCCGGTTTCCTCCCGCGACCGGATGCTGGCGAGCATCCTTGCGGTGGATGCCGCCACGCCACACGCTTCCGACGAACCGCCGGCCGATCCGGTTTTCACGCCCGCGCTCCGGCGTTATCTGGGCATGGCGTCGAGCGAGGTTCCGTGGCGCCGGGTTCTTCCGGGCGTGCGCGAGCATGTGGTGCACGATGCCGATGGCGTCGAGGCCAAGCTCTACTGGATCAAGGCAGGCCGGAAGATCCCGTCCCACACTCATGAGGGGCAGGAGTTCACCATCGTTCTGAAGGGCGGCTTCACCGACGTCTCCGGGCATTTCTGTCGCGGTGACGTGGTCATCGCCGATGAGGATGTGGACCACAAGCCGGTGGCTGACAGCGATGAGGATTGCATCTGCTTCGCTGTGACCGATGCGCCCCTCAAGCTCACCGGCCCCGTGGGCAAGGTGTTCCAGAGCATTTTCCGCAACTGATCGTCGTCTGGCCGCAATCGTCGCGCCGCGATGGGGCAACGCTCTCCATTGCGGCGTTGTCTTGAGGTGACCCATGAACATCAAAGCCATGACGCCAACCGACGGAGTGGCCTGGCTCACTGGCGCCAGCTCCGGCATAGGCCGGGCCACCGCCCTTGAACTTGCCAGGCGGGGCTGGACCGTTTGCATCACGGCTCGGCGCATCGAGGAACTGGAGGCGGTCTGCGCCGAAGCTTCCGGGTTGCCAGGCCGCATCATCGCGCATGTGGGCGATGTGACGGACGAGACCGGCATGGCGCAGCTTGTCGACGGGATCGAGCGCGTGCACGGCCCTATCGCGCTGGCTTTCTTCAATGCCGGAGTGGCGCCCTACACGCGGGCCGGCGCGCTTGACGTTCAGGCCTTCCGGCAGGCCATGGCGGTCAACGTGCTCGGCGTCGCCAATGGGCTTGCCCCCGTGCTGGCGCGCATGGGCGAGCGCGGCAAGGGACAGGTCGCCGTCAATGCGTCTGTGGCGGGTTACCGCGGCCTGCCCAAGGCTGCCGCCTATGGCGCGTCGAAGGCCGCTGCGATCCATCTGTGCGAGGCGCTGAAGTTCGACTGCGACAATCTCGGAATCCGGATGCAGGTGGTCAATCCGGGCTTCATCGACACGCCGCTCACGCAGAAGAATGATTTTCCCATGCCGTTCCTGATGTCGATGGACAATGCCGCCAGGCGCGTCGTCGATGGTTTCGAGCGCGGAGGGTTCGAGATCATCTTCCCGCGGCGGCTGGCCTTCATCCTCAAGGTGATGCGGATCCTGCCCTATGCGTGGTATTTTCCGCTCATCGCGCGGCAGACAGGCTGGAACCGCAAGGGCTGATCGTCAGCCACGTCTGGCCGCTATGGTGGCCGCCACGGCAGCCAACTCGTCCTTGTCGAGTGGAAAGCGCCAGATCAGGGCCACGGCGCCGATCTTCAGCGCGACCGGCAGGCCCGCATAGAGCAGGCCCAGGGCAGCGAGCCCGCCTTCGGTGCGGATGCCGGCGCCCGGATCATAGCCAGCCAAGGCCAGAAGCGGGAAGGCGATGCCCACCGCGCCCGCGAATGCGAGCTTGGTCGCGAGCGCCCACAGGCCGAGATAGAGCCCTGCGCGCTCCTGTCCCGATGCGGCTGTGTCCACGTCGATGACATCGGCCTGAACGGCCGCCGGCAGCACCACATCGGCGCCGAGCGCAAAGCCTGTCACCACGCACACAGCGGCGAACAGCCAGACCTGGCCCGGGCCCAGCAGCGGCGCGACAGCGAAGGCGGCTGAGGCGAGCAGCATCCCCAACGCCCAGGCGCGGTGCTTGGAGAGGCGGCGCGCCAGCCAGAGCCAGAGCGGCACGCCTGCGACGCCGCACAGGAAATACAGCACCAGCAGCGGCCCCGCGCTGTCGGCGGCGCCCAGCCGATCGGCCACGAAAAACAGAAAGAGGCTGGCGGGCAGGCCATTGGCCAGCGAGTTGATGAAGAAAGCCACCAGCAGACGCCTGAAAGGGCGGTTGGCGCCCAGATGCCCCAGCCCTGTCCGCCAGGGCATTGGCAGCGACAGGCGCGCAACCGGCTCGGGCGTCGACGCCACGGCCAGAACGGCGCCAAGCGGCAGCAGAATGGCGATCAGAATCGCAAGCGCGGCGAGCCCGTCGCGACTCGTGCCGCCGCTCAGCTGGATCAGGGCCGGCAGCAGCAGCGCGATGAGCGTGCCCAGCACCGTGAAGCTCTCGCGGAAGGCCGCGACGCGGGTGCGCCCCTCATAGCTGCGCGAAAGCTCGGCGCCCCAGGCCTGATAGGGCACGGAGAGCGCCGTCCAGGCCAGCGAGAGCGCGCTCGCCCAGAGCAGCAGGTAGAGCGCGCCGGCGCCATCAGGGGGACGCATGACGAACCAGGCGGTGAGCGCGACCAGCGGCGCGGAGGCCAGCACCCAGGCGCGCCGCCGGCCGAAGCCGATCCGCGTGCCGTCCGCCAGCAGGCCCGCCAGAGGATCGGTCACGGCATCGAGCACCCGCACGAGCAACAGGACGAGACCCACCGTGGCGATCGGCACGCCGACCGCGCTCGTGTAGAACTCAGGCACCATCACGTAGAAGGGCAGGCTCAGCGCCGCCACGGGGAGCGCAGGCAGCGCATAGCCGAACAACTGCCGGGCGGAGGGTTCTGATGGGGACATGGCCGCGTCTATCGAAAGAGGAGGCCGCAAGCTGGCCATGCTGTGCTTACGCGCGCCAGCGTGGCTTGGTTCTCTCTGGCGTAATCTCGGCAACATCTGACGGCAGGGCGCGGAAGACAGCCCCGGCCGTGCCTGACAGGATCAGCCGCGGCGAAACACCATCTGCCTCACGTCGATGTTGCCGGAGCGGAAGCCCGCCTCGCAATAGGCGAGGTAATACTCCCACATGCGCCGGAAGCGCTCGTCGAAGCCAAGCGGCATGAGATTGGGCCAGGCAGCGCGGAAGCGGTCGCGCCAGTCCGACAGGGTCTGGGCGTAGTCGAGGCCGAAGGCGCGCTGGTTGACCATGGGCACGTTGAAGCGCTGGCCGAGATCGCGCATGTGCGACAGGGTCGGCAGCATCCCGCCGGGGAAGATGTAGGCGCGGATGAAATCCATCTCGCGCTTGTAATACTGGAAGCTCTCGTCGCGGATCGTGATGACCTGCAGGCCTGCGGTGCCGCCATCGCGCAGCCGGTCGCGCACCTGCTGGAAATAGATCGGCCAGAATTGTTCGCCCACCGCCTCGAACATTTCGATCGAGGCGATTCGGTCATAGGTGCCGGTTTCGTCGCGATAATCCTGGAGCTTGATCGTGACCTTGTCAGACAGACCTGCGGCCGCGATCCGCGCCACCGCGAAATCGTGCTGCGCCCTGGAGATGGTGAGGCCAGTGACGCGGCAGCCGATCTCACGTGCGGCGAACTCGGCGAAGCCGCCCCAGCCGCAGCCGATCTCGAGCACATGGTCGGACGGCCCGATTCCGGTTTCACAGGCAAGCTCGCGATATTTGCGGGCCTGGGCGGAGGAGAGGTCATTGTCGCCGGGCGCGTAGATGCCCGACGAATAGGTCATGCTCTGATCAAGCCAGGATGAGTAGAAGCTGTTGCCCAGGTCGTAATGCGCGTAAATGTTCTTGCGCGATCCGGCCCTGGTGTTGCGGTTGAGAAAATGGCGGATGATCTGCCACAGCCGGGCCAGCGGCTTGCCGTCCAGCATGGTCTGGATGGCCGTGTAGTTGGTGGCGAACAGTTCAAGGAAGTGGGCGAGGTTGGGGGTTTCCCATTCGCCGCGCAGATAGGCCTCGGCGAAGCCGATGTCCCCGCCAGTGGCCAGACGACGAGCGAAGGCAAAATCATTGATCTGGAAGACAGCGTCGCAACCGCGCTGCTGCCCCTGGAAGAGGTAGCGAGCGCCGCCTGGCAGGATCACGGTCAGGCTGCCGCGCTCGATGCGTGTGCCATAGCGGAACGCAGACCGGATGATCGACGGCAGCGAACCGGCGACAGCGTCGAGGTTCTGCGCCGTGACCCGCTGGGCTGCTGCTGCGGGGGCGTGGGGGCGGCTCGATACTTCGCTCATGCAGTTATGTCCAAGTCTCTTCATTTCTGTGGTCACAGCCGGCGCCGGCAAGGGCGCCGTCAGGTCGGCCTTGGCCCGGCGTCGGGGTCCGCATAGGAAACCGGGGGTGGCGGCAACGGCCGGGCATGAAACGCGATGCCCTTGAACCAGAGCTTCATCGCCTCCCAGTGGATGCCGGCGACGACCTTGAGCGTCATCAGCGGCATGGCAAGGCATGCTTTCAGGATTGCGGCCGAGGTCAAGTCCTGCCGCATGCCCGTGAAGGTCGCCGCCAGGATCGGGCCCTCACTGTCCGTCTCGAGGATGCGGACAGAAACCCTCTCATCGGGGGGGCGGATCCGGAACCGGTAGCGCATCGCCTGGTCCATGAACGGAGAAACGTAGAAGAGCTTGTCGCGTTCCTGCCGGATTCCGGCCTCCGACATCTCACCTTCCACGACCGGGCACACATAGGTGTGCATGTCGCCGAAGGTGTTGCGCACCTCGTAGATCATGGCGACAGGGTCCCCGTTGCGGCCGTAGACAAAATAGACCGAGATCGGATTGAAGGCGAAGCCGAGCAGGCGCGGGTAGCAGAGCAGCAGCACGCGGCCGCCGCTCGCATCGACACCTGCGGGGGCCAACAGCGCATCGACATGCGCCCTGAGGCTTCCGCGCACGGAAGCCTCGGCGCCGCCATGATCGCGCGGCTGGAAGGAGAGCAGGTTGAAGCGCCCGACCGAAAACAGCGCGCTCGCGCGGCCGGCCTCATCAAGCCGGTCAAGGTCGAGCAGCACGCAGAACACCTTGTAGGCGAAGCGGTGCGCCTTGGGCTTCATGCGCGCGTGCATAACATCGCCCGGGTAAAGCGCTGCGGCTCCGTCCGGCGGCGCGAAGTCGCCGGGTCGTGCGTCGACGGCAGGCGGGTTCATTCGGCAGCCGCGGCAAGCTGACGCCTGCTGACGCGCCAGGGAATCACTGCGCCAAGCGTCTCGGCGACATCAAGGCCCGACCTCAGGCCGTCCTCGTGGAAGCCATACCCGGTCCAGGCGCCGCAATACCAGGTGTGGTTCTGCCCCTGGAGCGCCGGCAGGGCGCGCTGCCCTTCCGACGCTCCCGTCCTGTATTGCGGATGAGCGTAGGAGAACCGTCCGAAGGTGAGGTCGGCGCGCGGCCGCTTTGGCGGGTTGAGCGTGACGAAAAGCGGCTTGGTGCGATCGATGTTCTGCAGGGCGTTCATCCAGTAGGTGAGGGTGAGTTCCGAGCCATCCCCCGATTGCAGCACGTTCCAGGCAGCCCATGCCGCCTTGCGCCTGGGCATCAGCGCAGGGTCGCGATGCAGCCAGACATCATTGTCGCGGTAGCCGATTGCGCCGAGCACGGCGCGTTCCTCGTCGCTGGGGTCCGCCAGCATGGCCAGCGCCTGATCGGAATGCGCCGCGATCACCACCTGATCGTAGCGTTCGCTCAGTCCGGCTGTGTCGGTGATCGTCACGCCGAGATCGTGCCGCTGCACGCGGCTGACGCCCGCGCCGAGGCGGATCCGGTCGGCGAAGCTCCCGGTCAGCTTCTCGACATAGCGCCGTGAGCCGCCGGTGACGGTGCGCCAGACAGGCCGATTCCAGTGCAGCAGCCGATGATTGTCGAAGAAGCTGATGAAGCTGTCAGCCGGAAAATCGATCAGCGAGGCCGGCGGCATCGACCAGATGGCCGCGCCCATGGGGATCAGATATTCCTCGCGGAAGCGCCGCGAGTAGTTGCCGCGGTCAAGATAGGCGCCGATGCTCTCGGCGGTCAGCCGCCCTGCCGCGCGATCTTCCAGCGCCGTCCTGTTGAAGCGGAACATCTCCCGGATCATGTTGAGGTGAGACCAGGAAACAAGGTTGCGCCGGCGCGCGAACAACCCGTCCAGTATCCCGGTGGCCCGGCCGGCCCACTCCAGCGCGCCGCCATTCGACGAGACCGAGAAGCCCATGTCGGAGGCTTCCGTCTCGACGCCGAGATGGGCGAAAAGCTGGGTCAGATTGGGGTAATTCAGCTCATTGTAGACGATGAAGCCGGTGTCGACCGATAATCTGGCGCCATCATAATCGATGTCGACCGTGGCCGAGTGGCCGCCGATGCGGCTGTCCTTCTCATACACCGTAACCTGATGGGATGAACCGTTGACAAGGGCCCAAGCTGCCGCATTTCCGGCAATGCCGGAGCCGATGACCGCGATGCGCATTCAGTGGTGGTCCTTTTGAAGACAGAAACTGAACGGGATACGCGCCATCTTGCGCTTTGGTTTAAGCTTCATTCAACGCATTTTCGCCGCCCATCTGGCGGAAGGCTTCCAGCGCGCGCGCCCGGGCGAATTCGTGCTGCACCATGGGTTGGGGATAGGTTTCACCGAGGCGAAGGCCAGCCGCGGCGAGGATGGCGGGCGGCGCCGTCCAGGGCTTGTGCACGAGGCTGGCCGGCAGGCGCGACAGGCGAGGCAGCCAATGCTTCACGTAGGCGCCGTCGGGATCGAATTTCTCGCCCTGGAGGATCGGGTTGAAGATGCGGAAATAGGGCGCGGCATCGGCGCCGGTTCCGGCCACCCACTGCCAGCTGGCGGCATTGCTGGCGGGGTCGGCGTCGACCAACGTATCCCAGAACCATTCCTCGCCGCGCCGCCAGTCGATGAGCAGATGCTTCACCAGGAAGGAGCCCACGATCATGCGCACGCGGTTGTGCATCCAGCCCGTGGTCCAAAGCTGCCGCATCCCGGCATCCACGATCGGGTAGCCGGTCAGCCCGCGCTGCCACGCTGCAAGGTTGCGGCCATCGTCGCGCCAGGGAAAGGCATTGAAGCGCGGCGCGTAGTTCGTGCCGGCCAGACCCGGATTGTGATGGAGCAGGTGATAGGAGAACTCGCGCCATCCCAGTTCCTTGAGGAAGGTCTCAAGGTCGCCTTGACTGGCGGCGCCGAGGCTGGCCTGAGCCTGAATGGCGGCGTGCCAGCATTGCCGCACGCTGATTTCGCCGAAGCGCAGGTGCGGAGACAACATCGAGGTGGCGGGCTGGTCGGGGCGATTGCGCGCCTCGGCATAGCCAGCAAGCCCGGCATCGAGAAATGCGTCGAGCCTGGCGCGCGCGCCCAACTCGCCGCGGGTCCATTCCGCCCGCATTCCGCCGGCCCAGTCCGGTGATGTCGGCTCGAATCCGAGCTGCTCCACCGCAAGGGGTTCCATGCCCGCTCCGGTCGGCAGCGAGGCGGCCGCCAGCCTTGACGGCGCGGGCAAGGGTGCGTCCGGCGGCCCGCTTGCCAGCGCGGCGCGCCAGAATGGCGTGAACACCTTCATCGGGCCGCCGGCCTTGCTGGCGATGGTCCAGGGCTCGTGCAGAAGATGGGCGTTGAAGCTGCGTGCCGCGACGCCGCGCTGCAGCAGCGCGGCCTTGATGCCGGCATCGATCTCGGTCTCGGCCCTGACATAGCGGCGGTTCCAGAACACCGCCCGCGCTCCGGTCGCCTCCACCAGGCGCGGAATGATTCTGGCCGGATCGCCGCGCAGCACGGTCAGGCTGCCGCCAAGCGCTCGCAGGGATACAGCCAGCGCACTGAGCGAGCCGGCCAGCCACCATCGCGACGCAGCGCCAAGGGGGCGCAAGCCATCTTGCCCGATCGGATCTATATAGATGCAAAGCACAGGCGCGCCGTTCGCGGCCGCCTCGCTCAGCGCCGGATTGTCGGCCGTGCGCAGATCGTTGCGGAACCAGACGATGATGGGTGGTGAACTGGACATGCCTCCAGACCTAGAATCCTGTCTGGCAAAAGACCAGTGCGCAGCTTCGCCGCATGAGACCCGCCGGGCTGCCCACAAGATTGCTGCGGACAGGCTCCAGATACGAAAAGCCGGACGTCTTGCGACGCCCGGCTCTCGAAACTGGCTCCCGGAGCAGGATTCGAACCTGCGACCAACCGGTTAACAGCCGGTTGCTCTACCGCTGAGCTATCCGGGATCAACGGAATGGGTGCATACAGAGCCGATGCGGTGCTTGCAAGCCCTGTTGCAGACAAAGGCTGAATTCGGTGGGCCATCCCGTTCACCTGCGCTCAACCCATCACTCGGGCGCCCGCACACACGCCGCGCGATTTAGCCGATCATCCCTTGCGGTCCTTGCGCGAGTGCTGCTAAAGCCGGCTCGCGCTTCGGCGCGGCTCGCCCAGACGGCCTCGTGGCGGAGTGGTTACGCAGAGGACTGCAAATCCTTGTACGGGGGTTCGATTCCCTCCGAGGCCTCCAGGCCGATCAGGCAGCCTTCGGCATTCGCGCCGGAGGCGTGCCAGGCCTGCGCCGCGATGGGCCAGGCCGGCTGAGTGCTCAAACCGGGCTTGCGTTTTACCGTTGCGTCGCACAAAACCTCACCGCTGCGCCAGCGCTGCACCCGATCGGCATGAGGGGCTTGATGACACCTGATTTCCTCGCACTTCGCCGCAACATGGTGGACTGCCAGCTCCGTACCTACGACGTGACGGACCGCGCTGTCCTGGCTGCCATGGACAGTGTCGCGCGCGAGCTGTTCGTGCCCGAGGGGCGCCGCCCGATGGCCTATCTCGACCAGCCGGTGGCGCTGGATGAGCTTGGCGCGCCCGGCAGGGCCCTGCTGGCGCCGATGACCTCGGGGCGCATGCTGCAGACGCTGGATGTTCAGCCTGGCGAGAGTTTTCTCGATTACGCCAGCGGCACCGGATACACGGCTGCGCTCGCCGCCGCGATGGGCGCCCGCGCAACGGCCTGCGAAGCATCGGCTGCGCTGCGGGCTGCGGCGCGTCCGGCGCTTGACCAGTCGGGCTTCGCCGATGTCAGCATCGTCGACGCGGCAGGGCAGGGGCCTTTTGACCACATTTTCGTCAATGGCGCCTGCGAGGTGCGGCCCGATGCGCTCGCTGGCCTTCTCGCAGATGGCGGCCGGATGGTCGCGGTCGAGGGACTGGGGCGCTCGGGGCGGGTCATGCTTTACCAAAGGTCCGGCGATGTCGTTGGAGCCAGGGCGATTTTTGACGCCGCGGCGCCGGTTCTGATCGAGTTTCGCAAGCCGCCATCCTTCGTGCTGTGAGACTTGGTGAGATTTCGTTAATTAATAAGGTATTATTTTTTACCGCATCGGCTGACTGATTCAGTGTCAGTGCGAAGGCGATATTGGACTGATTCAGCCGTCAGGCTGGCAATTCATTCGATCAAATCCGATTGCGTGGCGCTTTGCCTCAAGGTAAAGCCACAAGAACGAGGCACCTGTCATGCTTGCGAGTTCCCATCGGTTGACGATGTTGAGTTCTGCCGCCTGCGCATTGCTGGTCGCCGGCTGCCTTGCCGCGGGGTCCGCCCATGCGGCAGAGACGCTCGAAAGCGCGCTGGCCAAGGCTTACGGCTCGAATCCGACGCTGAACGCGCAGCGCGCCTCCCTTCGCGTGTCCAACGAAAACGTTCCTCAGGCTCTGTCCGGCTATCGGCCGCGCATCACCGGCAGCGCCGATATCGGCGGCTCGATCCTTCAGGTCGATAGACCGGGCGCGAACTCGGTAAACCAGCGGCAGCTGCCGCGCGGTGTGGCCCTTCAGGTCGACCAGACGCTGTGGAATGCGGGCCGCACCGGCAACGCCGTAAGCCAGGCCGAGTCGCTGGTGCTGGCCAGTCGGGAGAATCTGCGCGTCGCCGAACAGAACGTGCTGCTGGACGCCGCGACCTCCTACATGAACGTTCTGCGCGACGCCGCGATCCTCAACCTCAACACCAACAACGTCGAGGTTCTGGAAGAGCAACTGCGCCAGACGCGTGACCGGTTCAATGTCGGCGAGGTCACCCGCACGGACGTGGCGCAGTCAGAAGCGCGGCTGGCCGCATCCCGTTCGCAGGCCGCGCTGTCCCTGTCGAACCTCAAGGCGAGCCTCGGGCGCTACCGGCAGATCGTCGGGGTGAGCCCGCGCCGCCTTGCGCCTGCCCGGCCGATCGAACGCAATCTGCCGCGCTCACTGGAGGAAGGCCTGCGCTATTCCCAGACCATCCATCCGGCCGTCGTCGCCTCGCTGCACAATGTCGACGCTGCGGATATTGGCGTGAAGCTGATCGAAGCCGAACTCTATCCCACCATTGGCCTGAGCGGCACTGTGAGCCAGCGGATCGACACCCAGAGCATCAACGACCAGCGATTCTCGGCCTCGGCTGTCGCTCGCCTCACCGTTCCCATCTACGAGGGTGGTCAGGTCTATTCGCGCACCCGGCAGGCCAAGGAACTTGCTGGCCAGCGCCGGCTTGAGGCCGACATCACCCGTGAGCAGGTCCGCGCTCAGGTGGTGGTGGCCTGGGGCGCGCTCGAAGCCTCGCGGGCGCAGACCGTGGCCGCGCAGGCGCAGGTCGCTGCGGCCACGACGGCTCTCAATGGCGTGCGCGAAGAGGCGAAAGTCGGTCAGCGGACCACGCTCGACGTACTCAACGCCCAGCAGGAGTTGCTGGCGGCGCGCTCGTCTCTGGTCAGCGCGCAGCGCGACCGGGTGGTGGCCTCGTACAACGTGCTCTCGAGCGTCGGCCGGCTCAATGCCAGAACGCTGGGGCTGAAGGTGGCGACCTATGATCCGAGCCTGCATTATCAGCAGGTTCGCGACAAATGGCTCGGGACGCAGACGCCTGACGGGCGCTGAGACGACGCTTCAGAATCGGGTCAGCCGGGCTCAGGCCCGGCTTTTTCGTGGCGACAGTGCAGGCAGCACCCGTGACCGACGGCATTTTCCTGTGGGCGCCGTTGGACCCCAGGTTGTGAAACCGCCGGGACGTGCTCTAATCAAGTGGCGCAGGAATTGATTCTTCCCGCGTTTTGGCGCGTGGCACACCGGGTTGATTATGACGGCTCTCGCAAAAGGCAACGAACCCTCCATGGAGGAGATCCTCGCCTCGATCCGGCGCATCATCTCCGATGATGAGCAGGTTGCGGCTGCCGACAAGGAGGAGCCTGCGGCTTTGCCGGCCTCGGTCCCGGCTGCCCCCGACGTTCTTGACCTTGCCGTGGAGGCGAAGCCGTTGGCGCTCGCCGAGGAAAGTCAGGGGCAGGACGACATCGATCTGATGTTCTCCGATGCTGAGCCTGAGCCTGAGCCTGAGCCGGTTCCGCCCCCGCCACCTCCGGTCATGGCCGACATTCCGCCGCCGCCGCCGCCTGCGCCGCCCCCCCAACCGGTGGCTCCTGTTGCGCCCGCAGCCTATGCGGTGCCCGAACCGGCTGGCGAGCTTCTTTCGGCGGCTGCCAGCGCCTCCATCGCCGGCGCCTTCTCGTCGCTGTCGAACACGCTGCTGACGGGCAATGCACGGACGCTCGAGGACCTCGTCAAGGACATGATGAAGCCCATGCTCAAGGCCTGGCTCGACGACAACCTCCCGATGATCGTGGAACGGCTGGTCAAGGCCGAGATCGAGCGCGTGGCGCGCGGCGGGCGCTGAGCCCGGGCGGCGTCCTGACAATGCTCATTGACGAACGCCGCGACCTCGGCTTTTAGGAACGGGCATCGGCAAAGACGATTTCCAGCCGGGCTGAACCAGCCCGGCTTTTCCGTTTCGAGGTCTGCCCCCATGATGGATAACCGTTTCGAGCCGGCTGCGGTCGAGGCGCGCATTGCACAGCGCTGGGCCGAGGCCAACGCCTTCGCCGCCATGCGGCCCGGCCGGGAGCAGGCCGAACCCTATTGCATCGTGATTCCGCCGCCGAACGTCACCGGCTCGCTGCATATCGGGCACGCGCTCAACAACACGCTGCAGGATGTGCTCTGCCGATACTGGCGCATGAAGGGCAAGGATGTGCTCTGGCAGCCAGGCACCGACCATGCCGGCATCGCCACGCAAATGATGGTGGAGCGCAAGCTGGCGTCCGAGAACCGTGCCGATCGTCGCTCCATGGGCCGCGAGGCCTTCCTTGGCGAGGTGTGGAAGTGGAAGGAGGAGAGCGGCGGCACGATCGTGAAGCAGCTCAAGCGCCTTGGCGCATCCTGTGACTGGGGTCGCGAGCGCTTCACGATGGACCCGGGCCTGAGCGAGGCCGTGCTCAAGGTGTTCGTGGACCTGCACTCCAGGGGGCTTATCTACAAGGCGAGGCGGCTGGTGAACTGGGACCCCAGGCTGCTCACGGCCATTTCCGATCTCGAGGTTGAGCCGCGCGAGATCAAGGGGCAGATGTGGTATTTCGACTATCCACTTGCCGATGATCCGTCCGTGACGATCACCGTCGGCACGACGCGGCCCGAGACGATGCTGGGCGACACGGCCATAGCGGTGCATCCCGAGGACGATCGCTGGAAGCCTCTGATCGGCAAGATGGTGCGCCTGCCGCTGGTGGGACGCCTGATCCCGATCGTGGCCGACGCCTATTCCGACCCGGAAAAGGGGTCGGGCGCGGTCAAGATCACGCCGGCGCACGACTTCAACGACTTCGAGGTCGGTAAACGCCACGATCTGCCGCTGGTGAACATTCTCACCGCCGATGCGAAGGTCACGATCCTCGACAATCCCGAGTTCGTCACCGGCATTCCGGGCGGCGTGCTCGCCGACGACCTGCGCCATCTTGACGGGCTCGACCGCTTCGAGGCGCGCAAGCGGGTGGTGGCGTGGTTCGAGGAGAATGGGCTGCTCCGGAAGGTCGAGCCGAACGCCCATGCCGTGCCGCATGGCGACCGGTCCGGCGTGCCGATCGAGCCATGGCTGACCGAGCAGTGGTATGTGGATGTGAAGCCCCTGGCCGAAAAGGCGATGGCCGCCGTCCGGGAACGCCGCACACGGCTGCACCCGCCCGAGCGCGAGAAGATCTTCTTCCAGTGGATGGACAACATCGAGCCGTGGTGCGTCTCGCGCCAGCTCTGGTGGGGCCATCAGATCCCTGCGTGGTATGGGCCTGACGGCGCGCCATTCGTCGCGCTGGATGAACAGTCCGCGGCGGACGCAGCCGAGGCGCATTACGGCGCCAAGGTCACGCTGACGCGCGATCCTGACGTTCTGGACACCTGGTTCTCGTCGGCGCTCTGGCCGTTCTCCACGCTTGGCTGGCCGCAGAACACGCCCGAACTCGCCAAGTTCTACCCGACCAATACGCTCGTCACCGCTGCCGACATCCTGTTCTTCTGGGTGGCGCGCATGATGATGATGGGCGAGGCCTTCATGGGCGGAGCCCCTTTCGCGGATGTGATCCTGCACGGGATCGTCCGCGACGAGAAGGGCAAGAAGATGTCGAAGACGACCGGCAACGTCATCGACCCGCTTACGGTCATCGACCAGTATGGAGCCGATGCGATGCGCTTCACGCTGGCGGCTATGGCCAGCTCCGGGCGCGACATCAAGCTCTCGATGGCGCGCGTCGAGGGCTACCGCAACTTCGCGACCAAGATCTGGAACGCGGCGCGCTTCGCGGAGATGAACGGCTGCGCCCGCGTGGCTGGCTTCGATCCTGCTGCGGTGCGCGAAACCCTGAACCGCTGGGTTCTGGGCGAGGCGGCGAAGGCGGCGCGCGACGTCGGCCAGGCCATAGAGGCCTTCCGCTTCAATGATGCCGCCGACGCGGCTTACCGCTTTGTCTGGGGCACCTTCTGCGACTGGTATGTGGAACTCTCCAAGCCCGTGCTTCAGGCCGAGGGCGAAAGCGCGGCCAAGGATGAGACACGCGCCACCGTGGCCCATGTCATCGATCTGATCGCGACCCTGCTGCATCCGTTCATGCCGTTCATGACCGAGGAACTCTGGGCCGTGAAGGGCGAGCAGGGGCCTGCCCGCGAGAGCTTGCTCTGCCATGCGCCCTGGCCGGCTCTGGACGGGCTCGAGAACGGGGAGGCGGAAGCCGAGATCGGCTTCGTGGTCGATCTGATTTCCGAGATCCGTTCTGTCCGCACCGAGATCAACGTGCCTGGCGGCGCGCAGGTCGAACTCGTGCTGGTGGGCGTCAGCGAGGCGACGCGCGCCATCATGGGCCGCTGGGAGGCCATGATCGCCCGGCAGGCGAGGGCGTCGGCGATCCGCTTCGCCGATGCTGCGCCGGCCCATTCCGCCCAGATCGTGGTCCGCGGCGAGACCGTGGCCATGCCGCTTGCGGGCGTGATCGACCTTGGCGCCGAAACCGCGCGGCTGACGAAGGAACTGGCGAAGCTCGATGGCGAGATTGCCGGCGTCGAGCGCAAGCTCTCGAACGCGGACTTTATCGCCAAGGCGCCTGAAGAGGTGATCGAGGAGAACCGCGAGCGGATTGCCGACGCCCGCGCGCGGCAGGCCAAGATCCGCGAGGCGCAGGCCCGGCTGGGCTGAGCGAGCCCGCTGGCCGTGCGCCGCCGAAACGCGCGTCGCCACGGTTTGGGCCGGGTCCTGAAAGGATGAAATACGGCGCGCCATGCCCGCTTTTTTCTTGCGCAGGCGCCTTGCGCCGCTGGCAAGTTGACCGGCAGTGCGCTATCTCCCGCTCGCCCGCGCTCAACGCGGGCAACCGGGACACCGCCCAAGGCAGCACGCCCGTTCTATCATTCTCGATCCTGCACGGATGTGTCTGCCACCATGCTCAAGCGAGCCTATGACTGGGTTGTGTCCTACGCGAGCCACCCGCGCGCAGTTTGGGTCCTTTTCATTGTCACCTTCCTCGAAAGCTCGGTCAGCCCAATTCCGCCGCTGCCGCTGCTGATACCGATGTGCCTCGCCCGGCCCGAGCGCTCCTGGTACTACGCATTTGTCTGTTCGGTCGGCGCGCTGCTGGGCGGCTATCTTGGTTATGCTATCGGATGGCTGCTCTACGACACGGTGGGGCTGTGGCTGATCACGCTCTACGGGCTCGCCGACCAGGCCAGCACCATGGTGGATAGCTCCAAGCACATCTGGTTCTGGGTGCTGCTCACCAAGGGGCTGACGCCCATCCCGTTCAAGATCGTGACGATCATGTCGGGTTTCATCCACTTCGACCTTACGCTCTTCACGGTCGGCGCCTTCGTCTCGCGCATCACCTTCTTCATGATGTTCGCCGTTGCGCTGCGCTTCTACGGCGAGAACATTCGCCTGTTCATGGAGAAGCATCTGCCGCTCGCGACAGGCATCTTGCTGTTCTTCATCGTGGGCGGCTTCCTGCTGCCCGCGCTGGTTTGAGCGATCGAATTGTTGCAAAACTAGCACAGCCCATAATGATTCAGATTCGGAGGCGCAGACGCTGGCGCCTTGCCCCGATTGCGCCACAAAGCATGAGCTTTGCTGTAGGTCGTAAGGCGTTGATAACCGGACTGTTTACGCGCTCCTCTGCCTGCTCGCGGCCTGATCGTCATCAGTCCGCCAGCGCATCGGTCGTGTTGCCGATTCATCCGCGTTGATGGCAAATGAGCGCCGGCCGAAAAGCGGCTGAACGCAAGACGATGTCTGGGGGACCGAAAAATGAGCGAACGGGTTTTCGACAAGGCCAAGCTGCCCAGCCGCCACGTTTCCGTCGGACCGTCCCGCGCTCCCCACCGCTCCTATTATTACGCGATGGGCATGACCACGAAGCAGATCTCGCAGCCCTTCGTCGGCGTCGCGAGCTGCTGGAACGAGGCTGCCCCCTGCAACATCGCCCTGATGCGCCAGGCCCAGGCCGTGAAGAAGGGCGTCGCCTCTGCTGGCGGCACCCCCCGCGAATTCTGCACCATTTCCGTGACCGATGGCATCGCCATGGGCCACCAGGGCATGAAGTCCTCACTGGCCTCCCGCGAGTGCATTGCGGACTCGGTCGAGCTGACCATGCGCGGGCATTCCTATGATGCGTTGGTGGGGCTTGCCGGCTGCGACAAGTCCCTTCCGGGCATGATGATGGCCATGGTGCGCCTCAACGTGCCGTCGGTCTTCATCTATGGCGGCTCGATCCTGCCGGGTCGCTTCAAGGGCAAGCCCGTGACCGTTCAGGATGTTTTCGAGGCCGTCGGCAAGCACTCGGTCGGCGCCATGTCGGACGAGGACCTGCTGGAGCTCGAGCAGGCTGCCTGCCCCTCTGCCGGCTCCTGCGGTGCCCAGTTCACCGCAAACACCATGGCCACCGTGGCCGAGGCCATCGGCCTCGCCATGCCGTATTCCTGCGGCGCGCCAGCGCCTTACGAAGTTCGTGACACCTTCTGCTACACCGCCGGCGAACTGGTGATGGACCTCATCGCCAGCAATATCCGCCCGCGTGACATCGTGACACTCAAGGCGCTCGAGAACGCCGCGACCGTGGTCGCAGCATCGGGCGGCTCCACCAATGCTGCATTGCACCTGCCGGCCATCGCGCATGAGTGCGGCATCAAGTTCGACCTTTTCGACGTGGCCGAGATCTTCAGGAAGACACCCTACATCGCGGACCTCAAGCCGGGCGGCAAGTACGTCGCCAAGGACATGTTCGAGGTCGGCGGCATTCCGTTGCTGATGAAGACGCTGCTCGACCATGGCTATCTGCATGGCGACTGCATGACCGTGACGGGCCGGACCATGGCGGAGAACATGGCTGCCGTGAAATGGAACGACCAGCAGGATGTGGTCTACCCCGCCAACAAGCCGCTGACCAGGACCGGCGGCGTCGTCGGGTTGCGTGGCAACCTCGCGCCCGAAGGCGCCATCGTGAAGGTGGCCGGCATGCCGCGCTCGGCGCAGAAGTTCTCCGGCCCGGCGCGCTGCTTCGACAACGAGGAAGAGTGCTTCGAGGCGGTGAAGAACAAGCGCTACAAGGAAGGCGACGTGCTCGTGATCCGCTACGAGGGCCCCAAGGGCGGCCCCGGAATGCGCGAGATGCTCGCGACCACGGCGGCACTCTATGGCCAGGGCATGGGCGACAAGGTGGCCCTCATCACCGATGGCCGGTTCTCCGGAGCGACGCGCGGGTTCTGCGTGGGCCATGTCGGACCCGAGGCGGCTGTCGGCGGGCCGATCGCACTCGTGCGCGATGGCGACATCATTGATCTTGATGCCATCAAGGGAACGCTCAAAGTTCGCCTTACGGCCGCCGAATTGCGGGCGCGTAAGAAGGACTGGAAGCCCCGCGGCACGGATTACACCTCCGGCGCACTCTGGAAGTATGCCGATCAGGTCGGGTCGGCGCTGAACGGGGCTGTGACACATCCGGGCGGAGCCCACGAAAAGCATTGCTATGCGGACATCTGACCTTGCACTCATTGTCCTGGTGATCGGGTTCTCTGCTCCCGCGCTGGCGCAGGACAATGCGCTGTCGGTCGTGCAGTCGCCGGCGCTGAAGGCTGCGCCCCGCGCGGTGCTGGCGCCTTCGGCTGGCGCGGCGCAGGCCGTGCCGCTCGCGCCCTTCTCCTCGGTGCGCGACGCCATCAGGTCGGGTGTGAAGGATTACAATGCAGGCGACAAGATCGGCGCCGCCCGGGCGCTGGAGTTCGCGGCGGGGCAGGGGCACGTGCTCGCCCTTTGGAAGCTGGGCAAGATGCACTCCATCGGCGACGGCGTGCCGCATGACGACCTCAAGGCCTTCGAGTATTTCTCCCGCATCGCCGACGAGTTTGTCGACGAAACACCGGGAACGCAGAACGCCCGTGTCGTTTCGTCCGCCTTCACGCAACTTGGCATCTATATGCGTGACGGCATCCAGGGCTCCTATGTGAAGGCGAACGCCGCACGCGCGGTGGAGCTGTTCCAGTATGCGGCGAGCTACTATGGCGACGCGGATGCGCAGTTCGAGCTCAGCCGGCTCTATCTGCAGGGCCGGGGCGTGCCCAAGGATGCGCGGCAGGCGGCGCGCTGGCTCAACCTGTCCTCCGAGAAAGGACATGTCGAATCGCAGGCCCTGCTGGGACAACTCATGCTCACGGGCGCGGCTGGTGTTCCGCGCCAGACGGCGCTGGGCCTGATGTGGCTGACCCTGGCGCGCGATGGGGCTGACCCCGAGCGCCATGCCGAGATCATCGACGCGCACCGCGCCGCCTTCGAGAGCGCGTCGGTCGAGGATCGCGAGGCTGCGCTGCTCTTCCTCCAGCGCCAGGTGAACCGGCGCTGACCGACCCCCGGCGGGCGTTCAGGCCCGCAGTTCCACGCTCACCGGCACATGGTCGGACGGCTTCTCCCAGGCGCGCGTGTGCTTGTGGATGGCCGTCGCCGCCAACCTGTCCGTGGCCTGCGGCGAGAGCAGGATGTGGTCGATTCTGATGCCGTTGTTCTTCTGCCAGGCGCCGGCCTGATAGTCCCAGAAGGTATAGAGCCTGTCTGCGTCGGTGGTGGCGCGCACGGCCTCGGTGAGGCCCACATGCAGCAACTCGCGGAACTTGGCGCGGGTGCCGGGCACAAACAGTGCGTCATTGGCCCAGACGGCCGGGTCGTGGCAGTCGCGCGGCTCGGGGATCACGTTGTAATCGCCGGCGAGAACAAGCGGCTCCTCAAGCGTCAGGAGTTCCCGCGCATGGGCGATCAGGCGATCCATCCAGGCGAGCTTGTAGGGATACTTGTCGGTGCCGACAGGGTTGCCGTTCGGCAGATAGATCGAGGCGAGGCGCAGCACGCCCGAGCCGAAAGGCAGGACGCCCTCCAGATAGCGAGCCTGTTCGTCGGACGGATCGCCGGGCAGGCCGCGGCGCACATCCTCGAGCCTCGCCTTGGACAGGATCGCCACGCCGTTGAAGCCCCTCTGGCCATGGGTGGTTACATGATACCCGGCCGCCTCGATCCCGGCGCGGGGAAAGCCTTCGTCCTGCGTCTTGATCTCCTGCAGGCAGATGGCGTCAGGCTGCGCCTCGCTGAGGAAGGCCAAAAGCTGGTCGAGGCGCTGGCGGACGGAGTTCACGTTCCAGGTGGTGATGCGCATGGCGTGCTTCCGGCAAGGCTGACTGGCAGCCTGTCATAGGAGCGGCGGCGGCTTCGCGCCACCGCAAACTCAGCGCAGCCAGCTCACCAGAACAGGCACGATGAGGGCGGTGATGAGGCCGTTCAGGCCGAGCGCGATGCCGGCGAAGGTGCCCGCCACCGGATCGACCTGGAAGGCGCGGGCGGTGCCGATGCCGTGCGAGGCGACGCCGGCCGCGAAGCCGCGCGCGCGGTAATCGGTGAGCTTCAGCGCGTTCATCAGCGGCGTGACCATGATCGCACCCAGTATGCCGGTGGAGATCACCAGCGTCGCGGTCAGGGATGGATTGCCGCCCAACCCGTCGGAAATGCCCATGGCGATGGCGGCCGTCACGGATTTGGGCGCCAGCGAGGCCAGTACCTCGAAGGGCGCGCCAAAGGCCCAGGCGATGCCGACGGCGGAGATGACGGCGGTGAAGGCGCCGGCCACCAGAGCGGCCGCAATGGGCAGGAAGGCACGCCTCACCACGGGCCAGTTGCGATGGAGCGGGATGGCGAGCGCCACCGTGGCGGGGCCGAGCAGGAAGTGCACGAACTGCGCGCCGTCAAAGTAGACCTTGTAGGGCGTGCCGGTGAGCCAGAGCAGGAGGGCCAGGATCGCCACCGCGATCAGCACGGGGTTGACGACCGGATTGCGGCCTGCCGCCTGCGAAAGGCGATCGGCCAGCGCATAGGCCGCCAGCGTGACAGCAAGCCAGAGGAGCGGGCTTGCAGCGAGATAGACCCACAGGAACTGGGGCTGCATCACTCGTCCCCTGGTGCTCGCGTCATCGCGGCCACCTTGTCGAAGACGAGCGCCGTGACAGCCAGCGTGAGCAGCGTGGAGATCACCAGCGCCGCGATCAGGCCCACCCCGTGCTGGGCCAAGGTGCCCAGATGCGCGACGATGCCCGCGCCGGCCGGCACGAACAGCAAAGACAGATGCGCGATGAGGAAGGCGGAGACGACGCCCAGCGGCAGCGTCTCGACAGCAGCGGCGGCGGGCCGGAGGCGCGAGCGGCCTTGCAGCGCTGCGAAAAGCAAGGCCATGCCCAGCACAGGCCCCGGAATGGGCAGCGTCAGGCCGCGCGCCAGCGCCTCGCCGGCAAGCTGGCAGCCGATCAGGATAAGGATGGCTTCGATCATGGAGGGAAGGCCCTGCGGGAATCGGATGCGAGAACGGCATCCACGCCCATCCTGAGCCTATCGGGCTGCGAACTCCAGCCTCACCGCGCGAGGCCGGTGGTCGTTCACCGCGTCTTCTCGAACAGTTCGCGCCCGATCAGCATGCGGCGGATCTCGCTGGTGCCGGCGCCGATCTCGTAGAGCTTGGCGTCGCGCAGCAGGCGCCCCGTCGGGTAATCATTGATGTAGCCATTGCCGCCCAGCAGCTGGATGGCGTCAAGCGCCATCTGCGTAGCCTTCTCCGCCGCGATCAGGATGGCGCCGGCTGCGTCCTCGCGGGTCGTCTCGCCGCGATCGCAGGCCTTGGCCACGGCGTAGACATAGGCCTTGCAGCTGTTCATCGTGACATACATGTCGGCGACCTTGCCCTGGACGAGCTGGAACTCGCCGATTGCCTTGCCGAACTGCTTGCGCTCATGGATGTAGGGCATGACCACGTCCATGCAGGCCTGCATGATGCCGAGCGAGCCAGCCGCCAGCACCGCGCGCTCGTAGTCGAGCCCGCTCATCAGCACGTTCACGCCCCGGCCGAGCCCGCCCATGATGTTCTCTTCCGGCACTTCGCAATCCTCGAAGACGAGTTCACCGGTCTCCGAGCCGCGCATGCCGAGCTTGTCGAGCTTCTGGGCGATGGAGAAGCCCTTGAAGCCCTTCTCGACCAGAAAGGCAGTGATGCCGCGCGAGCCTGCCTCCATGTCGGTCTTGGCATAGATGATCAGCGTGTCGGCGCCTGGCCCGTTGGTGATCCACATCTTGGAGCCGTTGAGAACGTAATGGTCGCCGCGCTTGTCGGCGCGCAGGCGCATCGAGACGACATCGGAGCCGGCCCCGGGCTCGGACATGGCCAGAGCCCCGAGATGCTCGCCCGAGACGAGTTTGCCCAGATAGCGCTTCTTCTGCGCATCCGTGCCCCAGCGGCGAAGCTGATTCACGCAGAGGTTGGAATGCGCGCCATAGGACAGGCCGACCGAAGCGGATGCGCGCGAGATTTCCTCCATGGCGATGCAGTGCTCCAGATAGCCGAGGCCCGCGCCGCCCCATTCTTCCTCGACCGTGATGCCGTGCAGGCCGAGCGCGCCCATCTCCGGCCACAGATGGCGTGGGAACCAGTCTTCCCTGTCGATCTTCGATGCCAGCGGGGCGATCTGCTCCTGCGAGAAGTCGCGCACGGTCTCGCGGATGGCTTCGGCGGTTTCGCCAAGGTCGAAATTGAAGGGGCGGGGGGCGTTGGCGAGCATGATCATGTCCTCGGGCGCATCTTCCGGGTGATTTGGGTTGTTCTAGCAGGTGAGGCGCATTTGTCATGCCGCGCCGGGACACCACCCTGGTGCGCGAATGCGGCAACCCGAAGCGCGCTGCTTACGCCGGTAACCTTGTCGGGCAGCCGCCTTTCTGCGCCACGCCTAACGGACCTGTTTAAGCGGTAAGGTTTACAGCGAATGAATCTGCCAAGAGCGCTCCCCGCGCATTGCTTCACGGCGCGAATGCTCGCTAGGATCTTTTTACGGACGGCGCGCAAACAGCGCCGCAAAGACGCCCCCGGATGCTCAGGTCCGCCGCATCTCCTGGGAATTCGTGGGCTCGGCCGGTTGGTTGCGGGAGTTTCTGGCCTCCTCAGATCCGCAGCCAACCGGCTTTTTTGCCGTCGTCATGGATGGCGCCGGGCAGGCGAGCCCTTGCCGGTCAGGGCGTCGGTGAACCGCCATTCCTTCAGGCCCGAAACACAAAAAGCGCCCCATGGGAGCGCTTTTCA
This sequence comes from Bosea sp. (in: a-proteobacteria), assembly GCA_023910605.1. Lineage (NCBI taxonomy): Bacteria > Pseudomonadati > Pseudomonadota > Alphaproteobacteria > Hyphomicrobiales > Alloboseaceae > Allobosea > Allobosea sp. The sequence goes on along the minus strand of JAAVVV010000001.1, from coordinate 2,471,853 downwards.
TCATGTTCCAGAATCGCTTGAAGCGAAGTGCTCCCAGATCACTTGATCTTGGCTTCCTTGAACTCGACGTGCTTGCGCGCAACCGGGTCGTACTTCTTTTTCGTCATCTTCTCGGTCATCGTGCGCGAGTTCTTCTTCGTCACGTAGAAATAACCGGTGTCGGCTGTCGACACGAGCCTGATCTTGATCGTCACGGCCTTGGCCATAGGTCACCCGTTCATCTCAATGGCGCGCCGGGAGGGCCGCGCGACAAAAAACGCCGGGACGAGTCCCGACCGAAATCTGGCTGCGTTTTGACCGCGGCAGCCGGCGAAGTCAAGCGATTTTGCTCCGGCATGGGTGCGTCACACCCCGATGTTGTCGATCAGCCGGGTCGAGCCGATGCGGGCCGCGACCAGCAGGCGCAGCGGCGCTTGCGTCACCAGCGCCACCGGCAGCAGGTTCTCCGCTTCACGCAACGCGAGATAGTCAAGGACAAATCCTGCGTTGCAGATGGCCGCCCGGCCGCGCGCCAGCGCCGCCTCGACCGGCTCTCCCGCGCGGATGGCGGCCGCCTCCGTCACCATGGTGCGATGCAGGGTCAGCGCGGTGGTGCGTTCCTGTGCCCCAAGGAACCGGTTGCGCGAGGACATGGCGAGCCCATCGGGATCACGCACCGTTGGCGCGCCGATCACCTGCACGCCAAGATCGAGGTCGCGCGCCATGTGGGTGACGACCTTGAGCTGCTGGAAATCCTTCTCCCCGAACAGAGCGACATGCGGACGGCACTGGGTGAAGAGCTTGCACACCACAGTCGCGACGCCTGCGAAATGGGTCGGTCTGAACGCATCCTCGAGCCCGACCGCGGCGGGACCGGCAAGGCTTACGGTGGTGGCGAAGCCAGCCGGATACATTTCCGTCGCGTCGGGTGCGAAGATCAGGTCAGCCTTGGCCTCTGTCAGCTTGTCGCGGTCGGCGGCGAAGGTGCGGGGATATTTCGAGAGATCCTCGGTGGGCGCGAATTGCGTGGGATTGACGAAGATCGATACGACGACGCGGTGGGCCCGGCGTCTTGCGGCCCTGACCAGCGAAATGTGCCCTTCGTGCAGGGCGCCCATGGTCGGAACCAGCGCCACGCGCTCGCCAGCATGGTTCCAGCCAGCGACAAGCCGGCGAAGCGCCGCGACGCTGCGGACGACAGTGATCTTTGCCAAGGCGACATCCTCCGCCGGCTCCAGCCGGGCCGGCATGACGGGGGCGTAGCAAATTGACCGGGGAAGGCCAATATCTAGCCGACAGCCTTGTCCATATCAGAGGTGATGATGTCGATTCCGACCCGCAAGCCCGCAACAACGCCACCGCCCGGCGTGACGACAGCCGGTACGCTGCCCGGCCCGGCCGGCTCTCGGGCAGACATCGAGAGCTTTCTTGAAACGGCGAAGGCTGTGGCCGCCACCGCGCCTGCGGCCGGGGCGGGCCGGCTGATCTTCGGCATGGATGCAACCATGAGCCGCCAGCCGACCTGGGATCTGGCCTGTTCGCTTCAGGGGCGGATGTTCGAGGCCTGTGCGGGCCTGGGCGGGCTTGGCGTCCAGCTTGTCTATTTCCGGGGGCTCAACGAGTGCCGGGCCTCGGGCTGGGTTGGTGATCCGCGGCGCCTGACCGAGCTGATGTCGCGCATCGACTGCCGGGGCGGACACACGCAGATCGGCAGGGTCCTTGCCCATGTCCGCGATGAGACAAGGCGCGCGCCAGTCCGCGCCTTCATCTTCGTGGGCGACGCAATGGAGGAGCATGCGGACGACCTTTGCGCTGCGGCGGGACAACTCGGGCTGCTCGGCGTGAAGGGCTTCGTGTTCCAGGAGGGCCATGACGCCGCAGCGGCCAATGTGTTCCGCGAAATCGCGCGGCTGACGGGTGGCGCTTATGCGCGCTTCGATTCGGGTGTGGCCCAGCAGCTCCTTGATCTTCTGAACGCGGCGGCGTCCTATGCGGCTGGTGGACGGGCTGCCCTCCAGCAACTCGCCGACAGGGAGACCGGGGCGCGCGGGCTGCTGATGCAAATGAGGAAAGGCGGCTGATGGCCCTGCTCTACGGCTTGGCGACGCTGATCGCGGTGTGGTGGGGCGCGAAGCTGTTCGTCGGCTCCAACCCCGCCCGGCTCGCCGGCCTGATGAAGAAACTCGGAGGAGCCGCTGCCATGGGTGTGGCAGCGCTGCTGATGATGCGCGGCCGCATCGACCTGGCCATGCTCGTGGCCGGATTCGGCGCGTGGCTGCTCGGGTGGGCCTACAGCCATCCGCTGGCGCAATGGACCCGGAGCTGGAAGACCTCGCAGGGGCAACGCTCGACGGTGGCCTCACGCACCCTGTCGATGGAGCTGGATCACGACAGCGGGGCGATGCGCGGTACGGTGCTGGCGGGCTCCTTCACGGGGCGCGAGCTTGACAGCCTGTCGCCGGCCGAGTTGTCGGCCCTGATGGCGGAGGTCGAACAGGCCGACCCCGACGCAGCGCGCCTGCTAGAGGCTTATCTGGACCGCCGGTTTCCCCGAGGGCGTGCTGACGCTCAGCCGGATGGTGACGCGCGGGCGAGCAGCGCGCACCGCTCTGGCGCGATGACCAAACAGGAAGCCTATGACATCCTTGGGCTTCAGCCTGGGGCGGACGAGGAGGCGATCCGGCAGGCCCACAGGAACCTCATGAAGCGGCTGCACCCCGATGCCGGCGGCAGCAGCGCCCTGGCCGCGCGGGTCAACCAGGCCAAGGATGTGCTCTTGACGTGACATTATGCGCGCCTTTCAGGTGCGGGTGGCGAAGCAGGCAAAGCCGCTGCGCTTGAGTTCGCGGCAGGCATTGTTGGCGTCGGACTGATCGCCGAAGCCGGCGAAGCGGGCGCGGAACAGGGTGGAGCCGCCGTGCTCGACGCTCTGGGTGAAGCCACGCGCCGAAGAAAGAGCTGGTGACCTGGCCTTGGCGTTGGACAGAATGCTGCGCGCCTTGCCCTCTTCATCGGTGGCGCCAAGCTGGATCATCCAGCCGCCAGCGAGGCTGCGTTGCGGCGCAGGCTCGGGCTCCGCCTTCGGGGCAGCCTTCGCGATCGATGAGGTGAACTGCACGTTGGCGGGCGGACGCGGGGCGCCGGCGCGGGGCGCAGGCTGGGCGGCGACGGCCTGCACGGGCCGTGCCGCCGGGGCGGGCGCCGCAGCCATCGCCGGAGCGCCCGGCACCGCAGCCGGCGGGCGCACGATCTGCTGCACCGGAACAGGCGTCACACGCATCGGCTCCGCCGCAGGGCGGGCCTCTGGCTGGCGCAACTCGGGCTGGGCTGCGGCAGGCCGCACGAGGGCAGCCTGCGCCACCGTGGCGGGCGGGCGGATCTCGCGGGCGCCGGAAGAGGGAGCGCCCGTTGCCCAGCGCATGGCCTGCTGCGAGGTGGAGCCTGGGGTCGGCGGCGCGAAATAGGTGGAGGCGGCGACGGTGCGCGCCGCTGCAAGGTCGATGGGCCGGGGCACGGGGCGTGCCGCAGGCGACTCGACATTGCGATTGGCTTCCTGACGTGGCTGCTCCTGGACCGCCGCGACCCTGATCGGCTCAGGCCTGGATTCAGGACGCGCTTCCTGACGGATATCGGGGCGTGAATCCTGCCGTATTTCCTGCACGCGTTCGGCCGGAGCTTCTCTGTCAGGCAATTGGGCAACCAGTGTGGTGCGCGGGCCGGCCGAGGCGCGCGGCAGATTCGAGACCACGAGATCGGCCATGATGCGATCGCGAACGGCGCCAGAGCGGCCGCCCAGGACGATGGAGACGATCTGCCGGCCATCGGCCTTGGCCGATGTCATCAGGTTGAAGCCCGACATGCGGGTGTAGCCGGTCTTGATGCCGTCCACGCCTTCGATGCGGCCCAGCAGCTTGTTGTGGTTGCGGTAGGAGCGCCCCGCATAATTGAAGCTGCGGGTCTGGAACAGGCCGTAATGGCGCGGGAACCGCTCTTGAATGGCGCGCGCCAGGATCGTCAGATCCCGTGCGGTCGTCACCTGCTCCTTGTCGGGCAGGCCGGAGGCATTGCGGAAAACCGTGCGGCTCATGCCAAGGGAGCGGGCGCGCCGCGTCATCTGTTCGGCGAAAGCTTCCTCGCTTCCGGCAATGTTCTCGGCCACCACCACGGCGACGTCATTGGCGGATTTGGTGATCAGCGCCTTGATCGCATCCTCCACCTCGATCGTATCGCCGGCGTCCACGCCGATCTTGGATGGTGGCCGGGAGGCGGCGTAGGCCGATACGCGCAGGGGTGAATCCATGCGGAAACGGCCGCGTTCCATCTGCTCGAAGAGCATGTAGAGCGTCATCACCTTGGTGATGGAAGCGGGGTGCCGCAGCGCGTTCTCGTTGACGGCGTGCAGTGTGCGGCCAGTCTTGGCGTCAATCACCAAAGAGGCGTAGGGCGGATTGTAGCCAGCGCCGCGGTGCCGCTTGCGCGCGGCCTCGGCAGGCGACATGCTGGCGGAAAACAGGCTGAGCGCCATTGCGCTCACGCCCAGCGCGACAGACCAACGTCCGCCGCTCACGATACGACTGAAAAACGCCATTCTGGAAACACCCACACACGCAACGCAACTTGGGGCCGATCCGCCACGTTCCGTGGCATTTCGATCACACAGTCAGACGATAGCGGGTTTCGGTTACCGGCTGGTTAAGCATGGCGACTTTCTATTGTGCGTTGCAGCATGGGGCTTGACAACAATGGTGCAATGCACAATATGACGGTCATCAGGTTGCGGTGCAGGATCGAAGCCTGACCAGATGAAACCGGGGCTTCAGCCCCACGAATCAGAGGCGGCTGCCAAGGCCGTGGGGAAAGTGATGATGCAGCAGTTTGAAACCATCCAGAAGACCGGCAAGGAAAACGTCGACGCCGCTCTCAAGTCGTTTGGCGCCGCTTCCAAGGGCCTCCAGACCATTGCCGTTGAGTCCTCGGACTTCGCCAAGAAGTCTTTCGAGCAGGGCACCGCGGTCATCGAGAAGCTCGTCGCCGTGAAGACCATCGACAAGGCCTTCGAAATCCAGGCCGATTACGCCAAGTCCGCCTATGAGAGCTTCGTCGCCCAGACCACGAAGATGGGCGAGATTTACACCGCGATGGCCAAGGACGCATTCAAGCCGTTCGAAGCCGTGATCGCCAAGGTGGCTCCCTCCGTCAAGTGAGCGCGTTGCCCGGATGTCTGCCCGCGGCCATGCCGAGGTGCTTCATCCTTGCTGGCACCCTGTCAAACCCGGCCTTGCGGCCGGGTTTTTCTTTGGCGAGAGCCTCGCGGCGTGGGCTGAGAGCGGGGACCGCGCCTGCGACGTGGCGCTCCGTTGTGGGGTCGTCGAAACGAAAGTGATCGACCTAAGCTGAAACCCTCACTGGCGAAGATGCGTCTGCGGTAATACATTCGGATTGAAGGCTATGCGATTTGGCGATGAGGCTTCCGGAGATTGATGCAGGACGGGTTTGGCGCGATGAAGACGAGGCATGAGCGGGGTGCGCAGCGCGTCTCGGCCATGGCCAATCGCCCGCGCGAGCCAAAGGACGGCAGCGGGGGCAATGGCGCCGGCACGGCCGTCATCACCCGGACCAAGACCCGTACAAAAAAACCCAATCTCTACCGTGTTCTGTTGCTGAACGACGATTACACGCCGATGGAGTTCGTGATTCACGTTCTCGAGCGGTTCTTCAACAAGACCCGTGACGAGGCCACGCAAATCATGCTGCATGTGCATCATAACGGCGTCGGCGAGTGCGGTATCTTCACCTACGAGGTGGCCGAGACGAAGGTCACCAACGTGATGGATTTCGCCCGCAAGCATTCTCATCCGCTGCAATGCGTCATGGAAAAAAACTAGGAGAGCCTCATGCCGAGTTTTTCGCGCAGCCTTGAACAGGCTCTGCACCGGGCGCTGGCGCTGGCCAATGATCGCCGCCACGAATATGCGACGCTGGAGCATCTGCTGCTGGCTTTGGTTGACGATCAGGATGCTGCGTCCGTGATGCGGGCATGCAGCGTCGATCTCGATCTGCTCAAGCGCAACCTCGTCGAATATGTCGAGAACGAGTTGGCCAATCTTGTCCATAACGGCCGGGACGACGCCAAGCCGACCGCCGGCTTCCAGCGCGTGATCCAGCGCGCGGTGATCCATGTGCAGTCGTCGGGACGCGAGGAGGTTACGGGCGCCAATGTGCTCGTGGCCATCTTCGCCGAGCGCGAGAGCCACGCCGCGTATTTCCTGCAGGAGCAGGACATGACGCGCTACGACGCGGTCAACTACATCAGCCACGGCATCGCAAAGCGCCCCGGCGCGTCGGAGCCGCGCCCCGTTCGGGGGGGCGATGACGAGAACGAGAGCCGCGAGAAGCGCGAGGAGCCCGGCCCGACCGAAGCCGGTGATGACAAGAAAAAGAAGAAGGAGGGCGCGCTCGAGAGCTATTGCGTCAACCTGAACGTGAAGGCGCGCGATGGCCGCATCGATCCGTTGATCGGGCGCGAATCGGAGGTGCAGCGCACCATCCAGATCCTTTGCCGCCGCCAGAAGAACAACCCGCTGCTGGTGGGCGATCCGGGCGTGGGCAAGACCGCCATCGCGGAGGGCCTGGCGCGCAAGATCATCATGGGCGAGGTGCCCGAGGTGCTTGCGGACGCGACGGTGTTCTCGCTCGACATGGGCACGCTTCTCGCCGGCACGCGCTATCGCGGCGATTTCGAGGAGCGGCTCAAGCAGGTCATCAAGGAAATCGAGGCTCACCCCAAGGCGATCATGTTCATCGACGAGATCCACACGGTGATCGGCGCTGGCGCGACCTCAGGCGGGGCGATGGATGCTTCGAACCTGCTCAAGCCGGCGCTGTCTGGCGGCACGCTTCGCTGCATCGGATCAACCACCTACAAGGAATACCGGCAGTATTTCGAGAAGGATCGGGCGCTTGTCCGGCGCTTCCAGAAGATCGACGTCAACGAGCCTTCTGTCCCCGATGCGATCGAGATCCTGAAGGGGCTCAAGCCCTATTTCGAGGAGTTCCACAAGCTGCGCTACACCAACGACGCCATCAAGGCGGCGGTGGAACTGTCGGCGCGCTACATCAATGACCGCAAGCTGCCCGACAAGGCGATCGATGTGATCGACGAGACGGGCGCCTCACAGATGCTGCTGCCAGAGACGCGCCGCAAGAAGACCATCGGCGTGAAGGAAATCGAGTCCACGATCTCGACCATGGCGCGCATCCCGCCCAAGACCGTGTCGAAGAACGACGCGGAGGTGCTCGAACATCTGGAGACAACGCTGCGCCGCGTTGTCTATGGCCAGGAAGCCGCCATCACCTCGCTCGCGGCGTCGATCAAGCTGGCGCGGGCCGGCCTGCGCGAGCCGGAGAAGCCGATCGGCTGCTATCTTTTCGCGGGCCCGACCGGCGTGGGCAAGACTGAAGTCGCCAAGCAGCTCGCCAAGGTGCTTGGCGTGGAGATGCTGCGTTTCGACATGTCGGAGTACATGGAGCGGCACACCATCAGCCGTCTCATCGGCGCGCCTCCGGGCTATGTCGGCTTCGACCAGGGCGGGCTGCTGACCGATGGCATCGACCAGAACCCGTATTGCGTGCTGTTGCTCGACGAGATCGAGAAGGCTCATCCGGACCTGTTCAATATCCTCCTGCAGATCATGGACCACGGCAAGCTGACCGACCACAACGGCAAGCAGGTCGATTTCCGGAACGTGATCCTGATCATGACTTCGAACGCCGGGGCGGCCGACATGGCCCGGCCGGCCTATGGCTTCACGCGCACCAGGCGCGAGGGCGATGATGTCGAAGCCATCAGCCGGATGTTCGCGCCCGAGTTCCGGAACCGGCTCGATGCGGTGATCTCGTTCGGCCATCTGCCGCGTCAGGTCATCCGCCAGGTGGTGGACAAGTTCATCGCGCAGCTCGAGGCCCAGTTGGCCGACCGCGCCGTCACGATCGAACTGACGGATGAAGCGCGCGAATGGCTCGCCGACAATGGCTATGACGAGGCGATGGGGGCGCGGCCCATGGGCAGGCTCATCCAGTCGACCATCAAGACGCCGCTGGCCGACGAGGTGCTGTTTGGCCGTCTGAAAAATGGCGGCGCGGTGCGTGTCGTGGTTGTTGCCTCCGAGACGACCGGCCTCAAGGTGCTCGGCTTCGCGTTTCCCGAGGGCCCGGTGACGCCGAAGCCCGAGAAGGATGTCGAGAACGCGGCGACCAAGCGCGGCAAGGGTTCGCGCGCCAGGGGCAAGTCTTCGCCGAAGTCTTCATCTCCGCGCAAGAAAGACCCTGTCAATGACATGTCGAAGTTCTTGCCAGCGCCCGGCAATGCTGACAAACCCCCTGCGCGTAATGTGCGCACGGTGCCGAAGGTCCCGCTCAGCAAGGGCTGACGCCTTCGCCGCACCGGGCTTGCGTCCTGAGGGGGATTATGACGTTGGACAAGGACGCGCAAGGGCAGGCCAAGACGGTCGTCGTGGTCAAGGAAAAGCTGAGCTGGGGTGAAAAGCGCGACCGTCGCCGCCGGCGTCGCAAGATGTTCGAGGAGGTGCTGGGCTGGATCCTCGTCCCGACGCTCATCTACATTGGCTATCTGATCTTTCAGGCCGTGGGCGGCGTTCCCAAGGAATTGCAGGACTTCGCGCGCGAGGTCTTCTCGACCCTGATGAGCGGCCGGTCCTGAGCGCGTCCGTGCGGCGGGCTGGGCGTGCCTTGTCGGAAACTCTGCGACGGGGCGGCGCCTGCCTCGCTGCGCCGCCGGAGGCGAGGCGCATGCGATCCCGCGTTTCGTGCGGACGGGCGGTACGCCCATGGTGACGGCTGCCCTCACCGAAACGGCTTTCTGGCCTTGCCTCAAGGCCGGCATCAGCCGGGCTGCGGGCCTGCCGTCGATCGTGCTGATGTGCTCGCTGATCGGCGTCGGCGGACTGACCCGCGACATCGGCTACCCGATGCTGGCGGGCGTGCTCTCCACTGTGCTGCTCTGGGCCGGGCCTGCGCAGGTCCTGCTGTTCGGCTCGATCGCGGCGGGAGCTTCATTGCCGGCGGTCGCCGTCGCGGTGTCGCTCTCGTCGATCCGCTTCCTTCCCATGACGGTCTCGATCCTTCCGCTGCTGCGAGCCCCGGGCATTGGAACCGGAAAGCTGCTGCTGGCAGCGCATTTCATCGCCGTCACCTCGTGGACGGAAGGTCGCCGGCTGCTGCCGCCACTGAGCCCTGAACAGCGCTATCCCTTTTTCATGGGCTTTGGCCTGATGGTCATGCTCGCGGCCACGGTGGCGACGGGCGCGGGCTACTACCTGATCGGCGCCTTGCCGGCGGCGTTCGCCGCGGCCTTGCTGTTCACGACCCCGATGTTTTTCACGCTCTCGCTGGTGGCCGGTTCGCGGACGGCCGCGGACTGGACGGCGCTTTGCCTTGGCTTCGCGCTGTCTCCGCTCTCCACCTGGATCGCGGGGCAGGATTTCGATCTGCTCATTGTCGGGCTTGTGGGCGGAACGGCCGCCTATGCGCTCCATCGGCTTCGGGACGGGCGCTGATGCTGGCGACGCTGGAGCAGATGAGCGGGGGGCTCTGGCCGTATCTCGTCGTGATCGTGATCGGCTTCCTGCCGACCGAGATCTGGCGCATCGCAGGCGTGTTCGCCGGGCGCAGCCTCGACGAGAACTCCGAGGTTCTCGTCTGGGTCAGGATGGTGGCGACGGCGCTCGTGGCTGGGGTGGTGGCCAAGCTGCTGCTGGCGCCGTCGGGGGCGCTGGCCTTCGTGCCGCTTTGGGGGCGCCTCGGCGCCCTGGTGGCGGGACTGGCGGTTTACGCGCTGGCGCGCCGCTCGGTGCTGGTCGGGCTGCTCGCGGGGGAACTTGTGCTGATCGCCGTCGGGCTCGCTGTCACCTGAAGTCAGGCCGCCGCGAGCGCAGCCTTGATCTTCTCGGCATTGACCATGAGCTGCTCGGCAGGCGCCATCTCCGCAGTGTGGGGCCGCATCGCCGCGCCGTCCCAGCGCGGGATGATGTGCACATGCATGTGGAAGACAACCTGGCCGCCGGCGCTTTCGTTGAACTGCTGGATGGTCAGGCCATCGGCCGCCATGCCGTGCTTGACGGCGCGCGCCACGGTCTGCACCGCGCGGGTCAGGCTGGCGAGCGCGTCTGGCCTGATGTCGAGGATCGTTCGTGCAGGGCTGCGCGGGATCACCAGCGTATGGCCCGGCGCGCGGGGCATGATGTCCATGAAGGCGAGGCAGTCGGCGTCCTCATAGACCCGGTGGCAGGGCAACTCGCCGCGCAGGATGCGGGCGAAGATGTTGGAGGAATCGTAAGCGGTCATGGCGAGGTCCTGGAGCCTTGGCGCGGAGGCGCAAGATAGCGAAGCGTGCGCCAGCAAAGGCCGAGCGGCCGCACGCGGTCAAGGGTCGTCATCAACGCAACCTCGCGCGGGAGGCTGAAAGGCTTTCAATCCGACCGGGTGTCAGGATCGGCCCCGCTGCGGCTCGCGAAGGGCAGGTCGGATCGCATGGCTTCCAGCAGATGGTCGATCTGCGCCGTCTCGTGCTGGAGGAAGTCCGCCACCGCGCGGCGGAAGCCGGGATGGGCGATGGCGTGGCTGGACCGGGTCAGCACGGGCTCGTAGCCGCGGGCGATCTTGTGGTCGCCCTGCGCCCCGGCCTCCACGCGCGCGAGGCCCAGGGACAGCGCATGATCGATGGCCTGATGATAGCAGACTTCGAAATGCAGGAAGGGATGATCCTCCTTGCAGCCCCAATGGCGGCCATAGAGCGCGTCCTGCCCAAGGAAATTGATGGCGCCGGCGATGTAGCGGCCCTCCCGCCGCGCCATGACGAGCACGATGCGGTCCGCCATGCTCTGGCCGATCAGTGAGAAGAAGGCGCGCGCAAGATAAGGCCGGCCCCATTTGCGCGAACCTGTGTCCATGTAGAAGGCGAAGAAATCATCCCAGACCGCTTCGGTGAGGTCGTTTCCGGTCAGCCGCTCGATGGCGATGCCTTGGGCGGGCGCTTCGCGGCGTTCGCGTCGCAGGGCCTTGCGCTTGCGTGAGGCGAGGGCGCCGAGGAAATCCTCATACGTGGCATAGCCGCGATTGAACCAGTGATACTGGACATCGAGCCTTGCCAGCCAGTTTGCCCGCTCCATGCGGTCCCATTCCGGCTTTGGCTGGAAGGTGATGTGCGCCGACGAGGCGTTCATCTGGTCACGCAGGGCGATCACGCCATCAGCCAGCGCTCGCTCGGCGCGCAGCGCATCGGGGCCGGGTGCAGCAAGCAGGCGGCGGCCCGTCGCGGGCGTGAACGGCGCTGCGACCTGAAGCTTGGGGTAATAGCGCCCGCCCGCGCGCTGCAGCGCATCGGCCCAGGCGTGGTCGAAGACATACTCGCCCTGGCTGTGGCTCTTGAGATAGGTCGGCGCGACGCCGACGATGACACCAGACTCATCTTCGGCGACGAGATGGGCGCTGGTCCAGCCGGTTCGCGCGCCGACAGAGCCGGACTGCTCAAGCGCCAGCAGGAAGGCGTGCGAAATGAAGGGATTGGCGGCATCAACCTGAGAGTTCGAATCAGCTTCGCCCGGGCCCGCCCATTGGCTGCAGCGGTCCCAGTCGGCCGCGGCGATCTCACCGAGCGACAGAACAGTGCGCAGCGTGATCGGCCGCGCGCCAGCGGATGCGCCTGCCTGCACGCGGTCGTGCCCGTCGGCTGTCAGGGCACGAAGCCTTCGAAGACCATCTGGTCGGCATGGGCCGCCGCAAGCGCACGTTCGGCCGGTGTCCGGACAGTCCAGGCCATCACCGGCAGCCCCAGCGCGGCGCGGCACAGATGGGGCGCGGCTGTGGGCAGATCACGCACGCGCCAGGAGATGAAGTCCGGGCGACTTTCGGTGAAATGCAGGAGGTTTGCCATGGCGCGCTTCTCTTCGGCTGTGCACTTCGCATAGTCTGGATAGTTGTAATCCGTCATCGCGACGATTCCGCGCGCATGGCCGGGTGTGAGATCCCTCAACGCCGCGACGATGCGCGGATCGAAGGATTTCAGCACGATCGGGGATGGCCAGCCGTTCACGATCCCGGCAACACGCCGCGTGAGCCGCATGTCGCCGTCGAACCGGCTCTTGATCTCGAGCACCAGGGGCACGCGCCCGCCGATGACATCGAGAAAATCCCCGAGCGGCAGGATGGTGTCGGCCGTGCCGCGCAGCCGGGTCGTGCGGAGGGTTGCCGCGGTTTGCGCCGCGACTCGGCCGCTCGCCTCGGTCAGGCGGTCGAGTTCGAAGTCATGAAACACCACGGCTTCGCCATCGGCGGTGAGCTGCACGTCGCATTCGATGGCAAAACCGCCGGCGATGGCGGCGCGCGCCGCCGAGGGCGAGTTCTCGATCACCCCGCGCGCAGCGTCATGCAGCCCGCGATGGGCGATGGGGCGGGCTGTCATCCAGTCCGGCGCCTTCATGGCCATTCTCCCGGTTTTTGCTTCAGTCCGCGATCTCGAACATCGCCTCGACCTCGACCGCAGCGGCGAGCGGCACGATCACGCCTACAGTGCTTCGGGCATGGCGGCCCTTGTCGCCCAGCGCCTCGACCATCAGGTCAGACGCTCCGTTCATGACCTGGGCCAGAGGCTCGTAGTCGGGCAGCGCGTTGATGAAGCCGCCGAGGCGCACGCAGCGGACAACCTTGTCGAGATCGCCGATGGCAGCCTTGACCTGAGCCAGAACATTGATGGCGCACTGCCGGGCCGCTGCCTTGCCCTGTTCCATGGAAACGGTGTCGCCAAGCTTGCCCTTGTGCTCGGGCGCCAGCTTGCCATCTGGGCCGAAGCAGAGCTGGCCGGAGATGACCAGCAGGTTTCCGGTGCGCACGAAGGGCACGTAATTGGCGGCAGGCGCCGTGGGCGAGGGCAGGGTGATGCCAAGGGTGGCAAGGCGTTGTTCGACGGCGCTCATGGAAAACCTCGATGTGGCGGTCTTTCGACCTTGCACGGGTCCCGGAGCCGCGCAAGCCGAAAGCAAAACTTGGAGAGGCCCATTGCTCCAAGGACATGGTGTGCATAGATTCCGGATCAAGTATGCAAGGAGAGCAGCGGATGTTGCACGCGATGAGGCCCGGTCTGACGACTGCGATCATTCTGTTTTCGACAGTCGCGGCCTTCGCGCAGAGTGCGCAGCCGGTCCAGCCGGCCGCGCCGGTGGTTCTGGTCCCTCACCGCGCTGTCTATGACCTCAAGCTCGACATGGCGAAGTCGTCCCGCTCTGTCGACGGAGCCAGTGGACGCATCGCCTTCGATTTCTCGGGCGATGCTTGCGAGGGCTATGCACTGTCGTTGCGGCAGGTGACGGTCATCGACAGCGCTGAGACGGGCTCCCGGCAGATCGATGTGCGCAACAACAATTTCGAGGACGGGGATGGGCGGATGTTCCGCTTCAAGACCCAGAGCTCTGTTGGCGGCCGGCTTCAGGACCGCGTGGACGGGGTCGCCGAGCGGCGCAGTGGCCGGTACTCGGTCCAGATACGCCAGCCCAAGGCGGACCGGTTCGCCTTCGATGGCAGCGTGATCTTCCCCACCGAGCACATGAAGCGGATCATCCAGGCTGCACGCTCCGGAGCCTCGACCTACAATGTCCAAGTCTATAGCGGCTCCGAAAACGGCAAGCAGGTCTATGACACGTTTTCAGTGATCGGGCGCAAGGTCGAGCCGGGGCCGCTTGTGAATCTCGAGGAGGCCGTGCGCAAGCCCGAGATGGAGCAGGCCGCGCGCTGGCCCGTCACGATCAGCTATTTCAAGGCCGGATCGGGTGAAGTGACGCCTTCCTATGCGATCAGCTTCGATCTGTTCGATAACGGCGTGACGCGCGCTCTCGTGCTGGACTACATCGATTTCCGCATGACGGCCGAACTGGTGAAGCTCGACATGGGCAAGCCTAGCGCTTGCGTGAAGTCGCCGGCGCCCGGCCCAGCCCCACGCCCTTGACGACGGCCTCGGCGCCGAACCGGTCGCGCAGCTTTTCCATGGCGCGCTCCACCGCCGCCACGCGCGGGGTCTCGGCATCTGCGAGGTCGCCCTGGTCGGCATCGGAGCCGGCCGAGAGGTCCGCGACACCCACGCCCAGCAGCCGGTAGCGCGCGCCGGCCGGTTCGGCGCGCAGCAGCGCCAGCGCTGAATCATAAAGACGCTTTGCCAGTTGCGTCGGTTCGTTGAGCTGGCGCGAGCGTGTCAGCAGCCTGAAATCTGCAGTCTTGAGCTTGAGGGTCACAGTGCGGCCCGCGAGTTCAGCCTTGCGCAGGCGGCGCGCGGTCTTTTCGGCCATGCGCCAGAGTATGGGCTCAAGCTCGGCATGGTCGGCAATGTCCATGTCGAATGTGGTCTCCGACGACACGCTTCGCGTTTCGTGATCGGGGCTCACTTTCCGTTCGTCGATGCCCCGGCTCAGGCGCTGGAGGCGCGGGCCTTCCTTGCCAAGCAGCGCGAACAGGCGCTCGGGCGGTGCGGCGGCGAGATCGCCAACCTGCCGAAAGCCTGCCTCGGCCAGCCTGTCGGCTGCGGCACGGCCGACCCCGGGCAGGATGGTGACAGGCTTGCCCGCAAGAAATTCCACTGCCTCGGCCTCACCGAGAATGGAGAAGCCGCGCGGCTTGTCCATGTCGGACGCAATCTTGGCCAGAAACTTGGCATAGGAGAGCCCGACCGAGATGGTGATGCCAATCTCGCCTTCGACGCGGCGCGCGAAGCGTGCGAGCGTCACGGCCGGGCTCGCCCTGTGCAGCCTCTCCGTGCCGGTCAGGTCAAGGAAGGCTTCGTCGATGGAGATGGGCTCGACCAGCGGAGTCAACTCCAGCATCAGCGTGCGGACATCGCGGCCGACGCGCGCGTATTTGGCCATGTCCGGCTTGATCACCACCGCGTTCGGGCAGGCCTCCAGGGCCTTGAACATTGGCATGGCAGAGCGGACGCCATAGGTCCGGGCCACATAGCAGCAGGTGGCCACCACGCCGCGGCGGCCTCCGCCGACGATCACCGGCTTGTCGGCAAGCGCGGGGTCGTCGCGTTTCTCGATCGATGCATAGAAGGCATCGCAGTCCACATGAGCGATGGCCAGCGCGTCGCGCTCAGGGTGCGAGATAAGGCGGGGGCTGCCGCAGGCAGCGCAGCGACGGTTGCCGAGGCGAGATTCCGCATCGGCAAGGCAGTCGCGGCAGAGCTGCAGCATGTCGCGCGTCAATCAAAGGCGGGCGGGCCGGCCAGGACATCGCGAGCCTGAGCCAGCGCCTCTGGCTTGAGGCCAAGCTCCGCAGCGATCGCGATGAGCAGCGCCTCGTCGCTCATCACATGTTCGAGAACCCCGGCGAGAAAGCCCGGATCCTGCGCGGCGACGCGGAGATTCTCGGGCCCCAGGCCGGTCGCAGTCAGGAATCGTCCCAGCCGTTCCGCATCGCTGGCGAGCGCACCCAGGGCGCGAATCGCGTTAGCCTCGGCTTGCTGTGATCCGACAAGGCCACGCATCTTAACCTGCCACGCTTTCTGCTGGGTAGTTTGCGTTTCTTAAAGGTGTTTCGCCTAAGAGTCGGGATGTTACGCCGTGGCTCGGGGCGATGACAAGCCGCACGCGGCAGGATGTGATGGATGGCGAAAACTGTTCTCATTGTCGAGGACAACGCGCTCAACATGAAGCTCTTCAACGATCTGTTGGAGGCTCATGGCTATGGGACGTTGAAGACATCGGACGGCATCGAGGCACTGGCGCTGACACGCCAGCATCGTCCCGACCTGATTTTGATGGACATCCAGTTGCCGGAAGTCTCCGGGCTGGATGTGACCCGCTGGATCAAGGAGGACGAGTCCGTCAGCCACATTCCGGTGATCGCCGTCACGGCCTTCGCCATGAAGGGCGACGAGGAGCGGATGCTCAGGGGCGGATGTGAAGCCTACCTCTCCAAGCCCATCTCGGTCGCCAAGTTTCTCGAAACAGTCCGCGCCTATCTGGGCCCAGCGTGACCGGAGCCAATCAATGAGCGCGCGCGTCCTTGTCGTCGACGACATCGCCCCGAACGTCAAATTGCTCGAGGCGAAGCTGTCGGCCGAGTATTTCGATGTGATCACCGCCACCAATGGTCCTGACGCTCTGCGCATCTGCGCGAGCGGCGTGGCCGACATCGTCCTGCTCGACGTGATGATGCCCGGCATGGACGGGTTCGAGGTCTGCCGCAGGATCAAGGCTTCCGCCCAGACCGCGCATATACCCGTGGTGATGGTGACGGCGCTCGATCAGCCGAGCGACCGGCTCAAGGGGCTCGATGCCGGAGCCGATGATTTCCTGACCAAGCCGCTTGACGACACGGCCCTGTTCGCGCGGGTCCGCTCGCTGGCGCGGCTCAAGGCGATGACCGACGAGTTGCGCAACCGCGCGGTGGCATCGCGCTATCTTGGCATCGCCGACCCCATCGCGGCTGCCGCCGGCGACAATGGCGAGAATGCCAGTATCCTGATCGTTGATGACCGCACCTCCTCATCGGAGCGCATGAAGGGCGCGCTGGAAAAGGTGCACCGGGTCGAGATCGAGCCTGATCCGCACAAGGCGCTGGTCCACGCGGCAGAGGCGGCGTCGGAACTGGTGATCGTGTCGCTCGACCTTCAGGGCTTCGACGGGCTCAGGCTCTGCGCCCAGCTTCGCTCGCTCGATCGCACGCGCAATTCAACCGTGCTGATGGTCGGCGAGTCCGATGACCGGATGCGCATCCTCCGCGGACTTGAGCTTGGCGTTCACGACTTCCTCGTGCGGCCGATCGACAGGAACGAGTTGCTGGCGCGCGTCAAGACGCAGGTGAAGCGCAAGCGTTATGCTGATCGCCTCCGCGACGGCGTGCAGACATCGATCGAGATGGCTATCACGGACCAGCTCACCGGGCTGCACAACCGCCGCTATCTCGAAACGCATTTCAGCGGGCTGTTCGATGAATCAGCGTTGCGGGCGCGCGATCTGGCCGTGCTCATGCTGGACATCGACCGGTTCAAGCTCGTCAACGACACCTATGGCCACGATGCCGGCGACGAGGTGCTCCGCGAGTTCGCGCGCCGGGTCAAGGACGCCACCCGTATTGTAGATGTGGTGGCGCGGCTGGGCGGCGAGGAAATCGTGGTGGTGCTGCCAGAGACCGGGCTGCGTGCCGCCGCAGCCGTGGCCGAGCGCATCCGCAGCCGTGTCCAGTCCGAGCCCTTCGTGATCCAGGCCGGCGCCCTCAACATTCCCGTCACGGTCTCGATCGGCGTGGCGAGCCGCCGGGCTGGCGATCAGTCCCCGGCCCAGATGATGAAGCGCGCTGACGAAGCGGTGTATCGGGCCAAGGGCGACGGTCGCAACCGGGTGATCGCCGCCGCGGCCTGACCCATGCCGCTGGCGCGGCGCTCCTGTGCTGCCGGCAGCGCGGGGGCTTGTTTCCAAATCCACTCTTTGTGGAGAACGGGAATGGCCCTAAGGACAGGCCTTCTGCTTATGCATGCAAGGTCAAGGTCATGACACTCTCAGCCCAGACAGGCGGCGTCTTTCCCATCGCCCCAACGCCATTCCTGCCTGACGGCCAGATCGACTGGGCCAGCGTCGACAAGCTCTACAGCCATTACGCTTCCATCGGCTCCGATGGTCTGACGGTGCTCGGCATGATGGGCGAGGCGCCCAAGCTCGAGCCGGCCGAATCGCTTGCGCTGGTGAAGCGCGCGGTGGCGCTGATGGGCGGGCGGCCCGTGATCGTCGGCGTTTCGGCGCCCGGGCTGGCCGCCATGCGCTCGCTGGCGCGCGAGGCGATGGAGGCCGGAGCGGCCGGCGTGATGATCGCGCCGCCGAACACGCTGCGCACGGATGACCAGATAACCGGCTATTATGCACAGGCGGTGGATGCCATCGGCGCCGATGTGCCCTGGGTCATCCAGGATTTCCCGCTGCTGACGAGCGTCATCATGACGGCGGGCGTGATCCGCCGCATCGTCACGGCGCATCCGTCCTGCGTGATGCTCAAGGCCGAGGACTGGCCGGGGCTTGAAAAGATCAGCGCCCTTCGCGGCTTCGAGGCCGATGGCTCCATGCGAGCCATCTCGATCATGGTCGCCAATGGCGGACTGTTCCTCGATTTCGAGATGGAGCGGGGCGCGAGCGGCTCCAACACCGGCTATGCCTTCCCCGAGCTGCTGATCGACGTGGTGCGCCTTTCCAGGGCGGGAAACCGCGATGGCGCCCATGACGCCTTCGATCGGCATCTGCCGCTGCTGCGCTATGAACAGCAGCCCGGCGTCGGCCTCGCCGTCCGGAAATATGTGCTGATGCGGCGCGGGCTCATCGCCCATGACGCCCAGCGCAAGCCTGCCGCAGGTCTGAGCCCGCTGGCGCGGTCGGAGGTGGACTATCTGCTTGGCCGTCTCGCCCGGGTCGACGCCAGGGCGAACCTGCCGCGCTGATGCCGCCGCAGGTCAGGCGATCGTGGCGCTGACCGTGCCGACGCCGGCGATCTGGCCTTCAAGCCGGTCGCCGCGCGTCACGGCTGCTACGCCTTCGGGCGTTCCCGTCATGATGATGTCGCCCGGCACAAGCCTCACGAGGCGGGACAGATAGGCGATCGTCTCGGGCACGCTCCAGATCATCTTGTCGAGATCAGAGGACTGCCGCACCACGCCATTCACCTTCAGCTCGATCAACCCTGTAGCCGGGTGGCCGATGGTGGCCGCAGGCTGGATGTCCCCGATCGGGGCCGAGTGGTCGAAGCCCTTGGCCATGTCCCAGGGGCGGCCTGCCTTCTTGGCTGCGGCCTGGAGGTCGCGGCGCGTCATGTCGAGGCCGGCCGCATAGCCGAATACATGGTCAATAGCGTGCGTTTCCTCGATGTCGGCGCCGCCGGCACCGATGGCGACCACAAGCTCCATCTCGTGATGCAGGTTGGCTGTTCCGGGCGGATAGGGCATGTCGGCGCCGCCGGTCACGATGGCGTCGGCGGGCTTGGTGAAGAAGAAGGGCTCCTCGCGGGTCGGGTCGCCGCCCATCTCGCGGACATGCTCGGCGTAGTTGCGCCCGACGCAAAAGATGCGCCGCACCGGAAACAGGCCGCCGCCGGCAACGGGAACGGCGCTGACCAGAGCAGGTGCGAAGACATAATGCTCCATGGTTAGATCGCCTTTGCGCGTCAGGATTTGCTGGCTTCGTAACGGGCCTTGGTCTCGGCGTTCATGGGATAAAGGCCGGGCAGGGGCACGCCCCTGGCGACCTCGTCCATGATCCAGGCTTCCATGCGCTCCTGCTCGGGGGCGAGCTTGAGCACGTCGTCAAGCAGCGCCTGCGGGATCAGCACCGCGCCGTCATCGTCGACCACCACCACATCGTTGGGGAAGACGGCGACGCCGCCGCAGCCGACGGGCTCCTGCCAGTTCACGAAGGTGAGGCCAGCGACTGAGGCGGGGGCGGCCGCGCCGGAGCACCAGACGGGAAGCCCAGCGCCAAGCACGCCGGCAAGGTCACGCACGACGCCATCTGTCACGAGGCCGCCAACCTTCTTCCTTGCCATGCGGGCGCAGAGGATGTCGCCGAAGATGCCGGCATCGGTCACGCCCATGGCGTCCGCCACCGCGATGCAGCCCTCTGGCATGGCCTCGATGGCCGCACGGGTGGAAATGGGTGAGGACCAGGATTCAGGCGTGGCCAGATCCTCGCGCGCGGGCACGAAGCGCAGCGTGAAGGCGCGTCCGACAAGGCGCTTCTGGCCGGTCCGGATCGGCTTCGGGCCGCGCATCCAGACATTGCGCAAGCCCTTCTTCAGCAGGATCGTGGTGATGGTGGCTGTGGTGACGGCTTCGAGGGTCGCGACCACGGTCGGGTCGAGGGGCGGCGGGGCGATGGTCATGGACGTCCTGTCAGGCTCGATGAGGCTAGATGTTGTTGTCGGTTTGCGGGTCAAAGGCAAATGCGTTTGGCGATGGACGCCTCAGCCGGCGCGTATGAGCCGCACAGCCGCGTCGCGCTCGAACAGATAGAGCAGCAACCTCAGCGCTTCGCCGCGCGGTGAGGCCAGTCCGGGGTCGCGCTCCACGATGAGCCGCGCATCGTCCCGCGCCACGGACAGCAGATCGCCGTCGATCTCCGGCCGGGCGACGCGGAAGCCGGGCATGCCGGATTGGCGTGTGCCGAGAACTTCGCCTTCGCCGCGCAGCTTGAGGTCTTCCTCCGCAATGCGGAAGCCATCTTCCGTCTCGCGCATCACCGCGATGCGCGCTTCGGCGACCGGGCCGAGCGGACCCTTGTAAAGCAGGATGCAGCTTGACGCGGCGGCCCCGCGCCCGATCCGGCCGCGCAGCTGGTGAAGCTGGGCAAGGCCGAAGCGTTCTGCATGCTCGATGACCATCACCGTGGCGTTGGGCACGTCCACGCCCACCTCGATGACCGTGGTCGAGACAAGGATGGCGCTGTCGCCGGCGGCGAAGCTGGCCATGGCAGCATCCTTCTCCCGTGCGGGCATCTGGCCATGCAGCAGGTCCACCCTTGGACCCAGCGCGTCCCGCAGGGCCTCGAACCTCTCGGTGGCGGCGGAGACGTCGAGGCTCTCGCTCTCCTGGACAAGCGGGCAGACCCAGTAGACCTGCGCGCCCGCTTCGATGGCGCGGCCAACCGCTCCCACCACCTCGTCATAGCGATCGAGCGAGACCGCGCGGGTGGTGATCGGCTGGCGGCCGGGCGGCTTCTCCGACAGGACCGAGACATCCATGTCGCCGAACCATGTGAGGGCCAGGGTTCGCGGGATGGGGGTCGCCGTCATCACGAGAACATCCACCGCCTCGCCCTTGGCCCCGATGGCGAGGCGCTGGTGAACGCCGAAGCGGTGCTGCTCATCGACGACTGCAAGGCCGAGATCGTGGAACACCACACGCTCCTGGAACAGCGCATGGGTGCCGACGACGATATCGATCGTGCCATCGGCCAGCGCGGCGAGGATGCGCGCCCGCTCCGCTCCCTTCTCGCGTCCGGTCAACAGCGCGAGGGATAGGCCGATCTGCTTGGCCTGAACGCGCAGCCGCTCGGCATGCTGGCGGGCCAGCAATTCGGTCGGCGCCATCAGCGCGGACTGCCGCCCAGCCTCGGCGGCGCTCGCCATGGCCATCATGGCGACAGCGGTCTTGCCCGAGCCGACATCGCCCTGCAGCAGCCTCAGCATGCGCTCGGGACGCTCCATGTCGGCGCGGATCTGCGCGACCGCCCCGGCCTGGCTCCGCGTGAGCGTGTAGGGCAGGGCCGCTTCAAGCGCCGCCACGAGGCGGCCATCGCCGCTGTTGGCGCGGCCGGGCGTGCGCTTGCGCACGGCGCGCACCAAGGCCAGCGCCAGCTGGCTGGCCAGCAGCTCGTCATAGGCGAGCCTGCGGCGCGCCAGGCTCGACGGCTCGGCCGCTTCGATGTCCGCCGGGCGATGCACGGCCTTGAGCGCGTCGTCGAATGAGGCAAACGCGCTGCGCTCCAGCCAGGCGTGGTCCTGCCACTCCGGCAAAGCGGGGAGCCGCCCCAGTGCGACCTCGACGGCCCGTACGAGCATGCGCGACGAAAGGCCCTCGGTCTGGCCATAGACCGCCTCGACGGATGGCATGCGCTCGAAGGCGGCGCGGTCCATCACCCGGTCGGGGTGAACGATCTGGCGCCGGCCTTCCCACAATTCGATCTTGCCCGAGACGTAGCGCACCTCGCCGATGGGCAGGATCTGTCGCATGCGTCCGGCATCGGCCTTGAAGAAGACCAGGCTGACGTCGCCGCTCTCATCCTCCATCAGAACGCGGTAGGGCGCGCGGCCCTTGCCCTGGGGCGCCGGGCGATGCTCGACCACGCGCGCTGCGAAGGTTGCGATCTCGCCCACCGGCGCGTCGAGGATGGAGCCGGAAGCGCGGCGGTCGATTCCCGCCTGCGGCAGGTGAAACAGCAGATCCAGAATCCGCGCCGGCCTGTCCGGCTCCCCCAGCAGCTTGTCATAAAGCTTCGCAAGCTTCGGCCCGATTCCCGGCAGCGAAGCGGTCGGCGCGAAGAACGGATCGAGCAGGGACGGGCGCATCATGGAGCCATAGCAAGTTTCGCGAGGCCGGCGAAAGCGGCAGCTGCCTAACGCCTGCATGGCGCCAGCGCTTGCGGGACCAGTTTGCCGCTGACTTCCGCACCGTGCGCCGCTATAGAAGGGCCTTGAACCGAGGGCCGGAAACCGGACCCGCGGCGTTTTCCATTGGCAGGGATTGATCATGACCGGAACCACCGTGAGCAGCGCCGATCTTGAGCCGCGTCGTCGGCGAATCCTGTTCAGGGCCTGGCATCGCGGCACGCGGGAGATGGACCTGCTGATGGGATCGTTCACGGACAGCGCCATCGCCACAATGAGCGAAGAGGAACTGGGCGTGTTCGAGACCCTGATCGAAGCGCCGGACCGTGACATCTTCTCGTGGATCACCGGGGCGGTCGAAACGCCGTCCAATTACGACACCGAGATATTCCGCCGCCTCAAGCGCTTTCACACCCACGCGCAGCCCATCCATAGCTGATTTCGCCGCGCGTTGGCATGGCCCGCTCACGGAACCGCCGCGCCGCGCGGCGGGCGCATCCGCCAGTGGCAGTGCCGCGCAGGGCCCTTGGCCAGCACCAGAGACGCTCCAGTGAACAAGCCCGTCAAGCCCACCGCACTCGATCGCGCAGCCGATGCCCTGCTGCGGAAGGACCGTCCCATCCTGGCGGGCGTGCCGGAAGGCTATGACGCGGTTGTCCTGTCCGGTCTGGCCCGCCGGCTCGCGGCGCGGGTCGAGGCACCGGCCGTTGCGGTTTTCGTCTCGCGCGACGGGCAGCGGATGCAGCGGCTTGAGTCTGCGCTGCGCTTTGTCGCGCCCGACATCGAAATCCTGCCGCTGCCGGCATGGGACTGCCAGCCCTATGACCGGGCCTCTCCCAATGCCGCGATCGTGGCGCGACGCATGACGACGCTGGCGCGGCTGGCCCGCTCCCGCTCGGGCGAGGCGCGCCCGCGCGTGCTGCTGACCACCATCAACGCCGCGCTGCAGAGGCTGCCAGCCCGGCAGATGGTCGCAGCGCAGAGCTTCGCGGCCGCGCCAGGCAACGTGGTGGACACGCGGGAACTGGCCGCCTGGCTCGACATGGGCGGCTACATGCGCGCTTCGACCGTGCGAGAAACCGGCGAGTATGCCGTGCGCGGCGGCATCGTGGACCTGTATCCGCCCGGGCTGCCGCAGCCGATCCGCCTCGACTTTTTCGGCGATGCGCTGGAGACCATCCGCACCTTCGATCCGGAAACCCAGCGCTCGCTGGCTTCGATGCGGGCGCTCGACCTGGTCCCCGTCTCCGAAACCCAGTTGACGACGGACACGATCCGCCGCTTCAGGCAGGGCTATCTCGTCGCCTTCGGCGCGCCGGGCCGCGATGACGTGCTGTACGAGACGGTGTCTGAGGGGCGGCGTTTCGCGGGCATGGAGCACTGGTCCCCGCTCTTCCACGAGCGCATGGACACGCTTTTCGACTATTGCGACGGCGCCTCCTGGCTGCTCGACCCGCAACTCGACGATGTGCGCGCTGGCCGTATTTCTCAGATCGAAGAATATTACCAGTCCCGCAAGGAGGCCGTCGACCGGAACGCGGCCGGCACTCCCTACAACCCCCTGCCGCCATCCGCCCTCTATCTCACCGCTGCCGAGTGGACGGAGCGGCTGAACGAGGCCGGGCACGGCAAGCTCACGCCCTTCGCGCAGCCCGACAGCGAGGCCCGCCTCGTCATCGACTGCGGAGCGCGGCAGGGACGCGGCTTCGCGGCCGAGCGCGCCGCCGACGGCAACGTCTTCGACGCTGTGGTGACGCACATCGCCGCGCTGCATAAGGCGGGCAAGCGCGTGTTGATCGCCGGCTGGTCGGAGGGCTCCCGCGAGAGGCTGGCGCATGTGCTGCACGATCATGGCCTTGCCAGCGCCGAGATGGTGGGCTCGCTGGCGGCGGCGCGTCAGCTCAAGCCCGAAGGCGTGGCTTTGGTGGTATGGGGCCTCGAAACCGGTTTCGAGACGTCCAAGCTCGCGGTCATCGGCGAGCAGGACATTCTTGGCGACCGGCTGATCCGGGCCAGGCGCGCCTCCAGGAAGGCCAACGACTACATCACGGAAGCGGCCTCGCTGACGCCGGGCGATCTCGTCGTGCATGTGGACCACGGCATCGGCCGCTTTGTCGGGTTGCAGACCATCGATGTCGCTGGCGCACCGCAGGACTGTCTCGAAATCCACTATAATGGAGGAGACAAGCTCTTCCTGCCGGTGGCCAACATCGAGCTGCTTTCGCGCTATGGCTCGGAGGACACCGAGGTCCAGCTTGACCGGCTCGGCGGGCCCGGCTGGCAGGCGCGCAAGGCGAAGATGAAGCAGCGCATCCGCGAGATCGCGGGCAAGCTCATCCAGATCGCCGCCGCCCGCCTGCTGAAGGACGCGCCGCGCATCACCCTGCCCGAAGGGCTCTATGACGAGTTCGCGGCGCGCTTCCCCTATGAGGAGACCGAGGATCAGCTCAACGCCATCGATGCGGTGATCGACGATCTGGGCCTGGGACGGCCGATGGACCGGCTGGTCTGCGGCGATGTCGGCTTCGGCAAGACGGAGGTGGCGCTGCGCGCGGCGTTCGCTGTGGCGATGGCCGGCAAGCAGGTGGCCGTCGTGGTTCCGACCACGCTCCTGGCGCGCCAGCACCACAAGACATTCGCCGATCGCTTCAAGGGCCTGCCGGTGCAGGTTGGGCAGGCCTCGCGCTTCGTGGGAGCAGGCGATCTCAAGGCGGTGAAGGACGGCATCGCGGACGGGACGATGGACATCGTGGTCGGCACCCACGCGCTGCTCGGCAAGAACGTGAAGTTCAAGGACCTCGGCCTGGTCATCGTCGATGAGGAGCAGCATTTCGGCGTGGCGCACAAGGAGCGGCTGAAGGAGATGCGCGCGGAGGTGCATGTGCTGACCCTCTCGGCTACGCCGATCCCGCGCACGCTGCAACTGGCGATGACAGGGGTGCGTGACCTGTCGATCATCGCGACCCCGCCGGTCGACAGGCTGGCGGTGCGGACCTTCGTCGCGCCGTTTGACGGACTGATCGTGCGCGAGGCTCTGCTGCGCGAGCGCTACCGCGGCGGGCAGAGCTTCTATGTCGTGCCAAGGATCGAGGATCTGGCCACGGTGAAGGACTACCTCGACAAGCAGGTGCCCGAGTGCAAGGTGGCCGTCGCACATGGCCAGATGGCCGCCGGGCAGCTTGAGGATGTGATGACGGCCTTCTACGAGGGCAAGTTCGACATCCTGCTCTCGACGACGATCGTCGAGTCCGGGCTCGACATCCCGACCGCCAATACGCTCATCGTCCACCGCGCTGACATGTTCGGGCTTTCGCAGCTTTACCAGCTGCGTGGGCGGGTGGGCCGCTCCAAGACACGCGCCTACGCGCTGTTCACGCTGCACGAGAAGAAGAAGCTCACCGTGCAGGCCGAGCGGCGGCTGAAGGTGCTGCAATCGCTCGACACGCTCGGCGCGGGCTTCCAGCTGGCCAGCCACGACCTCGACATTCGCGGCGCTGGCAACCTGCTCGGCGACGAGCAATCCGGCCACATCAAGGAAGTGGGCTATGAGCTTTATCAGCAGATGCTGGAGGAGGCGGTGGCGTCGCTCAAGGCCGGCATCACAGAGCCTGCCGAGGATCAATGGTCCCCGTCGATCACCATAGGGACGCCCGTCATGATACCGGACAGCTATGTCGAGGATCTCGTGCTGAGATTGGGGCTCTACAAGCGGCTGTCCACGCTCGAGACGGATCAGGAGATCGAGAGCTTCGGCGCCGAGATGATTGACCGTTTCGGCCCGATGCCCGACGAGGTGCGCCAGTTGCTCGACATCGTGGCGATCAAGGTTCTGTGCCGGCGCGCCAATGTCGAGAAGGTGGAGGCTGGCCCCAAGGGCATCATCGTCGCGTTCCGGGACAATTCCTACGCCAACCCCGATGGGCTGGTGGCCTATGTCACCGAACAGGGCGCCGCCAGCGCCAGGGTGCGGCCCGACATGAAGTTGGTCTTCGTGCGCGAGATGGACAAGCCCGAGCTGCGGCTCAAGACCACGACGCGCCTGATGCGGGATCTGGTGCGGATCGCAGAGCGCAAGAAGGCGGCCTGAGCAGCGCCGGGCGTCACTCCGCCGCGAGCTTTGCCGCCGTGCTCGGCGCGCCCAGCTGCCCGAGCAGGAATAGCAAGGCGCGGTCGTGCAGAACCACCATGCGCTCCCTGGGCTTGAGCCACGCCATGGCTTCGTCGATCGAGGCGGCGTCGACCAGCTTGGCCTGCGCCACTGCCCTGTCGGCCTCGATCTGGCCCCGTTGACGCGGGCTCATGGCCGGCAGCATCGCGGCATGCGCTTCCATCAGCTCCGGGTTCTGATGAAGCGCCAGCAGCCCGTCGGCATCGTCGAAGCGCTGCCGGGCGAACTCCTGTTGCAGGGCGTTGGCGCGCGTCGCGATGGCGGGCGGCGCGCCTTCCTCGGGCGTCAGCAGCAGGCCGCGGCGCTTGAGCCAAAGCCCGATCGCCAGCTGGCCGCTGGCCCATGAGAGCGGTATCGCCAGCAGCAACCCGAGGATCGTGGGCGACATCCAGGCGAAGAGCGATGTCGCGATCATGAAGGCGACGACGCCCGTGAACACGCCAAGCACGGTATGCATGCGGTGCCGCCGCACGATGTCTGCGAAGGGGATGGAGCCATCGTCACGCCGCTGCGGGTTCCAGCCTGTGTCGCGGCCGGCGATGATCTGGAACACGGAGCCGGACTGGATCACCATCATGATGGGCGCGAGCAGCGCCGACATGAAGATCTCCAGGATGGCGGAAATGGTCAGCCTGATGCCGCCGCCGCAGGCGCGGCGCTCAGCATTGTTCACGAGCGTCAGCAGAAAGCCGAAGAGCTTGGGCGCCAGCAGGATGGCCATGGTCAGGCCGAACAGGGCCAGCGACCGCTCCGGGTCGAAGCGCGGCCAGACGGGGACCAGCGTGAACTCGTTGGTGAAGTACTCGGGGCGCGCATACTGCACCTGAAGCACCAGCGCGATGCCGACCACGAGCTGCATGAGCCAGAAGGGCGAGGCCATGTAGGACATGATGCCCGTGGCGAAATGCTGCCGCGTCGGCCATCTCAGCCCCGCCGCGAACATTACGCGGCCGTGCTGGAGATTGCCCTGGCACCAGCGCCTGTCCCGGGCCGAAAGGTCGATGAGCGAGGGCGGGCTTTCCTCATAGGAGCCGTGCAGGTCGGGCAGCATGTAGACTGCCCAGCCTGCCCGGCGGATCAGCGCCGCCTCGACGAAGTCATGGCTCAGGATGTGGCCACCAAACGGGGGCTTGCCCTTGAGGTCGGGCAATCCGCAATGCGCCGCGAAGGCGGCCGTGCGTATGACGGCGTTGTGGCCCCAGTAATTGCAATCGCGGCCAGACCATTGCGCGAGGCCCGTGGCTATGACGGGGCCATAGACGCGGGCGGCGAATTGCTGGAGCCGCGCGAACAGCGTGTTGCGGTTGATGATGAGCGGCAGAGACTGGATGATGCCGGCATCGGGATCGGCCTCCATCGCCGCGGCCAGCCGCACGATGCAGGTGCCGGTCATCAGGCTATCGGCATCGAGCACGACCATGTGCTCGTAACGGCCGCCCCAGCGCGTGACGAAATCGGCGATGTTGCCGGCCTTGCGATGATGGTTCTTCGCCCGGTGGCGATAGTAGAGCCGGTGGTCGGGACCCAAACGCTCCCGCAGCGCCAGAAAGGCGCGCTCCTCCGCCACCCAGATGTCCGGGTTGGTGGTGTCGGAGAGGATGAAATAGTCGAAGTGCGCGCCCAGACCCGTCGCGTCCACCGACTCGCGGATCGCCGCCACCGCCGCGAAGGTGCGCGCCGTCGATTCATTATAGATTGGCATGACGATGACGGTGCGCTGCGAAAGGCTAACCGCGCGCGGCGTGGGGTTGGGCCTGACCGTCAGCGTGATGAAGCCAAGGATCGCCGAGGTGAAGGCCAGCGCGATCCAGGAGAAATTCACGGTGAACAGCGCCAGAAGCAGATATTGCAGCACGGTCGTGCGGCTGACCGACACGACCTCATACATCTCGCGCGCGCCGTAGAGCGTCAGCGCAAGCGCGCCGCCGAACACGAACAGGCGCGGGAGCCAGGGCGTGCGCCAGGCGCCAGGGCGGGCGCGCCGGCGTTCCTCGCTCCGGCTCCATCGGCGCAGCGACTGGGTCGGCATGTCGAGGCGGGCCTCTGCCGGCACAGGAGGCTCTGCGAGCGCCGCCGCGGCGGCGCCTGGGCTCACGGTGTCCATCGGTAGAGCCATGTCTCGGAAAGGGGGCGGCCTTGCGTCTCGAGCTGAAGCCGAAGCTCGCTGGCGTTCTCCGCGCCAGGATCAAGCTCGAAGGCGACCCGCAAGGTCTTGCGGCCCGGATAGGCCCAGAGCCTCACGCCGTGGATGGCACCGGGCGTGGCGCCCAGGTTGATCTTGACGGACTGCGCCAATGCGGGATCGGCGAGGGCGTCGGCCGCGAAGTCCACCAGGAAGCGCCGGCGGCGGCCCTGCGAACCGCGCCCCTGCCGCACGGCGCGCACCATGGCGACAGGCGGCGTCTCGGGCGGCTGCCAGCACCAGAACTGGCGATAGGAAACGGTCGTCTCCGAGCCGGCCGCGATCGGCTGGCGGGGGCGCCAGTGGGCGATGATGTTGTCATTGAGATCGGAATCGGTCGGCACTTCCAGCAACTGCACCGATCCCGCGCCCCAATCGCCCAGAGGCTCGACCCAGATGGAGGGGCGCAGTTCGAAGCGCTGCTCGTCGTCCTGGAAGGCAATGTAGTCGCGCTCGCGCTGCACGAGGCCGAAACCACGCGGGTTATTGTCGACGAAGGCGGAAATCTGGAGCTGCTCGGGGTTGTTGAGCGGCCGATAGAGCCATTCATCCGCGCCGGTGCGCAGCTGCAGGCCCGAAACCTCATGCACGGCGGGGCGAACATCATCAAAAATGCGGCGGCGCTGGGGGGCAAACAGGAAGTTGCCCATCATGCCGCCGAAGCCGACATTTTCGAGCTGGACGCGGGCAAACAGCGTGAGCTCCACATCATTGATGGACATGTCGCCGGGGCGGACCGTCATCCTTGCGGCGGCGGTGGCGCTTTCGGAATCGATCAGGGCATGGATCACGATGGCGTTGGCGGCCGGCCCGGGGCGTTCGATCCAGAAGCCGCGGAAATACGGCACCTCTTCACCGCGCTGCTCGCCGGGCCTGAGCACCAGCGTGCGGGCGATGGCGCCGAACATCTGGCCGCGCGCAATGGCGCGGAAGAAGGTCGCCCCCTGAAAGACGGCGGCCTCCTGCAGCCGGTCACTGCCGAAATGCAGGCGAAAGCCGGAAAAGCCGAGGTCGTTGCCGGTGGCCGGGATCGGCGCCCGACCGTAATCGAAGCTGCCCTTGTCGAAGGCGATGCGGCGAATGGCACCGTCCTCGACGACGAAGATGCTGACCTGATTGCTGAAAACAGCCCCGCGATGCAGCGGCTCGATCGTGAAGCCGCGCTGCTCTCCGGCCCAGATCATGCGCTGGGGTTGCATGCGGATGCTGCCCAGCACATCGAGCGGCAGTGCGCCAAGACCGTCGGGCAATTCGGACGGTGACGGCGCCATGGGCCGGCGGGCCAAGGCCCGCGCCAGTTCGACGACAAGGCCCGGCTCGAAGCGCTGTCCATCGCCGATGGGCCCTGGAAAACCGGCATTGCCGTTCTGCTGGGCCGCGGCAGGATATGCCACGACCGCGCCAAGGGCGGCGCTGCCCGCCAGGAAATCTCGCCGCGTGAGAAAGATGCTCATTGCCCAGCTGGAGTGGTGCCAAAACGAAAGGTCGAGGTTGGCCGCGAGCGCTCTTAGCACGCTTTGTGCCACGCGCCAGCCGTGTTTGAAATCGGGCAGCCCGTAGGATAGTGATTCCGCGCCCGAGCGTGCCGGACCCAGTCCGGGCCTTCGGACCGCGCCTTTCGACCCCGCCCATCAAACCGATACACAAGGCAGCATTATGATCGCCGCTATCAGCTCCGGCCGCAGGTGCCTCGCCATCGTGCTTGCGGCAGGCGAGGGCACACGCATGAAATCGGCGCTGCCGAAGGTGATGCACCCGCTGGCCGGGCGCAGCATGCTGGGGCATGTCATGAGCGCTGTGCTTGAGGCCGGAGCCAGCGAGATTGCCGTGGTGGTGGGGCCAGGCCGCGACGATGTCGCCGCCGAGGCGCGCGCGGTCCTGCCCGGGGCCCGCATCTTCGAGCAGCGGGAGCGGCTGGGCACGGCCCATGCCGTGCTCGCCGCGCGCGAGGCGATCGAGCAAGGCTACGACGAGGTGGTCGTCGCCTTCGCCGACACGCCGCTGCTGACGGGCGCGACCTTTCTTGCCATGCGCGGCGCGCTTGATGCCGGCGTTGCAGTGGTGGCGCTTGCCTTCGAGGCTGAGGACCCGACCGGCTATGGCCGGATGATCCTTGCCGGGGATGGCGCGCTCGCGGCCATTGTGGAGCACAAGGACGCCACTGCCGAGCAGCGCGCGCTGACCTTGTGCAATGCCGGGCTGATCGCGCTCGATGGACGACGCGCGCTCGATATCCTGTCGCGGATCGGCAACGCCAACGCGCAGCGCGAATACTACCTCACGGATGCTCCCGCCATCGCCAGGGCGCTGGGGCTGCGCGCCGCCGTGCTGACCGCGCCGGAGGCCGAGGTGCAGGGCGTCAACGATCGGGTTCAACTCGCCCGCGCCGAGGCCGCGCTACAGGCAAGGCTGCGTGAGCGCGCGATGCGCGCCGGCGTGACGATGATCGATCCCGCCACCGTGTTCCTGCATCACGACACCAGGATTGCGCGCGACGTGACCATCGAGCCCAACGTCTGGTTCGGCCCCGGCGTGGTCATCGAAGAGGGCGGCGTCATCCATGCCTTCTCGCATCTGGAAGGAGCGCATGTAGGTCCGCGCGCCAGCGTAGGACCCTTCGCCAGGCTGCGCCCCGGCGCACAGCTTGGCGAAAAGGCCAAGGTCGGCAATTTCGTCGAGATCAAGGCCTCGACGCTCGGCAAGGGCGCCAAGGTCAGCCATCTCACCTATATCGGCGATGCCTCTGTGGGAGCCGACGCCAATATCGGGGCCGGCACAATAACCTGCAATTACGACGGCTACGCGAAGTTCAGGACCGTGATCGGCGATGGTGCTTTCGTCGGCTCCAATTCGTCACTGGTCGCGCCAGTGACGATCGGCGAGGGGGCCTACATCGGGTCAGGTTCGGTGGTCACCAAGGATGTGGAGCCCGGCTCGCTGACGGTCGCGCGGGCGCGGCAATCGAGCTATCCGGGCTGGGCGGCTGCCTTCCGCGCGCGCAAGAAGGCCGAAAAGAAGGGCTGAACCAGCCGGGTTGCAGCCGAATCGCAGGCTTTTTTCATAGTTGGTCATCCAAAGTGATTGGTGCGCCTTGAGCGGAGCCGCTATCGGGGAAGCTGGCTGCGAAGCCGGCGCGAAGGCGTTGACCAAGAAGGGGCGGACGAAGCGATGTGTGGCATAGTTGGCATTCTGGGCAAGACTCCCGTGGCTCTCGATGTGGTCGAGGCCCTGCGGCGGCTCGAGTATCGGGGCTATGATTCCGCAGGCGTCGCCACGCTGGAGAATGGGCAACTCACCCGCCGCCGCGCCGAGGGCAAGCTGCGCAACCTCGAGGTCGAGCTTTCCAAGCGGCCGCTGGCTGGCCTGGTCGGCATCGGCCATACTCGTTGGGCCACCCATGGCCGGCCCAGTGTGCCGAACGCCCACCCCCACGCCACCGACAAGCTTGCGGTGGTCCACAACGGCATCATCGAGAACTTCGCCGAGTTCCGGGCCGAACTCGAGGCGGAGGGCTTCCGCTTCGAGTCCGAGACCGACACCGAGGTCGTCGCGCATCTGGTGACGCGCGAGATCAACCGCGGGTCCAAGCCGGTCGCCGCGGTCGCCGCCGTCCTGCCGCGGTTGCGCGGCGCCTTCGCGCTGGCCTTCCTGTTCTCGGGCGAGGAAGACCTGCTGATCGGCGCGCGCAACGGACCTCCGCTCGCGGTCGGCATCGGCAACGGCGAAATGTATCTGGGGTCGGATGCATTTGCGCTCGCGCCTTTCACGAACATGATCGCATACCTGGAAGACGGCGACTGGGCCATTCTCCACCGCAACTCCGTCGAGTTCCGCAATGTCGATGGCCAGGTCGTGCACCGCGCGGCGCAGGTGGTCGCGGCCGGCGCGGCTCTCGTCGACAAGGGCAACCACCGCCACTTCATGGCGAAGGAAATCCATGAGCAGCCCGAAGTCATCACCCATACGCTGACCACCTATCTCGACATGGTGTCGGCCAAGGTGAAGCTGCCTTTCGAGCAGCCGCTCGACTGGGCCAAGGTGGAGCGCCTGTCCATGTCGGCGTGTGGCACGGCCTACCTGGCTGGCCTGACCGCCCGCTATTGGTTCGAGAGCATCGCGCGGGTTCCAACCGACATTGATGTCGCCTCCGAGTTCCGTTACCGCGAGCCGCCGCTCCTGGCCAAGAACGGCATCGCGATGTTCCTCTCGCAGTCCGGAGAGACCGCCGACACACTGGCTTCACTGCGTTACGCGAAAAGCCAGAACCAGACGATTCTGTCTGTGGTCAATGTCCCGACCTCGACCATCGCGCGGGAAAGCCACATCGTTGCTCCGATCACGGCAGGCCCCGAGATCGGCGTCGCCTCGACCAAGGCCTTCACCTGCAAGCTGGTCACGCTTGCCAGCATCGCCATCGCGGCCGGCCGGATGCGGGGCGCGATCACCCCTGAACGCGAGAGCGAACTGGTGCACGAATTGATCAGGCTGCCGGGCCTGATGACGCAGGCGCTCAAGAGCGAGGTGCAGATAGAGCGCCTTGCCCACAAGCTGAGCAAGGCGCGCGACGTGCTTTATCTCGGGCGCGGCACCAGCTTTCCGCTGGCGCTGGAAGGGGCGCTCAAGCTCAAGGAAATCTCCTACATTCACGCAGAAGGCTATGCTGCGGGCGAACTCAAGCACGGCCCCATCGCGCTGATCGACGAGGAGATGCCGGTGATCGTGGTGGCGCCGCATGATCATCTGTTCGAGAAGACAGCCTCGAACATGCATGAGGTCGCAGCGCGCGGCGGCCGCATCATCCTGATCACGGACGAGAAGGGCGCGGCCGAAACCACGATCCAGACCGAAGCGACGATCGTCATGCCGACGATGTCGCCGACCTTTTCGGCGATAGTTTACGCCATCCCGGTTCAGCTGATCGCCTACCACACGGCGCTGGTGATGGGCAAAGATGTGGATCAGCCGCGCAATCTGGCCAAGTCCGTCACCGTCGAGTGAGCCTTTTGCGGGAGTAACGACGGCGCCAGACGCCGCGTCGCGCTTCGCCGGGGGCGCTCGCCTTCGCACACGCAAAAAATGCAGCGCCTGCGCTGCGATTCATGCCATGCTTGCAGCCCTGAACCGTCAACAGGACGCCGCCAGACTATGGACCATCGCCCCGACCTGCGCGAGCTTGGCGCGCCGGCCGAAGCCCCGGAACCGGATGCCTCGCGCGGGCAGCGCCTGAGCGCGCGCCTGCGCCGCTATTTTCTGACCGGCGTCGTCATTGCCGGCCCGCTCACCATCACCACCGCTGTGGTGTGGTGGGTGATCACTCTGATCGACGGCTGGGTGAAGCCGCTGATTCCGGCCAGCTATCTGCCCGAGAGCTATCTTCCCTTCGCGATTCCCGGCTTTGGCCTTCTGGTCGCGCTCGTGGGCCTCACTCTGCTGGGCTTTCTCACGGCGAATCTCGCCGGACGAGCCCTTGTGGAGGCTGGCGAGGGGCTGCTGGAACGCACTCCGGTGGTGCGCGGGCTTTACCGTGGCATGAAGCAGATCTTCGCCACGGTCTTCACAGCGAACGGCTCCACTTTCCGCACTGTCGGGCTGGTGCAGTATCCGACGCGCGGCATGTGGTCGATTGTGTTCCTGTCCAAGGAAGCGGCGCCGGAGATTTCGGCCGCCCTGCCGGATCCGGACGAGCATATCGGCGTGTTCCTGCCGTGCAGCCCCAACCCGACCACGGGCTTCTTCTTCTACCTGCCGCGGCGCGAGGTCATCGAGGTCGCCATCAGCGTGGAGGATGCGGCCAAGCTCGTGATGTCGGCCGGCCTGATCCAGCCTGAGGATGTCGGCAGGCGTTCGCGCTGAGCGTTCGGCGCGCAGCGCAGTCGGGGGCTGCCCCCATGCGGCTTGACCTTGCGAAGCCCGCAGCCAAACATGTGCGAGGGCATCCACAAGGGGCTGGGCATGGCGCATCAACTGATCTTGCGCGGCGGCCGGGTGATCGACCCGTCGCAGAACCTCGACGCCATCTGCGACGTGGCCTTCACGGACGGTCAGGTTTCGGGCTGCGGCAAGGATCTGCCCGCAGGACCGGGGACGGAAGCGCGCGATGTGTCGGGCTACATCATCTCGCCAGGGCTCATCGATCTGCACACCCATGTCTATCATGGCGGCACGTCGCTCGGCATTGATGCGGACGCGTTCTGCCGCAGTTCCGGCGTCACGACCTCGGTTGACACGGGCAGCGCCGGGCCAGGCAATTGGGCAGGCTTCCGCAGGCATGTCATCGAGCGCAGCGAGGCCCGGATCCTCGCCTACCTGCATGTCTCGTTTGCAGGCATCTTCGGATTCTCCAAGACCGTGATGGTCGGCGAAAGCGAGAACATCAAGCTCATGGCGCCGGCGGACTGCGCGGCGGTCGCCGACGCCAACCGTGATCTCATCGTCGGCATCAAGGTGCGGGTCGGCCGCGGCTCATCCGGCGACCAGGGCATCGCGCCGCTCGACATTGCGCTTCAGGTGGCTGACCAGGTCGGGATGCCGCTGATGGCGCACATCGATCATCCCCCGCCATCCTATGACGAGGTGGTGGACAGGCTCAGGCCAGGCGATGTGCTGACCCATTGCTTCAGGCCCTTCCCCAATGCGCCCTGCACGGCGCAGGGCACCGTCAAGGCGGCGGTGCTCAACGCGCGCAAGCGCGGCGTGCTGTTCGATGTCGGCCATGGCGGCGGCTCCTTTGCCTTCAAGACGGCGCGTGCCATGCTGGCCAACGGATTTCACCCCGACACGATATCCTCCGACGTGCACACGGTGTGCATCGACGGGCCGGCGTTCGATCAGGTGACGACCATGTCGAAGTTCCTGTGCATGGGCATGAGCCTAAACGACGTGATCAAGGCCTCCACCCTGAATGCCGCGGTCGCGCTTCAGCGCATGGAATATGGCTCGCTCAAGCCCGGCTCGCTGGGGGATGCGACGATCCTGAGCGTGCGTGAGGGCCGCTTTGATTATGTCGATGTTGTGGGCGAACACCTTGTCGGTGACCGCCGCATCGTCTCCGAAGGCGTCGTGCTGAAGGGCAAATGGTGGCATCCGCGCCGCTCCAGCCGTTTTCGCAGAACAAACTGAAGGAGCCCGTCATGTCGGTGGAAGACAACCTCAAGCGGCTTGGGATCACCCTGCCGGATATGCCCGAGCCGATCGCGAACTACGTCCGCTTCAAGCGCGTGGGCGAGCTCGTCTATCTGTCGGGGCAGGGACCGCGCAAGCCTGACGGATCGCAGCACACCGGCAAGGTGGGCGCCGATGTCACCTGGCAGCAGGCGTATGACCACGCAAGGCTGACGGGCCTGGGCCTGCTCGCCGCCATGAAGCAGGCAGCCGGCTCGCTCGACAAGGTGGAGGTGGTGAAGTTGCTCGGCATGGTCAACGCCACCCCGGATTTCGGTGACCATCCCAAGGTCATCAACGGCTGTTCGGACTTGCTGGTAGAGGTGCTGGGCGAGAATGGGCGTCATGCCCGCTCGGCGGTGGGGATGGGCTCGTTGCCCAACAACATCACCGTCGAGATCGAGGCGATCATCCGTATCCTGCCCTGAGGAGCGATCCCGTGGCAGAGCCAGCAGATCGTCCCAACACCATACCGTGGCCGCCGATCCTCTTTCTCGGGGCGCTGCTGGCCGCCAACGCGATGCGCTTGCTCTGGCCGCTCAGTCTGGATGTCGCGCCGATGCTGCGCTTGTTTGGCGGGTTCGTGGCGGTGGCGGCGCTGGGCATAATGGGCTGGGCGTTTCTGGCCTTCAGGGCGCACCAGACTTCGGTGTTGCCGCACCGCCGGGCCGATGCGCTCATCGAGACAGGGCCGTTCGCGTTCTCGCGCAACCCGATCTATCTGTCCGAGTCCGTGCTTCTGACGGGCCTCGGACTGGTCAACGGCTCGGTCTGGTACTGGCTGGTGATTCCGCTCTTCATGCTCGCCGTTACGCGGCTGGCCATCACGCGGGAAGAAGCGCATCTGGAGGCACGGTTCGGGTCGGCATGGCGCGATTATGCCGCGCGCGTGCGGCGCTGGGTCTGAGGATGCATCAATCCGCGCGCTCGCGGATCAAGAGGCTGCCCGTTATGCCGACATCGCGGAGGGGGCGCCGCGGCGCCGCCTGCTGGACGGGCGCAGGCGGCCTCGGATTCATGGGGCCGACCAGCGTGCCCGCAGAGGCGCGGCGTGCCCTGGGCACCGGGTTGATCCCGGGACCCGGCTGCGCGATCCGGGAATTGGCGTTCAGCGGACGACGAGCCCCGATGTCGTATCGCCCGGCCTTCCAGTCCACGAATTGCTTCTCGTTGCCGAAGAAGGCGTTGCGATCGACGTCGCCCATGATGCCGGGCACGCGGCCCGTGGTGGTGAATTGCCAGAATTCCCACGGGCGGTTCTGATAGCGCTTCTCGGGTCGGGCCGCGGTGGAGCGTATCCAGAAGGGATAGTCGTCGAACTCGGTGGTGTCCTCAAGCACGTCGGCGTGGAAGTTGATGTCGGTGTAGATGATCGGCTTCTTGCCGTAATGGGCCTCGAAGGCGCGCAGCATCTCGCGCATCTTCTGGCGCGCCACGGCCGGCGTCGCGCGCGGGCAGCTCGACTGGTTGTTCCACTCCACGTCGAGCACGGGGGGCAGCGAGTCCGCCTCCTTCGGCACGTTGCGGATGAACCACCTTATCTGGTCGCGCGCGGGGCGGCACCAGAATACGAAGTGATAAGCGCCGCGCGGCACTCCGGCCGCGCGTGATTCCACCCAGTTTTCTTGGAACTTGCGGTCAAGCAGGTCGCCACCCTCAGTGGCCTTGATGAAGGCGAAGCGCGTGCCGGCGTCCTTCACGCGCTCCCAGTCGATGTCCATCTGCCATTTGGAGACGTCGATGCCCTGGATGACCTTGCGCTTGGCATCGCGCACGCCGTGATGGGGCTCGGCGTCGCTCTTCTTGGGGAAGGGATTGCGCGCCTCGGCCGCGCCGAACGACAGCATCGTGACCAGACATGCGAACAGGGCTGGGCGGCGGAACCGTCGGGGAGCATACGCAGACATGATCGGGTCACCTGTGATGCCCGATTGATCGAGTTATTATGGTAAAGGCGCGGTTTACGCGACCGCTCGGATTGCGCGCATGGTTTATGAAGCCCTAACGCGGCGCCCCTCGCACTCCATCGACCTCAATCCTCTGTCGCAGCCGCAGCGGCGGAGCGGGCAGGCCCCGCCGGCGCTGCGGGTGGGGTCCCGCCGCGCCGCCAGGTGCGCGCGGCGATATCGTAGTCGCCGCGCAGCCAGCCGGTGAACTCCGCATCGGTGCCATTGAAGACGTTGCGGTCGACATCCCCACGAATGCCGGGGATGCGCCCCGTGGTGGTATACTGCCAGAACGCCCAGGGGCGGGCGACGTAGCGCTCCTCGGGGCGGGCGGCGACCGAGCGAAGCCAGAAGGGATAGCGATCGAACTCCCGCTCACCCTCAAGCACCTCCTTGTGGAAGGTGATGTCGGTGTAGATGATCGGCACCTTGCCGGTATGGGCCTCAAGCTCGCGCAGCATCACGCGCGCCTTCTCCAGCGCGACCTCGCGCGGGACCTTCCGCGGGCAGGTGCGGCTGTGGCCGTTCCATTCGAGATCGAGCACCGGGGGCAGCGCATCGGGATCGCGCGGAATGTGCTGGACGAACCAGTGGGCCTGCTCGTGCGCAGGGCGACACCAGAATACGAAATGATAGGCGCCGACCGGGATGCCGGCGGCCTTCGCTCCGGCCCAGTTCCGGAGGAAGCGCTCGTCCTCATGGTCGCCGCCCTCGGTGGCCTTGATGAAGGCGAAGCGCGTGCCGGCCGCGCGCACGGCTGCCCAGTCGATCTCGGCCTGCCATTTGGATACGTCGATGCCGTGCACCGGATAACCCTGGGCCGCAGCCGCGCCAGGATGGGGACGCACATCGCTCTTGCCGGGATAGCGGCCGCTGAAATCCTGGAAGCCGCACGAGCCGAGCGCGAGCCCGCACAGGGCAGCGACGGCGGCTTTCAGCGATGTAGGCAGACGGCTCGCAGGCATTACGGCTTTCGTATCGGCAAAGGTGAAAGGTCCGGTTGGCGCAGCGTGGGCGCGCCAGCGCATCGCAGGACATTCTCCCTAAAGGATTTCATTTTTGTTGACGATGGCGCATCGGGCGCTTGATCGGCCCCCATTGAGTGGTCTGGTTGGAATGTCAGTGCATTGACGGCCTCGTCGCTCTGCGACGCGAACTGGCTCGGCTTCGCGACGGAGGCCTGTGTCTACGCGGCCACAGTGTATTTCATCTGCTGCTATGCCATGTCGAAATACAGCCAGCGCCTTGAAGTCGTGCTCAACGAGGGCCAGCGTCGCTGACCAGCTGTTGCGGGAGCGGCCGCCGTTATCAGAGCCGCAATGCGCGCGGGGCTATCAGGCCAAGCAGGCCTATGCCCAGCGCCATGGCCAGCAGCGCCGGGCCTGCGCCATAGGCGAGCTTGAGCGCGCCGACCATGACGGGGCCGAGAGCATGGCCGCAGAAAAGGGCGCAGGCGAACAGCGCCACGGCAGAGCCGCGCGCTTCGGGCGCAAGTTCGGTGGCCTGGGCCTGGAAGGTGCCGTGCATCAGGAAGAAGCCGAAGCCCTGGACGATGAAGCAGCCGATGGCTGTCCACCAGGGCAGGGACGGAATGGCGAAGACCGCGATCGCGGCCGCCATGAACAGCCCACCCAGGGTGACCATGCGCACCGGCCCCAGCCTCGCCACCAGCTGGCGCACCGTAAACCCGTAGATGAGGCCGCCCAGGCCGGCGCCGCCGACCGCGAGCCCCGCCTCGGTGGGGCCGACGCCGGCGCGTTCGGCGAGGATCGCCGCGACATAGGGCATGATCCCGAAGATCAGCGCGCCTTCCGCAATGACGAGGCCATAGAGCACCAGCGTGCGCGGGTTGCCGAAGACGTTGCGGTAGCGGCCTAAAGCCCCTGCGATGCTCAATGCCTCGCGCCTTGCATCGGAACGCGGCCTGAGCACGACCAGCACGAGCGTGGCGGCAAGCCCTGCAAGACCGGCCGCCGTGACCATCACCGCGCGCCAGCCCAGATGATCAGCGATGAAGCCCGAGGCCGCCGCGCCGGCCGTCTGCCCCACGATCATCACAGTGAGGAAGCGGCCCAGCGCCACCTGGCGCTCGGCCATGGGGGCACGGTCGCCGATTGCCGCCATGGCCACGGGAATGATGCCGCCCGCGAAGATGCCCATCAGCATCCGGATGATGAACAGCGTCTCGAACTGCACGACGAAGGCCGAGGCGAGCAGCATCAGCGAGAGGGCGGCAAGACTGACCAGAATGGTCCGCGCCTTGCCGACCGCATCGGCTACCGGCCCCAGGAAGGGCTGGCCCACCGCGTAGCTGATCGAAAAAGCAGTCGCCATCATCGCGACCTCGGGGATCGTGCGTGTGAAATCCCCGGCAAGGGTCGGCACCAGTGGATCGAGAAGCCGCATGGTGAAGGTGCTGGCGAAGCCGGCGGCGCCGAGAACCCAGATCAGGCGTTTGAGGGCCGCCGCTTCCGCCGCCGCCGGCATCTAGGCGACGGCCTTGGTGATGCGGTCATAGGCCTGAAGGCGCGTCAGCAACTGCGGCATCTCCCTCAGCGGCACCATGTTGGGGCCATCCGAGGGCGCGGCGTCGGGGTTCTCATGGGTCTCTATGAACAGGCCCGCGACGCCAACTGCCACGGCCGCGCGCGCCAGCACGGCCACGAATTCGCGTTGGCCGCCGGTGGATGCGCCCTTTCCGCCCGGTTGCTGCACTGAATGGGTGGCGTCGAAGATGACGGGCGCGCCGGTCTGCTCAGCCATGATGGGCAGGGCGCGCATGTCCGAGACCAGCGTGTTGTAGCCGAAGGAGGCGCCGCGCTCGGTCAGCATCACGTTCGGGTTGCCCGCGCCCGTGATCTTGGCTGCGACATTCTTCATGTCCCAGGGCGCGAGGAACTGGCCCTTCTTGACGTTGACCACGCGGCCGGTCCGCGCGGCTGCCTCCAGCAGATCGGTCTGGCGGCACAGGAAGGCGGGAATCTGCAGGATGTCGACCGCCTCGGCAACGATGGCGCAATGATCGCGCTCATGCACGTCGGTGAGCACGGGCAGGCCCAGGCTCTCGCGGATCTCGGCGAAGACGGGGAGGGCCGCGTCCATGCCGACGCCGCGTGCGGCGCCGCCACTGGTGCGGTTGGCCTTGTCGTAGGAGGTCTTGAAGACGAGCCCGAGCCCGAGCCCAGCGCATATCTCCTTGAGCGCCGCGGCCATCTCGAGCGCATGCGCGCGGCTTTCCATCTGGCAAGGGCCCGCAATCAGCGCGAAGGGAAGATGGTTGGCGAAGGAGACCGAACCGACGGTGACCGTGTGAGCCATCAGCAACGGCTCCAGTTCAGTCCGGCATTGTCGCGACTGTATATCGGCTCCTGCCGCGTGAGGGTGGAACCGGATGCCTCCTCGCTGAATCCTGAGGGCGCCGGCGTGAAGCCGTCGGCCACGGCGCTGCGGATGCAGGCCTCGAATCGCTCGCTGCACTGGTCCAGCGTGGAGAACATGGCGGCAGCCTGTCCGGCTATCTGATCGGCGGCCTTCATCACTGCATCGCAGGCGGCCGCGGAAAGGGCCGCGCCCTGGTGGCGCTCGGCCTCGCCCGTCGTGATCACGCCGCCCCGACATTCGCCGCGCCGCCTCACATAGGCCACGAGCCCCGCGAAGACGGCCACCAGCAGGACGAGGAGCGGCTTCATGTGGCGGGAGTGCTCCATCTGGGTGCGGAGGCGGACACGCAAGAGCGCATGGTGAGTTCGGTGGGATTCGAACCCACGACCCCATGATTAAAAGTCACGTGCTCTACCGACTGAGCTACGAACTCGCACCATGCGTGCGGTGCTGATAGGCGAGGGCGCATGGCGGGTCAACCGCTGCACCGGCGCTCTGGCGCCCGAAGCCATCAAGCATGGCTGGGTACGGTCGTCGGGCGCCGCACCCGCTCGCTCGGCGTGGAGCATGTCGGCCAGACCGGCACGACCGCCGAAATCTACAGGCATTTCGGCATCGATTCCGAGGGCATCATGCGGGCGGCTCAGGCGTTGACGCCGGGGCGGGCCATGCGCCACCTGCGGGCTCTTTGAGCCGCGCCCGGCAATCCTTAACCGCGCGTCAACCATCGCTGTCTAGCGTGCTGGCATGGTCATCCGTCGTGGTCCGTCCCGCTTTCTGGCACCGCTCGCCTTCTACGTGGCTGCGTCCGCCTGCGTGGCCTATTTCATCTATCACGCGCATAATGGCCCGCGCGGGCTCGACACGCGCCAGGAACTGACCGTCCAGATCGCCGAACTCGCCGCCGAGCTGCGGCATCTGCACGAGGAGCGCGCCGAGTGGGATGCGCGGGTTGGCCTCATGCGCCGCGACGAAGTGGATCGTGACCTGCTCGAGGAGCGCGCTCGGCATATGCTGGGGCGGGTTCACCGGAATGATGTGGTGATCATCGGCCCTTAGCCGGCGCGTGGTGCGCGAACAGGCTTGCCGCAGTGCACAACAGTTGCGAACGCGCTGATTAACTCAAATCGAGTTAAATGTGATTTATCTCGCATTAACAATGACTTGAACGTGTATTTGTGTTCAATAATTGCTCTCGCCAACTGCGTTGCGGTTGCCTATTCTGACCGCAAGAAGCCCGCAGGAGGACTCCATGGCCGTTGCCGCACGAAAAGCGAAGCCCGCCGCGTCAAGGACCGGCTCCAAGCCGCCGGTCAAGCTGATCCCCAACGTGCCGCAGATGACGCGTGACGAGGATCTCCACGGCTACAAGGAAATGCTGCTGATCCGCCGCTTCGAGGAGAAGAGCGGTCAGATGTACGGCATGGGCCTCATCGGCGGATTCTGCCATCTCTATATCGGCCAGGAGGCTGTCGTCGTCGGGATGCAGATGGCCTCGAAGCCGGGCGATCAGGTCATCACCGGCTACCGCGACCATGGCCACATGCTCGCCTGCGGGATGGAATCGCGCGGGGTTCTGGCGGAATTGACCGGACGCCGCGGCGGCTATTCGCGCGGCAAGGGCGGCTCCATGCACATGTTCAGCCGCGAGAAGAAGTTTTTCGGCGGCCACGGCATCGTCGGCGCGCAGGTCTCCCTCGGCACTGGCCTGGGCTTCGCCAACTGGTATCGCGGCGAGAACAGCGTCAGCCTCGTCTATTTCGGCGACGGCGCCGCCAATCAGGGCCAGGTCTACGAGAGCTTCAACATGGCGGCGCTGTGGAAGCTGCCGGTGGTCTACATCATCGAGAACAACCGCTATGCGATGGGCACATCGGTCAACCGCGCCTCCGCGCAGACCGACTTCTCCAAGCGCGGCCTCTCATTCAACATTCCCGGCGAGCAGGTCGACGGCATGGACATCCGCGCGGTCAAGGCCGCCGGTGAGCGCGCCATGGAGCACGCGCGCTCGGGCAAGGGCCCCTATATCCTCGAAATGCAGACCTACCGCTATCGCGGCCACTCCATGTCCGACCCGGCGAAATATCGCACCAAGGATGAGGTGCAGAAGATGCGCGAGGAGCACGATCCGATCGAGCAGGTCCGCGCCCGCCTCATCAACCAGTGGAAGGTGGCCGAGGAGGAGCTCAAGGCGATCGACGCCAGGGCCCGTGACGTCGTCAACGACGCCGCCGAGTTCGCCACGCATGATCCCGAGCCCGATCCGAGTGAGCTCTACACCGACATCCTCCTCTGAGACTCAATCAGCTTTCGGGCTTATCCCATTTCAATTCTTGACGTTTCGAGCGCAACATCATGCCGATCGACATCCTCATGCCCGCCCTGTCGCCCACAATGGAGCAGGGCAAACTCGCCAAGTGGCTCAAGAAGGAAGGCGACAAGATCAAGCCGGGAGACATCC
Organism: Bosea sp. (in: a-proteobacteria); assembly: GCA_023910605.1. Lineage (NCBI taxonomy): Bacteria > Pseudomonadati > Pseudomonadota > Alphaproteobacteria > Hyphomicrobiales > Alloboseaceae > Allobosea > Allobosea sp. The sequence continues at coordinate 2,428,432 of JAAVVV010000001.1, read as the reverse complement.
TGGCCGAGATCGAGACCGACAAGGCCACCATGGAGGTCGAGGCCGTGGATGAAGGCATCCTGGCCCGGATACTCGTCGGTGACGGAACCGACAATGTGGCGGTGAACACGCCGATCGCGGTGATCGCAGGCGAGGGCGAGGATGTGAGCGCACCGCGCGCGCCGGCGGCGGCCCCGCCCCAGCCTTCCGCGCAGGCTGCGCCCATGCCCGACATGCACGCCGAAGGACAGGCGTCGGCTCCCGCCGCCGCGACCAGCGCGGATGTCGCTCCTGTCAACACGCCGGCTGCGCCTGCCGTGCTGCGCAACACCGAAAAGCAGGCGGCGAGTGCCGAGATCCCGGAAGGGGTCGAGATGGTCACGACCACCGTGCGCGAAGCCTTGCGCGACGCCATGGCGGAGGAAATGCGCGCCGACGGCAATGTCTTCGTGATGGGCGAGGAGGTCGCCGAGTACCAGGGCGCGTACAAGGTCACGCAAGGGCTGCTTCAGGAGTTCGGCCCCAAGCGCGTGGTCGACACGCCGATCACCGAGCATGGCTTCGCTGGCATCGCGGTCGGCGCGGCCTATGAAGGGCTGCGCCCCATCGTCGAGTTCATGACCTTCAACTTCGCCATGCAGGCGATCGACCATATCATCAACTCGGCAGCCAAGACGCTTTACATGTCGGGCGGCCAGCTGGGCTGCCCCATCGTGTTCCGCGGCCCGAACGGCGCTGCCGCCCGCGTCGGCGCGCAGCACAGCCATGATTATGCCGCCTGGTATTCCAACGTGCCCGGCCTCAAGGTCGTGATGCCCTACACGGCGGCCGACGCGAAGGGCTTGCTCAAGAGCGCCATCCGCGATCCGAACCCGGTTGTGTTCCTTGAGAACGAGATTCTCTACGGGCAGTCCTTCCCTGTGCCGAAGATGGACAACTGGCTTGTGCCGATCGGCAAGGCCCGGGTCCACAAGCCGGGCAAGGATGCGACGCTCGTCTCCTTCGGCATCGGAATGACCTACTGCATCAAGGCCGCAGCCGAGCTGGAGAAGGACGGCATCGATGTCGAGATCATCGATTTGCGCACCATCCGGCCGATGGACATCGATACGGTTGTGGAATCGGTGATGAAGACCGGCCGCTGCGTGGCGGTGGAGGAGGGCTTCCCGCAATCGGGCGTCACCGCAGAGATCGCGATGCGCGTGATGGAGCGCGCCTTCGATTATCTCGATGCGCCCGTGGTGCGGGTCACCGGCAAGGATGTGCCGATGCCCTACGCCGCCAATCTCGAAAAGCTTGCCCTGCCGAATGTCGGCGAGGTCATCGCGGCCGTGAAGGCCGTGTGCTATCGCTGAGGAGCGCGGATCATGGCCATCAACATCCTCATGCCCGCGCTCTCGCCGACCATGGAAAAGGGCAACCTTGCCAAGTGGTTGAAGAAGGAAGGCGACAAGATCAAGTCTGGCGACATCCTGGCCGAGATCGAGACCGACAAGGCGACCATGGAGGTCGAGGCCGTGGATGAAGGCATCCTCGCCAGGATCATGGTTCCCGATGGCACGGCCGATGTCGCCGTCAACGCGGTGATCGCTGTCATCGCCGCCGAGGGCGAGGAAATTGGCGCTGCGTCTGCGCCCAGGCAGGCCGCTCTCGCTGCGCCCGCAGCTGCGCCTGCGCCCGCTGCGGCTCCCGCCCAGAGCGGATTTGGCGGCTCGGCCGTCGCCGCCACGATTCCGGCTGCCCCGGCAAGCGCTGGCGGCGCCCGCGTTTTCGCGTCGCCGCTCGCCCGCCGCATGGCGAAGGAGTTCGGCATCGATCTGAGCCGGGTCACAGGCTCCGGTCCTCATGGCCGCGTGGTCGAGCGCGATGTGAAGGCGGCGCAGGCCGGCGGCGGCGCGAAGGCCGTGTCCGCTCCTGAAACGAAGTCCGCAGCTACGGCAGCGCCAGCGCAGGCTGCGCTGGCGCCGAAGCCGGTCTTGGCCGCCGGTGCTTCGGACGAGGCGATCAGGAAGCTGTTCGCGCCGGGCTCCTACGAGGAAATCCCGCATGACGGCATGCGCAAGACCATCGCGCGCCGCCTCACCGAGTCCAAGCAGACCGTGCCGCATTTCTATCTCACGGTGGATTGCAACCTTGATGCGTTGCTGGCGCTGCGCGAGCAGATCAACGCGGCGGCCCCCACGGTCGACGGCAAGCCGGCCTACAAGCTTTCAGTCAACGACATGGTCATCAAGGCGTGGGCGATGGCGCTGAAGGCGGTGCCGGACGCGAATGCGAGCTGGACCGACAACGCCATGCTCAAGCACAGGCATGCCGATGTCGGCGTCGCGGTGTCGATCCCGGGCGGGCTGATCACGCCCATCATCCGCGACGCCTGCCACAAGACGCTGTCCACCATCTCCAACGAGATGAAGGACCTCGCCGCGCGCGCCAAGACCCGCAAGCTCAAGCCTGAGGAATATCAGGGCGGCTCGACCGCCGTGAGCAACCTTGGCATGTTCGGCGTCAAGGATTTCTGCGCGGTCATCAATCCGCCGCATGCCACCATCCTTGCGGTGGGCGCGGGCGAGAAGCGACCCATCGTCAAGCCGGACGGCACGCTCGGCGTGGCGACCATCATGAGCGTGACGCTCTCGACCGATCACCGCGCAGTGGACGGGGCGTTGGGAGCGGAGGCCATCTCGGCCTTCAAGAAGTACATCGAGAACCCTATGGGCATGCTGGTGTGAGCCTGGCGGCATCATGACCACCTTCCTCATCCTCCTTGGCCTGTCGCTGTTCATCCTGCGATCGCAGCTTCTGCGCGTGGCGCTCAGGGAAATGGGCGCCAGCGCGCTGGACAAGCAGATCGACCCGGCAAGGCTTCACGCATCGCCTGCGCTGGGGCCTATGAGCGGCTGGTTCTCGTTGGGCGGCGCCGCAGCGCTGATGCTGCTGGCGCTGGTGACGTCGGGCTATCTGTGGGGTTTCGGCCTCATCGTGTTCGGCATCATGGGCGGCGTTGCGCTATCGGCCTTCATGCTGCCCACCATCGGCTCGTCCATGGCGCTCGGCCATGCGGGCGGGGAGGGAGACCGCTCCATTGCCGCCTTCAACCGTCGCTTTGGCGCGCATGTCGCGTTTGGCGTCATGGCCATCGCGCTGGCGGCCTGGGCGCAGCATCTGGGCCTTTTGTGATGGGAGCGCGGTCCATTACGAGCAGAGCGAAGCAATCCACCGCGCCGTCGGCCACAACTCCGGCATTGCCGCAAACCACCGGGCCGGGTTGCTCAGCTTCGCGCCTCGCGGTGACGACGGAATTGAAAGGATCACTCCATGTCCGCCTATGACCTGATCATCATCGGCTCCGGCCCTGGCGGCTATGTCGCCGCGATCCGCGCCAGCCAGCTCGGGCTCAAGACAGCGATCATCGAGCGCGAGCATCTGGGCGGCATCTGCCTGAACTGGGGCTGCATCCCCACCAAGGCGCTGCTGCGCTCGGCCGAGATCCTGCACTACGGCCAGCATGCCAAGGCCTATGGCCTGACCCTCGACGGCACCATCACGCCCGACGTGAAGGCCGTGGTGGAGCGCTCGCGCGGGGTGTCGCTTCGCCTCAATGGCGGCGTCGGTTTCCTGATGAAGAAGAACAAGATCGATGTCATCTGGGGAGAAGCGAAGGTCACCAGGCCCGGCGAGGTCACGGTCGGCAAGGTGATGAAGCCTGCCTTCCAGCCGCAGCCGCCGATCCCGAAGGGGGTGAAGGGCGAGGGGGTCTACACCGCCAAGAACGTCATCATCGCCACCGGCGCGCGGCCCCGCTCCCTGCCGGGCATCGAGGCGGATGGCAAGCTGATCTGGACCTATTACGAGGCGATGGTGCCGCCGGCCATGCCGAAATCGCTGCTGGTGATGGGTTCGGGCGCGATCGGCGTCGAGTTCGCTTCCTTCTACAACGCCATGGGCGTGGATGTGACCGTGGTCGAGCTGCTGCCCCAGATCCTGCCGCAGGAGGATGTCGAAATCTCGGCCATGGCCCGCAAGGCGCTGGAGAAGGCCGGCATCAGGTTCATGACCGGGGCCAAGGTCGCAAAGGTCGTGAAGGGTTCGGACAGCATCACCGCCACAATCGAGGTGGACGGCAAGACGAGCGAAATGACGGCGGACCGACTGATTTCGGCGGTTGGCGTCGTCTGCAACAGCGAGCATCTCGGGCTGGAAGCGCTTGGCGTGAAGATGGATCGCGGCGTGGTGGGCGTCGATGGGCATGGCCGCACCAACGTGCCGGGAATCTGGGCAATCGGCGATGTCGCCGGCCCGCCCATGCTGGCGCACAAGGCCGAGCATGAGGGCGTGATCTGCGTCGAGACGATCGCAGGGCTCAAGGTGCACGGCATCGAGAAGGACAAGATCCCCGGCTGCACCTATTGCCACCCCCAGGTCGCCAGCGTCGGCCTGACGGAGGCCAAGGCGAAAGCTGCCGGCCATGAGCTGAAGGTCGGCCGCTTCTCCTTCGCGGCGAACGGCAAGGCCATCGCGCTTGGCGAAGACTTCGGGATGATCAAGACGATCTTCGACGCCAGGACCGGCAAGCTGCTCGGCGCCCACATGGTCGGCGCGGAAGTCACCGAGCTGATCCAGGGCTTCGTGGTCGCCATGGGGCTGGAGACGACCGAGGAAGAGCTGATGCACACGGTCTTCCCGCATCCCACGCTGAGCGAGATGATGAAGGAAAGCGTGCTCGACGCTTATGGGAAGGTCCTGAACGCCTGATCGGAACGCCATGACGGGCGGCGCAGCCGAGTGCGTAACCCACTGGCTTCGTCCCTGATGGCCGGCGGGTGATGTGTCAACGCCTGCGCCTTTCCGCCATTTTGCGCTTGGCCCGCGCTGCCCCTATATGCGCATCAATTCATGGGAATGCCGATGCCCGTTGTCCTCGACCTCCTGAAAGCCGATCCGCGCAAGGCTGACGCGCCGAAGGAACAGCCGCGCCATCCCGAAAAGCAGCGCCGCGTGGACAACCCGGTGCTGCCTAAGCCGGACTGGATCCGCGTCAAGGCTCCCGGCTCGCCCAAATGGGCCGAGACCCATGCCATCGTGAAGGCCAACAAGCTCGTCACGGTGTGCGAGGAGGCTGGTTGCCCGAACATCGGCGAGTGCTGGGAGAAGAAGCACGCGACCTTCATGATCCTGGGGGACACCTGCACGCGCGCCTGCGCCTTCTGCAACGTCAAGACCGGCGTGCCGGGTCCTGTCGATGCGGGGGAACCGGCCAAGGTGGCCGAAGCGGTGGCCAAGCTCGGCCTCGAACATGTCGTCATCACCTCGGTGGACCGCGACGACCTCGATGATGGCGGCGCGCAGCATTTCGCCGACGTCATCAATGCCATTCGCGCCCTTTCACCAAAGACGACGATCGAGATCCTGACACCCGACTTCCTGCGCAAGGAAGGGGCGATCGAGATCGTCGTGGCCGCGCGGCCCGATGTGTTCAACCACAACCTCGAGACCGTGCCGTCGAAGTATCTCACAGTCAGGCCGGGCGCGCGCTATTTCCACTCTATCCGCCTGCTGCAACGGGTGAAGGAGCTTGATCCGACCATCTTCACCAAGTCAGGAATCATGGTGGGGCTTGGCGAAGAGCGCAACGAAGTGCTGCAACTCATGGACGATCTGCGCTCGGCAAGCGTCGATTTCATCACGATCGGGCAGTATCTTGCGCCCAGCCGCAAGCATCATGCGGTCATCCGCTTCGTTCCGCCCGACGAGTTCAAGGGCTACGAGACGGTCGCCTTTGTGAAGGGCTTTCTGATGGTCTCCGCCACGCCGCTGACGAGGTCCTCGCATCATGCCGGCGAGGACTTCGCCAGGCTGCGCGCGGCGCGCGCCGCGAAGGCCGGTGGGCGCTGAGGCCGGTGCCGCCGCAGCGCATCCTCGTGATCGGCTGCTCGGGTGCGGGCAAGTCAACCCTGGGCCGCGCGCTCGCCGGGCGGTACGGGCTGCCGCTCATCCATCTGGATCATGAATACTGGCTGCCTGGCTGGGGCGAGCCGCGCCGCGAAGTCTGGCGGGAGACGGTGAAGGGGCTGGTCGCGCGCGACGCCTGGGTTATGGAAGGCAATTACAGCTCGACCTTCGACATCCGCATGCCGAGGGCGGATATGATCGTGTTCCTCGACATGCCCGTGATCACATGCCTGCGCGGCATCCTGTGGCGGCCCTTGCGCCACTGGGGCAAGCAGCGGCCGGACATGGCGCCCGGCTGCATCGAGCGCTATGATTGGCCCTTTGTGAAATATGTCTGGCTTTTCCGCCAGAAGCAGCGGCCCGTGATCGTCGCGGCGCTTGAGCGCTACGGCAAGACCGCAAGGCTCGCGCATCTGAAAAGCCGCAGCGAGGCGCGTGCGTTTCTTCAATCCCTGCCCGGCGAAGCCGGAGCGAAAGCCGCCTGAATGCCATCGTTCCGTACCGTGCGCCATGTCGCCCATCCGCCTGAACGCATGTTCGCGCTTGTCGCGGATGTTGAGCGCTACCCGGAATTCCTGCCTTTCTGCAAAAGCCTCAGCGTACGCCGCCGCACCAAAGAAGAGGATGGGCAGGAGATCGTGGTGGCGGCGATGAGCGTCGGCTACAAGGCCATCAACGAGAGCTTCACGAGCCGTGTCAAGCTCGACCCGGAGCGACTGCGCATCGTCGCCGAGTATATCGACGGCCCGTTTTCCTTCCTCGATAATCGCTGGAGCTTCACGCCGGATACGACCAAGGGGCCCAATGGCTGCGCGGTCGAATTCTACATCATCTACGAGTTCCGCAGCCGGATGCTGCAACTCGTCGCGGGCGCGGTTTTCGACAGGATCTTCCGCATGTTCTCCGAAGCTTTCGAGGCGCGGGCGGATGCTGTGTATGGCCCGGCCAGGGCTGTGACGGGGCCGACAACGGGGAGTTAAGACAGCCCTGCTGCCTTCTGATCTCCGGTTTTCACGATCGTGGTTGCTCTCCCGGCCTTCCTGCTGTTCTCGATCCAGCCTGTTTTCACCAAGATCGTGCTGCCGCAGCTCGGCGGCAGCACGCGCCTTTGGTTCGTGGCCAGGCCCTGGACGGATGATTTCCCGAACATCCTCAAGGCCGCCTGGCTGAAGTTCAACGAGAACCTGCAATCTCGGCCATGAGGCCGAGCGCCTCGATGGCCGCGGCGCGGCGAACAGCCTCGCGGCCGATCGCGCCGTAGCGGCGTTCCGCCTCGATCAGGCGGCCATCCCGCGCGGCGCATGCGAAGTGCACGAGGCCGACAGGCTTGCGCCCGCTGCCTCCGCCGGGGCCCGCGATGCCCGTGATCGAGACCGCCACGTGGGCGCGCGAACGCTCCAGCGCGCCCCTCGCCATGGCCGCCGCAACGGCCCGGCTGACGGCCCCCTCCGATGCGATGAGGTCGGCTGGCACGCCCAGCATCTCTGTCTTGGCCTCGTTCGAATACGTGACGAAGCCCCGGTCGACGACTGCGGATGATCCGGCGATGGCGGTGAGGGCTGCTGCCACCATCCCGCCCGTGCAACTCTCCGCCGTCGCTGCCATCCAGCCTCGCGCGGCGCACAGATCAAGCACCCGCCGGGCTGCGACGTCGAGATCATCCATGGCCCGCATCCCTTTGGTCGGGCGCAGCCGGCAGCCGGGCCGTGACCGTGGCCAGCGCGGCCAAACCCTCGGAGCGGCCAGTGAACCCAAGCCTTTCCGATGTCGTTGCCTTGAGGCCCACGCATTCGGACGGAATGCCAGCGATCCTGGCAATGCGCTCGACCATGGCCAGGCGATGCGGACCGATTTTTGGCCGCTCACAGACGATGCTGACATCAAGGTGATCGATGACGCCCCCGCGCGCCCGTAGGCGCGCGCAGGCGAAGGCCAGAAACTGCTCCGAGGGGGCGCCGCGCCAGCGCTCATCGCTGGGCGGGAAGTGAACGCCGATATCGCCATCCCCGATCACGCCGAAAATGGCGTCGCACAGCGCGTGCAAGGCGACGTCTCCATCCGAATGCGCCACCACGCCGCGATCATGCGGCAGCTTCACGCCCCCCAGCCAGACGTGATCGCCAGGGCCGAAGGCATGGACGTCGTAGCCAGTGGCGACGCGGGTGATGAGCGGCGCTTCTGCATTGAGGCGAGCTTCCGCCAGCATGAAATCCTCCGCATGGGTGAGTTTGATGTTCGCCGGATCGCCCGCAAAGCTGGCAAGAGGAAGGCCGGCCCATTCAATCACCGCTCCATCATCCGTGAAGTCGGAAAGGCCGGCCTGAGCCGAGGCGTCATGGGCCTGCCGGATAGTGCAGAGCCTGAAGGCCTGCGGTGTCTGGATGGTGCGCAGCCGATCGCGGTCCAGCGTGCCGGCGATGAGCCCGGCCTTTGTCACCTGCTTCACCGTGTCCGTGACGGACAACACAGGCACGGCCGCGTGGTGGTTCGCCGCTGCCGCGACGGCGCGATCGATCAAGGCAGGGCTGAGGAAAGGCCTTGCGCCGTCATGGATCAGCACCAGCGCGTCCTCATCGGCATCGCTGAAGGTAGCCAGCGCGCGTCGCACGGTTTCGGCCCGCGTGGCGCCGCCATGGACCGGGGGGGCAAGCTTGGCGCGCAGCGCGGGCTCCAGCGCCGAAACCGCCCTCTGATAATGCGCGGCATCATCAAGATGGATCGCCACCGTGACGCGAGCGACGGCGTCATGCCCGGCCATCGCCCGCAACGTGCGCGTGAGGACCATGCAGCCGCCAAGGTCGCGGTACTGCTTGGGCACCCCCCCACCAGCGCGCAGCCCGCGCCCGGCGGCGACGATCAGCGCCATGCATCGGGGAGGGTGTGGCTCTGTCAAGGCGTTGCATCCTTCGGAGGGCAGGCTGCCGTCGCCATCGCTGGCGCCCCTTCTGTCTAGTCGCTAGGGGGGGCGGCTGTCACCAGCGCGGGTGCGGCCTTCCCCCGGTCTTGTGAATCGGCTTTACCGCAGCGCACAATAATGATTAAATGCAAGGCAGAATGCAAAACGATGAAAAAATAGGCAATTGGCCTGAGGCCTTCGTTGACCATCAGCCGGGTCCGAAGGTGGCGCTGGCGCCGATGTCGGGGATCACCGACTGCGCGCTGCGCCGCATCGCCATGCGCCACGGCGCCAGCTTCGTCGTATCGGAGATGGTGGCCTCGGATGAGTTCGTGCGCGGCCATGAGGAGACACGGCTGCGCGCAGAGGGCGAAGGCGTGACCCCGCATATCGTGCAGCTTGCGGGCTGCGACGCCAACTGGCTTGCCGAAGCCGCGCGCCTCGCGGAAGCCTCCGGAGCGGACGTGGTCGACATCAACATGGGCTGCCCAGCAAAGCGGGTCACCGGCGGCTGGGCCGGCTCAGCCTTGATGCGCAACCTCGATCACGCGGTGAAGCTGGTAGAGGCCACTGTTGCGGCGACACGTCTTCCCGTGACGGTGAAGATGCGCCTGGGCTGGGATGAAGCCAGCCGCAACGCGCCAGAACTGGCTCGCCGTGCCGTTGACGCCGGCGCCCGGGTCATCACCGTGCACGGGCGCACGCGCCAGCAATTCTACAAGGGCGAGGCTGACTGGGCAGCGATCAGCGCCGTGCGAGCGGCCGTTCCTGCGGTCCCGCTTGTCGCCAATGGCGACATCCGCAGCGCAGCCGATGCACGGGCCTGTCTGGCGCAGTCGGGCGCCGATGCGGTGATGATCGGGCGTGCTGCGCTTGGGAGGCCGTGGCTGCCGGGCCTCATCGCGCACGAACTCCGCAGCGGGCAGGCGCCGGACGAGCCTGAGCTTGCGGTGAAGCTGGCCGCGGCGCTGGAGCATTTCGAGGCGCTGGTTGCGATGATGGGCCCGGCCGGCGTCCGCCATGCCCGCAAGCATCTGGCGGCTTCGCTGGATGATGCCTTCATGCATGGGGCGGCGCGCGCTTTGGCGCTGAAGCCGGCCATCTGCACCGAGGGGGACGCCGGCCGGGTCACGAGCCTGATGCAGGAGGCTTTCCGGCCGGGGGAGGTGGGTGCGCGTGCAGCTTGAGGGGTGGAGTAGCGAGATGGCGGCGGGGGCAGTCGGGACGTCTGAAGCGGGGGCCTTCCCGGATCGGGTGTTCGGGGTCCTGCCGATTCCGATCATCGTCGTCGACGCCGAGGGGCTCGTGGGCGGCGCCAACAACGCGGCTGAGGATTTCTTCCAGTCCAGTCTGCTGATGCTGCGGCGCATGAAGCTGGCCGAGCTGTTTCCCTTCGGCTCACCGGTGCTGACGCTCATCGGGGAGGTCCGACGGCGAGCAGCCAGCGTGAGCGAGTATCGGATCGATGTCAGCTCGCCCCGTCTTGGCAAGGACAAGGTGGTGGATGTGTTTGCGTCGCCGCTGCGCGAGCCGGCCGGCCACATCGTCATCATGCTTCAGGAGCGGACAATCGCGGAGAAGATGGACCGGCAACTCACCCATCGCGGCGCTGCCCGCTCCATGACGGCGCTCGGCGCCATGCTGGCGCACGAGATCAAGAACCCGCTTTCGGGCATCCGCGGCGCCGCGCAGCTTCTGGAGACATCGGTGCCTGACGAGGACCGCGTGCTGACGCGCCTCATCTGCGACGAGACCGACCGCATCGTGAAGCTGGTCGAGCGGGTGGAGATGTTCGGCGACGACCGGCCCGGCGAGCGCGGCTCGGTCAACATCCACGACGTGCTCGATCATGTCCGCTGCCTGGCGGTCTCCGGCTTCGCAAGGCACCTGCGCGTGGTCGAAGCCTATGACCCCTCGCTGCCGCCCGCGCACGCAGTGAGGGATCAACTTGTCCAAGTTTTCCTCAATCTGATTAAAAATGCGGCAGAGGCGATCGATCTGGATGCGCCAGACGGGGAGATCGTGATCTCGACGGCGTTCCGTCCTGGCATTCGGATGCAGCGGCCAGGGCATTCCGAGCGCGTGGCGCTGCCGCTTGAGATCTGCGTGCGCGACAACGGGGCCGGTGTGCCGCCCGATATCCTGCCGCATCTGTTCGATCCCTTTGTCACCACCAAGGCGCACGGAAGTGGCCTCGGTCTTGCACTTGTTGCCAAGATCATCGGCAACCACGGTGGAATCATCGAATGCGAGTCCATTCCCAGACGCACGAGCTTCCGCGTGCTGCTGCCGATCCATCGCTCGCACGATGGCAGGCACGGCTGATGATGTCCCGCGCGGAGCGTGTGTGAACTCCCCCTATGGAGACCGGCGCGGCGGTCGACGCATGACAGGACAGATCGATGCCGAATGGCAGCATCATTGTTGCAGATGACGACGCGGCGATCCGGACAGTGCTCAACCAGGCGCTGTCCCGGGCCGGCTACGAGGTGCGGTCCACCGGGCAGGCCGCAACCTTATGGACCTGGGCGGCGCAGGGGCTCGGTGATCTCATCATCACCGATGTCGTGATGCCTGACGGCAACGCCTTCGACATGCTGCCGCGCATCAAGCGCGTGCGCCCCGATGTGCCGATCATCGTCATGAGCGCCCAGAACACCTTCATGACCGCGATCCGCGCTTCCGAGCGCGGCGCTTACGAATACCTGCCCAAGCCCTTCGATCTTAAGGAGCTGGTGGCGATCGTGGGGCGTGCATTGTCGCGGCCGCGCGGCGAGACCTGCGGGGTGCAGGGCGCGGAAGCCGAGGAAATCCCGCTGGTGGGCCGCTCTGCTGCGATGCAGGAAATCTACCGCGCGCTGGCGCGCCTGATGCCGATCGACCTGACCGTGATGATCAACGGGGAATCGGGCACCGGCAAGGAGCTGGTGGCGCGCGCGCTGCATGATTACGGCAAGCGCCGGTCCGGCCCGTTCGTGGCCGTGAACATGGCCGCGATACCGCGCGACCTGATCGAATCCGAGCTGTTCGGCCATGAAAAGGGCGCATTCACGGGCGCGCTTCAGCGCAGCGCTGGCCGTTTCGAACAGGCGGAGGGAGGCACGCTCTTCCTCGACGAGATCGGTGACATGCCGATGGAGGCCCAGACGCGGCTGCTGCGCGTGCTCCAGCAGGGCGAATACACTACGGTCGGCGGGCGCACGCCGATCAAGACCAATGTGCGCATCATCGCCGCCACCAACAAGGACCTGAGGATTTCCATCCAGCAGGGCCTGTTCCGTGAAGATCTGTTCTTCCGGCTCAACGTTGTGCCGATCCGGCTGCCGCCCCTGCGCGAGCGTGTTGAGGACATTCCCGATCTGGTGCGCCACTTCTTCACAGTGGTGGAGAAGGAGGGGCTGAGCCGCAAGCAGCTTGATTCGGAAGCGATGGACCTGCTCAAGCGGCACCGCTGGCCAGGCAATGTGCGCGAGCTTGAGAACCTCGTGCGTCGCCTCGCTGCCCTGTATCCGCAGGAGACGATCACGGCGCCCATCATCGATGCCGAGCTTGTGCCGACCGCCGCGCCGCAGACCAGCGCGGGCGGGGAGCGGCCCGATTCGATCGCCGGGGCGGTGGAACGGCACATGGCCATCTATTTCGGCGGCTATGGCGAGAACCTGCCGCCGCCGGGCCTTTATCACAGGGTGCTGCGTGAGGTGGAGGCGCCGCTGATCGCAGCCGCGCTGGCTGCCACGCGCGGCAACCAGATCAGGGCCGCCGAGCTGCTGGGCCTCAACCGCAACACTTTGCGCAAGAAGCTTCGGGAACTCGACATGCAGGTGATCCGCTCGACCCGATGAGCGCATCCTGACGAAGCCGATTTCCGAGCGCCGCAGGATCGCGGTCGCAATACTGTCATATTTTGACAACACCGTTGCGGGGATGCATCACTGGACGCGCCGGTGTTCGGCACAGGCGCGCCGAAGCGCAGAATTGGCAGTTTTGTTTGTTGGCAACTACGCAATCTCGCGATCAGGGCCAGCCCGAGACAAGGGGCAGTCGCACGGCCACCTGGGTGGGCGTGGCGCTTGTGACGCTCGCCCTCAGCTCTGCGCTCGCCACCTTCATGGTCATCTCCGGCTCCACCCGGATCGTGCCGGTGCATTCGGTGGTGGTGACGCTGTTCATGGTGAACGCGTCGATCATCCTGGCGCTGCTCATCCTGGTGCTGTGGCAGGCATTCATGTTGGTGCGCGCGCGCAACCGGGGCGCGGCGGCGGCGGGGCTGCATGTGCGCATCATCCTGCTGTTCGGGCTGGTGGCGGCATTGCCGGCCATGCTGGTCGCGGTGATCGCCACCATTACCCTGGAGAAGGGGTTGGAGCCCTGGTTCTCCGGGCGGATGCGTCAGATCATCTTCAAGTCCGTCGATGTGGCAGACACCTACACGGCAAGCCAATGCACCAATCTGGGCCGCGAGATCCGGCTGATGGCGGAAGACCTCGGGGCGGTGCGGCCCCTTTTCGAAACGGACCGCAACTGGTTCGACGGCTTTCTGACGGTTCGGGCGAGGGCGCTCGGCCTGCCGATCGTGTTCCTCGTCAGGCAGCCCTACGAGATCGTCACGCGGGCGCGGCTCAACGTCATTCCCGACCCGCCGCCGCTGGTTGACGAGGCGTTCGAGGAGGCGCGAGCCACGGAAGATCCGATCTGCTCGGCCATGGGCGAATCGCGCGTGTTCAGCGCGCTGATGAAGATGCCGGAGTTTCCAGACACCTTTCTGCTGATCGCGCGTCAGGTGGATCCGCTCGCCGTGGAGTTCCCGGCCGAGGCCCGCAACGCGGCGGCGGAATATCTCGCCATCGATGCGCGCCGGCAGGGCGTGCAGATCGCCTTCGGCTCGATGTACTTCCTGATTGCCCTCACGGTGCTGCTCTCGGCGGTGTGGTTCGGCCTGCGCTTCGCAGACCGGCTGGTCGCTCCGATCCGGCGCCTGATCCACGCGACCGATCAGGTCGCGACAGGCAATTTCTATGTGCAGGTTCCGGTCAAGCGCACGGAAGGCGACCTCGCCCATCTGGGCGAGACCTTCAACAAGATGACTGCCGAACTGCGCCGGCAGCGGGACGGG